>NZ_LMPY01000001.1:0-569332 GCF_001424445.1 Methylobacterium sp. Leaf361 | reverse complement strand
GAAGGCGAGGCCGTCGCGCGGCGGGGTGAGCCCGCAGGCATTGGCCACCGCGGCCATCTCGGTGAGRTTGGCGGAGGCGGCCTCGACCTGCCGGGTGCCGGCCGCGGTCTGCTGGCTGGCCTGGCGGATGTTCTGCAGCGCCCCCATCACCTGCTCGATGCCCAGCTGCTGCTGGTTGGTCGAGGCCACGATCTGCTGGAACGTCTGCACGTTCTCCTCCACCCGCGCGGTGATCTCCTCGATCGTGCGCTGCGTCGTGTCCGAGCGCGTCTTGCCCGCCGCCGCGCGCTTGACCGCCTCCTCGGTCAGCATCACCGACGTGTTGATGCCCCGCTGGATCTCGCCCAGGATCCCCCGCACCTGCCCCGTGGCCGCCTTGGCCTGGTCGGCCAGGAGCTTCATCTCCGAGGCCACCACCGAAAAGCTGCGCCCGCTCTCGCCGGCCGCGGCCGCCTCGATGGCGGCGTTCAGCGCCAGCAGGTGCGTGCGCTCCGAGATGTCGTTGACCGTCTCGATGATGTCGCCGATCGTCTGGGTCTTCTCCGACAGGCTGACGATGTTGCCGGCCACCGCCTCCGCCTGCTCGCGGATCGCGTCCATGGCCTTGGCGGTGTCGGACACCGCGCGCAGCCCCTGGCGCGAGGTCTGGGCGGTGGCCTGGGCGGTGGCGATCACCTCGGTSGCGCGCTTGGAGATCTGCGCCCCCGAATGGGTGATCTCGTCSACCGTGGCGGCCGTCTCCTGCACGGCGGCGAACTGCTGCTCGACCGAGGCSGCCTGCTCCTGCGCCGAGGCGCGGATCTCGGCCGCGGCCGCGTTCAGGTCCGCCGTCGCCGCCCGGTTCGTCCGCGCCAAGTCCGACAGACCCGAGACCATCGTGTTCAGCGTCGTGCTCAGACGGCCNGCCGCGGCCGCGTTCAGGTCCGCCGTCGCCGCCCGGTTCGTCCGCGCCAAGTCCGACAGACCCGAGACCATCGTGTTCAGCGTCGTGCTCAGACGGCCTACTTCGCCGCCGGCGCGGACGTCGAGCGTGCTCGACAGGTCGCCCTCGCCGACCCGTCCCACGAAGCCCATCACCGCCACGAGAGGCCTGACGACGAGGCGGTTGATGGCGACCCCGATGCCCAGGCAGATCAGCAGCGTGATCAGCGTTCCGCCCCAGAGGGCGAGGCCCTCGTTGCGCTCGCTCCGCGCGACGCGCTCGGCCAGCGCGGCCCGAACCGCTCCTTCGAGACCCTCGATGGCCGCGAGCTTCTCGCGGAAGGTGTCGAACAGCCGCTTGCCCTGACCGTCCGCCTCGATCTTGACCGCCTCGTCCCGCTTTGCCGGATCGGCCGCGATTCGCACGACGACCTCGCCGACCTCGGTCTGCCAGCTGCGGGCCGCGGCCACCGCGTCTGCCAAGAGGCGCGTCCGCTCGGGATCGTGGCCGATCAGGGTCCTGAGCCTGTCGATCGCCTCGTCCAGTGTCTGGCGCCCCGTGCGGTAGGGCTCCAGGCTGCCGTCGCGGCCCGTGATCAGGTAGCCGCGCAGTCCGGTCTCCTGATTGAGCATGGCCGCGCGGAAGCCGTCGAGGGCGCGGATCAGCTGGTTGGACCGGCTCCGGGCATCGGTCGCGTCCCGTAGCTGATCGGCCGTGATCAGGACCGCGCCGCTGGTCAGGACCGACACCAGGGCGATGACACCGATCGCACCGCCCAGGATGCGGTTGAGGCCCAGCGTTTGCGGCATCGTCTGCTTCATCCTACGCGGCCCCGCTGACGGCTCTGGCTGAGCCGCGACCAAGGGCGCGCTCGCCTCTTAGCGCCGCCGCCCGGCGGATGCGAGCCGCAGCACCGGGTACCGGCGCCATATTTACGAGTTGTAAACCGACGAGCGACTTGTACTTGTGCAAGCGAGCGATTGTGTATGCATCTAAATAGCGAGAGCCGCAGTTTTCGATCGTAAAGGTTTCTCAGAGGGCGTTTGCGTCGCGCGAGATGTTGATTTCTTTCCTGATCGATACCGATCGCAAAGCGGATCCACTCGACGCGAACCTTCGCGCGCGGGCCCGTGTCGAGCAGCTCGACGTCGCGCTCCGCCTGGTTCCCTTCACGATTCTTGTGAGCCTCAGCGTCGTACAGGTCATCGTTTATCTGTTCTGGCAACCGGGCAACCGGGTCTACCTCGCCGGGCTCGAGGCGCTCGTCCTGCCCCTGGCGGTGGTCTCGCTCCAGCAGTGCTGGCGCTGGCGCTCCCGTCCGAAACCCCTCGAAGTGCCGTCCTCATTCGTCCAGGGCGTGGTGCTGGCCGCCCAGGCCTACGGCCTCCTGCTGGCCTCCATCCCGGTCATGCTCTTCGCCGGGGCCGACGCGCACGGGCGGCTCCTGATCGCCTCCAGCATCGCGGGCCTGATCGCGACCGGCATGAGCGCGGCGGTGCTGCCCCGCGTCGCCATCGGCTATTCCGGCCTGATCATCCTCGGCTCGTTCATCGCCCTCGCGACGACCGGGGAGCCCTTCTACATCTACGTCGCGGTTCTGCTGTTCTTCTACGCGATCTTCATCTGCTTCACGATCGTGCATCTCAGCCGGCTGTTGACGATGCGGGTCATCGCGCAGATCGAGCTGGAACGGCAGCAGGAATTCACCCACCTCCTGCTCAACGAGTTCGAGGAAAGCGCCAGCGACTGGCTCTGGGAAACGGATGCCGACCTGCGCCTCCAGCACGTCTCGCCGCGCCTGATCGAGGTCGCCGGCTCCTCCGAGCGCCAGCTGATGGGCCTGCCCCTGGAGCGGCTGCTGCTGCCGCCGGTGGCGCCGCCCAGGAGCCACTCGAGCACCACCCTGTGGGGCTGCATCGCCGAGCGGCGCGCCTTCCGGAACCTGCACCTGCAGCTCGACATCGCCGGCGAGCGGCGGACGTGGTGCCTCAGCGGCAAGCCGACCTTCAACCGGGCCGGCGCGTTCTCGGGCTATCGCGGCGTTGGCTCGGACGTGACCGAGAAGCGGCGCTCCGAGGAGCGGCTGTCGTATCTCGCCCTGCACGATTCCCTGACCGATCTGCCCAACCGGGTCCTGTTCCATCAGCTCCAGGAAACGGCGCGGGAACGGCTCGCGCAGGGGGACCGGTTCGCCGTGCTCGCCCTCGACCTCGACGAGTTCAAGAGCGTCAACGACACCTTCGGCCACGCGGCCGGCGACAGGCTCCTAAAATCGGTCGCCGAGCGGCTGCGAAGCTTCGAGGCGTCCGACGTCCAGCTCGCCCGTCTGGCGGGCGACGAATTCGCGGTCCTCGCGACCGGACGGAGCGCCCGTGACCTGCACGGCATCGAGTCGCTCGCGAACGGCATCGTCGAGGCGCTCGCGTCGCCGTTCACCATCGACGGCATCCGGCTGACCGTCAGCGTCAGCATCGGGATCGCGATCGCCCCGCAGGACGGGTGCCAGGAGATCATGCGGCGGGCCGACCTCGCCCTCTACCGCATGAAGAGCGAGGGCCGGAACGGCTACAGATTCTACGAAGCGGAGATGGATGAGCGGATCGAGGCGCGGCGCGCCCTGACGGCCGACCTGCGGGGCGCCCTCGATCGGGATGAGTTCGTCCTCTACTTCCAGCCGATCGTGGCGGCCAAGGAGTGCCGCGTGCGCGGCTTCGAGGCGCTGATCCGGTGGAAGCATCCGGTGCGCGGCTTCGTCTCACCCGGCGAGTTCATCCCGCTCGCCGAGGAGACCGGGGTGATCATACCGCTGGGCGAGTGGATCCTCCGTGAGGCCTGTCGGATCGCGGCGGGCTGGCCGGGGGATGTCCGCATCGCCGTCAACCTGTCCCCGCGGCAGTTCCGGCACTCGGACCTGACGCAACTCGTCCGCTCCGCGCTGCGCACGACCGGGCTCGCCGCCCCGCGCCTGGAGCTCGAGGTGACCGAATCGGTGTTCCTGGAGGCCACGCCGGCGATCAACGCCACGCTCGCCAAGCTCCGCGAGATGGGCGTGCGGCTGTCCCTCGACGATTTCGGGACCGGCTACTCGAGCCTGAGCTACCTGCGCCGGATCGCCTTCGACAAGATCAAGATCGACCAGAGCTTCGTCCGCGACCTGCCGCAGGAGCGGAGCGCTGCGGCGATCGTGAACGCGATCATCGACATGGCGACGAGCCTCGACATGACGATCACCGCGGAGGGCGTCGAGACGGACGCCCAGCGCGCCTGCCTGCTGGAGCAGGGGTGCCACGAGTTCCAGGGCTACCTGTTCAGCAAGCCGCTGCCGGCCGAGCAGGCCGCCGCGCTGGCGCGCAGCCGTCAACTCCTCCCGGCGGCGGTTCAGGCGGCGTGAGGCGCGGTCAGACGCCGAGCGGCGCGACGCCGGTCGTGCCGCTCCCGCCCGCGACGGCGTGCGGGGACGTCTTCGGCCAGTAGGGCAGGAAGCCCTCGATGATCGCCCGCGGAATATCGAGCGGGCGATAGTGGACGGTGTCCACGAACATCAGCGACTGCTCGCCCCGGCCGAGGAGGCCGTTGACCTCGCTGTGGATCTCGTGCGCCAGGGTCACGAACTTCCTGTTGTGGCTCGCGATCGAGATGCGGACGGTGACCGGCTCGAACTCCATCGCCTCCCGGCGGAAGTCATGCTGGAAGGACTTCGTCAGGATGTAGAAGTCCGTCGATTTCAGGTCGAAATCCGGCATGCAGATGTTGAAGAACAGCTCGCGGGCCTTGCCCACCCAGCGCACGTAATTGGCGAAGTAGACGTTCCCGACCGAGTTGGTGTCGTCGTAGGTCGGGATGAGGCGCAGGACGAACCAGTGCCCGTCGAACCCGTGCGACGCGACGGCGTCGGTCTGGTCCACCGCCACGGGCACCGGCGCCGCCCGCGGCGCCCGCTCCGCCGCCGGGATCAGCTCCGCGACCGGCGGCGGCGCGCGCCAGCCGAGGACCTCGGCGATCATCGGGAGTGCGCCGATCAGGCCGATCAGCGGCGCGATGGCCAGAAGCGCCCAGCTCGGGGCCAGATAGCCCGTCACGAAGATCAGGCACGCCGTCGCTCCGATCATGGAGGTGAGAACCGGGTCGTAGCGGCGGGTCGCGCCGAGCGTCTCGCACACGAGACACGCCGCCGCCCCGACGAGGAGCGTGGCGAAGGGCATCATCAGGTAGAGGAGCGAGAGGTTCGCCCAGATCGCCGCCGCCGCTGTGGCGAGCGCGGCACCGAGGATCCAGACCGGCGACGCCACGAGGCCGGCCGGCACGAAGGCGAGGAGCGGGGAATTGCTGCGGGCCGTGACCGAGATTCCGAGCCAGCGCGTGGCGCTGTAGAAGCTGTCGATCGTGGTCGCGGCGGCGATCGCCGTCCAGATCACGAAGGCCACCGCGACGCCGGTCGCGGGTTCGCGCCCGATCGCCTGCGCAACGGCCGCGTAGGCTCCCGACAGGCCGTCGGACGAGACGACCGGCATGCCGAGCCCCGCCCGCGCGGCGATGAGCGCGTTGATCGTCAGGAGACCGAGGAAGAGGAGCGCGCCGGTCACGTAGGCCGCGCGCACCGACCCGCCCGAGCGCCGGATCTCGACCGCCCGCTGCCACTGCTGGATGTCCATCCAGGGGCCGAGCAGGAAGCCGACCAGCGAGGGGACGACGAGCCCGTAGAAGCGCTCGTCGAAGGCCTGCAGCGGGACATCCCAGCCGTCCCGGTGCGCGGACACACCGCCGAGCAGGATCACGCTCGCGGCGAGCCCGACCGCCAGCGCCCCGCAATGGACGATGCGGATCCCGCGCAGCGGGACGGCGTGGCCGAGCGAGCAGGCGACGAGGACCAATGCGATCACGCCCACGGCGGCGTCGTGGCCGAACAGGGGAAGCCACGCGTAGGCCGCGAAGCCGAAGATCGTGATCGCGACGGCGAAGAACTGGGCCCCCATGAACAGGAGCGCGTAGGGGCCCTGCACGGCGGCCACGATCGCGTCGAGATTCCGACGGGGCGCGCCGAGCATCCAGCCGAACAGGCCGAGACCGATCGCGTTCGGCAAGGCGAAGGCAAGAAACCCGAGCCAGCCGTATGTCAGCGTGACATGGATCGCGTAGAAAAACCCGAGCCCCCAGAACCACGACAAAGCAATCGTGGGTGCCCAGGCCGCGGAGCGGATGAACTGGGAAGGCATTGTGGCTTCAAGCGCTCCGGACCTTAAGCTGCAATAGCGTATCAGATTCGTTTCGGGAATATGGCGAACCCAAAAGAAGGCGGATACAAGAAATTCAGTGAGGGAAAAGCATCGGGCTGCTCCGCCACGGCCGGCGATCCGAGGGGCGCGCGTGTCCTACAGGCACCCGCCATGGCGCCGAGGCCCGGGTGATCCGCCTAGTCGGCGAGCGTCTTCCGACCGTCGCGGACCAGATCGACGAAGTTGCAGACCAGGGCGGCTTTCGCGGGCGACCACAGCGCGAAGACGTCGGCGCGGATGCGGGGTCCCTCGAGCGGCCTGTAGACCACGTCGGCATGCGCCAGCCGGGCGACGTATTCCGGGATGATGGCGATGCCCAGGCCGGATGCGACGAGGCTCGTCAATGAGGCCGCCTCGACGGCCTGATGGGTGATGGTGGGGACGAACCCGGACTCGACGCAGCAATCCCAGAGATACTTGGCGAACAGCGAATCGGACATCCGGAGGAACACGAACCGCTCGTCGCGCAGGTCGGCGAGCCGGAGGCTGCCCCCCGCGAGACGGTGCCCCCTGGGAAGGACGACCTGCACGGTCTCGCTCCACGCGCGGACCCGGACCAGATCGGCATCCTGCGGCGGGGCTCGCAGGAAGCTGACGTCGGTCTGCCCCGCCTTCAGCATCGCGATCTGGCGATCCGGCGACATCTCGTGGATTCGGAGATCCACCGCGGGATAGACCTGCGCGAAATCCCGGATCGCGTGCCCGAGCGGCCCCGCGAGCATCGAGCCCGTCAGGCCGACATTGATGATGCCGGCGGTGCCCCCGCCGATCGCCCGGGCGCGCTCGACGGCCTCGGCGGCCCGCTCCAGGAGCCCGATCGCCTGAACGTGAAAGTCGTGACCGGCCCGCGTCAGCGCCACGCGCCGGGTCGTCCGCTCGAAGAGAGCCGTCCCGATCTCCGCCTCCAGATCGCGGATCTGCTGGCTGAGCGGCGGCTGCGCGACACCGAGGCTGTCCGCGGCGGCGGTGAAGCTCAGGTGCTTCGCCACGGCGACGAAGTAGCGGAGATGGCGCAGTTCCATGGGCGGATTAAAACTCTGAGCATTTCAAACTAAATGAAATAGATATTTGACGTCTAGATCGTTCGGCACGATTTTGCCGCCGGGAAGGCCGAGCAGGCATCGCTTTGCACAATGCCGCCGCGCCGCGCGGTCGGGTTCGACCGGACCCGCCCATGAGAGGTGGGACGATCGCGGTCGGGTCGGGGCGAGCCTTCCGAGGGAGATCGCGATGAAGCGCTTGTACGGGTCGCTGTTCGGGCAGGTTGTGGCCGCCCTGATGATCGGCATCCTCGTCGGCCGGCTCTGGCCCGACTTCGCCGTCACCCTCAAGCCGCTGGGCGACGTCTTCATCAAGCTCATCAAGATGGTGGTCGCGCCGCTGGTCTTCGGCGTCGTCGTGCACGGCATCGTCGGCGCGGGCGACCTCCGGAAGGTCGGTCGCGTCGGGCTCAAGTCCCTGATCTACTTCGAGGTGGTGACGACCATCGCGCTCGCGCTGGGGCTCGTCCTCGCCTACGTCTTCGCGCCCGGTCACGGCATGAACGTCGATGTGGCGACCCTCGATGCCAAGTCGCTCACCAGCTACACCGACCGGGTCGGGCAGGTGACGGGCACCGTCGACTTCCTGATGAAGATCGTGCCGACGACCTTCGTCGACGCCTTCGCCAAGGGCGACATCCTCCAGGTCCTGCTCCTCGCGATCCTGTTCGGCGCCGGGCTCTCGCTCCTCGGCGAGCGCGGCAAGCCCCTGGCCGACAGCCTGGAGCGCATCACCGAGGTCCTGTTCCGGATCATCGGCTTCATCGTGCGGCTGGCGCCGCTCGGTGTGCTGGGCGCGGTCGCCTTCACGGTCGGGAAGTACGGCGTCGGGTCCCTGAAGCAACTCAGCATGCTGGTGATGCTCTTCTACGCCGGCGTCGCGCTCTTCGTGGTCGTGGTGCTCGGCAGCATCATGCGGCTCGCGGGATTCAGCCTCTTCAAGCTGCTCGCCTACCTGCGCGAAGAGTTGACGGTGGTCGCCGGCACCGCCTCGTCGGACTGCGTGCTGCCGCAGGTCATGCGCAAGCTGGAGCGGCTCGGCATCAAGGAATCTACCGTCGGCCTCGTGATCCCGACCGGCTACTCCTTCCACCTCGACGCCTTCTCGCTCTACCTGACCCTCGCCACCGTGTTCATCGCCCAGGCGACCAACACGGACCTGTCCTTCGGCCACCTGATGCTGATCCTCGGCATCGCGCTCCTGACCTCCAAGGGCGCCCACGGCGTGCCCGGCTCGGCGATCGTCGTCCTCGCCGCCACGCTGTCGGCGGTGCCGGAGATCCCGGTGATCGGGCTGGTCCTCGTCCTATCGGTCGACTGGTTCGTCGGCATCGCCCGCGCCCTCGGGAACCTGATCGGCAACTGTGTCGCGACCGTCGTCATCGCCGCCTGGGAGGGCGACATCGACCGAGTGCGGGCCAACCGCGTCCTGAACGGCGAGGACACGACCGACACGGCGGAGATCCTCGAGGCACCCGTCGCCGAGCCGCGCACCGCGTGACCAGCTCCCCGACAGACGTTTACAGCTTGAAGTCGAATTCTGGAGACCGACCATGAGCGCTGGAGCCTACAACCCCCCGTGCGGTGGCCTACCCGGCCAGACGCGGCTGATGACCGGCCGCGCGGTGTTCACCGAGGCCTACGCGGTGATCCCCCACGGCGTCATGAGCGACATCGTCACCAGCCTCCTGCCGGGCTGGGACAGGACCCAGGCCTGGATCGTAGCCCGGCCGCTCTCGGGCTTCGCCGAGACCTTCGCCCAGTACCTCATGGAGGTCGCCCCCGGCGGCGGCAGCCAGGCCCCCGAGCCGGAGCCGCAGGCCCAGGGCGTCCTGTTCGTGGTCGCCGGCACGGCCAGCCTCACCCTGGAGGGCGCGCGCCACGCCCTGCGGCCGGGCAGCTACGCCTACCTCGCTCCCGGGGCAGCCTGGGCCCTGCGCAACGACGGCAACGCGCCCGCGCGCTTCCACTGGATCCGCAAGGCCTACCAGCCCGCCGCCGGCCTCGACGCGCCGACGTCCTTCGTCACGCACGAATCGGCGGTCGAGCCGGCCGGCATGGTCGGCACCGACGGCGCCTGGGCGACGACCCGCTTCGTCGCCTCCGACGACCTGCGCCACGACATGCACGTCAACATCGTCAGCATGCGCCCGGGCGCCTCGATCCCATTCGAGGAGACCCACGTCATGGAGCACGGACTGTTCGTGCTGGAGGGCAAGGCGGTCTACCGGCTCAACCGCGACTGGGTCGAGGTCGAGGCGGGCGACTTCATGTGGCTGCGCGCCTTCTGCCCCCAGGCCTGCTACGCGGGCGGGCCGGGCCCGTTCCGGTACCTGCTGTACAAGGACGTCAACCGCCACCCGGCGCTGGCGCCGCGCGGGCTCGGCCGGTGAGCGCGGGCGCCCGCACGGTCGTCGCCCGGCCGCTGACGGCCGAGGCGTTCGCGCCGTTCGGCACGGTGATCGACGCCGCCGCGGTGGCGCCGCGGCCGATGAACGGCGGGATGGCGCGGCGCTTCCACGATCTGGCGGCGGTCGAGGTCGTGGGCGAGGAGTCGCGGGTGGTGATCGGGCTGGTCGAGGCGCAGCCCTACCCGGTGCCGCTGCGGCTCGGCCTAGTCGAGCGGCACCCGCTGGGCGCGCAGGCGTTCCTGCCGCTGAGCGCGGCGCCGTTCTTGGTGGTGGTCTGCCCGGACGCGGAGGGCCGTCCCGGCCCGCCCCAGGCCTTCGTGACGGCGCCGGAGCAGGGGGTCTGCTACGCGCGCAACACGTGGCACGGGGTGCTGACGCCCTACGGCCAGCCGCAGGACTTCGTCGTGGTCGACCGCGGCGGCCCGGGCGTGAACCTCGAGGAACACACCTTCGAGGAACCCTGGACGGTGCATCTGCCCGGCCGGGACTGACACGGGCCGCGCCGTTGCCGCGTCGCCACGGTCTCGCGCGGAGGGGGCCGCCTCAGGCCGCCCCGTATCAGCGGCGGCCGGATGCAATCATTCCCGGGGACGCGGCCGCGAAAGTCCGTTGACTGGCACCGGTCAGCGGCTATCGAGGCCGCAATCAGGAGTCCGCACCAACGCGGACCCGAGGAAACGCCGGGCCCCGCGCCCGCACCGGAAAGGCCGCCATGTCCCCGTACCGCACGCCCCTGTCCCGCCGCCGATTCCTGGCGACCGGCTCGACGGCCCTCATCGCCGGTACCGTGGCGGCACCGCACGTGGCGCGGGCGCAGAAGGCGGAATTCACGTACAAGTACGCCAACAACCTGCCCGACACGCATCCGATGAATATCCGCGCCCGCGAGATGGCGGAGGCGCTGCGCACGGAGACCGGCGGCCGGTTCGACCTCAAGATCTTCCCGACGAGCCAGCTCGGCTCCGACACCGACACGCTCAGCCAGCTGCGCTCGGGCAGCGTCGAGTTCTTCACGATGTCGCCGCTGATCCTCTCGACGTTGGTGCCGAACGCGTCGATCAACGGTATCGGCTACGCCTTCCCGAGCTACGACGCCGTCTGGCCGGCCATGGACGGCGAGCTCGGCGCTTGGGTCCGCCAGCAGATCGCCAAGGCCGGCCTCGTCGCCATGGAGAAGATCTGGGACAACGGCTACCGCCAGACCACCTCGTCGACCAAGCCGATCGCCACGCCCGACGACTTCAAGGGCTTCCGGATCCGCGTCCCGGTCTCGCCGCTCTGGACCTCGATGTTCAAGGCTTTCGACGCCGCCCCCGCGTCGATCAACCTGAACGAGACCTACTCGGCCCTGCAGACCAAGATCGTCGAGGGCCAGGAGAACCCGCTGGCGGTGATCTCCACGACGAAGTTCTACGAGGTGCAGAAGTACTGCTCGCTCACCAACCACATGTGGGACGGGTACTGGTTCCTGGCGAACCGCCGCGCCTGGGAGCGCCTGCCGGCGGACCTGCGCGAGACGGTGGCCCGCCACATCAACGCCGCCAGCATGAAGGAGCGGGCGGACGTCGCCCAGCTCAACGCAAACCTGCAGGCGGACCTGTCGAAGAACGGGATGGTCTTCAACAAGCCCGACCCGGAGCCGTTCCGCGACAAGCTGCGCAAGGCCGGTTTCTACGCCGAGTGGAAGGGCCGGTACGGCGACGAGGGCTGGTCGCTGCTCGAGAAGGCCTGCGGGAAGCTCACCTGATGAGCGCCGCGGGGGCGCCGCGCGGCGGGGTCGCGCCGTGCTCCCGGCGGGTGATGAATCTCGCCCATTTCCTGCGCCGCGCCGCGCGCCGGTTTCCGGACGCGGTGGGGCTCGCCTGGGGCGAGCGGCGCTGGACCTGGGCCGAGCTCGACGCCAGGGTCGACGCGATGGCGGCGGCGCTCGCCGCCCGTGGCGTGACCAAGGGTGATCGCGTCCTGGTCCAGGCGCGCAACAGCAACCAGCTGTTCGAGTCGATGTTCGTCTGCTTCCGGCTCGGCGCCGTCTGGGTGCCGGCCAATTTCCGGCAGACGCCCGCGGAGATCGCCTATCTTGCCCGTGCCAGCGGCGCCTCGACGCTGATCTGCGGCGCGGGTTTCCCGGAGCACGCCGCCGCGGTGCGCGAGGCCTGCCCGGATCTGGACCGCATCGTGGCGATCGGCGACGCGGCCTTCGGGGCCGGCTACGACGCGCTCGTCGCCGACCATCTGGGCGCGGCCGCGCCCGTTGCCGATGTCGAGCACGACGATCCGTGCTGGTTCTTCTTCACCTCCGGCACGACGGGCCGCCCCAAGGCGGCGGTCCTGACCCACGGCCAGATGGCCTTCGTCATCACCAATCACCTCTGCGACCTGATGCCGGGCACGACGGAGGCCGACGCGTCCCTGGTCGTGGCGCCGCTCTCGCACGGCGCCGGCATCCACCAGCTCGCGCAGGTCGCGGCCGGCACCAAGACGGTGCTGACCGCCGGCGAGCGGCTCGATCCCGAGGAGGTTTGGGCCCTCGTGGAGGCGTGGCGCGTCACGAACCTCTTCACCGTGCCGACCATCGTCAAGCTGCTGACCGAGCACCCCGCGGTGTCGACGCACGACCATTCCAGCCTGCGCCACGTCATCTACGCGGGCGCGCCGATGTACCGGGCGGACCAGCAGCACGCGCTGCGGGTGCTCGGGCCGGTGCTGGTGCAATACTTCGGCCTCGGCGAGGTGACGGGCAACATCACGGTGCTGCCGCCCCGCCTGCACGCGGCCGAGGACGGGCCGGACGTCAAGGTCGGCACCTGCGGATTCGAGCGCACCGGCATGCAGGTCCAGATCCAGGACATGCAGGGCCGCGAGTGTCCGCCGGGCGTCACCGGCGAGATCTGCGTCTGCGGCCCGGCCGTGTTCGCGGGCTACTACGACAATCCGGAGGCCAACGCGGCGGCGTTCCGCGACGGCTGGTTCCGGACCGGCGATCTCGGCCATCTCGATTCCGAGGGCTTCCTGTTCATCACCGGCCGCGCCTCGGACATGTACATCTCCGGCGGCTCCAACGTGTATCCGCGCGAGATCGAGGAGAAGCTCCTCACGCATCCGGCGATCACCGAGGCCGCGATTCTCGGCGTCCCGGATCCCGCCTGGGGCGAGGTCGGCGTCGCGGTCTGCGTCGCGCGTCCCGGGGCCGCGGTGCAGGAGGGAGAGCTGATCGCGTGGCTGTCCGCGACTGTCGCCCGCTACAAGTTGCCTCGGCGCGTGTTCTTCTGGGAGGCCCTGCCGAAATCCGGCTACGGCAAGGTGACGAAGCGCGCGATCCGCGAGGGACTTGAGGCGCGGGGCGACCTGCCCTTCGACGGGCAGGCGAGGCCGCAAACCCGATAGGGCTGTCGCGATCCCATCCGGTTGATGCGGCGCCCCGTCTTGGCGAGCGGAGCGAAGCAATTTAGTCGGCGCCCCGATCTCAGTGGACGCGCCGCCCTGAATCGCTTCACTTCGCTCTCGAGGACGCCAGCGGTGGAATCGGCCTCCATATGCGGGATGCAGTTTCAGGGAGCCGCGTCGACCTAAGGGGGTCCGATTGGTGGCAGACATTCCGAGCGGAAAGTCGGGGTCGGTCCACATCCCTCCGCGCACATCATGATCTCGTTGCATGACAGCTCCGAGATGCAGACCCTGACATGTCCCCGGAGCTGCGCGCATATTGCAGTGCAGCACGCCGGGCCCCCGCCCGGCCACGACCGGGATCTCGGCACCATGACAACCCTCGCGAATTTCGTCAGCCGGCTCGAGGGTGCAGTGCGGCGCGCCGCGGCCGAACGCTACGCCGAGCAGCGCGAGCGGATCGCGCGGACCGGCGGCGCCGGCATGATCTGATCGCGCGCGGCGCGTCCCCGCGGTAGAGATCGTCAGAGGAAGCCGATCGAGAACCAGGGGACGAGGATGATGGCGAGCAGCCCGACCAGCAGGGCCACGATGTAGCCGACGATCGGGCGCATCCCGGCATCGGGATGGATCCGGCTGATGGCGCAGGCCGCGTAATAGCCGACGCCGAAGGGCGGAGCGAACAGGCCGATGCCCATCGCGAGGATGACCACCATGGCGTAGTGGACCTCGTGCACGCCCACCGCCCGCGCGATCGGGAACAGCAGCGGCCCGAACAGCACGATCGCCGGTATGCCTTCCAGCACCGAGCCCAGGATGATGAAGGCGAAGGCCGAGACGAACAGGAACCCGAGCGCGCCGCCCGGGAGGCTCTTCATCACCTCGGCGAGCGTCTGCGAGAAGCCCGACTGCGTGAGCGCCCAGGCCATCCCGGTGGCCGCGCCGATGATCAGCAGGATCGCCCCCGACAGGGTCGCGGTGGTCACCAGCATCGGGTAGAGCCGCCGCCACTCGAACTGACGGTAGATCAGCAGGCCCGCGAGCGCCGCGTAGACGATACCGATGGTCGAGACCTCGGTGGCGGTGGCGATGCCCTCGACGACCGCGAAGCGGATCACGAAGGGCAGCGCCAGCGCCGGGATCGCCACCAGGAAGGCGCGGCCGATGACGCGGCCGGACGGGCGGGCGACGTGGCTCAGGTCCTCGCGGCGGTAGCGCCACCAGACCAGCGCGCAGAGCGTCGCGGCGAGGACGAGGCCCGGCACCAGGCCGCCGGTGAACAGGGCGGTGATCGACACGCCGGTGACCGAGCCGATGGTGATCAGCACGATCGAGGGCGGGATCGTCTCGGTCTGCGCGCCGGTGGTGGCGAGCAGCGCCACGAGGTCGCCCTCCTTGGCGCCGCGGGCCTTCATCTCGGGGAACAGCACGGGGGCGACGGCGGCCATGTCGGCGGCCTTGGAGCCGGAGATGCCCGAGACGAGGTACATGGCCCCGACCAGCACGTAGTGCAGGCCGCCGCGGACGTGGCCGAGCAGCGAGGCCAGGAAGCCGACCATGGCTTTCGCCATGCCGGTCATCTCGATCAGCAGGCCGAGGAACACGAACAGCGGCACGGCGAGCAGGATGAGGTGGCTCATGCCCTCGTCCATGCGACCGACCACCACCATGGAGGGCGCGTCGGTGGTCAGCGTGATGTAGGCGAAGGTCGACAGGCCGAACGCGAAGGCGATCGGCACGCCGGAGAAGACCAGCGCGCCGACACCGACGACGAAGAACAGCAGCAGGTTGAGGTTGCCGAGGTTGGCGAGCCACGGCTGCAGCGCCAGGAGCGCGGCGGCAACACCGCCTCCCAGGATCAGCGCCCCCGCGGTCAGTTTCCAGTCGGCGGTCTCCAGGAGTCGGGTTAGCGCCACGATCAGCATGAGGCCGAGGCCGATCGGCAGGGCGGCGGCGCGCCACGCGTTGTTCAGCTCCAGCGCCGGCGTCTGCACGAAGGTCTCCTCGCTGGCGAACTCGAAGGCCGGCTCCAGCAGCAGGGCGACGAAGATCAGGCCGGCGACCAGGGCGACCGTCTCCAGGAAGGCGCGCAGGCGCGGGCCGCTCATGGCCACGAAAGCGGTCATGCGCATGTGCTCGGCGCGCCGGAAGGCGACCACGGCGCCGAGCATGGCGAGCCACAGGAACAGGATCGAGGCGAGCTCGTCCGACCAGATGATGGGATCGCGGAACACGTAGCGGCTGACGACACCGGCGAGCAGCACCGCGATCTCGGCCAGGACGAGCAGTGCCGCCGGGATCTCCACGAGGTGGCCGAGCCAGGCATCCACCCGGCGCAGCCAGCCCCGGGCGCGCAGCGGCGGTCCCGAATATTCAATCCCCGCCGTCGACTCGACGGCCGCAACATCGATCTGCATGGCGCCCCTCCGTCGGGGCCGCTCCCGATGCCGCTGGCGGCGGGATCGACCCCACATGCGTCTTCGCGTGTGTCTTGCGGTGCGTCTCGGCGCGCCTTCGTTCTCCGATACCGTTATCCGATCCTGCGGAAAACGCTCCCGGTCAGTTTGCCCGACGCATCCTCACGATGCGACCGCGCCCCGTCGCCGTACTTCGTTTTCCAGTCCTTGTGGAATCTCTGCCGTTCAGCGGCGCGCGAATCCGCGCCAGCAGGTCGGCCGGCTCGCGGATGCGGGCCGCCCGAGCGGGTCGCGGAGCGGCGTGACAGTTTCCGGACCCTGCGGCATCCGCACCGGACCTTCGCCGCGGGGCAGTCCTGAGACGTTGTCGGCGTCGAACGCGTCGGTGATGAGGCGGGCATAGTCCATGCGGGCGGCGAGCCGCACCCCGAAATCCGGATGGGCGCTCAGGAATCGCGCCAGCCGCAGCGCCACGAGGTCGAAGACGCGGTTCGACTCGGCGGAGGCGCGCCCGACATGGTCGCACAACGCCTCTCCGGCAGGGGTCCGCGGGATGCCCTGACCCACCTGCTCGAACAGAAGTACGCCCAGCGTCTCTTCCGTCCTGCGCGATGCCCGACTGACCGCGCTCGGGGGAGAGGTTGAACGGCGGAGAGGGGTACGGACGGCCTTATCCGGAACAGGATAGGCCGCGACCGGTGCCGCTGGGATCGGGCCCGGGCCGGCGATACGCCGGTCGCGGCGCGCCGGGATCAGGCCGACCGGTGGCCGCGGACCCGGACCGGCGCGGCGACCGGGACGATCTTGCCCTGCTGGGCAACCTCGCAGAGGACCGCCACCATCGCGTCGGCCTGCGTCTCGAGGTCGGGCGGCCCGACATCGTCGCGCGTGTTGCGCCACGCGATGAAGATGCAGGCGAGGATGGCCGACGCGCTGGCTGCCAGGGGTGCGATGATCAGCGCGGCGAGGGCGCTCACCGGCGCCAGGATCGTGGCTGTCGCGAGACCGCTGACGATGGCTGCGGCTATCAAGACGATCATCGGAGCCTCGCCCGATCTGCGTGGCCGGATCCCGTGCCCGCCCACCGTCCTAGGATCACGTCACAAAGGTTTACGCTTCGTTAACGGAAAGCTTCCATCCGCTAATTCCGTGGCATCTGTCCCGCCGATTGCTTGACGATCGCCCGTTCAGCGCCCGCGAGGACAGGTCGGGGCGCGGATTCGTGCCCCCGGCTCCGGTCAGCCGGGTCGCGCAACACGACGAGCTGCGCCGTGGCCGGCCCGATCGCGGACGCCGGCACGCCGGTGGCGCCGGACTGTGCGGAGACTGTTCACGCCTTCGTGAGGTTACGCGCTGCAATCCGCTCGCGCAGCGTGTCGACCACATGCCCAGAAATGTTCAAACTGATACGATCGGATCAGGCCTAGTACAGGGCGATCCCTTGCTGCTCAGGGTTGGGCAATGATAGCCCTTGCGCGTCCGGCGTGTAGGAATTCTGTCTCCAATGGCCATCGATGTTCGAGCTGTCGCGCGCCTGCGCGAGATCGCAGCCGTCATTGGCTGTCCGGTCGAGGCCTTCTACGGACCGGATGGCGAGGCCGTCGACCTCGGCATGACGCACGAACTCTTTCACCTCTGGCACGCGATACAGGATCCGAATGCGCGTCAGCGGGTCCTGAACAGCGCGCGGCGTGAGGCTCTCGGCGACGCGGTCCCCGGGACGGCCGCCGAATAGCCGCCGCGCCGTCAGCGTCCCTGTGCGATCCAGCCCAGGACCGTCGCGCAGCGCTCGGCCTGCTCGCGGGTCAATCCCGACGCGACGGCGGCGCCGTTGCGGTAGACCACGAAGGTCCCGTCGTCGGTCGCGCGGATCTTGACCGACGCCATCACTCGGCTCCCGACGTGAGAGCCCGGAGCTGGGAGAGTCCTGCCACGGTGATCTGCCAGACCGCCACCGGACCACCCGGATCCTCGAGCGGGTCGATCCGCCGGAGATGGCCGGTGCTCTCGAGCGCCGTCAGCCGGCTGTGGTCGCCGGGCCAGGACGCGTCCGCCCTCTGACGGATCGTGATCTGGTAATCCCGTGCCTCCGCTGCCTTGTTGAGGAGACGGCGCTGGTGGTTCACTCGCATCGGCACTCCGGCTCAGCTCGGGTCGGTACGCAGTAACTACGGACAGGCTGGCCGATACGGTTAAGCTTGGCAACCCCGCGGTCGCAACGGGCTCTGGATCGTCCTGTTCAGAATGCGTGCGGCGCGAGGGCCGCCTTGCCGCGTGGATTCTCCGCGGCGCTCCCTCGAGCCGGGGCGGTTGCCGGCGCGACGTCGGCTTCGGATGCCGGGCTCCACGATCGCGGGCGCGGACATAGAGAGAGGCCGACCGGGTTGCCCCGGCCGGCCTCTGTCGCTTCGCGGTGCGTGTCGCTTACCGCAGGAGCTGGAGGACGCCCTGCTGGGCGGAGTTGGCCAGCGACAGGGCCGAGATGCCCATCGACTGGCGGGTCGACAGCACGTTGATCAGCTGCTTGGAGAAGTCCTGGCGGTTCTGAACCACCGACAGGTTCGAGCCCAGGGAGCTCGCCGCGGAGGTCAGCGAGTTGCCGGCGCTGGTCAGGGTCGCCAGGGTCTTGTTGACGTCGGCGTTCAGCAGGAAGTTGCCGAGGCCGTTCTGGCTCGACGAGTTGTTCGAGCTGGTGATCGACGACAGGCCCAGGCCGCTCGCCGTGGCGTCGACCGAGGCGACGTTGAGGGTCGAGCTGCCGGTGTCGTTGAACTTGATGTTCAKGTCATTGCCCTTGCCGGCAATGAGGTTGACGCCGTTGTAGCTGGCGTCGCYGGCGAGCTGCGTGATCTGGTTGAGCAGGTTGTTGTACTGGTTGGCCAGCGAGGCGCGCTGCGTCACGCCCGAGATCGACAGGTCGCTGGACACGACGGGGTGCTGGCGGCGGTGCCGTAGGTCGAGGCRGTGGTGGCCGAGGCGGTGAAGCCGAGCGCCGTCTGGCTGCCSGAGTTCTGGAATTCCACGTCCGCCTGGGCGTTCAGGACGATCTTGGTGCCGGTGCTGTCGGCCGAGAAGATCGCGCCGGCGCCGAAGGCACCGCTCGACGCGGTCGAGGCCGAGCTGACCGCGGCGTTGAGGGCGGCCACCGTGGCGCTGATGCTCGAGGAGGCGGCGACCGTGGCCGAGACCGAGCTGCCGTTGATGGTCAGGAGCACGGTCTGGGAGGCGGTGCTGGCGCTGTAGGCGTTGGCGGCGGTGCCGGTGGTGGAGAGCTGGGTCGAGAGCGCCTGGCTGGCGATCGACTTGGCCTGGCTGACCAGCTTCTGGATCGAGGTGATGCCCTGGTTAGCGGCCTGGATCGACTGGATGCCGTTGGAGATGCCGTCGAGGAGCGAGTTCAGGCTCGAGGAGCGACCGTCGAGGGCCTGGGAGGTGAAGAAGTTGGTCGGGTTGTCGAGGGCGGAGTTGACGGTCTTGCCGGTCGCGAGCCGATTCTGGGTGGTCGACATCAGCTGGGCGGTGTCCTGCAGCGAGAGCAGGTTCTGGCGCGTCGCGGCCGACAGGGTGATCGAAGACATGGATCGCTATCTTTCTGACTCAACGCGCCGCTTTTTCGGCGGGCTCATGGACAACGGCGCTCGAGCCGGGCGACGTCGCCGACGATCAGGTCCGAATTGATCAAGCTCGACTCGGAAACAATGCAGAAATTAAATTACCGAAGTGAACAGAAATATAACGACGCGCGTTGCCGGCGACTATACTTTTCATGGAACTGAGACACGTCGAGTCGCCCAAGGGTTGATTCTGAAGTGACGTGCCGCGTCAGGAGAGGGCCGAGGGTTTCCACCGCCATGCGCAGCATCGAGCCCTTCTCGCGCTTGGCCCCATTGTAGCCCGCTCGTTCGCCGCTCTCGGGCGAGGAGCGCGAGGTCCGGCCGTCGAGCATGGTTGCGGTCGGCTCCGGCGCCCGACCCGCGGCGAGGTGCAGCACCGCGCGCGGATCCTCGGCCCGTTGCTCGAAGCAGCCACCTGATAGTCCGCGCTGCGCCTGCCGATACACGGCAAACCAGGGCGGCAGGTCGTGCGGCCTCAGCCGCCACGGGCAGCCGGTCCTGACGATGTGGCGCAGCGCGCTGAACACCTCCCGCAACGCATGCTCGCGCTGACCGGCATCCTCGCGCAGCAGCGTCAGTTCGGGCGCGACCGGCGCCCGCTCCTCATCGGAAACGTCGGACTGATACGGCTCGCGGGCAGGGCTCATCCCCACCCATCCGAGCATCAGCCCCAATCAGGACCCTAACAGCCTGAGAGCGCGTCTGAAGAGCAGAACGCACAATAGCCCCGCGCGGCGGTGTCGGCGGGGCAGAAGATGATGCTCTGGAAGAGCCGGAGCGGGTGTCGCATACCGCGGACTAGATTGCCAAACCTGATGTGTTGGGTCCAGCAGTTGCCGGCGCCAGCGGCTGAGCTATTCTCATTCTTATGCGCACAGTCTTCGCTGTACTTAGTCTCGTCGCTGTCGGACCGGCCGCTGCTGCGGACGTCTACCTGTTCGATCTGCTGCGCCGACCCGACTACAGGCACGCCTATAATGCGATGTTGAGAAGTGGTCCTTCAGTGACGAAGTGGATGACCGCCTATAGCCGCACGACGAACGGACCGTCCCAACCTTCCAGAGAAATCAAAGCGGACGGCGAAACCTGCCTGCTCGCTGACGTGTGCAAGGTCCACGACTGCCTCGACCATAAGCTTCAGGTGATATTCGCGCCGGGCGGGCGGCGCGCGTGGGGCCGGCTGTACGAGAACGGCAGCACCAGCTGGATAGGCAGCCCATCGCCGGCGCTCAGGAAGGCGGCCGATCGGATCGGATTCTGAGGCGGTCGCATAGGCTAAGTCGCGACGTCCCGATCGGCTCACCGGGCGGAGGGCCGGCTGTTCAGCCTCAGGCGCGCTCGGCGGTCTTCTGCACCAGTTCCAGGAGCCTGCGTCGATCCTCAGGATCACGGACCAGGTTGAAAGCGGCCAGCAACTCCGCGCACTCAGCGTCGCTGGCGACCGGGGCCACCGGAATGGCCGCGGCGGACGCTCCCGCATCGACGGCGTTCGGTGGCCTGTAGAACGCAGAGGGCGGCACCTGCACCGCTTCCGCGATACGACTCAGGAGCCGTTCCGTTCTCTGTTGCCGAAGCGTCGAGACCCAGCATTCCTCCTCATGATGAAGGGCGCTGGGGGGCGGCGTCTTGCTGCTCATAGGCCTCCGTCTCGGCGTCCCGGACGCGCCGTGTACACTGTTATACCGTTTCAAATTCTATTTGATTGCGTGTGAAGCGCAACGGTTGTGCTAGCGCAAAGCTTGCCCTTTGTGGTTGTGTCGTGCGACAGGTCACACGGGTGTGAGCGAACAGCGAGAGCAGGTACGGCGTGCCGAAGCCCCGATCCCTTGGCGGTCAGACGTGTCCGAAGGCATTTCAGTC
The DNA here is from genome assembly GCF_001424445.1 of Methylobacterium sp. Leaf361. Taxonomy (NCBI): domain Bacteria; kingdom Pseudomonadati; phylum Pseudomonadota; class Alphaproteobacteria; order Hyphomicrobiales; family Methylobacteriaceae; genus Methylobacterium; species Methylobacterium sp. Leaf361. The sequence goes on along the minus strand of NZ_LMPY01000001.1, from coordinate 548,411 downwards.
GGCGCTCGATGAACTCGACGTCATCGGCCAGTGGGAGTGGGACGCGGCGACGGACTGCGCGCGCTCGGACGCCTTCGTGGCGCTGCTCTTCGATGTCGACCCGCAGCAGGCGGAGGCGGGCGTTCCACTGACCCAATACGTCGAAGCCATACACCCCGAGGATCGGGTGCGGGTTCTCGATCTGATCCGGCGCAGCGCCGGCGAAGGTAGCACCTTCCTGACCGAGTACAGGGTCATCTCGGTCGACCGTCAGACCCGCTGGGTTCTGGCGCGAGGCCGCTTCACCGCTGATCATCAGGGGCGACCGGTCGGCGGTGGCGGCATCCTCGTGGACATCACCTCACTGCGGATGAGCGAGGGCACTTTCGCGGAGGTCACGCGCTGCCCCGATGAAACCGCGCTCGACCGGGCCGCCGATCGCGCCATCGCCGCACAGGAGGCGATTGTGGAGTTGCGAGATCCGGCTCTGAAAGCGCTGGCCGACGCGCTCTTGATATCGCTGGGCCGGAAGCTTGCGCAGCAAGAGGTGCAGGACCGGCGCCGGAAGATGAACTGATCGAGCGGCGCTCTTGCCCCCTCACGACGCGGAGGCGCGCCCGACGTCACCAGCATGTGAGCCGCGACGCGAGGCCGCTCATCGGCAGGATGGCCGGCGGCTACCACGCCATCTCCACTGACGGGTGAGCCGACGATCGATAGACTCGCGGCCGATGTACCGAATCTCGCCTGCAAGCCTCTGCCGGCTCCGCACGCTCGCTCAGACCGACGCCGCTTCTATCAGGTGAGCGGTTACCTGCGTGGCCTGTAGGTGGTCGGCTTGGTCGTCGCCACCGGGTCGTCTGATCCCGAGAACGTCGAGTACGGCGTCACCGATACCGGTCGAGCCGAGTTCGAGGGGCAGCCCGGTCTATCCTCGTCCAGCTTGTACGGCCTCATGGATTTTCGCGCGACCCGTCCCCGGATCCGCAACGCGTCCAGAAGGGTGGGCGTGCGAGGAACGCGACGACCGTGTCGGGCTGCCGGAGCCGGTCCTGATTGTCCGCTCAGGATGGCAATCGGATGTCGCGCTTTCGTCTCGAAGCGGACGTGCTGCCTCCGGTTCGATCCTGCTGATTGGACCGATGCGCGCTGGTTCCCGGCGGACAGAAGGGGGAGCGGTCCGATAGGTGTTGCTTCGACCAAACACTGGCGCATCATCTCATGCGGGAGGTGCCCCTATGGAATGCCTAGACCCTCAACCCAGAAGGCGACCGGTCATAAGGCGAGTAGGGCATCGTGACGCGTTATTCATTGTCGCGGATGCAGTCAGCGCAATAAGATCAAGCATCGTGAGGAAACTGCTCGCAAATGGGCGATATGATACTCTCATCAAATGGGAGACTTTAAGATAGCGTCATGGCTTCGGATCTTCCTTTGTCCGCGTTCCGCATCTTCGAGGCAGCGGCGCGACGTCGCTCTTTCAAGGAGGCTGCCGGCGAGCTGAACCTCTCGGCCAGCGCTGTCAGCCACGCCATGAGCAAGCTCGAGGAGTCGCTCGGCGTGCCTCTCTTCGAGCGCGTCGGGCAGGGTATCGCGCCAACGACAGCGGGAGAGGCGCTCCTCGACCACGTCAGCCGGGCTTTCGCCGAGCTGCATCGCGGGCTCGACATGATCTCGACGCGCGGCTCGCAATTGCTGCGCCTGCATTGCGCCCCGAGCTTTGCCGCACAGTGGCTGACGCCCAGGCTGGCGGGTTTTCTGCGCGACCATCCTGGGATGGAGGTGCGACTAGCCGCAGGCATGGACTACGCGCGCTTCACCAACGACGAGTTCGATGCCGATATCGTCTATGGCCCCCCGCGCGGCGAGGGCTTGCTGCGCATGCCTCTCGGCGTTGAAACGGTGACGCCGCTCTGCGACCCGTCGCGAGCAGAGCAGATCAAGAAGCCGTCCGATCTGTTCCGGCACCCCTTGATCCAGAGCGACACGAAACTGGTGCGCTGGCCGCACTGGTTCGACAAGAACGGCCTGACGGCGCCCGCATCCGCAGCCCTGCGCTTCGACCGCAGCTTCCTGGCATTGACCGGAGCGGCCGACGGCCTCGGCGTCGCCCTGGAGTCGACGCGTCTCGCGGAACGGGAAATGACGATCGGACGCCTCGTGGCACCGCTTGCAGGTCGTTCAGTGGATATCCACTACACCGGTCACCATCTCGTCTTTCCGCCATCATCGCGACGGCGCGAACCTCTGAGGATCTTCGCGCGCTGGCTCGCTAGAGAACTTTCTGTATCGCCGAGCTCGGAGCTGGAATAGCGTTTAATGAATTTCATTCATGTTTGAATGCAATCTTCGCGTTTGTTCATTGCCTCTCGGGCAGCCATAAGGGCGTCAACGATAGGACGCGAGGAAACGGCTCGGACGCTGACGCCCGTCAGAGCGCGGCCCAAGAGGGTGAGCTGGCTTCATGCCACGCTTTCTCCGCCTCCCATCGCAGAAGAAGCCGGGTTCGGCCGGTTTGCAGGGAGGGTCTACATGCTTCTCGAGAACAAGGTCTGCGTGATCACCGGGGCGGCCTCCGCCCGCGGCATCGGCAAGGCCACCGCCCGGCTCTTCGCGAAGCAGGGCGCCCGCGTCGTTATCCTCGACCTCGACGCCGGCCAGGCCGAGGCGGCCGCCCGCGACCTCGGTGACGGCCATCTCGGCCTCGCCTGCAACGTCACCGACCGGGGCGCATGCCAAGCTGCCGCCGATGAGACGATCGCCCGCCTCGGCTCGATCGACGTGCTGATTAACAACGCCGGCATCACCCAGCCGCTCAAGCTGATGGATGTGGGACCAGAGAACTACGACGCGGTCACCGACGTCAACCTGCGCGGCACGCTCTACATGAGCCAAGCCGTGGTCCCGCAGATGCGGAAGCAGAAATCCGGCTCGATCGTCTGCATGTCGTCGGTCTCGGCCCAGCGCGGCGGCGGCATCTTCGGCGGTCCGCACTATTCCGCGGCGAAGGCCGGCGTCCTCGGCCTGCAGAAGGCCATGGCCCGCGAACTGGGCGCTGACAGCATCCGGGTCAATTCCGTCACTCCCGGTCTGATCCAGACCGACATCACCGGCGACAAGCTCACCCCCGAGCTCAAGGTCGAGATCGCCAAGGGCATCCCGCTCGGCCGCCTCGGCGTCGCCGACGACATCGCCAATGCCTGCCTGTTCCTGGCCTCCGACCTGTCCGCGTACATCACCGGCGCGGTGATCGACGTGAACGGCGGCATGCTGATCCACTGAGAGGGAGGACCTCATGTCAACCGAACGGCCCCACGAGGGTTCGAACATCTCGCTGGCCGACCGGGCCTACAATATCCGCCGCCACGCCCTGCTGATGGGCGAGGTCCAGGGCCAGGGCTACATCGCCCAGGCGCTGGGGATCTCCGATGTGCTGGCGGTGAGCTACTTCCACGCGATGACCTACCGTCCGGAGGATCCGGAATGGGAGGGCCGCGACCGCTTCTGCCTCTCCATCGGCCACTACGCCATCGCCCTCTACGCGGCGCTGATCGAGGCCGGGATCATCCCGGAGGACGAGCTGACAAGCTACGGCGGCGACGACAGCCGCCTGCCGATGTCCGGCATGGCCGCCTACACGCCCGGCATGGAGATCACCGGCGGGTCGCTCGGCCACGGGCTCGGGATCGCGGTCGGCATGGCGCTGGGCCTGAAGCGGAAGAACGCGAAGAGCTTCGTCTACAACCTGTTCTCCGACGGCGAGCTCGACGAGGGCTCGACCTGGGAGGCCGCCATGTCGGCCGGGTCGTTCAAGCTCGACAACCTGATCGGCATCGTCGACGTGAACGGCATGCAGGCAGACGGCCCCTCGCACGGGGTTCTCAACTTCGAGCCGCTGGCGCCGAAGTTCGAGGCGTTCAACTGGTTCGTTCAGCGGGTCGACGGCAACGACCTCGACGCGCTCGTGAAGGCCTTCGATGCCGCCCGGCACCATCCGGGTCCCGAACCCCGGGTGATCATCTGCGACACGAAGATGGCCAAGGGCGTGCCGTTCCTCGAGGAGCGCGAGCGCAACCACTTCCTGCGGGTCGAGCCGGCCGAGTGGACGCAGGCGCTGGAGATCCTGGACGAGGGGAGGGTGCAGTGAGACGCTCGAAATATGAGAGGCCCGCGCCGCGCGTCGGCGGCGGCGCCAAGACCTCGGCGATGATCGCCTCGCTGGCCGCCCCTGGGCAGCGCACGAAGCCCGCCCCGTTCGGCCACGCCCTCGTGGAGCTCGCCAAGACCCGGCCCGACATCGTCGGCCTCTCGGCGGATCTGGCCAAGTACACGGACCTGCACATCTTCGCGCAGGCCCACCCTGACCGATTCTACCAGATGGGGATGGCCGAGCAGCTCCTGATGAGCGCGGCCGCCGGCCTCGCCCGCGAGGGGTTCGTCTCGGTCGCCACCACCTACGCGGTGTTCGCGGCGCGGCGCGCCTACGACTTCATCTGCCTCGCGATCGCGGAGGAGAACCTCAACGTCAAGATCGCCTGCGCGCTGCCCGGCCTGACCACCGGCTACGGGCCCAGCCATCAGGCGACCGAGGATGTCGCGATCTTCCGCGGCATGCCGAACATGACGATCCTCGACCCGTGCGACGCGCAAGAGATCGAGCAGATGGTCCCGGCGATGGTCGCCCACCAGGGCCCGGTCTACCTGCGGCTGCTGCGCGGCAACGTCCCGCTGGTGCTCGACGAGTACGGCTACCGGTTCGAGTGGGGCAAGGCCAAGACGATCCGCGATGGCCGCGACGTGCTGGTGATCTCGTCGGGCCTGATGACGATGCGCGCCCTGGAGGTGGCCGAGGCCCTGCGCGAGGATCGGGTCGACGTGGCGGTGCTGCACGTGCCGACGATCAAGCCGCTCGACGCGGCGACGATCCTGGCCGAGGCCCGTCGCGGTGGGCGCCTCGTGGTCGTTGCCGAGAACCACTCGGTGGTCGGCGGCCTCGGCGAGGCGGTGGCGGGATTGTTGATGCGCGACGGTACCCTGCCGGAGCGCGGCTTCCGTCAAGTCGGCCTGCCGGACGAGTTCCTCGACGCCGGAGCGCTGCCGACCCTTCACGACCGCTACGGCATCTCGACCGAGGCGATGGCTCGAAGCATCCGCGGTTGGCTGTAGGCGCAGCCGTCGCTCGCGACAACAAGCGACTACTCGCACCCACAACTGAGCTGAATTGAGATGATCGCGGATCTCCGCGTCCGCGATCATGCTGTGCCGTAGAAAGATTTCTCTATTCATTCGGTCGCATCGCGCGCTCTGAGCGATGATGCGTGCCTGAAAACAATTAACGACTTCAATAATCGATCAAAATAATAAAAACGCTCAGCAAAAGGGCGACCTGCACGCATGGGCAGAGGCCGGCGATCTCAAAGACCGTAGCAGGCGGGATCGCGCCACCGAGCATCATCAGGGAGTGAAATCGTGAGCACATTCAACATAAGCCGTCGGACACTTCTTGCCGGCGCCGCGGCTGTCCCGATCTTCGGCATCATCACGCGCCGGGGCGAGGCCGCCGAATTCGGCTACAAGCTCGCCACCGGGCAGGACCCGACCCATCCGGTCAACGTCCGGGCGCAGGAAGCGTGCGACCGGATCCGCGAGGCGACGAGCGGGCGCGTCGACATCAAGTTGTTCCCGGCCAATCAACTCGGCTCGGACACCGACCTGCTGTCGCAGGTGCGGAACGGCTCGGTCGAGTTCTTCAACCTCTCACACTCGATCCTGTCGACCTTCGTGCCGGCGTCCAGCCTGCCCAACACCGGCTTCGCCTTCAAGGATTACGATGCCGTCTGGAAGGCCATGGACGGGGCGCTCGGCGACTATGTCCGCGCCGAGATCGCCAAGACGCCGATCACGACCATCTGCAAGAGCTGGGACAACGGCTTCCGTCAGATCACCTCCTCGACCCGTGAGATCAGGACGCCCGAGGATCTGAAGGGCTTCAAGATTCGCGTGCCCCAAGCACCGATGTTGACCTCGCTCTTCAAGGCCCTCGAAGCCGGGGCCGCGCCCATCAATTTCAACGAGCTGTACTCGGCGCTCCAAACGAAGGTCGTGGAGGGCGAAGAGAACCCGCTGCCGATCATCGCCACGACGCGCCTCTACGAGGTGCAGAAGTCCTGCAGCCTGACCGGCCACGTCTGGGACGGCTACTGGATCCTCGGAAACAAGCGCGCTTGGCAGAAGCTGCCCGAGGACCTGCGCGCGATCGTGACCAGGGAGTTCGACCGCTCGGGTCAGGATCAGCGTGCGGACGTGGCCAGGCTCAGCGACTCTCTGCGCACGACCCTGTCAGAGAAAGGGATCAGGTTCATCAATGTCGACCGCGAGCCTTTCCGTGCCGCTCTCGCCAAGACGAGTTTCTACAAGGACTGGAAGGCGAAGTTCGGTGAAGTCGGCTGGAGCCACCTCGAAGCCGTATCCGGCAAGCTCGGTTGAGGGTGGGGTGTCATGCACGTCGATATCGCTGCCGCCGCCTCTGTCGAGGCAACGCCCAGTCACGGCCTGCACGGGCCCCCGCTGAGCGGTCACCCATGGCTCGGGACCGCCGATCGGTTCCTCGGTCATCTCGTCGAGATCCCGGCCGCCCTGCTGGTGCTGGTCGAGATCGGGGTGCTGCTCGCCGGCGTCGTGAGCCGCTACGTCTTCCATGAGCCGCTCGTCTGGTCGGACGAACTCGCCGGCATCCTGTTCCTGTGGCTCGCCATGCTGGGCGCCGTGGTCGCCTTCCGCCGCGCCGAGCACATGCGCATGACGGCGATCGTCGCCATGACCGGACCCCGCACCCGCGCCTTTCTGGAAACAGTCGCGCTGGTGGCCGGCCTGATCTTCGTGAGCCTCGTCCTGCACCCGGCCTACGAGTTCGCGGCCGAGGAGATCTACGTCCAGACGCCGGCCCTCGATCTCAACAATGCGTGGCGCGCCGCTGCCTTGCCGATCGGCCTCGGCCTGATGCTGCTGGTCGCCGTCATCCGCCTCTTCGAAACGGCCGATTGGCGGATGACGGCCGGCGCGCTGGGGCTCGGCGTTGCGGTCGCGGGTGGGCTCGTCGCCCTCCAGCCTTGGCTGGCGGGGCTCGGCAACCTCAACCTGCTGCTGTTCTTCGTCCTCGGCGTCGGCGCGCTGGTCTTCTCCGGCGTGCCGATCGCCTTCGCGTTCGGCCTGTCGACCTTCGCCTACATCACGCTGACCACCAACGCGCCCTCCATGGTGGTGGTCGGCCGCATGGACGAGGGCATGAGCCACCTCATCCTGCTCGCCGTGCCGCTGTTCGTGTTCCTCGGCCTGCTGATCGAGATGACCGGCATGGCGAAAGCCATGGTCGGCTTCCTGGCCTCGCTGCTCGGCCACGTCCGCGGCGGCCTGCNTGTTCGTGTTCCTCGGCCTGCTGATCGAGATGACCGGCATGGCGAAAGCCATGGTCGGCTTCCTGGCCTCGCTGCTCGGCCACGTCCGCGGCGGCCTGCATTACGTGCTGGTCGGGGCCATGTACCTCGTCTCGGGCATCTCCGGCTCCAAGGCCGCCGACATGGCCGCCGTGGCGCCCGTGCTGTTTCCCGAGATGAAGGCCCGCGGCGCCAAGGAGGGCGACCTCGTGGCCCTGCTCGCCACCACGGGCGCGCAGACCGAGACGATCCCGCCCTCGATCGTGCTGATCACCATCGGCTCGGTCACCGGCGTGTCGATCACCGCCCTGTTCACCGGCGGCCTGATGCCGGGCCTCGTCCTCGCCGCGACGCTCTGCGCGCTGGTCTGGTGGCGCTACCGCCGCGAGGACCTGAGCCACGTCGCCCGGCCGTCCGGCCGCGTCATCGGTCGCGCCTTCCTGGTGGCGATCCCGGCGCTGGCGCTGCCGTTCGTGATCCGCTTCGCCGTGGTCGAGGGCATCGCCACCGCCACCGAGGTCTCGACCATCGGCATCGTCTACGCGGCGCTGGCCGGCCTGCTGATCTACCGCCAGTTCGAGTGGCGGCGGCTCTACCCGATGCTGGTGACCACCGCCGCGCTGTCCGGCGCGATCCTGCTGATCATCGGCGCGGCCACCGGGATGGCCTGGGCGCTCACGCAGTCGGGCTTCTCGGAGACGCTCGCCGAGGTGATGAAGGGCCTTCCGGGCGGTGCGCTCGGGTTCCTGTTCGTCTCGGCCTTCGCCTTCATCATCCTGGGCTCGGTGCTGGAGGGCATACCGGCGATCGTGCTGTTCGGGCCGCTGCTGTTCCCGATCGCGCGGGCGGTGGGCGTGCACGAGGTGCACTATTCGATGGTGGTCATCCTCGCGATGGGCATCGGCCTGTTCGCCCCGCCCTTCGGCGTCGGCTATTACGCGGCCTGCGCCATCAGCCGGATCAATCCCGATGCCGGGATGCGCCCGATCGTCGGCTACATCGTGGCCCTGCTGGTCGGGCTGCTCGCCATCATCCTCGTCCCCTGGTTCTCGATCGGGTTCCTCTGAGGCGATGCAACGCGATCCGGGGCGCGACTGCATCCACTGGGATGCAGCCGCTTCCTCGTCGGGGGACTGTCCGATCAGCGCATCCTGTGAGGTACCGCCGACCCGCGAGGCCGCACGGCCCGACCGAAGAGGGCAGTGAGCGCGGCCTGTCGCTCATCGGTCGCCCTGGACAAGGCCACGTGCTGGATCGGATCGCCGCTTGCCCCCGCGATCGCGCGCGACTGCGCCGGCTCCTTCCAATGCACGCGCGTTCTGGCCCGGAAGATCGGAGCCGAAATGGCTTGCGGGCCGGCACCGATCGCCTGCCTGAACAGCCTCTACGGCGACAGCAGGGGCGGACCCGAGGCTCATCGCGCGGCGACGTCCGAGCATCCGGTCGAGCATCACCCAGCGTTCCGATCCGCTGGCCGCGATGACGCGGTAGAGGCCCCCGCCGTCACCGGGCCTCCAGCCCGTCTCGGCCGTTCCGCGCGGCGCCTCGATTGATCGTCAGCCAGTTCGGCCGCAGCTGCGCGGCGGCGTGACTGATTTGCGCCACGTGGCCGATACGGTTAGTCAGCCTTAACCGTGTCGTCTTTCCCTGCTCGATGGCGCGACGCGACCGGCGGACGTTCAGGCGACGGCCTGTCGCCGCCGATGCTCACTTCGTCCGCGCGACACGCAGGACATTATTAACTATTCGCGGATTGCTTGTTGGCAATCTTGATTTGACAGCGCGCCACGTCCGGCGAACCAGAATGGTGATGAGACGGCGTCGATGCTTGATCTGACGGGCTATCGCCTGACCTACGACGACGAGTTCAACGCGCGCAGCATCTCGCAGAACGGCGTCGGGACGACCTACCGCGATATTCGCGCCGAGTGGCGGTACGACGCCAACTCCGACATCGGCTTCGGTCGGTCGTCGTTCCTCGATTCCGGGTCCGGTTACGATCCCTTCAGCGTCCAGAACGGTGTTCTGACGATCACGGCGGCGCCGCCCGGGACGAGCGCGTCCGGCTATCCGGGGAGCTGGCAGTCCGGCCTCATCAGCACGCAGGGCAACTTCTCGCAGACTTACGGCTACTTCGAGATCCGCGCGGATTTCTCCAACAATCCCGATGCCTGGGACGCCTTCTGGCTGCTGCCGAATCAGCAGAGCCCGCAGTCGAGCAGCGCCAACGGGCACCAGGAGCTCGACGTCGTCGAGCATTACGGAAACAACGACCGCGGCGTCTACAGCACGATCCACACGACCGACCCGCAGCCGCCCGGAACGACCTGGCAGCAGACCCGCCAAGTCTACAGCGAGATGCCCAATCCCAACGGGTATCACACCTACGGCATGAACTGGCAGGCCGATCGCATCAGCTTCTACGTGGACGGTCAGCTCGTCGGTTCGCAGGCGACGCCGTCCGACCTGCACAGCCCCATGTATCTGCTGGCCAACCTGGCCGTGCAGAGCACGGCGACGACGGGCACCCGCTTCAGCTCGAGCATCGACTATATCCGCGTCTACTCGAACAACCCCAACGCGGTCGCGGTGCCGCAGGACCGCGTGTCGTCGCCGGATGGCCGAGACCCGGGTCTGTACGGGGCGACGGCCGGTCTCCGGTCGGGCGCCGGCGCGGCCGGAGCGCAGCCGGGCGCGGCCGGGTCGAACTCCGGTTCGACGGCGCCTGCATCGGGCGCCAACGGGTCGAATGGATCTTCTCAATCGTCCTCGGGGACGGCTCAAGGGACCGCGGCGCCGGGAAACGCCCCGTGCTACTGCACCGGCACGTCCATCAGGACCGACCGCGGCGACGTCGCTGTCGAGCGGCTCGCGGTGGGCGACAGGGTCGTCACGGCCGCGGGCCTGCATCGGCCGATCCGGTGGATCGGTCGCCGCACCTATCCCGGATCGTCGGCCCCGCCGACCGAGCGGCCCGTGCGCATCCGGGCCGGCGCGCTCGACGACGGTGTCCCCGCCCGCGACCTGCTCGTCTCGCCGGACCACGCCGTTTGGCTGGACGGGCTGTTCGTCGCCGCCGGCCACCTCGTCAACGGAACCAGCATCACCCGCGGTGAGCGCGTGATCGATCTCACCTACTGGCATATCGAGCTCGACAGCCACGACCTGCTGCTGGCGGAGGGCGCGCCGGCCGAGAGCTTCCTGCCCGCTCCAGGCCTCCGGCGGCTCTTCGACGGCCGCGATCCGGACGACAGCGCGATCGGTCCGCAGGCCTACGCGCCGCGCACCGCGCTCGGTCCCCAGCTCGCCGCCCTGCGCAGGCGGCTGATCCGTCGGGCCGGCGCGACGTCGCGTCCGGGCGCCGTGCGGGCGTGGCTGGATCGCTGCGCGCTGCGCGCGGACGGCGCGCTGCGCGTGGCCGGCTGGGCCCACGACGCCGCGCAGCCCGACGCCCCCGTATGCCTGGACATCGTGGTCGACGGGACAATCGTGGCGGTGACGGTGGCGGCGGAGTACCGCGCCGACATCGCGGCGGCGGGCGTGGGCGACGGCCGGCACGGATTCGACCTCGGCGTCGAGGCGCCCCTCGCTCCCGGTGTGCCGCACGTGGTCGAGGTGCGCCGCTCGATCGACGAGGCGGTCATCTGCGCCATGGCCGCGGACGCGGCGGGCGTGTGGCGGCCCCTGCTGGCCGCCTGACGCGCCACCGCGGCGGGCGTCAGGCGCGCCGCATCAGGCTGGACGCGCGGAGGTCCGACGCACGCAGGTCCGACGCGCGGCCGCGCGCGGCCGGACCGCGCGACCCGGCCATGCGCGGCGGCTCGGCCTGCCGGATCTGGTCGAGCAGCAGCGGGCGCGCGAAGTAGTAGCCCTGGGCGCAGCGGATCTGCGTGGCGCCGAGCAGGTAGGCGACCTCCTCGAAGGTCTCGACGCCTTCGGCCACCACCGTCATGCCCAGCGCCGCACCGAGCGACTCGATCGCCTTCAGGACGATCTGGCTGCGCGGCCGCTTGTCGATGTCGGTGATGAACGAGCGATCGATCTTGAGCTCGTCCGCGGTGATGTCCGCCAGGGCCGCGAGGGACGAGTAGCCGACGCCGAAATCGTCGATCGAGACGCGCGCGCCGATCGCCCGGATCTTCGGCAGGACCTCGCGCTGGAAGCGGCCCGTCGTGAAGAAGGCCTCCTCGGTCAGTTCGAGCACGAAGCGCTCCGCGAGTCCCGTCTCGCCGAGCGCCGCGCAGAAGGCGGTCATGAACGGCACGTCGCAGGCCTGTTTGGCGGCGATGTTGAGGCTCACGGTGACGTCGGGTCCGAAAACCTCGTCGATGTCGGGCATCGCCCGCACCGTCTCGGCCAGGAGCTGCAGGGTGATCTCGTTGATCAGCCCGAGCTCGATGGCGAGGGCGATGAAATCGCCGGGCGCCTGGATCATGCCGACCTCGTCGCGCCAGCGCAGGAGCACCTCGACGCCCGTGACCGCGTGGGAGCGCATGTCGACCTTGGGCTGGAAGGCGCAGCAGAAGCAGCGGTCGCGGATCGCCAGCCGGAGGCGCTGCTCCACGGCCATGCGGGCCGTGGCGGCCTGGCTCATCGCGTCGTCGAAGACGCTGACGCCGCCCTTCAGCTCGCCCTTCACCCGGTACATCGCGTTGTCGGCCTGTCGGGCGAGGGTCTCGTAGCTGTCGCCGTGCTCCGGGAAGAGGCTGACGCCGATGGAGGCGGAGGCGAAGATCTCGTGCCCGTCGATGAAGAACGGCTGCTTCAGGCGCTCCGAGATGGCGCGCACGGCGGCCAGCGCCGCGTCCCCGTCGGTGACGGGAGCGAGGAGCAGCACGAACTCGTCGCCGCCGATCCGCGCCAGGAGGTCGCTCGGGCGCAGCGCGCCGCCGATCCGGTCGGACACCTTGCGCAGCAGGGCATCGCCCGCGGCGTGGCTGTAGTAGTCGTTGATGTGCTTGAAGTTGTCGAGATCGATGAAGGCCAGGGCGAACCGGTCTCCCGGCGCGGACCCAGCCAGGACATCCGCGATGCTCTGCTCGAACATCGTCCGGTTTGGCAGGCCGGTCAGGGCGTCGATGAAGGCCTTGGTGATCAGCTCCCGCTGGATCCGATGATGGTGCGTGACGTCGATCAGGGTCGTCAGCGTGAAACCGTCCCGGTCCTCGGCGACCGGCCGCGTCCGCACCTCGAGCATCCGGTCGTCGACTGCCTCGACGGTCCCGGCGTCCCGGGCGCCGGCCGCCGCGGCGTGAAGCGCCTGGACGGCCCTGTCCCCGAGGGCGCTTGCGGCGGCGTTGGCGAGGACGCAGTGACCCTGGGTGTCATGGACCACGACCCCGACAGGGAGCGCCTGGAGGGTGGCCTCGAGCAGGGTTCGACGCTCCGGGAAAGCGGGCTCGCTCATGCCCCGCCCTGCTGCCACAGGGGCTTGGCAGGCTGGGGTCCCGTTTGGGCACCGGTCTGAGCTTGGTCGCCGCCCTCCAGGGGGCGGCGGAGGAGACGGCGATGCACCTGCTCGAGGGCGGCGCCGTGCGGGCTGTCCGAGCCCGCCTCGCGCCCGAGGCGCGCCGCCGCGGCCGGATCGCCGTCGTACCCGGCGACCTTGTTCATGGTTGCCCCGCGCCAGCGCTCGACGACGGCGCCGACGAAGGCCGCGCCGGCGACGGTCGCGTCGTCCTCGGCGGCCCTGCCGCTCGCGTCGTTGCGCGGGTGACGGGCCGACGGCAGCGGCCGGAAGGTCATCCGCGCCGGGATCGGGACGCCCTCGCCGAAGGCGATGACCTCGCCGGTGCCCAGCGACGGCACGAAGGTGAGGAGGTTGGCGGCGTCCGACACGGCCGCGGCCAGGAAGGCCTGGTCGCGCGCGTTGGTCATGCGCATGGCGAACAGGGTGCTGCACTGCGACATGATCGTCGCGTCGAGCTCGGCCGGGCGCTGGGTGACCAGCCCGAGATGGACACCGTGCTTGCGGCCTTCTCGGGCGATCCGCGCCAGGGCGCGCCGCGTCGGCGTGAAGCCCACCGACCGGTCGGCCGAGGCGAAGCGGTGGGCCTCCTCGCAGACGAACAGCAGCGGGACGGCGCCCTCGCTCCAGATGCCGAACTCGAAGGCGAGGCGGCACAGCACGCACACGACGGCGTCGACGACCTCCATCGGCAGACCGGCGAGCTGCATGATCGTCATCGGCCGCCCGTCGGGATCGAGCCGGAACAGGTGCGCCAAAATCTCGCCCATCATGTCGCCGCCGACATTGGCGTTGTCGAACATGAAACCGTGCCGGGGATCGTTCCGGATCGCCTCGATCCGGGTGATCAGCCGGTGATAGTGCATCCGGGAGACGCGGTTCTCGAGCCGACCCATCCGCTCGTCGATGAGCGCGAGCAGATCCTGCAGCATGTAGGGGACCGGCGTGTCGACCGTGTAGCCGGCGCCCTTGCCGAAGGGCCGCTTCACGATCTGGCGGTCGCTCGCCTCCTTGTACTGCCCGTACTTGCTCTTCGCGAGGGGGATCACCTCGGCCAGGATCTCGATTTCCTCGTCCACGGCCGGCCTGCCGCCGTAGATGACGTCGGCGATCTCCTCGAGGTTGAACAGCCAGAACGGCAGCTTGAGGGTCCGCGGGCTGATGACGCTCGCGCGGTCGCCGAAGCTGGCGGCGTACTCGTTGTGCACGTCCAGCAGGAAGACCCGCACGGACGGTCGCGCCCGCATCACCTCGTCGAGGATGACGGTGACGCCGCTTGACTTCCCGACACCGGTCGCGCCGAGTACCGCGAAGTGCTTGGAGAGCAGGTCGTCGATCTTGATGCAGGCCGGGGTCTCGGGATCCTGGTAGAGCGCGCCCACGGCCGCCGTGCCGGTCGCCGAGACCTGATGGACGATCCGGAGGTCGGTGGCGGACAGGAGTTCCACATCGTCGCCGATCGCCGGGTAGCAGCTCACGCCGCGGCTGAAGCGGCGCGCGCCCTGCGCCGCGTGAATCTCGCCGAGCAGGTCGAGGCTCGCGTAGGCGCCCGGCCGGTGCCCGCGCTCGCTGCCCGAGGACAGCGTGGTGACGATGCCGACGAGGATCGCCTCTCCGGCACGGATCCGGACCAGATTGCCGACGGTGACGCGCACCCTGGGCCGGCCGCCCTGCACGCTGAGTTCGAGATGGACCTTGGATCCCTCGATCGACGTCACCGCGCCCATGGGCGACGCGGCATCGTCGTGCCGGACCGTTCCGTCGCCGCTCAGCATCGTTCGCACCCTGGTCAGAAACAGAATCGGCGCGATACTGGTCGGGCGTGATTAAAGTTCTGACAAAGAAATATGGCCAGCGAAACAATGCTTAACCGATGCCTTACGGTTCGTAAGCATCGTCAAGGTTGTATTTGATGGCCGCCGCGACGGTCGCGCGGGAGGACGCGGACCGGTCGGCGCATGATCCAGCGGGATCGTCTGCCGTCGACATGCCGGCGCGGCGCGGAAACACCCGCGCAAATTCCACATGGAAGGTCGTGTCCGCCCCTGCCGGTTGCGGCCGCAGCCTACGCGACCTGACCGTCGCCGAAATGCTCGCGCATCCAGCACTCTCCGGAGATCCGCGCTCCGTTCTGCGTCACGAACGCGTAGGGCGAGTGCTCCACAACTGCGCCGCCGCGGCTGCGGATGATCCAGCGAAAACACCGCGGATCGTCCAGGCACGGGACGATCTCGACGGTATGAGAGCGCGTGATTTCGGTCGTCATGACGGGTAAACGCTCGAGCGCGGGACTCCGCTCCACGGATCGTGTGTGGAGGGTTACCGAGCGGTGTGGGCGCGCACGCCAGTTGGACCTGTCCGTCAGGTTCCATGGCCGGAACCTTCCCCACCGCGGCCCGGTTCGGGCCGAGCCCTCCGGCCGGGCGCGACCCGGCTCCGCGCGACAAGGATGCTGCATGCCGATCAAGGCCCTCAACGACCGCAAGAAGCTGTCGAACGACTTCAACGAGGCCAACGACGCCTTCATCGACGAGGTGCTGAGCGCGCTCCAGGGCGGCCGGATTCCGGTCGATCTTGCCAGGGCCTACCTCGCGCATCCGGTCGCGATGATGCACACGGACGGGGCGCAGGCCGTCGCCAACTACTTCGAGCGCATGCTGGCCCAGCGCCCGAACATCGACTGGACGCCGGGCGCCTGAGCGCGGCGAGGCACCCCGACGAGAAGGAGCGCGGATGACCGCCGACGAGATCGAGGATCTGAACCGGGCGCGCGCCGCCCTGGCCCGCCAGCGGAACGCCATCGCGCGGCGACTGGGCGGCCTCGACCTGGCGCCGATCTCCATGGCCGAGGACCTGACCCGGACCCTGCTCGCCATCGAGGCCGTGGACCGTGCCCTGGTCGACGCGGGCCAGCCGCATATCGACATCGGCCACCGGCCGGACGCCTAGGGATTGCGAAGCGCTCGGTCGCGCCCGAGTCTTCGCGCCCGAGTCTTGCGCCGCACTCCCAGGCGTGCGTACAGGCTCGGGTGCTCTGAGGAGACCCGACGATGTCCGACCGCATGCCCGGCTTCAACACGCTGGCGATCCACGCGGGCGCCGCCCCCGACGCGGCCACCGGCGCGCGGGCGACGCCGATCTACCAGACCACCAGCTTCGTGTTCGACGACGTCGACCACGCCGCGTCGCTGTTCGGGCTCCAGGCCTTCGGCAACATCTACACGCGGATCACCAACCCGACGAACGCTGTCCTCGAGGAGCGCATCGCCGCGCTCGAAGGTGGGACCGCAGCTTTGGCGGTGGCCTCCGGCCACGCGGCCGAGTTCCTGACCATGCACGCCCTGATGCAGCCGGGCGACGAGTTCGTGGCGTCCAACAAGCTCTACGGCGGCTCGATCAACCAGTTCAACCACTCGTACAAGAACTTCGGCTGGTCGGTGGCCTGGGCCGACAACGACGACCCCGCCTCCTTCGAGGCGGCGATCACGCCGCGCACCAAGGCGATCTTCTGCGAATCGATCGCCAATCCCGGCGGCGTCATCACCGACCTGGCAGCGCTGTCGCAGATCGCCAAGAAGCACAACATCCCGCTCGTCGTCGACAACACCATGGCGACGCCGTACCTGATCCGGCCGTTCGAGCACGGCGCCGACATCGTGGTGCACTCGGCAACCAAGTTCCTCGGCGGCCACGGCAACTCGATCGGTGGCCTGATCGTCGACGGCGGCTCGTTCCAGTGGGCCGGCGACGCGCGCTACCCGATGATGAGCCAGCCGCGGCCGGAATATTCCGGCATGGTTCTGGCCGAGACCTTCGGCAATTTCGGCTTCGCCATCGCCTGCCGGGTGCTGGGCCTGCGCGATCTCGGACCGGCGCTGTCGCCGTTCAACGCCTTCCTGATCCTGAACGGGATCGAAACGCTGCCGCTGCGCATGCAGCGCCACTCCGACAACGCGCTGACGGTGGCCAAGCACCTGTCGACGCATCCGGCGGTGTCGTGGGTCAGCTATCCCGGCCTGGAGACCGACCGGTACCATCAGCTCGCCCGGCGCTACACGCCGAACGGCGCGGGGGCCGTCTTCACCTTCGGGCTCAAGGGCGGCTACGACGCGGGCGTCAAGCTGGTGTCGAGCCTGCAGCTGTTCTCGCACCTCGCCAATATCGGCGACACGCGCTCCCTGATCATTCACCCGGCCTCGACGACTCACCGCCAGCTCACCGACGCGCAGAAGACCGCCGCGGGCGCGGGACCCGACGTGGTGCGGCTGTCGATCGGCCTGGAGGATCCGGCCGACCTGATCGAGGATCTGGACGCGGCGCTCGGTGCGTGAGCCCGGCGTCATCGCGAGCGCGGTGAAGCGACCCTGGATTGCTTCGCTCCGCTCGCAAGGACGGCGGTGCTTCCAGCGATCTGACCAGAAGCCGCCGGCTGGCGCGAGGCGCACAGCCGGCGGGCTGCTCAGAACGCTTCCGCCTCCAGCGCCATGGTGCTCTCGGCCCCGGCCTTGATCCGGTTGAGGCGCAGGGCGGTCTCCGGCAGCATCCGCTCCATGAAGAACCGGCCGCTCGTGAGCTTCGACTCCCAGCGGGGGGAGGGGGCCTCGGCGTGCTTGGCCTGGGCGGCCTTGGCGATCTTCGCCCACATGTAGCCGAGGGCCACGAGGCCGAAGAGGTGCATGAAGTCGGTCGCGCCGGCGCCGGCATTGTCGGGCTTGCTGAACGCGTTCTGCATCAGCCACATCACGGCACCCTGGAGGTCGTTCAGCCCGGCCTGGAGCGGCTTGGTGAACGGCGCCATGGCGGGATCCTCGCCGTGGTCCTTCAGGAAGGTCTGGACCTCGCCCAGGAACGTCATCATCGCCCGGCCGCCGTCCTTCGGCAGCTTGCGGCCGATCAGGTCCATGGCCTGGATGCCGTTGGCGCCCTCGTAGATCATGGCGATGCGGGCATCGCGCACGAACTGCGACATGCCCCATTCCTCGATGTAGCCGTGGCCGCCGAGGAGCTGCTGGGCCTCGACCGCGTTGGCGAAGCCGCGGTCGGTGAATACGCCCTTCACCACCGGGGTCATCAGGCCGAGATGGTCGTCGGCGGCCTGCCGCTCCTTGGCATCCTCGGAGCGGTGCAGGATGTCGGCCTGGAGCGCGGTCCAGAGCATGAGGGCCCGGGCCGCCTCGTTGAAGGCGCGGATCTGCATCAGCGTGCGGCGCACGTCCGGATGGACGATGATCGGGTCGGCGGCCTTCTCGGGCGCCTTGGCGCCGGTCAGCGCCCGGCCCTGGAGCCGGTCCTTCGCGTAGGCGGCGGCGTTCTGGTAGGCGACCTCGGACTGGCCGAGGCCCTGGACGCCGACGGCGAGCCGCGCCTCGTTCATCATCACGAACATGGCGTTGAGGCCGCGATTCTCCTGGCCCACGAGCCAGCCCGTAGCCCCGTCGTAGTTCATCACGCAGGTGGCGTTGCCGTGGATGCCCATCTTGTGCTCGAGGGAGCCGCAGGACACGCCGTTGCGCGCCCCGAGGGACCCGTCGGCGTTCACCAGGAATTTCGGCACCACGAACAGCGAGATGCCCTTTGTGCCGGCGGGCGCGCCCTCGATCCGCGCGATGACGAGGTGCACGATGTTCTCGGCGAGGTCGTGCTCGCCGGCCGAGATGAAGATCTTGGTGCCGGTGATGCTGTAGGAGCCGTCGCCGTTCGGCACGGCCTTGGTCTTGAGCAGCCCGAGATCCGTGCCGCAATGCGGCTCGGTCAGGTTCATGGTCCCGGTCCAGGCGCCCTCGACCATCTTGGGCAGGTACAGCGCCTTCTGCTCCTCCGAGCCGTGGACCAGCAGCGCCGCCATCGCGCCCTGCGTCAGGCCGGGATACATGCCGAAGGCGAGGTTCGCGCCCGAGGCGAATTCCTGGATCGCCGTGTTAAGGGTGTGCGGCAGGCCCTGGCCGCCATAGGCCTCCGGCACCGACAGGCCCATCCAGCCGCCGTTGGCGTAGGTGTCGTAGGCGGCCTTGAAGCCGGTCGGCGTGCGCACCGTCCCGTCGGCCTCGCGGCGGCAGCCCTCGACGTCGCCGGTGCGGTTGAGCGGGGCGAGCACCTCCTCGGCGAGCTTCGCGCCCTCGCGCAGGACGGCCTCGACCACGTCGGGCGAGGCGTCGGCGAAGCCCGCCAGGTTGTCCCGGGCATGGAAGCCGAGGACATCGGTGAGCAAGAACAGCGTATCTTCGACCGGAGCGCGATACTGCGGCATCTCTGGCTTCCCCCGTCTGGTGCGGGCCTCTCGGAACGGCCCGCCGCGTTGGCCGCATGTAAACGCCGCGCCGCTCCCGGAGCAACGGCTCCGCCCGCCCATCGCGCGACAGGCGCGGCCGTTCCACAGCGGCGCGTTGGTCGCGGCCATTACCGGGCCCTGCAAACCTTAACTTCGTGTTTACCAAGAAAGTTAATGGTCACGCTCGAACGATCCGACGCGTGCGTCCGTGGATACCGAATTCCGGTCCCGCTCTGCGCCGAGGAAACGGACGCCGAACGCTGCCGACGACAGGCCACCGATGACCCGCAACGCGATGCCGCAGCTCGACAGTTTCGATCCCGAGGTGCTCGACGCGGCCCGCGACGTGGCGGCGCGGGCCGGGGTCCCGCTCGAGACCTGGATCGCGTCGGTGGTGCCGCAGCAGCAATCGGCCGGTCAGGGAAATCGCCGGCACCGGCGGCGCCACCGCGCCGAGCAGCTCGCCCTCGGCGGCAACCGGCCCGAGGTCTCGGCCGAGCGCGCCCTCCCGCCGGCCTCGCCCGACCAGCGGGCCCACGGGACCGCGCCGCGCGCCGAGGGCTACGGCGACGGTATCGCCGCTCTGATGGACCGCCTCGACGGTCTCGACCGCGCCCTGGACCACGAGCGCCGCGCCGCCCAAGACGCCGAGGCGCGCCGCCTCGCGGAAATCGAGGCCCGCATCGAGCGCGCCCTGAAGGCGGCCCCCGTCCAGCAGGTCACCGAGCGGCTCGGCGACATCGAGCGCCGCATGTCCCAGCTCGGGGAGCAAGTCGCCGCGACCCGGCCGCCCGGCCGTCGCCCGCGTCCCGCCGCCGCCGACATCCGCAGCGCCGTCCAGGACATTCGCCAACGCCAGCGCGAGCTGGCACAGGGCGCCGAGCCGGCGCTCGCCGCGTCCCCGGCCGATGGCGGCGTCGTCGCCAGCATGCGCCTGGACCTCGCCCGCCGCCTGGAGGCGCGGATCGAGGAGGGCGTCGCCCCGTCGACCGCCCTGATCGAGCTTCAGGAGGAGACCACGCGCCTGCGCATGGCGATCAACGAGCTCGCGACGAGCCGGGACATCGGCGCCCTCGAGCAGGCCGTCGTCACCCTGGCGAGCGGCATCGAGCGCGCCCAGGCGGGGACCGATCTCACCGCCATCGCGGTGCCGATCGAGCAGGTCCGGGCCCAGGTCGAGCGCCTCGCCGAGGAGGTGGCCGAGAACGTCCACAGCCGCGTCGCGGAGGACGTCCGGCGCCTCGCCGAGCGCCTCGACACCGCCGCCGCGACCGGCGCCGCCGGTCCGGACGACCGGACCCTCGCGGGCCTGTTCGCCGAACTCGAGGAGATCCGCCGTCAGATCGCCGCGCTCGCCGGCCCGGAGCGCATCCAGGGTCTCGCGCAGAGCCTGCAGGCGGTGAGCGCGCAGATCGCCCAGCTGCAGCGGACGGCCGCCGGCCCCGACCTACGGCCGATCCTGGAGGAGATCCGCAGCGACGTGAAGATCGCCGCGCCGGCGGCGCTGGCGGAGCAGATCCAGGCACTCGCCGAGAAGGTCGACGTGCTCTGCGAGCGGGACGACTGGTCCGAGCGCACCGGCGACGTGAACGTGGCCCGCTCGGGCGACATGGCCTCCATCCACGCCATGCTCCGCAGCCTCGCCGAGAAGGTCGATCAGGTCGGCACCCGGTCCGAGCACGAGGGCCTCGACGCCCTGGAGCGGCAGGTGGTCTCGCTGGCCGGCCGCCTCGACGCGCCGCACAGCGCCGATCCGGCGCTGGCCGGGCTGGAGCGCACGATGGGCGACCTGCTGCGGCAGGTCACGGCGCTCCGGGAATCGGCGCCGAGCGAGGCCGTGGTGGAGCGTGCCGCCCGCAACGCGGTCGCCCAGACCCTTCAGACATCCGGCCTCGGTGCCGCCGAGTCCGGCGAGATCGGCCTCCTGCGCGCCAGCCTCGCGGACATGCAGGCCCGGCAGGTAGCCTCCGATCAGCGCCTCGGCGCGACCCTCGACGGGGTTCAGTCGGCCCTGGAGCGGCTCCTCGTCCGGCTCGGGCCCGCCGAGGCCGTCCCGGCGCGGGGGCCGTCCCTCGACGAGCGCCTGATGTCGTCGACGAGCCCGGATGTGGCCCTCGCGCCCGTCGAGGCGCGCGCAAGGTCGCGGCGCGACGGTGCCGAGGCATCTCGCCTGGCCGACGATCTTCTGGAGCCCGGCAGCGGCCGGCCGCCGCGCGAGCCGCGCGCTGCCCGCGAGCCCTCCGCCCGCCGGGCCGCGCAGGAGCGCCTCGGCGACGTCGTCGCCGCGCGATCCGCGGCCGACTCCAAGTCCGAGACCGACATCAAGACCAGCTTCATCGCGGCCGCGCGCCGGGCGGCCCAGGCTGCCCAGGCGGAGCTGGCCGCCGAGGCGCCCGCCGAGCGCCGGGAAGCCCGGAGTGACCGGGTCGCCGCTCTCCAGGGGGCAGCGACCGGCCGCCTCGGACGGTTGCGCGCCGAGATCGATCGCCGGCGCCGGCCGTTGCTGCTCGGCCTCGCGGCCATCGTGCTGGCACTCGGCGCGCTCCAGGCGATCACCATGCGCGGCACGGACGAGCCGCGGCCTGCGGCTCCGACGAGCCAGGTCGCGCCGTCCCGCGGCGATGCCGCGGAGGTCCAGAAGGACAATGCGGACGTCTCTAAGGACGCTTCGAAGGACGCCGCCAAGGAGAGCGCGGAGTCGAAGCCGGCGCCGGCTGATCCGACGACGACCCAGTCTCTGCCCAACTCCGTTCCCTCGGACGCCCGGCCCAATGCCAAGGCGGCGGTGCCGCAGGTCTCGGGGATGAACAGCCTGCAGGCCGAGTTCGGCAACCTGCCGCCGGCGCTGGCAAAGGTGAAGCTCGCCGCCCTCGACGGTGACGGCGCGTCGATCTGGGACCTCGCGACGCGGGAGGCCGATGGCCGCGGCATGCCGCGCGATCTGTCGATCGCCGCCAAGCTCTTCGAGAAGCTGGCCGCGGCCGGCTACGCGCCCGCTCAGTACAAGGTCGCGGGCCATTACGAGAAGGGCTCGGGCGTCGTCCGTGACCTCGACAAGGCGAAGCTCTGGTACGGCCGCGCCGCCGAGCAGGGCCACGCCCGTTCCATGCACAATCTGGCGGTGCTCTACGCCGAGAACCCGGCCGCCAACGGCAAGCCGGATTTCGCCTCCGCGGCCTCGTGGTTCCGGCAGGGCGCCGAGTTCGGCGTCCGCGACAGCCAGTACAATCTCGGCGTCCTCTACGCGCGCGGTCTCGGCCTGACGCAGGACCTGATCCAGTCCTACGCGTGGTTCTCCGCCGCCGCGAGCCAAGGCGACGACGATGCCGGCAAGAAGCGCGACGACGTGGCCAACAAGCTCAGCCCTGCCGACCTCGCCAGCGCCAAGAGCCTCGCTGCGAACTTCAAGCCGCGAAAGATCGACGCGGCGGTCAACGAGCCGCCCGCGCCGAAGATGCCGGCGAGCGCGCCGATGTCCCTCCTCGGCGCGCCGATGCCCGGCGCTGTCCCGTTCACGGCGCCGCCGCGCCGGAGCTGACGCCGCTTCGGGCCCGCGGCCCGGCCGCGGGTCCGACCTTGACCGCCACGCCGCGATGCGGGAACGCTGCGGCAGGGCGGCGTCGGACCGGGGTCGGATCGCGCGGGTCGCCAACCCTTGCCGATGCCCGGAGGATGGATGGCGCACCGGAACTCTGTCCCGATCGGCGCAATCGTTCTCGGCGTGGCCGGACTCATCCCGTTCCTGGGCTTCGCTGCCCTGGCGGTGTCGGGCACGGACGGCGGCCTGAGCAGCATCGGCCTGTCGCCGCGCACCATCCTGTCGGCCTACGGCGCCGTGATCGCCTCGTTCCTCGGCGGGATCCGCTGGGGCGCCGCCGCGGCGCGCAATGGCGGCAACGGCGATTATCTCGTGGCCATCGTGCCGTCCCTGGTCGCATGGGCCGCGATGGCCGCCCCCGCACCGTGGGACCTGCGCATCCTCGGCGGCCTCGTGCTCGCCTGGGGCCTCATCGATCAGGATCTGCCCCGCCGCGGGCTCACGCCCCTCTGGCTCGGCCGCCTGCGCCTGGTCCTCTCGGGCGTCGCCGGGGCCGCGCTCCTCGTGGCGGCCTGACCGCGGAGCGGCGGCCGTGCGGCACGCGCCGTCAGGTCTCGCGGCTCATCTCGCGCAGCAGGTTCAGGACGGCGGTGCGCCGCGCCGGCGACTTGATCGCCTGGAACAGCGCGGCGACCTCCGCGCAGTCGCGCGCGTCCTGGTCCGCCGCGGTCTCGTCGGGCCGCTCCGTCTGGAGGAAGTAGGTCGGACAGACATTCAGCGTGGCTGCGATCCGTTCCAGTAGCCAGCGCGTCGTCGGCGGGGTCGCGTCGTCAGTCATACCGTTGAAACTCGCACTCCGCCCGCTGGACCGATTCAAACGGCAGAGCTTTCCGCGGCTACCCTAGCCTTTCAGCGGCGGCGATGCCATCCTCAGGTTGCGTTCGACTCATCATTTGTCGCAGTGCGTGCATCAAATTCGAGCTAGGGCATGCCGCATTCGAAGCACCTCGATAGGACCTTCAGCGTGTTGCGCGATCTGGAACGGGCCGCCTCGCCCGACGAGATCGCGCGGCTCCTGGTCGACGCCTTCACCCGCTACGGGGTCTCGTACATCATGGCCGGGATCGTCCCGGAACCCGGCCTGCCGAAGCGGCGGCATGCCGGGTTCGTGCTCGCAAGCACCATGCCGGAAGGCTGGGCCCGCCGGTACGTGACGCAGGGCTACGCGCTCCACGACCCCACGGTCCGGCGGCTGTGCACCACGGCGACGCCCTTCGACTGGAGCGCCGTGCTGCCGGATACCCCGACGGCCGGGCGCGTCATGAACGAGGCCGGCGATTTCGGCATACGCGCGGGCATCACGATCCCGTTCGTGACCCTCGACGGCGAGCCGGGCGGGATCAGCGTCTCGGGGGAGCGGATCGAGATCGATCCGGCCGAGCGCGTCGCCCTCAACCTCGTCGCGACCTACGCGGTCGGTCAACTGCTGCTGATGAACAGCCGGCCGACGGGGCGCGCGCCGGTGCGCCTCTCGCCGCGGGAGCGCGAGACCCTGCAATGGGCGGCGGAGGGCAAGACCGACGTCGAGATCGGCATCGTCATGGGCATCACCGCCGCCGGCGTCGACTACCATCTGCGCTCGGCCCGGGCGAAGCTCGACACCGTCAACCGCGCCCACACCGTGGCGCAGGCGCTTCGAGCGGGTCTGATAACCTAGAGAACGCGCCACGCGGTCCGCACATTCCGCGGCCCGGCATCGGTGAACGCGGTTCGGACCGCGGCAAGTCCTTGGCGCCGCTGCCGGCTGCGCGCGCGGACCCTACGGTTTCTCGTAGTACACAGCCCCCGGTGAAACGACGAAAATCCACGCCAGACCAACGTGAGGTTTGCTCGTGATCCACATCGTCACCCCCGCCAACGCGGATCGCTACGCCGACGCGATGGAGCAGGCCTGGCGCCTGCGCCACGACATCTTCGTTGCCGAGAAGGGCTGGAGCGAGCTGGCCAGGCCGGACGGCCGCGAGATCGACCAGTTCGACACGCCGCACGCGATCCACTTCCTCGCCATGGAGGACGACACCGTCGTCGGCTACAGCCGGCTCCTGCCGACCACGCGCCCGCATCTCCTGTCGGACGTCCTGCCGCAGCTCTGCGAGGGCGAGCGGCCGGTCGGCCCCCAGATCTGGGAATGGACCCGCCAGGGCGTCGCTCGCTCGCACCGGGCCAAGGGCCGCGTCGTCAATCCGGTCTCGATCGCGCTGCTCACCGGGATCGTGGAGTGGGGCCTCGCCCACGGGGTCAACAGCCTGCTGCTGCAGATGCCGACCCTCTACATGATCCACGTCATCCAGCTGCATTTCCGCCCGCAGCCGCTCGGTCTGCCCGTCCTGATCGCCGGCGAGGAGATCATGGCCGCGACCGCCCGGTTCGACGCCCGCACCCTGGCCAAGCTCCGCGCCGTCCGCGGCGACAGTCGCTCGGTCCTCGTCTCCGAACCCGCTTACCTGGTGGCCTGAACATGATCTTCGACAGCAAGGATACCGCACTGGACGCGCTCGCCGCGCAGTGCCTGCGGGTTCGCGAACTCATCGACTCGGTCGGCGATCCGCTGATGCGGGCCGCCATCGACCTCCTGCTTCTCGAGGTCGCCCGGGCCCTCGCCCAGACGGGTCCGCAGGACCAGGCGAGCGGCGCCTAAGGCGCCGGCGGCACGCGGATGTGAAAGCGGCGGGCGTCCCGGAGGACGCCCGCCGCTTTTCGCGTCGAGGCTGGAGCCTCAGGCGCCCATCGCGGTCTTCAGGTTCTGGTCGACCTTGTCGAGGAAGCCGGTGGTCGAAAGCCACTTCTGGTCCGGTCCGACGAGGAGGGCGAGGTCCTTGGTCATGTGGCCGGCCTCGACCGTGTCGACGCAGACCTTCTCCAGGGTGGCGGAGAACTTCGCCAGATCGTCGTTGCCGTCGAGCTTGGCGCGGTGCGAAAGGCCCCGGGTCCAGGCGAAGATCGACGCGATCGAGTTGGTCGAGGTCTCGCGGCCCTTCTGGTGCTCGCGGTAGTGGCGGGTGACGGTGCCGTGCGCGGCCTCGGCCTCGACGGTCCGGCCGTCCGGCGTCATCAGCACGGAGGTCATCAGGCCGAGGGAGCCGAAGCCCTGCGCGGCCGTGTCGGACTGCACGTCGCCGTCGTAGTTCTTGCAGGCCCAGACGTAGCCGCCCGACCACTTCAGGCAGGAGGCCACCATGTCGTCGATCAGGCGGTGCTCGTAGGTGATGCCGAGCGGCTTGAACTTCGACTCGAACTCCTCCTCGTAGACCTTCTGGAACAGGTCCTTGAACCGGCCGTCATAGGCCTTGAGGATCGTGTTCTTGGTCGACAGGTAGACCGGGTACTTGCGCGCGAGGCCGTAGTTCATCGAGGCGCGGGCGAAGTCGATGATCGACTGGTCGAGGTTGTACATCGACATCGCGACGCCGGCCTCGGGAAACTTGAACACCTCCTTCTCGATGACCGTGCCGTCATCGCCCTCGAACTTGATGGTCAGGCGGCCCTTGCCGGGCACCTTGAAGTCCGTGGCGCGGTACTGGTCGCCGTAGGCGTGGCGGCCGATCACGAAGGGCTGGGTCCAGCCGGGCACCAGGCGGGGCACGTTCTTGCAGATGATCGGCTCGCGGAAGATCACGCCGCCCAGGATGTTGCGGATCGTGCCGTTGGGCGAGCGCCACATCTCCTTGAGGCCGAATTCCTGCACCCGCTGCTCGTCGGGGGTGATGGTGGCGCACTTCACGCCGACGCCGTGGCGCTTGATCGCCTCGGCGGCGTCGACCGTCACCTTGTCGTTGGTGGCGTCGCGGTGCTCGACGCCGAGGTCGTAATACTCGAGATCGACGTCGAGATAGGGATGGATGAGCTTGTTCTTGATCTCGGCCCAGATGATCCGGGTCATCTCGTCGCCGTCGAGCTCGACGACGGGGTTCGCTACCTTGATCTTCGCCATGGACCGATGCCTTCCCGCGTTGTCCCCGCGCACGGCATGCAAGGGCCGTGCGGTCGTTGTCCCGGGTGGCCTGACGGGCGCCCCGGGCCGGAATCGCCCCGCGACATAGCGCGGCCCTTCCGGCGACGGAAGGCGCGCGCTGTCATCCGGGCGGCATCGTCACTCGGCCCTCGACGGGTGCGGGCCCGCCGTGCCAGACGGCCGCCATGACGAGCCGAGACGCACAGGGCGACGCCCCCGAGGTTTCCCCGAGGAAGGTCACCGAACTGCCGCCCGGGATCGCCCCTACGGTGATCTTGGTGGAGCCGCAACTCGCCGAGAACATCGGCATGACAGCCCGTGCCATGGCGAATTTCGGCCTCTCGGAGCTGCGCCTCGTCAACCCGAAGAACGGCTGGCCCAAGAAGGGCGTGCGCGAGGCGGCCTCGGGCGCGACACACGTCCTCGACGCGGCCACGATCTACGGCAGCGTCGCCGAGGCCGTCGCCGACTGCCGGTACGTGCTGGCGACCACGGCGCGGGAGCGCGGGCAGATGAAGCGGGTGTTCGCACCCGAGGAGGCCATGGGCGAGCTCGCGGCCCGCGAGGGCCAGCGCACCGCGGTGATGTTCGGCCGCGAGCGGGTCGGCCTCACCAACGACGAGGTGTCGCTCGCCGACGCGATCGTCACCTTCCCGGTCTCCCCGGACTTTCCCTCGCTCAACCTCGCCCAGGCGGTGCTGCTGATCGGCTACGCGTGGCGGCAGGCGAGCGGCCGGGCGCGCCTGCCCTTCACGGGCGAACTCCTGTCGCCGCCGGCGACCCGCGAGGCGCTGATCGCGCTGTTCGGAAGCCTGGAGTCGGCGCTCGACGGGGCCGGCTTCTACCCGCCGGAGAAGAAGGAGATCATCGCCCGCAACATGCGCGACATGCTCCACCGCATGTGCCTGACCGAGCAGGATGTGCGGACGTTTCGCGGGGCGCTGCGGGCCCTGGCGCGGAAGGGCGGCTGATCAGCCGGAGGCCGGCGTCATCTCCGGCGGCTTGCCGCCGCCGAAGCAGCGGCCGACCGCCTCCCAGAACGCCGTCTGCTCCTCGGGGGTGCACTGCGCCATGCGCGCCTCGACCTTGGCGCGTCCGGCCACCGCGTCGGGCGTCGCGGCGACCTCGGTCTCGCTCGGGTTCCTCGCCTCGGCCATGGGCAATCCTCCGTTGCAGAACGAAAGCGCAGCTGGGCCGTGCAGTTCCGTTCCGCGGCGCAATCGGGCATGGAGTCGGCGATTCGCGGAGCGGCCGCGCGGTGGCGGGACGAGGGCGGGGTATCGGGTGCGGCTCAGCGTGGACAATCTGGCCTGCCGCCGCTCCGGCCGCCGCATCTTCGCCAACCTGTCCTTCGCCCTCGGACCCGGCGACGCCCTGGCGATCACCGGGCGGAACGGCGCGGGCAAGTCGAGCCTCCTCGCCATCCTGTCGGGCCGGCTGCGGGCCGATGCCGGGCGGGTCGACGTCTCCGACGTCGGCGAGGCGAGCCTGCCCGAGTGCCTCCACGCGGTCGGCCATCGCGACGGGCTGAAGAGTTCGCTCACTGCGGGAGAGAACCTCCTGTTCGCCCAGCGGCTCCTGGGCGCGCCGCGCCTGAACCCGCGCGCCGCGCTGGAGCGGCTCGGCCTCGGCCACGCGCACGACCTGCCGGTGGCCTATCTCTCGGCGGGCCAGCGGCGGCGCGTGGCCCTGGCGCGGCTCCTCGTCTGCGCCCGTCCGCTCTGGCTCCTGGACGAGCCGACCGCCGCCCTCGACACGGCCTCGCAGGCGGTGCTCGCCGCGCTGATGGAGGGCCATCGGGCCGGCGGTGGCCTCGTGATCGCCGCCACCCACCAGTCCCTCGGCCTCGCCGAGGCGGCGGAGCTGCGCATCGAGACCGCGGCCGCGGCACCGGTCGCGGACGCACTGGAGGAGTGGGCGTGATTCGCGCGGTCCTCGCCCTCGTCGCCCGCGACCTGCGCCTCGCCGGCCGGGTCGGCGGTTCCGGCGCCCTGTCGCTGGTCTTCTTCCTGATGATCGTCGCGCTGGTGCCCTTCGCCCTCGGGCCCGATCTCAACCTGCTGTCGCGGATCGGCCCGGCGATCCTGTGGCTCGCCGCCGTGCTGGCGACGCTGATCGGCCTCGACCGCCTGTTCCAGGCCGACGAGGAGGACGGCTCCCTCGACCTGATGACCGCCGCGCCGGTGCCCCTCGAGCTGGTCGTGCTCGGCAAGGTCGCGGCGCACTGGCTGACGACCGGGCTTCCGCTGGCGCTGGCCGCGCCGCTCTTCGGCCTGCTGGTGGCCCTCGACGGCACCGCCATGGGCGCGACGTCCCTGACGCTGCTCGCCGGCACCCCGGCCCTGAGCTTCATCGGCGCGGTGGGCGCGGCGCTCACCGCCTCGATTCGCCGGGGCGGCCTGATCCTGGCCGTGCTGGTCCTGCCGCTGATGATCCCGACGCTGATCTTCGGCGTCTCGGCCGCGCAGGCGGCGAGCGGCGGCACGGTGCCGTTCCTCGTGCCGCTGGCGGTGCTGGCGGCGCTGACGCTGATCGCCGCCGTGGTCGGGACGCTGGCGGCGGCGGCGGCCCTGCGCTGGCCCGAATAGCCGGAGCGCTCCTGCGAGAGCCGGCCGGCGCCCGTCATCGTCGCGGCGATGCGGCCTCCCGCGATCCGACGTCTTCAAAGAAGCCTGCCGGATGCGTCCCGGCGCCCGGACTGAGGCCGAGGCCCGCGATCCGGTTTCGCCTCCGAGCGCGTTGACGCGCGGCGCCCCCCTGACTATAGAAGCCGCTTCGCCGAGGGGCCGCGCTTTCGCGCGCGTTGCGTCTCGGCCATCGCCAGACAACCTGACGCGACGACCGATTTCCGGCACAGCCGGCCCGTCGGCATCGCCCGACGAGAAACACGAGGACGTACATGGCCAACACCGCTTCGGCCAAGAAGATGACCCGCAAGATCGCCAAGCGCACGGCGATCAACCGCTCGCGCCGCTCGCGCATGCGGACCTTCGTCCGCAAGGTCGAGGAGGCCATCGCCACCGGTAACCAGCAGGACGCGCTGGCCGCCCTCCGCGCCGCCGAGCCCGAGATGATGCGCGCTGCACAGCACGGCATCGTTCACAAGAACAATGCCTCGCGGAAGGTCTCGCGCCTCGCCGCCCGCGTGAAGGCGCTCGCCGCCTAAGACGCCACGCACCACCGAGACGGTCTCGAGCCCGGCCTTCGCGCCGGGCTTTTTCGTGCGCGCTGTCTGGATCGGGCCGCGCGCTGCCGGCGGCGCCATGAGTCGAAAGCGTTAACCCTATCCAAGAATCAGCACGATTGCGGTTCCCGGAAACGGCGTGTAGCTTAACAGAAACTGACACCGGGCAAGCAAAACACGACGATTTTGGGACTCCAGCGAATCGATCTGATTCGCCAAGACTCTAGCCGCCGTGTTCAGCTCCCGCGGGAACACTTGCGAATGGGAATCGGCTCCGTCCCCACAAGTCCCACTGTTAAAGGAACCGTAGGTAATTGTTGATAGGCTCTCCCAATCGGCAAAAGTTCCTCGCGGTGGGGTTGACTC
This sequence comes from Methylobacterium sp. Leaf361, assembly GCF_001424445.1. Classification (NCBI taxonomy): domain Bacteria; kingdom Pseudomonadati; phylum Pseudomonadota; class Alphaproteobacteria; order Hyphomicrobiales; family Methylobacteriaceae; genus Methylobacterium; species Methylobacterium sp. Leaf361. Next base: position 518,164 of record NZ_LMPY01000001.1, on the reverse strand, counting down.
CGTCCAGAGGACTCTGTCCCGCCCGTTCTTGCGGGACGCTGAGGGCGTAATTCGTGCGTACGCGCCGCCTGCGGGATTCCGTGGGCAGCGTCGGGAGAGCCAGTGATGCGTGTCGACGGAACGGTGGCGAGCGACGACGACGGGGGCCGCAACGGCGGTGGCAACACGGATTACGGGTCTGCCTGGGCCCGGGTGAAGCGCCGGCTGCGGGCCGAACTCGGCGAGGACGTGTTCGCCAGCTGGTTCGCCCGGCTGGAGCTGGAGGCCGTGGCCGGCGGAACGGCCCGCCTGACGGTCCCGACCCGCTTCCTGAAGAGCTGGATCGAGTCGCACTACCTCGACCGCGTCCTCAATACCTTCAAGGCCGAGGTCGAGGAGATCGCGCGGATCGAGGTCGGCGTGCGCGGGACCGGGGCGCCGGTCCGTCCGGTCGCCGTCGGAGCCGCGAAGGCAGGCCCGGTCAGCGGCCCGCTCGCCCGCCTCCACGCGACCAGCGCGCCGATGCCGGTCGCCGCGGTCGCGCCGACGCCCGAGGCGCGCGGCGCCGAGGCCGGCGGTGACCTGAGCGGCACGCCGCTCGACGCGCGGCTGACCTTCGCGAGCTTCGTGATCGGGCGCTCGAACGCGCTGGCGCACGCAGCCGCCGAGCGGGTCGCCAATCACCAGGGGGAGGGCGCGCTCTACAACCCGCTCTACCTCCACGCGGGCGTCGGGCTGGGCAAGACCCACCTGCTGCACGGGATCGGCCACGCCGCCCGCGAGGCCGGCCGCCGGGTCATCTACCTGACCGCCGACCGCTTTATGTACGGCTTCGTCAACGCCCTGAAGACCCAGTCGGCGCTCGCCTACAAGGAGCGGCTGCGGGGCATCGACCTGCTGATCCTGGACGACGTCCAGTTCATCCAGGGCAAGTCGATCCAGGCCGAGTTCGGCCACACGATCAACGCGCTCATCGATGCCGGCCGTCAGGTCGTGGTCGCCTCCGACCGGCCCCCGACCGAACTCGAGGCCCTGGACGAGCGGGTGCGCTCGCGGCTCGGCGGTGGCCTCGTGGTCGAGATCACGGCCCTCGACGAGGCCCTGCGCGTCTCGATCCTGTCGGCACGCCTCGCCGCCGTGCGGGCCGCGCATCCGGGCTTCGACGTCTCGCCGCAGGTGGCGGCCTACGTGGCCCGCGCGATCACCGCCAACGGCCGCGACCTCGAGGGCGCGGTCAACCGCCTGCTGGCCCACGCCACGCTCACCGGCACCGCCGTGACGATGGAGACGGCCGAGAGCGCGATCCGCGACCTCGTGAAGAACCGCGAGCCGAAGCGGATCAAGATCGAGGACATCCAGAAGCTGGTCGCCTCGCGCTACAACGTCTCGCGGTCCGACATCCTGTCGGAACGGCGCACCGCCGCGGTGGTGAAGCCGCGCCAGATCGCCATGTACCTGTCGAAGGTCCTGACGCTGCGCTCGCTGCCGGAGATCGGCCGCCGCTTCGGAGGCCGCGACCACACCACGGTGCTGCACGCTGTGCGCAAGATCGAGAAGCAGATCGGCGAAGATTCGGTGCTCGGCGACGAGGTCGAGCTGCTGAAGCGGATGCTTCAGGACTAGTCGAACGCGCGAGATTTCCCGCATCGCGTCCGGGCTGAGTTTGCTCTTTCAGGAGCAGGTTCGATCCGGGCGGGTGCGGGGACGGCCGGGCACCCGGCTGATCTGGCCGAGCCCGCACGAGCACGACCAAACCACCCCCGCTGTCACGCGCCCTTCGCCAGCTCCCCGCTATCGGGGCTGGCCGAGGGCGCGCGCGCCGTGGCAGACTGGCGCGAACCGAGACGGCCCTGTAAGGCCGCGTCGCCGACCGGCGAAGATCGACGCCCCGGGGGAGTGCTGATGACGGACGCCTTCATCTACGACCACGTTCGCACGCCGCGCGGGCGCGGCAAGGCGGACGGCTCCCTCCACGAAGTCACCGCCCTGCGGCTCGCCGAGACCGCGCTCCGCGCCCTCAAGGACCGCAACGGACTCGATACCGGCCTCGTCGACGACGTGGTGCTGGGCTGCGTCGATCCGGTGGGCGAGGCGGGGGGCGACATCGCCCGCGCCGCCGCCCTCGTGGCGGATTACGGCGCGCACGTCCCGGGCGTGCAGATCAACCGCTTCTGCGCCTCCGGCCTCGACGCGGTGAACTTCGCCGCCGCGCAGGTCATGAGCGGCCAGCACGAGATGGCGGTGGGCGGCGGCGTCGAATCGATGAGTCGCATCGGCATCGGCGCCTCGGGCGGCGCCTGGCCGGTCGACCCGGCGATCGCCATCAAGTCCTACTTCATGCCGCAGGGCGTCTCGGCCGACCTGATCGCCACCAAGTACGGCTTCACACGGGACGATTGCGACGCCTACGCGGTCCGCTCCCAGGAGCGCGCCGCGAAATCCTGGGGTGAGGGGCTGTTCGACCGCTCGGTGGTTCCGGTCCGCGACGTGAACGGCATCACGCTGCTCGACCGCGACGAGCACATGCGTCCAGGCACCGACATGCAGTCGCTCGCCGCGCTGAAGGCCTCGTTCGTGCAGATGGGCCAGATGGGCGGCTTCGACGCCGTCGCGACGGACGCGCATCCGGACGTGGAGAGCGTTGAGCACGTCCACCACGCCGGCAACTCCTCCGGCATCGTCGACGGCGCCGCCGCCGTGCTGATCGGTTCCCGCGCTGCCGGCGAGGCCGCGGGCCTGCGCCCGCGCGCCCGGATCCGCGCCTTCGCCAATATCGGGTCCGACCCGGCCCTGATGCTCACCGGGCCGGTGGACGTCACCCGCAAGGTGCTGGCGAAGTCGGGCCTGAGCCTGTCGGACATCGACCTGTTCGAGGTCAACGAGGCCTTCGCGGCCGTGGTCCTGCGCTTCTGCCAGGCCTTCGACCTCGATCCGGAGGCGGTCAACGTGAACGGCGGCGCCATCGCCCTCGGCCACCCGCTCGGCGCCACCGGCGCGATGATCCTCGGAATAGTGCTCGACGAGCTGGAGCGGACCGGCAAGGAGCGCGCGCTGGTCACGCTGTGCATCGGCGCCGGCATGGGCACCGCGACTATCATCGAGCGGGTGTGAACCCCCGCGCGGCCGGGAGCGGCGCCGCGCCGCTCCCCAAAGTCCGGGAACGCTGCTAGAGGCGCGGGCGACGCTCGGCCCTTTCGTGGTCCGGACGATAAAACAACGGGAGACAAGCCCTTGAACCGCCTGATTGCGACGCTCTGTCTGGGCGTCACCCTGAGCCTGCCGGTGGCCGCTCGCGCCGATGACGCGGCGGACCGCGTCGCCGCGGCCACCAACCTCGTCAACAAGACCCTGATCAAGAACCTCCAGACCGGGTTCAACGTCGCCCTCGAGAAGACCGTGGCGCCGATGCCGGAGGCCCGCGCCGAGGCCGTGCGCAAGGAGCTGCTGGACGAGTTCGAGAAGCAGCGGACCCTCATGGTCCAGGGGCTCTCGAAGGACTACGCCGAGAAGTTCAGCCTCGCCGAGCTCAAGCACCTCGACGAGATCTACTCGGACCCGACCTACCTCAAGTTCCAGACGATGAACGCCGACCCGAACTCGTCGGTCACGGCGATCTCGCAGAACTCCGTCACCAAGCTGCTCAACATGCTGGCGGTGGCCGCGGCGACCGACAACGGACCGAAGCCCGGCGCCCCGCCGGCGCCGACGGTTCCGCCGGCCGCAGCTCCGGCCCCGGCGCCGAAGTAGTCGATGAACGCCGCGCGCGTCGGTCGGGTGTCAGGCCGCGCGCGCGGCCACCATGGGGGTGAAGCCCGCGACCGGGGGCAGCCCCTCCAGGAGGGGCTTGGCGAAGTGATAGCCCTGGACGAGCGTGATCCCGATGCTGCGCAGGGCGTCGAGCTCCGCCGCGGTCTCCACGCCCTCGGCGAGCACCGCCACGTCGAGGGCTCGGGCGATGGCGACCACGCCCGAGACGATGGCGTAGCGTCCGGAATCGCTGTCGAGGCCGCGCAGCACGTCCATGTCGATCTTGATCAGGTCGGGGCGGAAATTGGCGAGCAGGCTCAGGCCCGCGAAGCCGGCGCCGAAATCGTCGAGCGCCGTCAGGAAGCCCTGCTTCCGGTAGGCGGCGACGATGCCCTTGACGTGATCGATGTCCCGGAAGCGCTCCTGCTCGGTGAACTCGAACATGATCCGCCGGTGTGCGAAGTCGATGCGCCGCGCCGCCTCGAGCGAGGCGCGGATGCAGGCGTTCGGCTCGTAGACCGCGTTGGGCATGAAGTTGATGGACAGCCGGGTGGCGCTGTCGCGGGGAAACAGCGTGCCGGCGAGCTCGATCGCCTTGACGCGGGCGGCCTGGTCGAACTGGTAGCGGGTCTCGTCGGTCACCCGGTCGAGGATCGTAAAGGCCGGCTCACCCTTCGGGCCGCGCACCAGCGCCTCGTAGGCCCAGACGCTGCCGTCCGCGAGGTCAAGGATCGGCTGGAACGCCATCGTGAAGTCGAAGTCGAGCTTGGTGCCGGCGCGACAGGCGCGGCAGCCGGAATCCTTCGTCATGTGCGGCTTTCGGTGAGTGACCCCGGCCGGCAGACAATGGCCGGACGCGCTCAACACCACCTTAACGCAAATGCGCCGGCGGATCGTCGGCGGAACCCAGGGAGGACGGCACCGTGACGCTGACCGATTTCCGCTTCGAGACCGATCCCGACGGCGTCGCTCTGGCGATCTGGGACATGCCCGGCCGCTCGATGAACGTGATCACCGAAGGCGTGATGGACCAGCTCGAGCAGATCATCGAGCAGGTCGCGTCCGACCCGGCGATCAAGGGCTGCGTCATCGCCACCGGCAAGGACAATTTCTCCGGCGGCGCCGATCTCACCATGCTCCAGGGCCTGGGCCGGGCCTACGAGCAGCTGAAGGCCGAGCAGGGCGAGGAAGTGGCGATGCGCCACTTCTTCGAGGCCTCCCGACGCCTGTCGCTGCTGTTCCGGCGGCTGGAGACCTGCGGCAAGCCCTTCGCGGCGGCGATCCAGGGCCTGTGCCTGGGCGGCGCCTTTGAGCTGGCGCTGTCGTGCCATCACCGCGTCGCCTCCGACGACGGGAAGACCCGGGTCGGCCTGCCGGAGATCAAGGTCGGCCTGTTCCCGGGCGGCGGCGGCACGCAGCGGGTCGCCCGCCTGATGCAGACCGGCGACGCCCTGCAGATGCTGTTCAAGGGCGAGCAGATCCGCGCGCCCATGGCCAAGGGCATGGGGCTGATCCACGCGGTGGCGCCGCAGGCCGAGATCGTGGAGCGCGCCAAGGCCTGGATCCGCGAGGGCGGCTCGGCTGTGGCGCCCTGGGATGTGCCGAAGTTCAAAGCGCCGTCCGGCAAGGTCTACTCGCCGGCCGGCATGATGATCTGGCCTCCGGCCAACGCCATCTACCGCCGCGAAACGCACGACAATTACCCGGCCGCCAAGGCGATCCTGGCCTCCGTGTACGAGGGCCTGCAGCTGCCGATGGACCTCGCCCTGCGGGTCGAGAGCCGGTACTTCGCGCATATCCTGCGCTCGACCGAGGCGGCGGCGATGATCCGCACGCTGTTCATCTCCATGGGCGAGCTGAACAAGGGCGCGCGCCGCCCGAAGGACGTGCCGGCCACCAACCTGCGCAAGGTCGGCGTGATCGGCGCCGGCTTCATGGGCGCGGGCGTCGCCTACGTCACTGCCCAGGCCGGGATCGAGGTGGTGCTGGTCGACCAGTCGGTCGAGGCCGCCGAGAAGGGCAAGGCCTACGCCCACACGCTCATCACCGGCCAGATCAACAAGGGCCGCGCCAAGACCGCCGACCGGGAGGCGCTGCTCGGCCGGATCCAGGCCACGGCGGATTACGGCGCCCTCGCGGAGTGTGACCTCGTGATCGAGGCCGTCTTCGAGGATCCGCGGGTGAAGGCCGAGGTGATCCAGAAGGTCGAGGCGGTGATCCGCCCCGACGCGATCTTCGCGTCCAACACCTCGACCCTGCCGATCACCGGCCTGGCCAAGGCGTCGCAGCGGCCCGCGCAGTTCGTCGGCATCCACTTCTTCTCGCCCGTGGAGAAGATGATGCTCGTCGAGATCATCAAGGGCGAGGCGACCGGGGACGCGGCGCTCGCCACCGCCCTCGACTACGTGCGGCTGATCAAGAAGACCCCGATCGTCGTCAACGACGCCCGCGGCTTCTTCGCCAACCGCTGCGTCGGCGCCTACATCCTCGAAGGCCACAAGATGCTCTTCGAGGGCGTGCCGCCGGCGATGATCGAGAGCGCCGGCCGCCAGGCGGGCATGCCGGTCGGGCCGCTGTCGCTCAACGACGAGGTCGCCCTCGACCTCGTGCTCAAGATCGCCAAGGCCACCGAGGCGCAGGTCGGGCAGGGCGCCGTCGACCCGGCGCAGAAGGCGATCCTCGCCGAGATGGTCGAGAACCAGGGCCGGCTCGGCCGCAAGAACCGCAAGGGCTTCTACGACTATCCCGAGGGCGCGCCGAAGCGCCTCTGGCCCGGCCTGAAGGACCTGCAGCCGAACCGCCTCGACCCCGACGCCGTCGATTTCACCGAGCTGAAGCAGCGGCTCCTCGTGGTCCAGGCGCTGGAGGCCGCCCGCACGGTCGGCGAGGGCGTGGTCACCGACCCGCGCGAGGCCGATGTCGGCTCGATCCTCGGTTTCGGCTTCGCGCCGTTCACCGGCGGGACCCTGTCGTACATCGACTTCATGGGCGCGGCGGCCTTCGTCGACCTCGCGCGGACGCTCGAGGCCAAGCACGGGCCCCGGTTCCACGTGCCCGACAACCTGGCCGCGATGGCCGAGAACGGGGGCACCTTCTACGCCGGCGCCGAGAAGCGCGCCGCCTGAGCGACGTCGGCCGGACGCCCGCCCGCGGCGTCCGGCAGCTGAGCGAGCTCCTCCAGCAGGACCGTCCGCGCGCAGGCGCCGAAGGCCCGCATCAGCCGCCCCCGGGCGTGGTCCGGGGGGAACAGCAGCGCGAAGTGCACCGGGAGCGCGGGGGCGAAGGGACGGATCGCGATCGGCGAGACCTTCGCCTCCTCGTGGGCGGCCAGCGGGTTCATGACGCTGATCCCGAGCCCGGCCGAGACGAGGGTGCAGATCGAGGCGCCGAGGCCGGCCTCGGCGGTGATGGTCAGGCCGATGCCGGCGGCCTCGAAGACGGCCTCGGTCCGGTCGCGCAGGGCGCTCCCGAGCGACGCGGCGACGAAGGGCACGCCCTGAAAATCCGCGGGCGCGAGCGATTCCCGCGCGGCGAGGGCGTGGTCCCGCGGCAGGACGGCGACGCAGGCGCGCGTCTCGACATGCTCGGCGCGCGCCTCCGGGGCGTCGCCGTACAGCATCGTCAGCGCGGCGTCGCAGGAGCCGGTGGCGAGCCAGTGGTTCACGGTCTCGTCGTCGCCGGAATGGATCGCCACGATCACGTCCGGATGCGCGGCCCGGAAGCGGACGACCGCGCGCGCGAGGAGCCCGCCCGCCAGTCGCGGCATCGCCGCCACCCGCAGCCGCTCCGCCCCGAAGGCGCGGATCCGCGCGGCCGCCGATTCCAGGCTCGTGAGGCCCACGAAGGCGCGCTCGACCTCCGCGTGGAACCGCGTCCCGTCGAGGGAGGGGACGACCCGGCTCCCGCTGCGGTCGAACAGGGGCAGGCCGGTGATCAACTCCAGCTGCGCGATCAGCCGGCTGACCTGCGGCTGCGAGGTATGGAGCCGGCGGCTCGCCTCGGTCATGGACCCGGTGGCCACCACGGCCCGGAAGGCCTCGATGTGCCGGAAGGTCATGCGTCGCTCGGCCATATCAGATCCGTATGCTCGGCAGGTGAATCGGCATTGGACGCCCGCGCGCGGCCGCTCCTAGGATCGGTCGGCAAAGCTTCGGGCCGACTCCCCGTCGGGGCGGCCGGGCGCTGCGCCGGTTCAGACATAGCGAGGGGGTTCGGATCGTGTCGAGGACGCTGCCGCTTCTGTTGGCCACTCTGTGCTGGGCCGGCCTCGCCGCGCCGTCGGTCGCCGAAGGGCGCCTCGACAAGATCCGCGCGACCGGACAGATCAGCCTCGGCTTCCCGGACGCGTCGCCGCCCTTCGGCTTCCTCGACCAGAACGCCAAGCCGGTGGGCTATTCGCTGGAGATATGCGAGCACGTCGCGCAGAAGCTCAAGGCCGCGCTCGGCCTGCCCAAGCTCGAGGTGCGCCACGTGCCGGTGATGTCGGCGACCCGGATCCCGCTGATCAACAACGGCACGATCGACCTGGAATGCGGCACCGCCAGCAACCTGCCCGAGCGGCACAAGCTGGTCTCGTTCGCGCCGACAACCTTCGTGGCGCAGGTGGTGCTGGTGGCCAAGAAGGACACGCCGGTGGATGTCGACGACATCGCGTCGTTCCGCGGCAAGGCCATCTCGGCGCAGGCCGGCGGCGAGACCCAGCGCGTCGCCACCCGGATCAACGTCCGCGACAAGCTCGACATCCAGGTGATGCCGGCCAAGGACACCGCCGAGGTGTTCCTGCTCGTGGAGACCGGCCGCGCGGCGGGTGCCATCAACGACGACGCCCTGGCCCACGCCACGGTTGCGGGGGCCAAGCGGCCGGCGGATTACAAGATCGGCACCAAGGGCCTGGAATTCGCCCCCTACGGGATCCTGGAGCCGAAGGACGACGCGGCCTTCAAGGCTGCGGTCGACAAGGCGGTGGTCGAGCTGATCCAGGACGGGACCGTGGCGCGGCTCTACGGCAAGTATTTCGAGCAGCCGATTCCGCCGAAGGGTATCAACTTGGAGTTGCCGATGAGCGACGTGCTCAAGCGGGCGCTCGCCAACCCGACCGATTCCGGCGACGAGGCGGCCTACCGGTAGGGCGGCGAGACCGACATGCGAGACGATCACGGCGAAGCCACGGACGCGCCGTCCGCGGTCGACCTGCGGAGCGACACCGTCACCCGGCCGACCGAGGCGATGTACGCCCGGATGCGGTCGGCGCCGCTGGGCGACGACGGGCTCGATGCCGACCCGACCGCCCGCGCGCTCGAGGAGACCGCCGCCGCGATGCTCGGCAAGGCGGCGGCCCTGTTCGTGCCGAGCTGCACGATGGGCAACCTGCTGGCGATCCTGGCCCAGGTTCAGCGCAGCGAGCAGGTCCTGCTCGAGGCCCAGGCCCACATGCTCCACACCGAGCGCGGGGCCGCCACCCTGACCGGGGTGTTCCTGGACGGGATCGCCGGGACCGACGGTGCCATGGATCTCGACCGGCTCGAGGACGCCCTCTGGCCGGGCGCGAGCCCGCTGTCGACGGCCATGATTGCGCTGGAGACCTCGCACAACGCCGCCGGCGGCACCGTGCTGCCGCCGGACCATATGGCCGCGGTGGCGGAGATCGCCCGCGCGCGCGACATAAAGGTCCATCTCGACGGGGCCCGCCTGTTCAATGCCGCCACCCATCTCGGGGTCGCGCCGGCGGACCTCGCGGCCCATGTCGACACCGTGTCGCTGTGCCTGTCGAAGGGCCTCAGCGCTCCGGTCGGCGCCGTGCTCGCCGGCGACGGGCCGGTGATCGCGGCGGCGCGTCGCTTGCGGAAGATGATCGGCGGAACGCAGCGGCAGGTCGGGATCGTGGCCGCCGCCGGCCTGGAGGCGATCACCGTCATGGGCGCGCGCCTCGCCGAGGACCACGACCGGGCCCGGCAGCTGAGCGCCGGGCTGAACGCCCTGCCGCGCCTCGCGGCGAGCCTGCCGCAGACCAACATCGTGCAGGTCGACCTCACTCGGACCGGGCGGGACAGCGCGCGCTGGGTCGCCGATCTCGACGCGGCCGGTATTCGCACGCGCCCGCTCGGCGCGCGGCGGCTGCGGCTCGTCACGCACCGGCACATCGCGGCGACCGACATCGATCGCGCCGTCGCGGCCTTCCGCGCCTGCCTCAACGCGACCTGAGCCCGGTCAGGCCGCGCCCGCGACCCGGGTCTTCGCGTTGAGCATGCGGGCGAGGAGCACGACGTCGCCGGCATTGTCCGAGAGCAGATCGGTGATGTCGCCGACCTCCAGCGCCTTCACGTGGCGGCAGCGCATGCCGTAGCGGCCGGCCGTGCAGGTGCAGCGCAGCTCCGGGCCCCCCGGCCGTTCCTCCAGGCTGACGTGGTAGCGGTTGCCGGTCGAGCCGCGCATGGCGAACCGCAGGGCCGCCGGCGCGTCGGGGAAGCTTGCCACGGCCCGGGCGCTGATCGCACCCGGCACGCGGCGCGGCACGGCGGGACCGCCGACCGCCCGCGCGACCGGGAGGCCGAGCGCGGCCGCGAGGGCGTGCACGTCCGCGACCGCCCGCTCGCGCATCGCGGCGAGCGCGATCTCCGCGCAGGCGAAGGCGTCCTCGCCGGCGTCGTGGTGCTCGAAGCGGATGCCGAGGCGCCGCGCGACCTTGCCGAGCCCGCAGCCCTCCGGCGCCGGGAAGACCCGGCGTGCCACCTGGACCGTGCAGAGATAGGCGAGATCGGGGACCGGCAGGCCGGCCCGTGTCAGCCCGGCGCGCAGGACGCCGATATCGAAGCTCGCGTTGTGCGCCAGGATCAGCCCCCGCCCGAGATCGCCGAGATAGGGCGCCATGACGGCGGCGAAGTCGGGCTTGTCGGCGACGTCGGCCGGCAGGATCCCGTGGACGCGGATGTTGCCCGGTGCGAACCGCATCTCGGGCGGCCGGATCAGGTGGCTCTCGCGGCGCACGACGCGGCCGTCGGCGATCCAGGCCAGACCCACCGCGCAGGCGCTGTCACGCCGCTCGTTGGCCGTCTCGAAGTCGAGGGCCAGGACCGTCATCGAGGCTCAACCATGCCGGGTGGAAGTTCTCGGGGTGTTCCCCGAGAGGTCTAGGCCGCCCGGACTCGGGCTTCAACCCTGCGCCACCATCGCCAGCCAGTCGTCCTCCGAGACGACCCGGACGCCGTGCTTCTCCGCGTCCTTCAGTTTCGAGCCCGCACCGGGGCCGGCCACGACCAGGTCGGTCTTGGCCGAGACCGAGCCCGAGACCTTCGCCCCCAGGCGCTCGGCTACCGCCTTGGCCTCGTTGCGGGTCATCTTCTCCAGGGTGCCGGTGAAGACCACGGTCTTTCCCGCGAAGGTGGAGGCCGCGGCGGCCCGCTCCATCGGCTGCACCGCCACCGCGTCGAGCAGGGCCGCGACGGCGTCGGCATTGTGCGGCTCGGCGAAGAACAGGAGCAGCGCGTCGGTCGCCACCGGGCCGATCTCGCCGTCGTCGGCGAAGACCCGGTAGGCGTCGCCGGGACGCTGCGCCGCAGCCCGCGCGATCGCCGCGCGCACTGCGTCGACGTCGCCGTAATGGGCGAGGAGGTTCTCGCGCTGGACGGCGCTCAGGCGCGCCCGCTCCTTGGCCGGCGCCGCGTCGTCCTCCGGGAAGCCGAGATCGAGGAGCCGGTCCCGGGTCGTGCCCCCGACCCGCGGCACCGCGGTGAGCTCGACCCAGTCGGGACCGGGCTGCGCCGCCGCGGCCTCGCGGATCGCCGCGATCAGCGTCGGCATGTCGGCGAAGCGCTTCGCCAGCGCCTTGGCGGTCGCCTCGCCGATCTGCGGGATGCCGAGGGCGAAGAGCAGGCGGTTCATCGGCACGGCGCGCCGCGCCTCGACGGCGGCGAGCAGGTTCCGGATCGCCTTGTCGTCCTCGTCGCCCTTCTTCTTGGCGGCCTTCTTGGGCGGCTCGCCCGTCCCAGAGTCCGCGCGCCGCTCGGCCGAGAGCGCCTCGCGCCGCGCCACGATGGCGGCCTTCAGTTCCGCGAAGTCGAGGCGGAACAGGTCGGCGGGCTGGCGCACGAGCCCGGCCTCGAACAGGACCTCGATATAGGTCTCGCCGAAGCCCTCGATGTCGAAACCGTTGCGCGACACGAAGTGCTTCATCCGCTCGACGCCCTGCGCCGGGCAGATCAGCCCGCCGGTGCAGCGGCGCACCGCGTCGGGCCGGCCGGTGCGGGGGTTGACGGCGCGGACGGCGCGGCTGCCGCAGGCCGGGCAGGTCTCCGGGAAGGCGTAGGGCCGCGAGTCGGCCGGGCGCTTCGTGAGGTCGACATCCATGACCTTCGGGATGACGTCGCCGGCCCGGACCACCGTGACCGTGTCGCCGACGCGGATGTCGCGGCCGTCGCGGATCGGCTCGCCGTCGGCGCCGACGCCCTTCACGTAGCCCTCGTTGTGCAGGGTGGCGTTCGACACGACGACGCCGCCGACCGTCACGGGACGGAGCTTGGCGAGCGGGTTCAGCGAGCCTGTGCGGCCGACATTGATGACGATGTCCTCGACGACCGTGGTGGCTTCCTGGGCGGCGAATTTGTGGGCGAGCGCCCAGCGGGGCGAGCGCGAGACGAAGCCCAGCCGCTTCTGGAGCGCGAGGTCGTCGACCTTGTAGACGACGCCGTCGATGTCGTAGCCGAGCCCGGCCCGGTCGGCCTCGATGCCGCGGTAATGGGCGAGCATCGCCTCCGTGTCGGTGAAGGTCTGGGTCCGCGGGTTCACCGGCAGGCCCCAGGCCGCGAAGTGCTCCAGCACGCCGGTCTGCGTGTCGGCGATCGGCGCCGACAGCTCGCCCCAGGCATAGGCGAAGAATCGCAGCGGCCGGGACGCGGTGATCGCGGGATCGAGCTGGCGCAGGCTGCCGGCGGCGGCGTTGCGCGGGTTGGCGAAGAGCGGCTTGCCGGCCGCCTCCTGCCGGGCGTTGATGGCGGCGAAGTCGGCGTGGGACAGGTAGACCTCCCCGCGCACCTCGCAGATCTCCGGCCAGCCGGACCCCGCGAGCACCGCCGGGATGTCCTGCACCGTGCGGGCGTTGGCCGTGACGTTCTCGCCCACCTCGCCGTCGCCGCGGGTGGCGGCGGTGTCGAGCCGGCCGTTCACGTAGCGCAGGGACAGGGACAGGCCGTCGATCTTCGGCTCGGCCGTGAAGGCGAGGGGGGCGTCGTCCGGCCAGCCGAGGAAGCGGCGCACGCGCGCGACGAACTCGGCCACCTCCGCGTCGTCGAAGGCGTTGCCCAGCGAGAGCATCGGCACGGCGTGCCGCACCTTGGCGAACTTCTCCGAGGGCTTGGCGCCGACCGACGTGCTGGCGGCGCCCGTGCCGGCGAGGTCCGGGAAGCGGGCCTCGATGTCTTCCAGGCGGCGGCGCAGCCGGTCGTACTCGGCGTCCGATATCTCGGGCGCGTCCTCCTGGTAGTAGAGGCGGTCGGCCTCCAGGATCGCGTCCGACAGCCGCGCGTACTCGGCGCGCGCTTCCTCGGCGGTGAGGTCGAGATCGAGCGGTTCGGATTTCGTGGCGGCCATGCCGGGGTTCTAACGCATCGGCGGCCGGCTTGGAGTCAGCCGCGGCGCGAAGTCCCCGATTCCATCACGGGCGGGGGCCGAGCAGATCGCCGCGCCCCGCCATCCGGAAGGCCGCGAAGAACGTCGCGGCGACGAGGGCGGCGACCGCCTGGAGGGGCAGGACCGGGGCCAGCCAGCCCGCGACCGCCGTCCCGGCGACCGAGCCGAGATTCATGGCCGCCATGTAGACCTCGAACTGCGTGGCCGCGCCCGGGCGGCCCCGGCTCGCGGCGAGCAGGGCCGGCATCAGGGCGACGATCAGCAGGCCGGGCAGCACGCTGGTGAGCGCCAGGATGGCCGGCGCCGCGGCCCCGACGAGGCCGGCGCCGATCAGGATCCCGGCCAGCACGAAGGTGACGGCACTGCCGAGGAGCAGGGCGCGCAGCGGCGACGCCGCGCCCGCGCGGTCCGACCAGAGTCCCACCGCGACGGCGCCGGCCGTGCCGCTCGCCAGGGTCAGGACCGCCTGGAGGCGCGACAGGCTCGCGGCCTCCCAGCCCTGACGCTGGAGGAGGTCGATCGAGAAGGGCAGCTCGAACAGGCCGAGGGCCGCGTCGAGGCCGAAGCACAGGGCGAGCAGCCGCAGGGCGCGCGGGCGGCGCAGGGCGATCACGGTGCGGCGCAGGAAGCGGCGGAACGGGAGGCGCCGCGGCGCCGGTCCCCGGCGCTCGAGCGACCAGAGCGGATCGGCCGGCGCCTCGCGGACCAGCAGCATCGGCAGGCTCGCGACGATCGCGGCGACGAGCAGCCAGCGGGCGCTCGCGGCGAAACCCCAGCTCGCGAGCGTCCATCCGAAGACAGCGGCGCTGAGGCTCGTTCCGGCCACGAAGCCCGCGCGGGTGCAGGCGCTGACCCGGCCGAGTTCCCGGGTGGGGACGTGGTCCATGATCATCCGGTCGCAGGCGGTATCGAGGAGCGAGGCGAACAGGCTGTGGACGAGGAAGACCGGACCGAGCGCGCCGACGGCGTCGCCCCCGGCGACGAGGAGCAGCGCCAGCGTCGCGTGGCATCCGACCAGCGCGGCGACCGCGAAGGGCCGGCGCCGTCCGATCCGCGTGTCCCCGGCCCGGTCCACCCAGGGCCCCCACAGCAGCGGCTGCAGCGTCCAGGGCAGCCCGGCCAGGGCGAAGTGCAGCCCGACCTCGGTCGCCGGGACGCCCCTGGCCGCGAGGTGGTTGGCGAGCGCCGTCAGCGAGAAACCCGCGATGAGGCCCTGGTAGAGGTAGGTGGCGAAGAACACCCCGTAGCGGACGGACCGGCGGCCGAGGCTCGGTCTGCCCAGGAGGCCGACGCGGAGATCCGCGCTGGACCGCGTCACCGCGCGCGGCGCTTCTTGCAGGAGACGGGCCGCGATCCGATGCTGCTCATTCCTGCCCCATCGGATCGTCGCCCGTGCCGTTTCGCTCTCCCGACGCTAGCGCTCCAGCTCCCGCCTCGCGAGGTGTCGCGTGAGCGCGGTGCAGGTCTGGATCGTCGAGCTCGCTCTGTCTCCGAGCCAGGTCGACCGGTGCGATGCCGTCCTCGACGCCGCGGAGCGCGCGCGGGCTGACCGTTTCCTGCGCCCGGCGGATCGGGCCCGGTTCCGCGCCAGCCACGCCGCGCTGCGGCTGGTCCTCGGCGACGCGCTCGGTCTCGCGCCGGCCGACGTCGAGTTCGCCGCCGGAGCCGGCGGCAAGCCGGAGCTCGCGGGCCCGGCGCGGGGCGCCGCCGACTTCAACCTCTCCCATTCCGGGGGGCGCGCGCTGATCGGGCTCACCCGCGGCGCGGCGATCGGCGTCGATGTCGAGGCTGTGCGGCCGATCGCGGACGCGCTCCGGATCGCGGCGGCCCATTTCGCCGCCGACGAGGTGACGGCCCTGGCCGGGGCCCCGCGAAGCGCGGTCGAACGGCGCTTCTTCGGACTGTGGACCCGCAAGGAGGCGGTGGTGAAGGCTTTGGGCAGCGGCCTGTCTCTGCCCCTCGACCGGTTCAGCGTCAGCGTTCCGCCCGAAGCGCCACGCCTACTCCGGGCCGACGGCGACGCGTCCTGGAACCTGGACGGTCCTTGGAGCTTCGCCGAGGTCGATTGCGGGCGCGATCACGTCGCCACGGTGGCGTCCCGATCCGCGGAGGCGGAGATCACCTGCCACCGTCTCCCGGACGACTGGCCCGATCATCTGGGCTGAAAAGGCGCAACAGCGCGCTTGCGGTGCGGGAAAGGCGCGGCTATACACCCGCTCGCCGGCCCTGGCGGACACGCGGGACGGCCTTCGGAGTGTAGCGCAGTCTGGTAGCGCACCACGTTCGGGACGTGGGGGTCGCAGGTTCAAATCCTGCCACTCCGACCAAAATTCCCGCGATCTCAAGTTCAGCGAGAACGGACGGTCACCCTTCGCAAGGGACCTCGTTGACGGATGACGCGTGGCTTCGCTGGTCAGCGTCCGCGTATTCCCAGACTGTCGCGAATGCGGCCACCTCGACCGGACCGAAGCCGTCGCGCCATCCCGGCTCCGCATCAGGCCGGTCCCTGTCTTGCACCCCGCTGATCACTGCGCGCGGAGGATCCTGAGGCCGCCCCGTCTGGCCCGTCCGAGCCGCGATCCTGGGACGGAGTCTCCCCGGACCCCGCCGTGCCGGGGCTCTCGCCCTGCGGGATCAGGGGCGCCATGGGCACGCTCTCCACGAGCAGCGCGATCATCTCGGACCGTGAGCTCAGGAGAATGGCCGGCGGCTCGCCGGTGATCTGCCGCCATCGCCTGACGAAATCGCCCGCCGGCAACTCGGCGAGAGCGTCCTGTTCGGTCGCGGGGTGGTCCGTTCTGAGGGCTGCGGACTGATCCATGCGCCTCAACGGCTCGGACCACGATTCGGCCTCAGCGTCCGGCCGGGATGGTGAAGCGAGCGTTAGTCCGATCGCGGAAGACGATGCCCGCAACGGCGGACCGGCGGGCGAGCCCCGGGTCGCTCGATGCGTAGAGGAGCACGCGCCTCTCCCTGACGAAAGCGTGCGCGCCGGTCAGTTCATCGGCGGGACAGAGGGAGGCGCGTCGAGGAATGGACCCGGCGCGCGGCCGTGCGGGATGTCGTCGTTCTCATGGGCCCTCATCGCACGACGCGGGGTCCGAGCGCGGTCAGGCGGCGAGCCGGAAACCGGTTCCGCGGGCTATGCGGGGCGCGACCGTCGACTTGTCCCGGGGCAGCAGCAGGTCGATCTGCGAGCAGTGCAGCGCCAGGACGTTCTGCTCCTCCGCCATGGCGCGCGCCGCGCCGCTGAACCGACCATTCGTCATCACGCACGCCGTGGTCGACCCGGCGCGCTCCGCCGCCGCCGCGACGTCCGAGATCGGGAGACACGCGACGTCGCGGTCCGCCCAATGCAGGCAAACGACGACGCGCGTTCGGGCCCGGAGGAGCACGAAGTGGTCCTGATCCTGGTAATCCAGGCGCCAGCCGGCCGCCTTCAGGCACCGCAGCATCAGCGCCTCGTAATGCGCCTGCGAGGCGCTCACGCGGTCGACGAAGGTCCAGGACGCGACCTCGGCCGGCAGGATCGACGCGAATTCCGCGCTGACCAGACGCCTGAAGCCGCGGAACCGGACGACGGCGCGGAGCGGGCGCGAGATATGGGCGCGGTGCAGCCTGACGAGTTCCCGGTCCCAGAGCGCCTCGAACGCGGCCGCTCCGCGCGCGTGGTGCTCCATCCACCGGTTCTCGATGATCAGGCGCTCGATCTGCGGTCGGATCGCGCGGCGACACCGCTCGGTGACCCGCTCCTGCAGATGCAACCAAGAGAGCAGAAGCAGGATGGCTATCACCCACAGGGCGAGGCTCGTCGCGAACATGGCGGCGGGACTTTGCGAAATAAGGCCGATGTCGCCATTTATCCGCCGCAGGAATTAAGCGGACATTGCCGATCACATGCGTACTGAACCGATCAGTGCAAGTCTTTGGAGATGGTGAATTCTAAATTTATGTCCGCCCCGCAGCCGCTCAGGTCCGCATAGCCACGAACATGCTCCGGCCCTGCTGGTGGTAGTAGCCGCTCTCCATCGAGCCGCGGATGTCGTGCCCCAGCATGTCGTACTGCTCGTAGACCATGTCGAAGCCGCACTCCTTGAGAAGCTGGATCAGGGCCGGCTTGGTGGGCCAGAAGGAGCGCTTGTTGCTCCACGAGGTCCATTTGTGCGCCTCGAGCTGGCTCGTGTCGTCGAGATCGTGCTCGTGCATCCAGCGACCCGGCAGACCTTCGTTCTCGGCGGGCGGCGAGAGCTGGAACAGGGCCTCGTTGGTTTCGGTCGCGAAATGCGTGTGCAGGATGACCACGTCGCGGACGCATTCGGCCATGAGGCGGATGAAGGCGGCCGGCCTGTCGAGGTGGTAAAGCAGTCCGCAGCAGAAGGCGGCATCGAAGGGGCCGTGGGCCGCCAGGTTCCACACGTCGTCGTTGACGAAGGCGAGGTCGGGGACGCCCGTCCCATCCTTGACCCGCAGACAGTTCTCGAAGTTGGAGCGGCGCACCTCGACACCGGTGGCGCGCATCCCGGCGCGGGCGAATTCGAGCGTGTAGCCGCCCTCGAGGCAGCCCAGATCGACGATCGACCGGCCGGCCAGCCTGTGCCCGTAGAACAGCCGGAGCGAGCGCAGGGCCGCCTGGGTCCAGGGGCTGTCGGCGATCAGCCAGCCCGCCTCGGGCAAGGTCTCGGACCCGTCCGCGAGGCGGATGTTGTGTGCCGTGAACGTCATGCCGACTCCCCACGCCGCCCACTCGTGCCGGGCAACGCCTTCGTCCGTCTATACGGGCGGCGGCCGATCGGTTCACGCGCTTTGTCGTTTCGCCCGTATCGAACGGTCGACCGGCGGGATGGGTCAGGTCGGCGCGACCGCCGCCTCCACGGTGCGGCCGGGCACGCGATGCCCGCGACGTGGCCCGTCGAACGGCGTATGTAGCCGCCCGATGGATCCGTCCTCTCACCGCCGAGCCGGCCGGCGACCCGCTGGATGGGGCGGCTTCGCGCGCAGCTTCCTCGTCTGCGTCACCCTCATGGGCATGGCGCTGATCGGCTTCGTGGCCGCGGTCGATCCCTACGGACTGCGGGCCGCGCCCGGGCATCCGCCGGGACCGATCATGGATGCCAATCAGCGGCTCTCCTATCCGCAGATCGCCCGCGGGGGGCCGTTCGACGCGGCGGTCTTCGGCACCTCGACGGCGCGACTGCTCGACCCGCAGGCTCTCGACGCGGCCTTCGGTGTCCGGTTCGCCAATCTGGCGGTGAATGCCGCGACGCCCGACGAACAGGGTCGGCTCGCCGCGCTGTTCCTGGCCCGCCGGCCGATCCGCGCGGTCCTGTTCGGCCTCGATGCCCCGTGGTGCGCCGCCGATCCGCCGGCCCGGACCGCCCATGCCTTCCCTGACTGGCTCTACGCGGACCGCGTGCCCGGCGATGTCCTGCGTCAGGTCAGCCTGCGCTCGGTCACGACGGCCGTCCGGGCCGGACTCGCCGATCTCGGGCTGACGCGGGCGCGGATCCGCGGAGACGGCTACGCGGTCTTCACGCCGCCCGAGGCGCGCTACGACCTCGCACGCGCCCAAGCCCATATCCGCGCAGGCCGCGTGGAGTCGGCGGTGGCGGACGCCCCCGAGCTGCCGATGCCGGCCCTCGACCGCCTGGACGATCTCCTCGGTCGCGTGCCCGCCGAGGCCCTGAAGATCGTGGCCTTCATGCCGGTGCACGCGGGGGCGCAGGGTTCACCGGGATCGGCGGCGGGCTTTCGCGAGGAAGCCTGCAAGGCGCGCGCCGCGGCGATCGGGAAGAGTCGGGGCGCGGTCGTGGTGGATTTTCGCCGGATCTCGCCGCTGACGACCCGGGACGCGAATTATTGGGATGCGCTGCATTACCGCCTGCCCGTGGCGGCGCGCGTCGTCTCGGATCTCGCGCGCGCCGTCGCCACCGGCCGCGACGATCCGGATGGAATCTACCGGGTGCTCGCGCACCCGTGACGCCCGGTCAGGCGGCGGCGCGCTCGGCGCTCGCCCAGCCGGCGCGGGTCTCGGCGCAGTACTCCGCGTAGCGGCCGTCCCGGATCGCCGCGCGCGCGCCGGCCATCAGGTCCTGGTAGTAGGCGAGGTTGTTCCAGGTCAGCAGCATCATCCCGAGGATCTCGTTCGAGCGCACGAGGTGATGCAGGTAGGCACGGGAATAGTCCCGCGCGGCCGGACAGGTCGAGGTCTCGTCGAGCGGCGCGGTGTCCTCGGCGTGGCGGGCGTTGCGCAGGTTGACCCGTCCGTGGCGCGTGTAGGCGAGGCCGTGCCGGCCGGCGCGGGTCGGCATCACGCAGTCGAACATGTCGATGCCGCGGGCGACCGCGCCGAGGATGTCGTCCGGCGTGCCGACGCCCATCAGGTAGCGGGGCTTGCCGGCGGGCAGGTGCGGCTCGACCGTCTCGATCATGGCGAACATGACCGCCTGCGGCTCGCCGACGGCGAGGCCGCCCACCGCGTAGCCCTTGAGATCGAGATCCGTCAGCGCGCGGGCGCTCTCGACGCGCAGGGCCGGCACGTCGCCGCCCTGGACGATGCCGAACAGGGCCCGTCCCGGCTGCTCGCCGAACGCGACGCGGCAGCGCTCGGCCCAGCGCAGCGACAGGTGCATGGCCTTCTCGATGGCCCCGTGGTCCGCCGGCAGGCGGACGCACTCGTCGAGCTGCATCTGGATGTCGGAGCCGAGCAGACCCTGGATCTCGATGGAGCGCTCCGGGCTCATGTGATGCGCGGTGCCGTCGATGTGCGAGCGGAAGGTCACACCCTGCTCGTCGATCTTCCGCAGGGCGGAGAGCGACATCACCTGGAAGCCGCCGGAATCGGTCAGGATCGGCCGGTCCCAGTTCATGAAGCGGTGAAGGCCGCCGAGCCGGGCCATGCGCTCGGGGCCGGGCCGCAGCATCAGGTGGTAGGTGTTGCCCAGGACCACGTCGGCGCCGAGATCGCGGACCTGGCCGGGATACATGGCCTTGACGGTCGCGGCCGTGCCCACCGGCATGAAGGCCGGGGTCCGGATCTCGCCGCGCGGCGTCCCGATCACGCCGGTGCGGGCGGTGCCGTCCCGGCCCAGCAGGTCGAAGCGGAAGGGTGCGCTGTCGATCATGGGGTGTCCGCGCCCGGGCCCGGGAAGAGCAGGCTGGCGTCGCCGTAGGAGTAGAACCGGTACCCGGCGGCGATCGCGTGCGCGTAGGCCGCGCGCATCGTCGCGAGACCTGAGAACGCCGAGACCAGCATGAACAGCGTCGAGCGCGGCAGGTGGAAATTGGTCACGAGGGCGTCGACCGCCCGGAACCGGTAGCCCGGCGTGATGAAGATCTCGGTGGGTCCCGAGAAGGGCGCGAGCGTGCCGTCCGGTCGGGCCGCGCTCTCCAGCAGCCGCAGCGCCGTGGTCCCGACCGCGACGATCCGGCCGCCCGCGGCCCGCGCGGCGTTCAGGGCCTCGGCCGTCGCGGCGTCGAGGATGCCGATCTCCGCGTGCATGCGGTGGGCCTCGGTATCCTCGGCCTTGACCGGCAGGAAGGTCCCGGCGCCGACATGCAGCGTGACGTGGTGGCGCCGCAGACCGGCGGCGTCGAGATCGGCCAGCAGCGCGTCGGAGAAGTGCAGGCCGGCCGTGGGAGCCGCGACCGCCCCCGGATTGCGGGCGTAGACCGTCTGGTAATCGGTGGCGTCGCGGTCATCCGTGGCGCGCTTGCCCGCGATGTAGGGGGGCAGCGGCAGGGCACCCTCCGCGGCGATGGCCGCGTCGAGGTCGGGCCCGGCCCGGTCGAAGGCGAGGACGATCTCGCCGGCCTCGGCCTTCTCGAGAACGGTCGCCGCCAGATCGCCGAAGCGCAGCGCGTCGCCCGCCGCGAGCCGCTTGGCCGGACGCGCGAAGGCGCGCCAGCGGTCGGGGGCTTCCCGCAGGTGGAGCATCACCTCGGTGCGCTGGCCGGGAGCACCGGGCCGTGTGCGCACGCCGTTCAGCCGGGCCGGGATCACCCGCGTGTCGTTGAAGACCAGGGCATCGCCGGCCCGGAGGGCGTCGGGCAGGTCGCGCACGGTCCGGTCGGCTAGCGGCGCGCCGGGGCGGACCACGAGCATCCGCCCGGCGTCGCGCGGCTCGGCCGGGCGGAGGGCGATGCTGGTCTCCGGAAGATCGAAATCGAAGAGGTCCACGCGCATCGCCGGCTGCCTGCACCGAACGGCACGCGGTTTCAACCGCGGAACCGCCGGGGAGCGCGTCCGTTTCCAGCGTCACCGAGACGCGAGGCTCCCGATCCATGCCCTGGTACGCCGTTCGCCCCCGTGACGCCGCCGATCCCCGCTGGCCGCTCCCCGGCACGTCCGAGATCGTGCTGAAGGCCGAGGATCCCGACACCGCCCGCGCGAAGTTCGAATCAGCCTACCCGAGCCAGCCCTTCGGCAGCCCCGGAATCCCGGTGCCGAATACCGGCGCCGGCAGCTTCCGCGGCGATCCGGACGCCCTGGTCGTGGCCGAGACGGGCGAGCCGCCGGCGCCGCGGGGGAGCGACGCGTGACGCCCCGCGGTCGCCCCCGGCGGGTCACCCTCGACGGGCAGCTCCTCGGGTACTGGGAGCGCGAGGCCGCCCGGCTGGAGACCCGCGCCGCCGGAGCGCGCTTCGCCTGGCAGCGCCGTCGCTTCCTGCGCAAGGCGGAGGCCGCGCGCGCCAAGGCGGAGCCGAGCCGGCGGCGCGAGGCCGCCCGCGACAACGGCGGCGCGTCGGAGACTTAGCCGCGGCTAACACGTTTTCGGCGGCGTCGAACCTTTGCCGTGGCCTTGGCCGCGGCCGGTGCCGTATGGGCGCGGCGTCACCCCAACGGCGCGAACCATGGACCGCACCCAGAAAGCCGCCCTCTTCAGCGCGGGCATCGGCCTCGCCGTCACGGCGATGAAGTTCTACGCGGCGTGGCTCACCGGCAGCCTCGCCCTGTACTCCGACGCGCTGGAGAGCATCATCAACGTGGTCGCCGCAATCGGCGCCTTCGTGGCCCTGCGGGTCGCCGCGCGCCCGGCGGACGAGGACCATCCCTACGGTCACCACAAGGCCGAGTTCTTCTCGGCGGTGATCGAGGGCGCGCTGATCGTGGTGGCGGCGCTGCTGATCCTGCGCGAATCCTATTTCGGGCTGCTCGCCCCTAAGGCCCTCGACGCGCCCGCGGTCGGCCTCGCGATCAACTTCGCGGCCGGGATCGTCAACGCGGTCTGGGCGGCGGCACTGATGCGCTGGGGAAGGCGGTGGCGGTCGCCGGCCCTGATCGCCGACGCGCGCCACGTCTTCGCCGACGTAATCACGTCCTGCGGCGTCCTGGCCGGCGTCGGCGCCGTGGTGGTGACGGGCTACCCGGTCCTCGACCCCGTGGTGGCCGGGCTGGTCGCCATGAACATCCTGTGGTCCGGCTTCCGCATGGTCCGGGAATCGGTGGACGGCCTCATGGACAGGGCCGCCCCGGCCGAGATGGTGAGCCAGATCCGGTCGCTCATCTCCCAGCACGGCGAGGGCGCGCTGGAGGCGCACGACGTGCGCACGCGCTCCGCCGGTCAGGCGACCTTCATCGACTTCCACCTCGTCGTCCCCGGCGCGATGACCGTCGAGGATTCGCACGCGATCTGCGACCGTCTGGAATCCGCCCTGGAGACGACGATCCCCGGGGCGGTGGTGACCATCCACGTCGAGCCCGGCGAGGAGGCCAAGGCGCGGGGATTGCCGGTGCTGTAGGCCGCCGATCAGCTCCATGCGTGGAGCGGCGGGTTCACGCCGTTGAGGGCGTGGTTGCCGACGATCGCGTATTTCCAGCGGACGGGATCGTGCAGCGTGTGCGTGCGCGCGTTCCGCCAGTGACGGTCGAGATTCTCGGCGGCCAGAGTCGAGCGGGTCCCCGACAGCTCGAACAGCTTGTTCGACGCCGCCAGGGCGACCTCGGTGGTCAGCACCTTCGCCTCGGCGACCGCGATCTGGGCCGCCGCGACCGTCTCGGCGTCCGGCCGCGCGACGGCCGCGTCGAGGGCGAGCCCGGCCCGGTCGAGCAGCGCCTCGGCGGCGTGCTGCCGGATGGTCAGGTCGCCGACCGCCTGGATCGTGTAGGGATCGTCGGACGCCCGCTCCAGCCCGCTGTCGATCCAGGGGCGGGCCTTCTCGCGGACGAAGCCGATGGTGTCGTCGAGGGCCTCGCGGCCGATCCCGGCATCGACCGCGGCCTGGATGATCTGGAACACGGCGCCGTCGGCGGTCGGCGCCGCGTAGCCCTTCCAGGCCGGCACCAGATGGGTCTTGGGCACGCGCACGTCGTCGATCAGCACGGTCCCGCTCGCCGTGCCGCGCTGGCCGAAGCTCGACCAGTCGTCGATTACCGTGAGTCCGGGCGCGTCCCGCTCGGCGATGGCGTACCAGGCGCGTCCCTCGGCATCGAGGGCGACGATCGGGACCAGGTGCGCGAGGAGGGCGCCGGTGGCGTAGAACTTCCGGCCCCGCACTACGACGTGGTCGCCGTGATCGGTGAAGCGCGTGTCGAAATCGGCCGCCCGCTTGGTGCCGCGCTCCGAGAAGGCGTTGCCGAACCGCGTTCCGCGCAGGACCTCGCCGAACAGCAGGTGCTTCTGCGCCTCGTCCGACACCGTCCGGATCGCCGCCAGGATGCCGAGATGGTTCTGGGCGATCTGCGCGATGGCGGGATCGGCGGCCGCCACGATGGCGATGACCCGCGCGAGGGTCCGGTAGGAGACCTCGGGGCCGCCATAGGCGTGCGGCACGTTGATCGACCAGAGGCCGCTCTGCGAGAAGGCGTCGAGCTCCTTGAGCGGCCGCACGGCGTGGCGGTCCCGCTCCGACGCGCCGGCCCGGAACTCGGCCGCGAGCCCGTGAGCCACGGCCAGCGCCTCGGCGTCGTCACGGATCACGTGGGCGGGTGAGGGCGGCCGCGCGGGGCCGGGAGCGCCCGGGCGGTGCTCCGGCTCGAGCGTGCGCGCATCGACGGCGATGTTCATGGCTCACTCCGATCAGTCGGGATACGGTTCGGCGGGCGGCGCTCAGGCGGCCTCGGCGCGCCGGTCGCGGTCGGCCTCGAGGGCGCGGACCCGCGGGATCACGTGCGCGCCGAAATACGCGACGTCCTCCTGGAAATGCAGGAAGGCCAGCAGGGCGAGGTCCGCTCCCACATCCTTCAGCGCCAGGATCCGCTCGGCGATCTGGTCGGGCGTGCCGATCAGGTTGGTCTTGAAGCCGTCGTTGTACTGGACGAGATCCTCGAAGCTCGACTTCGCCCAGTTGCCTTCCCCTTCCGGCGAGGCCTTGCCGGCATTTTTGACCTCGTGACCGAAGGCCTTCACGGCGTCCGGGTCGGCGTTGTCGATGATCTCCTGAAGGACGGCGCGGGCCTCCTCCTCGGTGTCGCGGGCGATGACGAAGGCGTTGACGCCGATCCGGGGATGATTGCCGGTCTCGGCCGACTTGGCGCGGATATCGTCCACCTGGGCGCGGATCGTCTCCGGCGTGCCGCCATTCGTGAAGTACCAGTCCGACACGCGGGTCGCCATGTCGCGCGCGGCGCGCGACGAGCCGCCCTGAAAGATCTCGGGCAGCGGCTGGGCCGGCTTCGGCTTCAGCGTGTAGTCGCTGTAGCGGTAGAAGTCGCCGCGGAAGGTGAAGCTGTCCTGCGTCCAGATCCCGCGCAGGCTCCGTATGAACTCCTCCGACCGGCGGTAGCGCTCGTCGTGGTCGAGCCAGGGCTCGCCGATTGCCCGGAACTCGCCCGAGAACCAGCCGGAGACGATGTTCACCGCGATGCGGCCTTCGGTGAGTTGCGAGATCGTGGCGATCTGCTTGGCGGCGAGAGTCGGATGCCAGGGACCGGGCAGGAGCGCGGCGATCACCTTGAGCTTGGTGGTCGCGGCCAGCAGGGCGTGGCTGAAGGCGACCGATTCGTGCTGGTACTCGGCGCCGTAGCCCGCGGTGAACCGGATCTGCGTCAGCCCGTAATCGAACCCTGCCTCCTCGGCGATCTGCGCCAGCTTCCGATTGTACTCGGCATCCCAGCTCGTGCGCTGGGGGATCTTGCTGATGACAAGCCCCCCGGAGACGTTGGGCACCCAGTAGGCGAAGCGGATCGGCTCGCGCGCCGCCGCGTCGGCGAGATGGCTGGTCATCCGGCGTTACCTCAGTTGCACGGCGGTCGGGCGCCGTGTCGTCTTCGGATGATCGCCGCGAACTGAATACACTATGCAGAACGCGACCGATCGCTCAAGAACACCGAAAGTATTCCGGGGCGATGGCCGTCGGTCAAAGGAACGGGTTGCCGTTTTTCAGCCGATCTCGGCGAGACTCTTCTTCGCCGAGATCCTGCGCGCGCGGCTTTGTCCTAGGCGGCGCGGGCCGCGGGCAAATCGTGCAGGCGGCGCCACGCGAAGACCGAGAACACGCCGATCAGGCAGGCGGCGAGGCCGAACCACGTGAATGCGTATTGCAGGTGGTTGTTCGGCAGGTCGACCCGGAGCTGGCCGCCGCGCGGCCACGTCGTCTGCCCGGGAACGGCGTCGGCCTCGATCAGGTAGGGCTCGACCGTCCCGAGGCCGCGCGCCGCCGCGATGCCGGCGATGTCCCGGTTGAACCACTCCCCGCGGGCGGGATCCGGCTCCGGCACGAACATCGCACGGGGCTCGCTGGCGCGGAGAATGCCGGTGACCGTCGTCGGCCCGTCGATCAGGCCGTCCCGGCGGTCGCCCTGCGCCTTCAGCTCGGTGGGGACGAAGCCCCGGTTGATGATCACCATGCTCCCGTCGTCCCGGCGGAACGGCGTGAGCACGTAGTAGCCCTGCAGGGCGCGGCCCGGCGTCTCG
This sequence comes from Methylobacterium sp. Leaf361, assembly GCF_001424445.1. Taxonomy (NCBI): domain Bacteria; kingdom Pseudomonadati; phylum Pseudomonadota; class Alphaproteobacteria; order Hyphomicrobiales; family Methylobacteriaceae; genus Methylobacterium; species Methylobacterium sp. Leaf361. The sequence continues at coordinate 491,966 of NZ_LMPY01000001.1, read as the reverse complement.
CCGGGCGCCAGCCCGTGCACGAGGGTTTCCCGGTCGTTGAGGAACTGACCGCTGACCCGGACGTGCCGGAACTCGTCGCGCGCCGGATCCCAGGCCGCCGCGGCCGGCGGCGCCACCGGCTCCGCGCGGCTCTGACGCACGATCCGGGCGATCAGGTCTTCCTTCCAGGCCCTGCGCTCGAGCTGCCAAGTTCCCAGCCCCAGCAGGATGGCCAGGGCAACCAGCGAGGCGAGCCCCGGCGCGACCAGGTCGCGCCAGCCAGCGCGGTGCGGTCCGCTCGCGGTCACGGCTCGAAGCGCCCTTGCTCCGCCCGGTTGCTGAACTGCAGGGCGATCAGCAGGCCCTTGAGGGGCCGCACCAGGATCAGGCTGAGCCCGACCGAGAGGGTCAGGGCCACCAGGGCGTGGACCCAGATCGGCGGCTCGTAGGTGATCTCCAGCCAGAGGGCGAGACCGACCACGATCAGGCCGACGATCGACATGACGAAGAAGGCCGGCCCGTCTGCGGAGTCGAAATGCGCGTAGTCGAGCCCGCACGCCTCGCAGGAGGGGCGCAGGCTCAGGAACCCTTTGAACAGGTGACCCTCGCCGCAGCGCGGGCACCGGCCGCGCAGGCCGGTCGGGATCGGCGGCGGCGGCGAGTAGGTTCGGTTGTTCACGGGCACACTCCAGACCTGTTCCGTGCGGGACCCCATCGACCCGCGCGCGGGTCGTTCTCGTCGATACGGGGTTCGCGCGGCGTCGGAAACGCAGAAGGGCGGCCTGAGCCGCCCTTCGCAGATCCGCCATGCGGCGACGGGATGGTTTCGCTCAGTGAGCGCCGCCGCCGTGGAAGACCCCCGAACCCCACACGTAGATGGCGGCGAACAGGAACAGCCACACGACATCGACGAAGTGCCAGTACCAGGCGGCGAACTCGAAGCCGAGGTGCTGACGCGGGGTGAACTGGCCCGCGTAGACGCGGAACAGGCACACCGCCAGGAAGATCGTGCCGATGATGACGTGGGCGCCGTGGAAGCCCGTCGCCATGAAGAAGGTCGACGAGTAGATGCTGCCCGAGAAGCCGAACTCGGCGTGGCTGTACTCGTAGGCTTGGCAGGCGGTGAACAGAACGCCGAGGATGATCGTCAGCCACAGGCCGTACCTCAGGCCCTTGCGGTCGCCCTCGATCAGCGCGTGGTGCGCCCAGGTGACGGTGGTGCCCGATGTCAGCAGGATCAGCGTGTTCAGGAGCGGCAGGTGCCAGGGATCGAACGCCTCGATGCCCTTCGGCGGCCAGACACCGCCGGTGAACTCCACGCGCGAGACCTGGATCGGGTCGGCGGTGTAGAGGGCGGCCTCGAAGTAGGCCCAGAACCACGCGACGAAGAACATCACCTCGGAGGCGATGAACATCATCATGCCGTAGCGGTGGTGAAGCTGGACGACGCGGGTATGGTCGCCGGAATTGGCCTCGTGCGCGACGTCCTTCCACCACGAGTACATGGTGTAGAGAACGCCGATCGTGCCGGCCCCGAAGATGTAGGGACCGGGAGCCAGGGTGCCGATCGTGAGGCTCTTCATCCAGAACACGGCGCCGAACGCCATGAGGAAGCCCGAGAAGGCTCCGATCAACGGCCACGGGCTCGGATTCAGGATGTGGTAGTCGTGATTCTTGGCGTGCGCCTCGGCCATCGTCCCGTCGCTCCTCACCCTCGCGCCCTGCGCCGTTCCCGGCCTTACGCTGTTCGTTGCCTGCCCTCGGCCGGGCGCGGCACGCACCACGCCCAAGCTTGCTGGCAGCTTTAGTCGCTGCGGCCCCGTGTTGTCACGGGTCCGCGATCAGAAATCGCCCTTCGTTCCCGAGGAAGACGATTTCGCCACCGTCGCCTTCACGGGTTCACCGTTCTTGGAGGCGAAGTAGGTGTAGGACAGCGTCATCTCCGAGAGATGCGCGGTGTTCGAGTCGTCCCGAACGGCCGGATCGACGTAGAACACCACCGGCACGTCCAGCGTCTCGCCCGGCTGGAGCGTCTGCTCGTTGAAGCAGAAGCACGCGATCTTGACGAAGTAGCCGCCCATCAGACCCGGCTGGACGTTGAAGGTCGCCACACCCGCGGAGGGCGCGCTGCCGGTGTTCTGCACGCGGAAGAAGACCGTCTTCGTCTCGCCGAGCTTCGCCTCGACGCTGCGCACTTCCGGGATGAACTTCCAGGGCAGCCCCGGCGCGACGTTCGTGTCGAAATGGACGATCATGCTGTCGTCGGTCCGCGCCGCGGAGGCCGAGAGCGCCGGTCCCTGCCGGGGCGTGCCGTCGTAGCCGGTCGCCTTGCAGAAGGCGTCGTAGAGCGGCACCGACGCGAAGGCGAGGCCGATCATGCCCACGGCGAGACCCGCGCAGGCGAGGGCGGTGCGCGTGGCGGCCCGGTTCGATCCTGATGGAGGAACTGTCATCGGGGGCGCCTCAGAGCGGCCGGGTCAGGATCTGAGGGCCGAGCTTGACGATCGTCAGCACGAAGAACAGCAGGACCCAGGCTCCCAGCGCCAGCGCGATCGCGATCGAGCGCTTGCGGCGGCGCGCCTCCTGCTCGGGCGTGAGCGGCGGGTACTGGATCTCGGGATCCGCCATGGCGCTCAACCCAGGACCGGGCGGAACAGGCCGAAGCTCTGCTCGGCCAGGAGCGCCGAGAACAGCGCGAACAGGTAGAGGATCGAGAAGCCGAACATGCCCATGGCGGCGCGCCGCTCGGCATCGCCCTCGCGGTTCCGCAGCACGCGGATGCTGAAGGCCACCATGCCGAGGCCGCCCACGAGGCCGACCACCGCGTAGACGAGGCCGCCGAAGCCCAGGGCCACCGGCACGAGGCCGAGGGGTGCGAGGAGCAGCGAGTACCAGACGATCTGGCGGCGGGTGGAGGCGGGGCCGGCGACGTTCGGCATCATCGGGATGCCGGCGCGGGCGTACTCGTCGGCCTTGATCAGGGCCAGCGCCCAGAAGTGCGGCGGGGTCCAGATGAAGATGATGGCGAACAGGATCAGCGACTCGACGCCGACCGAGCCGGTCACCACCGCCTGCCCGATGACCGGCGGCAGGGCTCCGGCGGCGCCGCCGATGACGATGTTCTGCGCGGTCGCCCGCTTCAGCCACATCGAGTAGACCACCGCGTAGAACACGATGGTGAAGGCGAGGAGCGCGGCGGCCAGGAGATTGGCGGCGAGCCCGAGCACCACCACGGAGGCGACCGAGAGGAACAGTCCGAAGCCCAGTGCCTCCTGGGAGGTGATCCGGCCCGACGGGATCGGCCGGGTTGCGGTCCGACTCATGACCGCGTCGATGTCGGCGTCCCACCACATGTTGAGGCAGCCGGACGCACCGGCGCCGACCGCGATGGCGAGGAGCGAGATCGCGCCGATGGCCGGCTGCACGTGGCCCTGCGAGACCACCATTCCGACCAGTGCGGTGAAGATCACGAGGACCATTACCCGCGGCTTCAGCAGGGCGAAGTAGTCGGGAACGTCGCCGCCGGCGGTCGTGAGGGCCGGGGCCGGAGCGTCCGGTCCGATCGTGTTCGTCAGGCTCGTCATCGCGTCTGCCGCTGCTGTGTCGGCGCCCGGCCGCGCGCGTCACGGCCGAGTCGTGTCTCGAAATCGACGTGTTCCAAGGATCGGCGTGAGCGGAGCCCAGGACTTCTCCCTCGGCCCGTGCGGGTCGCCCTCATCGCTCGCCCTTGCCGGGAGGTCGGCCGACCGGCCTCCGGGGAAGGGCGAGGGCCGCGGACGCGGCCCTCGCGGGGTGTCTATCAGTGCGCGCCCGGCTCGTCGACGATGCGGGGCAGCGTCTCGAACTGGTGGAACGGGGGCGGGGAGGAGAGCGTCCACTCGAGGGTGGTGGCGCCTTCGCCCCACGGGTTGTCCGCGGCCCGCTCCTTCGAGCGGAAGGCGAGGATCACGCCGATCACGAACACGAACATGCCGAGCGCGAAGATGTGGCCGCCGTAGGTCGACACCTTGTGCCACTGGGCGAACGCGTCCGGGTAGTCGGCGTAGCGGCGCGGCATGCCGGCGAGGCCCAGGAAGTGCATCGGGAAGAACAGGACGTTCGCGCCGATGAAGGCCAGCCAGAAGTGCAGCTTGCCGGCCCACTCGGGGATGATGTGACCGGTCATCTTCGGGAACCAGTAGTAGACACCGGCGAAGATGATGAACACGGCCCCGAGGGACAGCACGTAGTGGAAGTGCGCGACCACGTAGTAGGTGTCGTGCAGGTACTTATCGACCGCCGAGTTGGCCAGCACGACGCCGGTGACGCCGCCGACCGTGAACAGGAAGATGAAGCCCACCGCCCAGTGCATGGCGGCGGTGAAGCGGATGGAGCCGCCCCACATGGTAGCGATCCACGAGAAGATCTTCACGCCGGTCGGGACCGCGATCACCATCGTGGCGAACACGAAGTAGGACTGCGTCTGCAGCGACAGGCCGACCGTGTACATGTGGTGCGCCCACACGACGAAGCCGACGACGCCGATCGCCACCATGGCGTAGGCCATCGCGAGGTAGCCGAAGACGGGCTTGCGCGAGAACGTGGCGATGATGTGCGACACGATGCCGAAGGCCGGCAGGATCATGATGTACACTTCGGGGTGACCGAAGAACCAGAACAGGTGCTGGTACAGGATCGGGTCACCGCCGCCGGCCGGGTCGAAGAAGGTCGTGCCGAAGTTGCGGTCGGTCAGCAGCATCGTGATGGCGCCCGCGAGCACCGGCAGCGAGAGCAGCAGCAGGAACGCGGTCACCAGCTCGGCCCAGGCGAAGAGCGGCATCTTGTGCAGCGTCATGCCGGGGGCGCGCATGTTCAGGATCGTGGTGATGAAGTTGATCGCGCCGAGGATGGAGCCCGCGCCCGACAGGTGGAGCGCGAAGATCGCGAAGTCGACGGCCGGGCCGGGATGGCCGGCGGTGGAGAGCGGCGGGTAGACGGTCCAGCCGGTGCCGGCGCCGGACGCGCCGGGCGCGCCCTCGACGAACAGCGAGCAGAGCAGGGAGCAGAAGCCCGCCACCGTCAGCCAGAACGAGATGTTGTTCATGCGCGGGAACGCCATGTCGGGCGCGCCGATCATGAGGGGCACGAACCAGTTGCCGAAGCCGCCGATCAGCGCCGGCATCACCATGAAGAACACCATGATGAGACCGTGACCGGTGACGAACACGTTGTAGGTCGCGGGGTTCGAGAAATACTGCAGGCCGGGCGCCTCCATCTCCATCCGGATGCCGAAGGAGAGGAACGCGCCGATGATCCCGGCGCAGAAGGCGAACAGCAGGTAGAGGGTGCCGATGTCCTTGTGGTTCGTCGACAGGAACCAGCGGGCGAAGAACGACGGCTTGTGGTCGTGGACCTCATGGGCCCCGGCATGGGCTGCGGCTGTAGCCATGGATTCGAATGCCTTGTGGATCTGATGGGGTCTGTTCGATCAGCCGGGGCTCAGCGGGCCTCGGCGAAGCTCGTGCCGTTGTCGATGCGGGCGTACTTGGTCTTCGCCTCCTTCAGCCAGTCGGCGTAGGCCTGCTCGCTGACCACGCGGACCACGATGGGCATGTAGGCGTGGCGCTGGCCGCACAGCTCGGAGCACTGGCCGTGGAAGGTGCCCTCCTTGTCGGCCTTGAACCACATCTGGTTCAGGCGGCCGGGGACGGCGTCGATCTTGAAGCCGAAGGCCGGCATCGCCCAGGAATGCAGCACGTCGGCGGCGGTGACCTGGATCTTCACGATCTTGTTGACCGGAACGACCATCTCGTTGTCGGTCTGGAGCAGGCGCGGCTGCTTGTCCTCGTCGATGTTGGCATCGAACGTGAAGCCGCCGCCGGCCTCGGTCTGCGGGTACTCGTAGGACCAGTACCAGGCGTGGCCGACGACCTTGACGATCATGTCGGCCTTCGGGTCCGAGAGCTGCGTGCGCAGCAGGCGGAAGGACGGGATCGCCACGGCGACCAGGATCAGCACCGGCACGATCGTCCAGGCGACCTCGATGGCGGTGTTGTGCGTGGTTCGGGACGGGGTCGGGTTCCGCTTCTCGCCGAAGCGGTAGACGCACCACAGGATGAGCCCGAGGACGAACACCGAGATGGCGAGGGACAGCCAGTGCAGGCCGATCTCGAAGTTCAGGATGTCGCGCGCGTTCTCGGTGACCGGGATCTGCCGGTCCATCTCCCACGGCACGGGCTGACCGAAGCCCGCGGCCTGCGCGCCGGATATCGGGAAGAGCAGGGCGCCGAGAGCGGCGAGGCTCCAGAGTGACCGGTTGATCGTCCGCACCGTCCGCATCTGCCTCTCGTGGCTCCCCTGAAACTGTCTGGCTGCCGCCGGACCTCCCCGTCTTGAACGCGTGCGGGATTGTACCGACGTGACGGAGTACCGGTTGTGTCACCCGGCATTATCCGACCGGCGCTTCAGACCACAAGGGCCGGCCACGTGCAACCGCACAAGCGTCGCATCGCGCGCTTTCCCGCCAGTTGACGGCGCCTCGTGGCGTCGGCGCACTAGGGCCCGGCGAAATCGTTCCCCGTCGCGTCGCGCCGGGGATGAAGCGTCGCGACGCGTTCGTGCCACGCCTGCGGAGTTCGAGATGTCCACCCAAACCGGCAGCCCCACCTCCGGTCCTCTGCCCTGCGCGGTGCCGGCGCCGATGCAGGTGATGACCTATACGGGCTCGGCGCCGAGGCCGGACACGCGGGCGCTGGCCGTCGAGGCGCCGGTCAACCTCGTCTACGGCAGCGTGCCGCACGCCGTGATGATGGCGACGCCCGCCGACCTCGAGGATTTCGCCTACGGCTTCAGCCTGACGGAGGGCATCGTCGACAGCGCGGAGGAGATCCGCGCGACCCGGGTGGAGACGGCGTCGGACGGTCTGCGCCTCCACATCGAGCTCGCGCCGGGCCGGCTCCGCGAGCATCTGGCGCGCAAGCGCGCCATCAGCGGCCGCACCGGCTGCGGGGTCTGCGGCATCGAGGACTTGGCGCAACTGCCGCAGGCCGGTAAGCGGGCGGATTCCGAGGTCCGGGTCGAGCTGCCGGCCATCGCCCGCGCCCTGTCGAATCTCGACAGCGCCCAGCGCCTCGGCGCGGAGACGCGCGCGGTCCACGCCGCGGCCTGGGCGCGCCTCGACGGCGGCCTCGCGGCGGTGCGCGAGGATGTCGGCCGGCACAACGCTCTCGACAAGCTGATCGGCACCCTGATGCGCACCGGGACGCCCGTGGACTCGGGCTTCCTGGTCATCACCAGCCGCTGCTCGTTCGAGATGGTCGAGAAGGCCGCGCGGCTCGGCGCGGCCGTGATCGTCGCCATCTCGGCGCCGACGTCCCTGGCCCTCGACCGGGCCCGGTCCTACGGCATCACGCTCTGCGCCATCGCGCGGGCCGACACGGTGACGGTGTTCACGGGAGCCGAGCGGCTGACAAACGGCGCGTGACGCGCCGGTCCCGTCCGCCGAATTTACTCGGCTTGGCCCGGGACGATGGTCGCGCCGCCGATCACCCGGACCGGCTTCCGTTCCGTGGGCGGATCCTTCCAATCCTTCGTGGCGGATTTGGCCGTCTCGGCCACGGCGGCGTCGGCCGGCTTCGAAGGCGCGGCGGGTCGCGCAGCGGGGACCGGGGCCGGGGCCTTCTCGATCGCCGCCGCCTTGGTCTCGGGCGCGGGACCGGCGTTCGGATCCGCCTTGGCTGTATCGGCCGGCGGGAGCTTGGGGGCCGGTGCCTCGGGAGACGTGCGGGGCGGCGGCTTCAGCTCCGGCGTCCGGGCGAGCGCTCCGCGCGCGACCCGCTTTGGCGGAGCGTTGGGCGGAGCGGTCCGGCCGACGCTGTCGGGATTTACGCCTTCGGGATTGGCCTCGGGCCGCAGGGCCTCGGTGCCCGGCCGGCGCTGGGGCCGCGCCACCGGACCGTCCTCGGGCGGGACCGGACGCATCGCGCGGCGGGGCACGACCTCGTCCTCGGTCCAGCCGAAGCCCGGTGCGGGTCGCTCCAGCCGAGCGACGGTCTCGGGCGCACCGATCGGCCGGCGGCCCACGATCCCGCCCGTCATGGGATCGACGAACAGCCGGACGGGCGCGCCGGCGGGACCGACGGCGTCGACCACGTAGACCCGCCCGTCGAAGCGCGGGCGGCTCAGGCCGCTGAACCCGCGATCTGCGAGGCGCCAAGCGACGACGCGAGGCGGAAGGACCTCTTCCTCGAAGGCGAATTGCGCGCGCGCGCCGCCCGATGCGCCCAAGAGAGCGAGCGCCGACAGGCACGCGGCGCGAAGCGTCCGGCTCATCGGGCGTGGGAGGCGCGCAGCGGCTCTGCTCGTCATCGTCACTCTTGTGCGTTCTGGGTTTGGAGACCCGGCAGAGTGTCCGGTTCGTGTCCGGTTCCGGCATGGTCCGGGCCGGTAGACCCGGACCTCGACCATGCCGGCGAGGTCGTTGCCCCGCATGCCGCTTGTGCTCGGCACGACCCGTAGAACCCGCGATTCGGGCGAGATTGCGGAGGCGCGGAGGCGGGTCCCGGCCCGTCATCCAGAGCGGCGACACCGTCGCGGCCTGCAGTCTCTTGCTGAAAACATTTCAATCTGGCAGTTTCGCGACTTAGGACAGCACAACTGTCCCATCGGCCGTGCATCCCGGCCGTCGCCGTCTCGCGCGCGGGCGAGAAGTTTCGGCAGACGGACACGGGCGCGCCAGCGCACCGCTCTCCGAGCGGTCCGGGTCCTCGATGAACGCAGGCCGACGGACGTGTCCTCCCGGACCGGCCGGATGGCCTGCGGCAAGAGGCCGGGCGCGTGGCGCCGACGGCTTGCGGGCATGAAACATGCTCGCGGGTTCTTGGCTGCGGACGGGTTCGAGGGAAGGACGAGACGAAGCATGTCACAACGCAGACCCGCCGAAGAGTTTGCTGCGTCCACGGCCCTGGCTGCCGCCCCCCGCGGCGGCGCGATGCCGCTCATCGTGCGCGACCCCGCCTTTCCGAAAGCCCAGGGTTCCTACGATCCGGCCCGCGAGCGCGATGCCTGCGGCGTCGGCTTCATCGCCGACATGCACGACCGCCGGACCCACGCGATCGTCGAGCAGGGCCTGAAGATCCTGGAGAACCTCGATCATCGCGGCGCGGTGGGCGCCGATCCCAAGATGGGCGACGGCTGCGGCATCCTCACGCAGATCCCGCACGGCTTCTTCGCCGAGGAGTGCTCGCGCCTCGGCTTCGAGCTGCCGCCGGCGGGCTCGTACGCCATCGGACAGTTCTTCATGCCGAAGGCGGAGGAGCCGCGGGCGATCATCCAGGAAATCGTCGAATCGTCCCTGGCCGCCGAGGGCCTGCCGCTCCTCGGCTGGCGCGACGTGCCGGTGGACCCGGAGGATCTCGGCGACGCCGTGAAGGCGACCGAGCCGCACCACCGTCAGGTCTTCATCGGCCGGCCCGCCTCGGTCACCGACCAGGACGCGTTCGAGCGCCGGGTCTACGTCGCCCGCAAGGTGATCTCCAACAAGGTCTACGGCCTCGACGACCCGCGGGTGAAGGAGTTCTACCCGGTCTCCGTGTCGACCCGGACCATCGTCTACAAGGGCATGGTGCTGGTCACGCAGCTCGGCGGCTACTTCCTGGACCTGAAGGACGACCGCTTCGTCTCGGCAATCGCCCTCGTCCACCAGCGCTTCGCCACCAATACCTTCCCGACCTGGCGGCTCTCGCACCCCTACCGGATGGTCGCGCATAACGGCGAGATCAACACGCTGCGCGGCAACGTCAACTGGATGGCGGCCCGCCAGGCGAGCGTCGATTCCGACCTGTTCGGCAACGATATCTCGAAGCTGTGGCCGATCTCCTACGAGGGCCAGTCCGACACCGCCTGCTTCGACAACGCCCTCGAGTTCCTCGTGCAGGGCGGCTACCCGCTGGCCCACGCGATGATGATGCTCATCCCGGAGGCCTGGGCCGGCAACCCGCTCATGAGCGAGGAGCGGCGCGCCTTTTACGAGTACCACGCCGCCCTGATGGAGCCGTGGGACGGTCCCGCCGCCGTGGCCTTCACCGACGGCCGCCAGATCGGCGCCACCCTCGACCGCAACGGCCTGCGCCCGGCGCGCTACATCGTCACCGACGACGGCCTCGTGGTGCTCGCCTCCGAGATGGGCACCCTGCCGATCCCGGACGAGAAGATCGTCCAATCCTGGCGCCTGCAGCCGGGCCGCATGCTGCTGATCGACCTGCAGAAGGGCCGCATCGTCTCCGACGAGGAGATCAAGGGCGAGCTCGCCGCCGCGCATCCCTACGCCGACTGGGTGAAGAACACCCAGATCGTCCTGGAGGACCTGCGACCAGTTCAGCCGCGCGAGTCCCGCGGCGACGTGAGCCTGCTCGATCGCCAGCAGGCCTTCGGCTACACGCAGGAGGATCTCAAGCTGCTGATGCAGCCCATGGCCGTCACCGGCCAGGAGGCGGTCGGCTCGATGGGCACCGACACCCCGCTCTCGGCCCTCTCCGAGAAGTCGAAGCTGCTCTACACCTACTTCAAGCAGAACTTCGCGCAGGTGACGAACCCGCCGATCGACCCGATCCGCGAGGAGGCCGTGATGAGCCTCGTCTCGTTCATCGGGCCGCGGCCGAACCTGCTCGACATGGAGGGCGCGTCCCGGCGCAAGCGCCTGGAGGTCCGCCAGCCGATCCTCACCAACGCCGATCTGGAGAAGATCCGCTCGATCGGCCATTTCGAGGATCGGTTCGACACCAAGACCCTCGACATGACCTACCCGGCCGAGACCGGCGCGGCGGCCATGGACGGGGCGCTCGACCGCCTCTGCGACCGCGCCGAGGCGGCGGTGCGCGGCGGCTACAACATCATCGTGCTCACCGACCGGGCGGTCGGGCCGGATCGGATCCCGATCCCGGCGCTGCTCGCCACGGCGTCCGTGCACAATTACCTGATCCGCAAGGGGCTCCGGACCTCGGTCGGCCTCGTGGTCGAGTCGGGCGAGCCGCGCGAGGTGCACCACTTCGCCTGCCTCGCCGGCTACGGCGCCGAGGCAGTGAACCCGTACCTCGCCTTCGAGACGCTGCTCGACATGAAGGACGAGTTCCCGCCGGACCTCACCGACGACGAGATCATCTACCGCTACATCAAGGCGATCGATAAGGGCCTACTGAAGGTGATGTCCAAGATGGGCATCTCCACCTACCAGTCCTATTGCGGCGCGCAGATCTTCGACGCGGTCGGCCTGAACTCGACCTTCGTGGGTCGCGACTTCTTCGGCACGGCGACGACCATCGAGGGCGTCGGCATGGCGGAGATCGCCGAGGAGACCGCGCGCCGACACCGCGACGCCTTCGGCGACGCGCCGGTCTACCGGAACGCCCTGGATGTCGGCGGCGAGTACGCCTACCGCCTGCGCGGCGAGACCCACACCTGGACGCCCGACACGGTGGCGACGCTGCAGCACGCGGTGCGCCTCAACGTGCCGGAACGCTACCGCGAATACGCCGAGCTGGTGAACCGCCAGGAGCACCAGCTGAAGACGCTCCGCGGCCTGTTCCGCATCAAGTCCGCCGCCGAGCTCGGTCGCGCGCCGGTCCCGCTGGACTCGGTCGAGCCGGCCTCAGAGATCGTCAAGCGCTTCGCCACGGGCGCCATGTCGTACGGCTCCATCTCCAAGGAGGCGCACGAGACGCTCGCCATCGCGCTGAACTCGTTCGGCGGGCGATCGAACTCGGGCGAGGGCGGCGAGGAGGTCGAGCGGTTCAAGCCGCTGCCGGACGGGCGCTCGCGCCGGTCCGCGATCAAGCAGGTCGCCTCCGGCCGCTTCGGCGTCACGACGGAGTACCTCGTCAATTCCGACATGATGCAGATCAAGGTCGCGCAGGGCGCCAAGCCCGGCGAGGGCGGCCAGCTGCCCGGCCACAAGGTCGACGCCAAGATCGCCAAGGTCCGCTACGCCACCCCGGGGGTGGGCCTGATCTCGCCGCCGCCGCACCACGACATCTACTCAATCGAGGATCTAGCCCAGCTGATCTTCGACCTGAAGAACGTGAACCCGTCGGCGGACGTGTCGGTGAAGCTCGTCTCCGAGGTCGGCGTCGGCACGGTCGCGGCCGGTGTCGCCAAGGCGCGGGCCGACCACATCACGATCTCGGGCTTCGACGGCGGCACCGGCGCGGCGCCGCTGACCTCGCTCAAGCACGCGGGCGGACCCTGGGAGACCGGGCTGGCCGAGACCCAGCAGACGCTGGTGCTGAACGGTCTGCGCGGCCGCGTCGCCCTTCAGGCCGACGGCGGCATCCGGACCGGGCGCGACGTGATGATCGCGGCGCTGCTCGGCGCCGACCAGATGGGCTTCTCGACGGCCCCGCTGATCGCCGCCGGCTGCATCATGATGCGCAAGTGCCACCTGAACACCTGCCCGGTGGGGGTCGCCACCCAGGATCCGGTGCTGCGCAAGCGCTTCAAGGGCACGCCCGAGCACGTGGTGAACTACTTCTTCTTCGTGGCCGAGGAGGTGCGGGAGATCCTCGCCTCGCTCGGCTTCACGAAGCTGGAGGAGGCGGTCGGCCGCTCCGACGTGCTCGACAAGGTCGAGGCCATTGCCCATTGGAAGGCGCGCGGGCTCGACTTCACCAAGCTGTTCCACCGGCCGAAGGTGGCCGAGGGCACGGCGATCCGCCACGTGGAGGTGCAGCACCACCCGATCGACACGGTGCTCGACCGGCGCCTCATCGAGAAGGCTCAGCACGCGATCGAGACCGGCGAGCCGGTGGTCATCACCGACACCATCCGGAACTCGGACCGGGCGGCGGGCGCGATGCTCTCCGGCATGGTCGCCAAGGCGCACGGCCACGAGGGCCTGCCCGACGACACGATCGTGGTGAAGCTCGCCGGCACGGCGGGCCAGAGCTTCGGCGCCTGGGTGGCGGCCGGCGTGACCGTCGAGCTGACCGGCCACGGCAACGACTACGTCGGCAAGGGCCTGTCGGGCGGCAAGCTGATCATCCGGCCGAGCGACGCGCTGAAGTCGCCGCAGGACCGGACGATCATGGTCGGCAACACCGTGCTGTACGGGGCGATCGCGGGCGAGTGCTACATCCGCGGCTCCGCGGGCGAGCGCTTCGCGGTCAGGAACTCCGGCGCGATCACGGTGGTCGAGGGCATGGGCGACCATGGCTGCGAGTACATGACCGGCGGCGTGGTCGTGTCGATCGGCGAGACCGGGCGCAACTTCGCGGCCGGCATGTCGGGCGGCATCGCCTACGTGCTCGATGAGGACGGCTCCTTCTCGGCGCGTTGTAACCTGTCGATGGTCGACCTGGAGCCGGTCGAGGAGGAGGACGACCTGATGCGTCGCTTCCACCAAGACGGCGACCTGGAGACCAAGGGGCGGGTCGACATCCTGGCCGACATGTCCGGGCACGACGAGGAGCGGCTCACGCAGCTCATCACCAACCATCTCAAGTACACGGGCAGCCCCCGCGCCAAGGCGATCCTCGACGACTGGAGCGGCTACCGCACCAAGTTCGTGAAGGTGATGCCGGTGGAGTACCGCCGGGCGCTGCGCGAGATGGAGATGGCGCGGATGCCGGTGGCCGCCGAGTAGGCGGCTTCCTGAGACCGGGCGGGCTCCCGCCCGGTCACGCACCCACACGAGACGACGACGCGGGCAGCGCAGTCAGAGACTGGCCGGCCCAGGGGCTGACCAATGGGCAAGATCACAGGCTTCCTCGAGTTCGACCGGCAGGAGCAGAAGTACCAACTCGCCGCCGACCGGGTCCGGCACTTCCGCGAGTTCACGCTCCCGCTCGACGAGCACGACCTGACGAAACAGGCCGCGCGCTGCATGGATTGCGGCATCCCGTTCTGCCACGGGCCGACGGGCTGCCCGGTCCACAACCAGATCCCGGACTGGAACGACCTCGTCTTCCAGTCGGATTGGGAGGAGGCGTCCCGCAACCTCCACTCCACGAACAACTTCCCGGAGTTTACCGGCCGCGTCTGCCCCGCGCCCTGCGAGGAGGCGTGCACGCTGAACCTCGAGAACCAGCCGGTCGCCATCAAGACGATCGAGCAGGCGATCGCCGACCGCGCCTGGAACATGGGCTGGGTGAAGCCCGAGCCGGCGCAGACCCGCACCGGCAAGCGCGTCGCGATCGTGGGCTCCGGACCGGCCGGTATGGCGGCGGCCCAGCAGCTCGCCCGCGTCGGGCACGACGTCCACGTGTTCGAGCGCGAGCCGAAGGCGGGTGGCCTTCTCCGCTACGGCATCCCGGACTTCAAGATGGAGAAGCGCCACATCGACCGGCGCGTGCGCCAGATGGAGGCCGAAGGCGTCGTCTTCCACTACAACCAGAACATCGGTGTGACGAAGTCGGTCGACGAGCTCAAGGCTGAGTTCGACGCCGTGATGTTCTGCGGTGGCGCCGAGGATCCGCGCAACCCGCAGCTTCCCGGCCAGGACCTCGAGGGCGTCCACTACGCGATGCCCTACCTCGTCCAGTCGAACCGGCGCGTGAGCGCCGAGCCGATGCGCGGCAACGGCGAGCAACCGATCCTGGCCGCGGGCAAGAACGTGGTGGTCATCGGCGGCGGCGACACCGCCTCCGACTGCGTCGGCACCGCGTTCCGCCAGGGGGCCCTGTCGGTGACGCAGCTCGACATCCGCCCGCGCCCGCCGGAGCGGGAGGACAAGCTCACCGTGTGGCCCTACTGGCCGACTAAGATGCGGACCTCGTCCAGCCAGGCGGAAGGCGCGGAGCGCGAGTTCCAGGCCGCGACCCTGCGGCTCGAGGGGAACAAGAAGGGCCAGCTCACGGGCGTGGTCTGCGCCCGCGTCGATGCCAAGCGCCAGCCGATCGCCGGCACCGAGTTCGTGCTGCCGGCCGACCTCGTCTTCATGGCGATCGGCTTCGCGGGCTCGGTCCAGAAGGGTCTTCTCGAGCAGTCCGGGGTCGGCGTCGACAAGCGCGGCAATGTCGAGGCGAACGAGGACGACTACCGCACGTCGGACGCGAAGATCTGGGCCGCCGGCGATATGCGGCGCGGCCAGTCCCTGGTGGTCTGGGCGATCCGCGAAGGACGTCAGGCGGCGCGCGCCATCGACGAGATGCTGATGGGCGCCAGCGTCCTGCCGCGCTGACGGCCTGCTGAGAGCGCGCGAAGGGTCCGCCCGGCTCAGCCGGGCGGCCAGCGGAAATCGTCGGCTCGGCCGGGCTGCGGCATCGGCGCGTTGCCGCGCAGCAGCGTCCGCTCCACGGTCCCGGAATTGTCCGGATCGCGCGGACGGCCATTCAGCAGCGCGCCGCCGGGCGACACCTCGCTCCGGCTCAACGGTACCACGGGGCCGGCCGCGGGCTTCACCGGGAGCGCCGGCACGCCGGGCGGCTCCGGCAGGCTCGGCAGCATCGCGGTGATCTGACGATCGATCGCCGCGGTATCGGTGGCCGTTGCGGTACCGTCGAGGCTCGGCCCGGGTGTCGCGGGCGGTGCGGTCGGCGCCACTGTCGCGGTCAGCGACGGCTCGGCCGTGCCCGGCACCGCGCCCATCAGCCGCTTCAGCTCGACATCGGCGAAGTGGGCCAGCTTCCGATCGCCCGCCTTGGTGAAATGGACACCGTCCGCGGTACGGAGCTTGGCGATCTGGCCTTCCGGATCCGGGCCCGACGCCGCGTACCGGTCTCGGTCGTCGACGAAGCCCGGCCAGATATCGACGTAGGTCCCGCCGGCCTTGGTAACGGTGTCCCGGACGATGTCGTTCAGGGAAGCGAGGTCCCGGCTCAGGGACTCGCTCTGGACCGGCGGCAGCCCGACCCAGATCAGCGGGATCTTGCGGTCGGTGAAGACTTTCGCCAGCGCCTCCACCCGGGCGCGGTAGAGGGCGCGCCAGCGGTCCGTGAGGGGATCGGCCGTCTCGTCGCCCTCGCGGATCGGCTGCCGATCGTTGGCGCCCAACATCACCAGGGCGTAGCGCACCTTCGCGTTGCTCTGGAGGTAGTCCTGCGCGACCTTCGGCCAGTCGACCACGTCCTTGCGCACCAGACCGCTGTCGCCCTTCGCGCGGTCGATCACGGCGACGTCGGTATTGTCCTCGAACACGTCGTCGAGGCCCTTGGCGAGATGGTCGGCGAGGGAATCGCCGAAGACGGCGATCTGGACGTTCGGCTCGGTCTTGGCGACCGCGGGCTTCGGCGGTGTCGGCGCCCGGGCCGGACGGACCCGCCGCTTCACGGAGGGGGGCGGACGCTGCGCCTCTCCGGTCGCGTAGGGATTGGTTCGCTGGCGCGGGGCCCGGTAGGTGCGCTCCGGCTGCGGCGCCACCGGCTGCGGCCTGTCCTCCCAGGGCCAGTAGAACTGGCGCGGCGCCTCCTGCTGCGGCGCGTAGCGGGGCTGGCGCCCGGACGTCCCGTCGTCGCGGTAATAGGCGTCCCGCGGCCGCCGGCGCGGCGGCGCCTGGTAATAGGTGCCGCCCTGCTGCTGGTAGCTGTCGCCCCACTGCGCGCGGGCCGGACCGCCCCCGAAGGTCGACACCTCCGCGAGCCCCAACAGGACCGAGAGCCCGAGGATGAGGGGGCGTTCCGAAGGACGCCGACGAGCGAGGACCATGCGCATCCCGTACGCTTTACGCCGAACCGGGCCCGTTCGGACCGCGGCCATTATAGGTGGAAGCCGCGCGCGGGTCTAAACCTCTCGCCGGGCTCAGCGTCGCGGCGCTGCCTTCCCGGCCACGCGGGTGAGCAGGGCGGGCGTCGCGTACCCGTCGGCCGGCAATCCGACGCTGATCTGATAGCGCCGCACCGCCTCGCGCAGCTTCGGGCCCGCGCGCCCATCCGTCGGCCCGTCGTAGAAGCCGGAAGCCGCGAGGCCGGTCTGCAGGGCGCGGAGGCCCG
The DNA here is from genome assembly GCF_001424445.1 of Methylobacterium sp. Leaf361. NCBI lineage: Bacteria > Pseudomonadati > Pseudomonadota > Alphaproteobacteria > Hyphomicrobiales > Methylobacteriaceae > Methylobacterium > Methylobacterium sp. Leaf361. Next base: position 475,092 of record NZ_LMPY01000001.1, on the reverse strand, counting down.
GCCCGTCGAGGCGGGCTCCGGCGGGCCACGGCGCGGCCAGCGGCGGACCGCCGGCGAGGCGGTCGGCAAGGTGACCCACTGCCAGCGCGTAGGAATCCGAGGTGTTGTAGCCCCGGACCACCTCGAAATTGTCGGTGATCAGGAAGACCGGCGCGCCGAGGCCTCCGGGCAGGAACAGGCTGGCGCGCCCGGCCCCCGGCAGCGGCTGCCCGTCGGTGCGGCGAACGCCGCGCTCGGCGAAGCTCGCGAGATCGCCCGCGTAGCGGCTCAGGTCGAACTCCTTCGGCAGGCGCACCTCGTAGCCCCAGGAGAAGGTCGGATTCCAGCCGAGATCCTTGAGATAGGCGGCGATCGAGGCCAGCGAATCCGCCGCGCTGGTCCAGATGTCGCGCCGGCCGTCGCCATCGAAGTCGACCGCGTGGGCCAGGTAGGTGGAGGGCAGGAATTGCACCTGACCCATCGCGCCAGCCCAGCTGCCGCTCATCCGGTCGGGCGCGATGTCGCCGCGCTGCAGGATCGTGAGGGCGGCGAGGAGCTCGTCGCGGAACATGCTGCCGCGGTGCCGCGCCTCGGCGAGCGTCGCCAGCGCCCGGACGGTCGGGACACTGCCCGCACTCGTTCCGAAATCCGACTCGACGCCCCAGAACGCCATCACCACCGGACCCGGAACGCCGTAGCGGGCCTCGATCGCCGTCAGGGTCGACGCGAGGGTGGCGGCGCGGTCGCGGCCGCGCGCGATGCGGCCGGCCGAGACCGCACCGACGAGGTACTCCCAGACAGGCCGGCTGAACTCGCTCTGGCGGCGGGTTCGCGCCAGGATGCCGGGATCGGGTCCTGTGATCCCGCGGAACGCCGCGTCGAAGGTCGCGGCGGAGACGCCCCGCGCCGCCGCGTCCGGACGCAGGGCCTCGACGAACGCCCGGAAGGCGTCCTCGGCGCGGGCCGGGCCGGTCGCGAGGCAAGCCGCCGCGGCCAGGATCCATCGACGGGAATGCATCCGGTCAGATCCGATTGCGCTTCTCCAGGCGTTCTTCCCAGGCGAGGGCTTGGCCGACGATGGCGTCGAGGTCGTCGTGCCGGGGCTGCCAGCCCAGGCGATCGCGGATGCGCGCCGCCTCGGCGACGATTTGGGCCGGATCGCCGGGCCGGCGCGGGCACAGCCGCACTTCGAAGTCGCGGCCCGAGATCCGCTTCACGACCTCGACGACCTCGAGGACCGAGTAACCGCGCCCGTAGCCGCAGTTCAGCGTCAGGCTCTCGCCACCGGAGCGCAGATGGTCGAGGGCGAGGCGATGCGCCTCCGCGAGGTCCGAGACCTGGATGTAGTCGCGCAGGCACGACCCGTCCGGGGTCGGGTAGTCGGTCCCGAAGACGTCGAGCCGGGCGCGCTGGCCGAGCGCCGCCTGCGTGGCCACCTTGATCAGGTGCGTGGCGTTGGGCGTCGACTGGCCGGACCGTCCCTCCGGATCCGCGCCGGCGACGTTGAAGTAGCGCAGGACCACGTAGGAGAAGCCGTGCGCCGCGGCGGCGTCGGCGATCATCCACTCGCTCATCAGCTTCGAGCGGCCGTAGGGATTGATCGGTTTCAGCGGCAGGTCCTCGGGAACCGGCGAGGCCTCAGGCTCACCGTAGACGGCCGCGGTCGAGGAGAAGATGACATTCTTGACGCCGGCACGCACCGACGCCTCGATCAGCGCGCGGGTCTTCACCGTGTTGGCGAGGTAGTAGCCCAGGGGGTCGGCTACGGATTCGGGCACGACGATCTTGGCGGCAAAGTGGGCCAGGGCATCGATGCGGTGCTGCAGGATAGTCTGTGTCACGAGGGCCTGGTCGGCCACGTCGCCGACGACGAGCTTCACACCCTCTGGGACCGCCCAGTCGAAGCCGGTGGAGAGATCGTCGAGGACGACGACCTCCTCATGGCCGGCGTCGAGGAGCGCCAGCACCATGTGGCTGCCGATGTAGCCGGCACCCCCCGTCACCAGAACCGCCATCTCGCCCTCACTGCCGCCATCCCGGCAACTGCTTACGCCTTTGCAGACGGGAAATTTACGCCCCGCCGCCTCATACTAACGATGTACATGCTTGCGACGGCTCGCGTTAAGCTATCTCACTGACCGCACAGCTGACCACGTCGTTCCATCCAGTTCCGGGGTTACCGCTCGATGAAACCGATCCGCAAGGCCGTCCTCCCCGTCGCGGGCCTCGGCACGCGCTTCCTGCCCGCCACGAAGGCGGTCCCGAAGGAGATGCTCACGGTCGTCGACCGGCCAGTGGTGCAGCACGTGGTCGACGAGGCGCGCGCGGCCGGGATCGAGCACTTCATCTTCGTCACCGGCCGCGGGAAGGCGGTGATCGAGGACCATTTCGACATCGCGTTCGAGCTCGACCACACCCTTCAGGAGCGCGGGAAGACGGCCGCCTATGAAGAGCTGAAGAAGGACCTGCCGAAGGCCGGCCAGACCAGCTTTACCCGCCAGCAGGCGCCACTCGGCCTCGGCCACGCGGTGTGGTGCGCCCGCGAGATCGTCGGCGACGAGCCGTTCGCGGTGCTGCTCCCCGACATGCTGAGCCGCGGCTGTATGCAGCAGATGCTGGCCGCCTACGATCGCCACGGCGGTAACATCATCGCCGTCGAGGAGGTGGCGCCCGAGGAGACGCACCAGTACGGCATCGTCAGCGTGGGCGAGACCTACGGCCAGTCCTTCCAGATCACCGGGATGGTCGAGAAGCCCAAGCAGGGCACGGCGCCTTCGAACTTCATCATCTCCGGGCGCTACATCCTCCAGCCCGAGATCTTCGGGATCCTCGAGCACGGCAAGAAGGGCGCGGGCGGCGAGATCCAGCTCACGGACGCCATGATCGACCTGATGGAGAAGCAGGCGTTCTACGGCATGCGCTACGAGGGCCGGACCTACGATACCGGCTCGAAGCTCGGCTTCCTCGCGGCGAATCTCGCCTACGCCCTGGAGCGGAACGATCTCGCAGGACCCCTGCGGGCCGAGATCGAGAAGCTGCTCAAGAGCTAGGGCTGAACGGCGCTGCGGGCGCGGATCCGATCACCGCGCCCCGCTAGGCGACACATTCGACCGCATAGGTTCCCGCTCTCGTTCGAGCTAAGCCTGCACGCGGCGACGCGCGGCGGCCAGCGAACGCGCTTCAGGTATGCGCGCAGAGCGGCCGCGGCGGGCGAATTGCGCTTGCTTCTTGTGCGGCGCACTTTAGTTTGTGCGTTGCGAGATCGCGATGGCGTCGCGGTCTCGCTGCCCTTCTTGGGCGTTTCCTCCCTAGACTTCGGGCCGCTCCTTCGGGAGTGGCCTTTTTTCTTTCCGGTATACCGCCGCTCTTCTTCGTGAACGGTCGGGGCGGCGCCCCTATTCCGCGGCCATCCGGCGGGGGACGAGATCGTCGAGGTCCTTGGCGACATCGGCGACGACGCCGCGCAGCGCCTCGACCAATGCCGGGAAGCCCGCCGTCATCGCGAGGCTGGCCTCGTTCATGTAGAGGCCCCGATTCAGCTCGATCTGGAGCGCGTGGCGGTCAAGGTTCGGCTCGCCGTAATGCTCCGTGATGAAGCCGCCGGCGTAGGGCTTGTTGCGGACCACGCGGAAACCCCGGGCCCGGAACGCGGCCTCGAATCCGTCGATCAGGACGGGTGCGCACGCCGTGCCGTAGCGGTCGCCCAGCACCACGTCGGCTTTCATGTCCGGATCGCGGCCGAGGCTCGAGGACGGCATCGAGTGGCAATCGACGAGCATGCAGTGGCCGTGGGTGCGCGCCGTGCGCTGGACCAGTCCGCGCAGCGCGCGGTGATACGGCTTGTACAGGCTCTCGATCCGGGCGGTCGCCTCGGCGACCGGCAGGCGCCGGGCGTAGATCTCCTGGCCGTCGGCGACGACCCGGGGCACGGTCCCGAGACCGCCCGCGACGCGCATCGACCGGGTGTTGGCGAAGGGCGGCAGGCGCCCCTCGAACATGCGCGGGTCGAGTTCGTAGGGCTCCCGGTTCACGTCGAGGAAGGCGCGGGGGAAGTTGGCCCGCAGGAGCGGCGCGCCCAGTCCGACGACCGATCCGAACAGGCGGTCGACGTGGGCATCCTCGGAGCGGCGCAGGGTCAGCGCGTCGAGCCGCGAGGCCGCGATGAAGTCGGGGGGGTAGACGGCCCCGGAATGACCGGTATTGAAGACGAAAGGCAGGGTGTGCGCCGCGGGCTCGTCGACCGCGAAGGCCGGGGCAAATCCGAAGGCGTCTGGCTGTACCGGTTCGGTTGCAGTCATCGGCTGGTGGACACCCCGGCGGTTGAACGAGGACGGCAGGCGCTCACTGTGGTGTGCGATCGATCGCCTGTCCACTCTGCACCGGCGGCCGACGCAGTCGCCCGGGAGACACGCGGCGGCGGCTGCGCGCTCCATCCTAACACCTTGTTTACCATCGCCTCCCTTTATGGGATCAACTTCTCGACTCGAAGGCTCGGATCCGGCCGATGAAAATCCTGCTGGCGGAAGACGACAACGACATGCGCCGGTTTCTGGCCAAGGCGCTGCAGAACGCGGGCTACGATGTCCTGTCCTTCGACAACGGCCTCTCCGCCTACAACCGGCTGCGCGAGGAGCCGTTCGAGCTGCTGCTGACCGACATCGTGATGCCCGAGATGGACGGCATCGAGCTGGCCCGCCGCGCCACCGAGCTCGATCCCGACATCAAGGTGATGTTCATCACCGGCTTCGCGGCGGTCGCCCTCAACCCGGATTCGAAGGCCCCGAAGGACGCCAAGGTCCTGTCGAAGCCCTTCCACCTCCGCGACCTCGTCAACGAGGTCGAGAAGCTCCTGGCCGCCTGATCCTGCCGGTGCTTCGTCGACGGCGCGCGCGCGTTGCCCTGTGACCACACGGGCATAGGCAAGGCGCGCCCCGCGCTCCTATATGTCCCGAGTTCACGCGCGGGACGACGATCGCGATGCAGCCGGTCACAATCTACACCACGGCCTGGTGTCCCTACTGCTCGGCGGCCAAAAGCCTGCTGAAGGAGAAGGGCGCCGCCTTCCAGGAGATCGACGTCGAGCGCGTGCAGGGCGCCCGGTCCACCATGGTCGAGCGCGCCGGCGGCCGCACCAGCGTTCCCCAGATCTTCGTCGGCGCCACGCATGTCGGCGGCTGCGACGACCTGTACGCCCTCGATCGCGCCGGCAAGCTCGACCCGCTGCTCAAGGACACGGCCGATGCCTGAGCCCCGCTTCACGGCTGCCTGCGTGCAGATGCGGTCGGGGCGCGACCCTGCCGCCAATCGCGACGCGGCCGTGGTGGGCGTGCGCGAGGCGTCGGCGCGGGGCGCGGCCTACGTGCAGACTCCCGAGATGACGTCCCTGGTGGAGCGGAGCCGCGAGCGTCTGTTCGCCCACGTCACCACCGAGGAGCAGGACCCGACCCTGGCGGCGCTCCGCGAGGCCGCACGTCAGACCGGAACGGTCGTCCAGATCGGCTCGATCGCGGTCAGGGCCGGCGACAAGATCGCCAACCGCGCCTACCTGATCGGCACCGACGGGGAGATCCTGGCCGCCTACGACAAGCTGCATCTCTTCGACGTCGACCTGCCGAGCGGCGAGCGCTGGCGGGAATCTGCGACCTATTCTGGTGGCGCCTGCGCGGTGCTGGCCGAGACGCCGTGGGCCACGCTCGGCCTGACGATCTGCTACGACATCCGCTTCCCCGCGCTGTACCGCGCCCTCGCCGAGGCGGGCGCGGACGTGCTGACGGCCCCCGCCTGCTTCACCCGGCAGACCGGCGAGGCCCACTGGCACGTCCTGCAACGGGCCCGGGCCATCGAGACCGGCGCCTTCGTGATCTCGGCGGCGCAGGGCGGTCGGCACGAGGACGGGCGCGAGACTTACGGCCACTCGCTGATCGTCGATCCCTGGGGCCGGGTCCTGGCCGATGCCGGAGGGGACGAGCCGGGGATCATCCTGGCGGAGATCGACCTCGCGCAGGTCGCGGAGGCCCGGGCCCGCATCCCCTCGCTGCAGCACGGCCGGCCCTTCACCGTCGAGTGCGTCGGTCCGCGGACTCGGGCCGCGCAGTAGTCACCACAGCAAGCAACAGAATGATCCGGTACAGTCTGGTCTGCGATGCCGGGCACGGCTTCGAGAGCTGGTTCCCGTCCTCCGATTCCTACGACACGCAGGTCACGCGCGGCCTCGTGACGTGCCCGGTCTGCGACAGCGCCAAGGTGAGCAAGGCCCTGATGGTGCCGAGCGTCGCCCGCACGGATCGGGAGCGCGCGCCGCCGCCGATCCCGAAGGCGGAGGCGCCGGTGACCATGATCGCCGAGCCGGAACGTCAGGTGCGGGCGATGCTGCGCGCGCTCCGGGAGCACGTCGTGGCGAATGCCGAGCATGTCGGGGCGCGCTTCCCCGAGGAGGCGCGCAAGATCCACTACGGCGAGGCGGAAGGGCGTTCGATCTACGGTGAGGCGAGCCCCGCGGAGGCGCGAGCCCTGATCGACGAGGGCATCGAGGTGGCGGCGATTCCGGTCCTGCCCGACGACCGGAACTGATCGGCCTCGCCGGTCCGCGCGCGTCAGGGACGCAGCGCGGCGGTCCCCGCGAAGGAGGCCAGCACGGCCGAGATCGCGGAACTCCAGCCGGCGAGCGACACGCCCAGCACTCGGAGCGCGGCCACCGAGCAGTCGACCACCTTCGTGGTCTGCAGGCTGTTGAGGAAGTCGACGACCTGGCCCGGATTGGCGCCGGTGCCGCCGCCGCAATCGGCGGGTCCCGGCCAGAAGCCCCATTCCGCGCCGGCGTGGTAGACCCCGATTCCGGCCCCGTAGAGCAGGCCGAGGGCTGCGAGCCCGAGGGCGATCCGCGCCAAGCGCTCCGGCAGGAACAGGGCCAGCAGACCCAGCGGCACGGCGGCGTAGTAGGGCAGCCGCTCGGTCAGGCAGAGCTTGCACGGCGCGTAGCCGTATCCGTACTGGAGGACGAGCGCGGCCCCGACGGTGAGGGCGGAGGCGATCGCGAGCCAGAGGCCAGCGGTCTTGAGGCGCAGGGCAGCCGCCGTGTTCATCGCTACAGGATCACCTTGAAGAGCAGGAAGCCGAGGACGATGACGGCGACGGAGATCGCCGCGACCGCGTTCAGGTGCCGGTCGAGCACGCCGCGGATCTGGACACCGTAGCGGCCGAGCAGTCCGGCGAGAATGAAGAAGCGGGCGCCGCGGGTCACGATCGACAGGATCGTGAACCAGAACAGGCTGTAATGCGCGAAACCCGACGTGATCGTCACGAGCTTGTAGGGGATCGGCGTGAGCCCCTTCAGCAGGATCACCCAGTGGCCGTAGCGCGCGTAGGAGTCCTGGAAGGTGGCGGCCGAGTTCTGCAAGCCGTAGAGGCGGATGAGCCACTCACCGACGGAGTCGAACAGCAGGGCTCCGATGGCGTAGCCGACCAGACCGCCGAGGACCGAGGCGACCGTCGTGATCGTGGCGTAGAACCAGACCCGATCCGGCCGGGCGACCGCCATTGGGACGAGCATCACGTCCGGTGGAACCGGAAAGAAGGAGCTTTCGGCGAAGGCCACGGCACCGAGCGCGTAGGGCGCGGACGGCCGGTCACTGAGGGCCAGGATCCACGCGTAGAGCCGGCGGAGCATTCAAGGTCCCGGATTATGAGATCGGCCGCCCTTTGAGCATAGGCGCCCCGCCTTGGCCAGATCGCCGACCGACGCAAAACAACACTTGGCCGGAGCCGCCGACCTATGCGAAGAGCGCTGGCACGCGGGTATGGCGGAATTGGTAGACGCGGGCGACTCAAAATCGCCAGCCGCAAGGCGTGGGGGTTCGATTCCCTCTACCCGCACCACGGCGCCACCGATCGCCGCGGGACTTCGCCGGACAGCCGGACCGTATCCGCGTCGCGTACACCGATTCCGTCCATGACAAGCGCGATTCCGTCGCTCTGACGCCGCGTGGCTCGGCCCCTATCTTCGCCCTCACGCGGCGGCGGGGCCGGTCGTTCAGACGGGGCAGGGGCGTGAACGAGCACGGAATTGTCGCGGTCCTCGGAGCCGGCATGGCAGGCGCGGCCGCCGCGCGCCGGCTGGCCGAGGCGGGCTTCCGCGTCCGGGTCTTCGACAAGGGGCGCGGGGTCGGGGGACGCATGGCGACCCGGCGGGTCGGTGAGATGCAGTTCGACCACGGCGCGCAATTCATGCGTGCGCGCGGGCCCGCCTTCGCGGCCGAGCTCGGCCGGTGGACGCGGCTGGGCATCGTCGCGCCCTGGGCCGGCTCCGATCGCCATGTCGGCGTGCCGGGCATGACGGAGCCCGTCCGCGCCCTGCTCTCGGACCTTCCGGTATCGAGCGCGACGACCGTCGTGCGGCTTCGACGGCAGGGAGCGCGCTGGCACCTCGAGGACGCGGCCGGCACCGTGCACGGCCCGTTCGACGCCGTCGCGATCACCTTCCCGGCCCCTCAGGTCACGACGCTGCTCGAGGCATCGGGCGTCGCGTTGCCCGGTGTCCGGCGCGCCACCTATGCGCCGTGCTGGTCGCTCATGGTGGCGACGGAGACGCGACCGCGGGATGTCCTCGTCCAGCCTCGGACCGATCCGATCGGCCTGATCGCACACGATTCCGCGAAGCCCGGGAGGCCTGCCGGCTCGCGGCTCACGGTGCACGCGACGCCCGCCTGGTCCCGCGGACATCTCGAGGCCCCGCGCGAGGCGGTCATCGCCGCGCTTCTCGGAGCGGCCGAGGACGTCCTCGGCGCCACGCTCCGGCCGTCCCACGCGGAGGCACATCGCTGGCGCTACGCCCAGGTCGAGACCGCCCTGGAGCAACCCTGCCTGTACGATCCGGACCTGCGTCTCGGGGCAGGCGGGGATTGGTGCCTCGGCGCCCGGATCGAGGCGGCCTACGACAGCGGTCAGGCACTGGCCCGGTGCCTCCTGGCCGATCTGGGCCGGCCCGCGTGATCCCGCCGATTGCCTTCCATCCGGCCTACGAGGCGCCGCTCCCGTCAGGCCACCGGTTCCCGATGCGCAAGTACGGCCTGCTCGCCGAGACCTTATTCGCCAAGGGTCTGGCGCCCCTGGGCTTCGTCACGCCGGAGCCCGCCAGTGCCGAGATCCTGCTACGCGCCCACGATCCGGCCTACGTGGACGCGGTGCTCGCCTGCGATGTCGGCCGGGACATCGAGCGGGCGATCGGCTTGCCGGTCGACGCCGCCCTTGTCCGCCGCTCCCGCGCCTCGGTGGGCGGCACCCTCTTGGCCGGGCGCCTCGCCCTCGCGGAAGGCCTCGCGGGCAGCGCCGCCGGCGGCAGCCACCACGCGCGGCGCCGGCAGGGCGCCGGTTTCTGCGTGCTGAACGATGTCGCGGTGGCGGCCCGCACCCTCCAGGCCGAAGGTCTGGTCCGGCGCGTCCTCGTGGTCGACCTCGACGTACATCAGGGCGACGGGACCGCGGACTGCCTCGCCCTCAGTCCCGACCTGTTCACGCTCTCGATCCATTGCGAGAACAACTACCCGGCCCAGAAGATCGCCGGCGACCTCGACATCGGTCTGCCAGACCGTCTCGATGATGCCGGTTATCTCGATGTCCTGCGCGCCCGCCTGCCGACGCTCCTCGACGCGTTCGCGCCGGATCTCGTCTTCTATAACGCGGGCGTCGATCCCCATCGGGACGACCGTCTCGGCCGTCTCTGCCTCACCGATGACGGACTGCTCGCCCGCGATCGCTACGTCGTGGCGCAGGCCCGCGCCCGTGGGATCGCGCTCGCCGCGGTGATCGGCGGCGGGTACACGCACGATGTAGAGGCCCTGGCGCGCCGTCACGCCCTGGTCTTCGACGCGCTGGCCGCCGAGGCGGCCGCGGGATCGACGCTCGCGTGAGATGCTGCGCGGGAAATCTGCGCGAGTTCTCGGGGTGAGACCGGATTGCATCACGTGACGGTCGATATGCAGTCCTCGGGTTCACGGGAAAGGTTTTGGGAAGGGCTCCGGTCGAGGGTGCGGGGCAGGCGGATTGATGAGGCGGATCCGCTGCTCGCACTCGATGACGCCGTTGGGGATCGACCATGCTCGCGCGGGTCTGGGACGTGGTGAAGGCGACGCTGGCGGTGTCGGCCCTGATCGCCGCCGCCCTCGTCTCGGCGGACAAGCTCGATCGCCAGAGATCACAACCGGTCGCCGGCGCGGCTCTGGTCGAGCCTGCGACGACCGGTGCGATCGCACCGGCGATACGTCCGTGACGTCAGCGGCCTTTCACTCCGCGGCCGCGAACCTGCGTCAGATTGAAACAAGCACGACGGGATATCTTTTCCGGCCTCGGCGTTCTCGCCGGACGCCGAGGCTTGGCCGCTCGCGGCCCCGATCCGCTCAGGAGACATCCTTGATGAAGTCCGCCACTTTCGCCCTCCTCGCGGTTCTCGTCGGCACGGCGCCCGCGCTCGCGGAGACCGGCGCGGACCGGGCAGCCTGCACGCCGGACGTGATGCGCCTGTGCGCTGCCCAGATCCCGAACGCGGGGGCAATCACACTCTGCCTCCGCGAGAAGCGGGTGTCGCTGAGCGGCGCGTGCCGGACGGTGGTCGACCGATCCGACCGGCCGGCCCGCGAGATCGCGAACCGCCGATAGCGCGACACCCCGCCAGCCTGCGACCCGCGGCCGGGCCTCGCCGGTGAAGTGGCCGACCGCGACGACGCGGCGGCGATCGCGCTGTGAACCGGTCGCAAAGGCGCGGTCAGGCCGCCTGCGGAGGCGCGCATCGAGCGAAGGTCAGGGGGCGCGGCCGACACGCTCTGCCGTGTCTGCTCGGCCCGACCGGACGGCCCGCCGTCGGTTTCTTCAGGCGGAGCGCTCGAACGCCGCCACGTAGGCCGCGGCGTCGCGGGCGACGTCGGCCGCCGCCTTCCCGGGCCGGTAAAGATTGGACCCGAGGCCGAAGCCGTCGGCGCCCGCCTGCCGCCAGCCCGCGATGGTCTCGGGCAAGACTCCGCCGACGGCCAGAACCCGCGTGTCCGGCGGCAGAACCGCGCGATGCGCCCGGAGCGCCAGGGGCGTCGCGACATCCGCAGGGAACAGCTTCAGCGCGGTTGCTCCCGCCGCCAGGCACACGAAAGCCTCCGTGGGCGTCTGATAGCCCGGAAGGGAGACAAGGCCCGCCGCGACGGTGGCGCCGATGACGGCCGGATCGGCGTTTGGCGATACCACGAGGGTTCCGCCGGCGCTGGCGACCTCGCCGACCTGAGTCGGCGTCAGGACCGTGCCGGCCCCGACCAGCGCCCGCCCGGCGAGGCGCTCGGCGAGCGTCGCGATGCTCCGGAGCGGGTCCGGCGAGTTGAGGGGCACCTCGACGAGGGTGAACCCGGCTCCGACCAGCGCCTCCCCCACGGCGGGTGCCTCGTCCGGCGTGAGCCCCCGCAGGATGGCGACGAGGGGGCAGGCCGCGAAGGCCGCCTCGAACCGGTCGAGGATGGTCATGCCCGCAGACTCCAGATGGCGTGGATACCGGCCGTGGTTGAACCGTCCGGCACGATCACCGGATCCCCGCCCGCTTCGGTGATGGCGGCGGCGTAGAGTGCTCCGAGGCGGCCGCCGCCGAGGAGATGGACCGGGCGCCGCCGGAGGTCGTCCCGGGTGCCGATATCGGCGCCGATCAGAATGCCGCTGGCATGGGCCGCCGCGTCCTCGGGGGCGAGCCGGTCGAGCAGGAGACCGGAGCGAACCTCGAACAGGGTGGCGGCGAGATTGCGGGACGCGAGGCCGCGCCGGACACCCGCGCGGAAGGGGGCCCCATCCCCGACCGTGCCGTCGAGCGTCCCGGCCAGGATCCCGTGTGCCCGCAGGAGGGCGAAGAATTCTCCGGTCATCACGGTGGTGAAATCCGTGATGGCCCCGTCGACGGTCTCGATCCACTTGTTGTGCGTGCCGGGCTGGCAGAACAGGGCCGTCGCCGGCACCGCGCCCGCTCCGATCGCCCCGAAGACCTGGATCTCCTCGCCCCGCATCACGTCGGGGCGACCACCGCCCCGCAGAGCGACGCCGGGGACGATCCGGATACCCGGGGCGGGCTCGAGGCAGGCTTCGGCCAGGGCGGTGAGGGTGGCCGGCGCGGCCACGTAGGGCGCCGCCTGCCAGCCCCGGTTGGAGCCGATCATGCCGACGGCGATGATGGGGTGGGCGCCCAGTCGCGCGCGCAGGGCCGCGATCTCCGCCGGATAGGCGTCGGGCTTCAGGGCGAGGACGCCACGCTCGTCGTCCAAGCTGTCGAGAATGACGCCCGCTTCCGAGACGGCGAAGGCCCGCCGGTTCGTCGTGCCCCAGTCGACGGCGATGTAGGCCGGGCGATCGCCCATGCCGAAACCTCTCAGAAGAGCCACGCGAAGAATTGTCTGAGTTAAGTGCGGCGCTCGGCGCGGTCAAGTTCTGTCCGGCGGCCGTCGTGACAGGGAGGGCGACTGATATCACTCCCGGGGGATTGTCGCGCCGCCACGAGCGTTTGCGATGGACTGCGCGGCTGCGGATCGGCGATATGGCGACAAGAAATCGAACCCGGGAGGGACACGCTTGGCACGGGATGTAATCCTGGCGACCGATGGCCTGACGATGGAATTCCGCGGATTCCGGGCCGTCAACGGCGTGGCGTTGCAGGTCGAGCGCGGCACCATCCACGCCCTCATTGGGCCGAACGGAGCCGGCAAGACCACCTGCTTCAACCTCCTGACGAAGTTCCTGATCCCGACCGCGGGGACGATCCGCTACAAGGACCGCGACATCACCGGCTTGAAGGCGGCGGACGTCGCCCGCCTCGGGCTCGTGCGCTCGTTCCAGATCTCGGCCGTGTTCCCGCACCTCACGGTGATGGAGAATGTCCGCATCGCCCTCCAGCGGCGGCGGCGCGGCGATTCCTTCGACTTCTGGCGGGCCGAGCGGGTCCTGCGCGCGCTGAACGGCGAGGCGCTCGCCCTCGTCGAGGCGGTGGGCCTCTCCGACTTCGCCGACGTGCTCGCGGTCGAGCTGTCCTACGGGCGCAAGCGCGCGCTCGAGATCGCCACGACCCTCGCCCTCGATCCGGAGATGCTGCTCCTCGACGAGCCGATGGCCGGCATGGGCCACGAGGATGTCGAGCGCACGGCGCAACTCATCCGCCGGGTCTCGAAGGACCGCACCATCCTGATGGTGGAGCACAACCTCTCCGTGGTCGCCTCCCTGTCGGACCGGATCACCGTGCTGGCCCGCGGGCAGGTGCTGGCCGAGGGCGACTACGCCACGGTCTCGAAGGATCCGCGCGTGGTAGAAGCGTATATCGGGGCGGGACATGCCTGAGGCGGCTCTGAAGACACCTCCGGCGGCCGCGACCGACGCGCTGCTGACCGTCCGCGGCCTCGAGGGCTGGTACGGCGAGAGCCACGTCCTCCACGGCATCGACATCGACGTGCGCGCGGGCGAGGTGATCACGCTGCTCGGCCGCAACGGCGCGGGCAAGACCACGACCCTCCGGGCGATCATCGGGATCCTCGGCAAGCGGTCGGGCTCGATCGTCTACGACGGCGTCGAGACGGTCCGGATGGCCTCGCGCAACATCGCCCGGCTCGGGATCGGCTACGTGCCGGAGGAGCGCGGCATCTTCGCGAGCCTGACGGTCCACGAGAACCTGATGCTGCCGCCGCGGGTGAAGCCCGGCGGCATGTCGGTGGCTGACATCCACACGCTGTTCCCGAACCTCAAGGAACGCGCCGGCAGCCAGGGCACCAAGCTCTCGGGCGGCGAGCAGCAGATGCTGGCGATCGGGCGCATCCTGCGCACCGGCGCCAAGCTGATCCTGCTCGACGAGCCCACGGAAGGTCTCGCGCCGGTCATCGTCCAGCAGATCGGCCGGACGATACAGCAATTGAAGACTCAGGGCTACACTATCGTCCTGGTGGAGCAGAATTTCCGCTTCGCCCAGACTTTGGCGGACCGGCACTTCGTGATCGAGCAGGGGCGGGTGGTCGACATGATCCCCAATGCCGAGCTTGACGCCAATATCGACAAGCTGCACGCCTATCTCGGCGTCTGAATCTCGCACGCGAAAACCGTAGAAGCGCCAGAAAACGGCGACCCGATACTCGGCCGGCGGAGATCCGCCGCGCCGCTGGAGGATGGAAACGAAAATGCTCGGACGCATCGCCCGGCCCGTGACCCTCGCCGCCCTCGCCGGCGCCCTGATGATGGGCACCGCAGCCGCGCAGACGAACGTGAAGATCGGCATCCTGGGCGACCGCTCGGGCGCCTACTCGGACATCAGTGGCGAGGGCTCGGTCGTGGCCGCGAAGCTCGCGGTCGAGGATTTCAAGCCCGAGCAGCACGGGCTGAAGGTCGAGATCGTCTCGGCCGACCACCAGAACAAGCCGGATGTCGGCGCGGCCATCGCCCGGCAATGGTACGACCGCGACGCCGTCGACATGATCACGGACGGCGTGACGTCCTCGGTGGCGCTGGCGATCAGCCAGGTCACCAAGGAGAAGAACAAGGTCTTCATCGATACCGGCGCCGGCACCGCCGACCTCACCGGCCCGCAATGCACGCCGAATACCATCCACTGGGTCTACGACACGGTGGCGCTTGCCAACGGCACCGGCGGCGCGATGGTCAAGCGCGGCGGCAACACGTGGTTCTTCCTCACCGCCGACTACGTCTTCGGCCAGACCCTCCAGCGCGACACCAGCACGGTCATCACCAAGAACGGCGGCAAGGTCGTCGGCTCGGTGAAGACGCCGTTCCCGACCTCGGACTTCTCGTCCTTCCTGCTGCAGGCACAGGGCTCGGGCGCCAAGGTGATCGGGCTGGCCAATGCCGGCACCGACACGATCAACGCGATCAAGCAGGCGGGCGAATTCGGCATCACCGAGGGCGGCCAGGCGCTCGCCGGCCTCCTGGTCTTCTCCTCGGACGTGCACTCGCTGGGCACCAAGGTGGCGCAGGGGCTGGTGCTCACCGAGCCGTTCTACTGGGACCTGAACGACCAGACCCGCGCCTTCTCGGACCGGTTCGCCAAGCAGATGAAGAACGGCTCGAAGCCGACCGCGAACCATGCGGGCGTCTACTCGGACGTGCTCCACTACCTGAAGGCTGTGGCCGAGACGAAGTCGACCGCCGACGGCGCCGCCACGGTCGCCAAGATGAAGGCGATGCCGACGGACGACCCGCTGTTCGGCAAAGGCGTGATCCGCGCGGACGGCCGCAAGATCCACGACATGTACCTGTTCGAGGTCAAGAAGCCCGCCGAATCGAAGGGCGAGTGGGATCTCTACAAGAAGCTCGAGACCATCCCGGGCGACCAGGTCTTCCGGCCGCTCAACGAGGGCAACTGCCCCCTGGTGAAGGGCTGACGGTGGGTTCGGGGCGCGGAGACCGGCCATGACCACGATCTTCGGTGTGCCGACGCAGGCCCTGTTCGGTCAGCTTCTGCTCGGCCTGATCAACGGCTCGTTCTACGCGATCCTGTCGCTCGGGCTCGCGATCATCTTCGGGCTCCTGAACATCATCAACTTCGCCCACGGCGCGCTCTACATGATGGGCGCGTTCGTGGCCTGGATGCTGCTCACCTACGTCGGTCTCGGCTACTGGTGGGCGCTGGGGCTCGCACCGCTCGTGGTGGGCGCCTTCGGCATCGTTCTGGAGCGGGTGCTCATCGCCCGGCTCTACAAGCTCGACCACCTCTACGGCCTGCTGCTGACCTTCGGTCTCGCGCTGATCATCCAGGGCCTGTTCCGCAACCAGTACGGCGTGTCGGGTCTGCCCTACGCGATCCCGGCCGAGCTGTCCGGCGGCCAGCGCCTGCCCTTCATGTTCCTGCCGAACTACCGCGCCTGGGTGGTGGTCGCCTCGCTGACCGTCTGCATCGCGACGTGGCTCGTGATCGAGAAGACCAAGCTCGGCGCCTATCTGCGCGCCGCAACCGAGAACCCGACCCTGGTCCAGGCGTTCGGGGTCAACGTGCCGCTGTTCCTGACGCTGACCTACGGGTTCGGCGTCGCGCTCGCGGGTTTCGCCGGGGTGCTCGCTGCGCCGATCTACTCGGTCAATCCCAACATGGGCGCCGACATCATCATCGTGGTCTTCGCTGTGGTGGTGATCGGCGGCATGGGCTCGATCATCGGCTCGGTGATCACGGGCTTCGCCCTGGGCCTCGTCGAGGGATTGACCAAGGTGTTCTATCCGGAGGCGTCCGCCACCGTGATCTTCGTGATCATGGTGCTGGTGCTGCTCGTCAAACCCGCCGGCCTGTTCGGGCGCACGGCCTGATCGCGATCTGAGGCACCCCCATGGCCGACACCGCCGCCCTCGACGCCGCCCCGATCGCCGCCGCCGTGCCGACGAGTCGGGACGACAAGGCGCTCCACCGCCTCATCTTCGTGGGCATAGCGGTGCTGCTCGTCGTGGCACCGCTCGTCCTGTACCCCGTCTACCTGATGAAGGTGCTGTGCTTCGCGCTGTTCGCGCTCGCCTTCAACCTCCTGCTCGGCTACGGCGGCCTGCTCTCCTTCGGCCACGCCGCCTATTTCGGCATGGCGAGCTACCTCTGCGCGTACACGGCCAAGAGCCTGGGCTTCACGCCCGAGCTCGCGATCCTCGCCGGCACGGTCACGGCCGCCCTGCTGGGTCTGGTCTTCGGCGCCCTGGCGATCCGCCGGCAGGGCATCTACTTCTCGATGATCACCCTGGCGCTCGCCCAGATGGTGTTCTTCTTCTCCCTGCAGGCGAAGTTCACCGGCGGCGAGGACGGCATCCAGGCGGTGCCCCGCGGGAACCTGTTCGGCGCGATCAGCCTCGCCGACGACCGGGTCATGTACGCGGTGGTGGCCGTGGTCTTCATGGCCGGGATGCTGCTGATCTACCGGATCATCCACTCGCCCTTCGGGCAGGTGCTGAAGGCGATCCGCGACAACGAGCCGAGGGCGATCTCGCTCGGCTACCGCGCCAGCCAGTACAAGCTCGCGGTGTTCGTGCTTTCGGCGACGCTCGCCGGGCTCGCGGGCTCCACCAAGGCGATCGTGTTCCAGCTCGCCTCGCTCACCGACGTGCACTGGTCGATGTCCGGCGAAGTGGTGCTGATGACGCTCGTCGGCGGCATGGGGACGGTGTTCGGGCCGATCGTCGGCGCGCTGGTGATCGTCACGATGGAGACCTACCTGGCGCAGTTCGGTGCCTGGGTGACGATCATCCAGGGCTGCGTCTTCGTGCTCTGCGTGCTGCTGTTCCGCGAGGGCATCGTCGGCCTGATCGCCCGGCTGATCCGACGGCCGCTCTAGGACGCGGGATCAGGGGGGGGTGGCGGTTGCATCGCGGCAACGCCCCCGTCGCGACCTGCAATGGCGGATCGGGGCTGCGAGTTGTGGTGAGCTTTCGTTAACCAAGACTGCCCACGCTGACGGCTCCACGCTGTCAGGGCCACCATGACCCAGGACCGAACGCTCAGCATCGACGACCCGGCCCTCGACTGCCCGGTCGCACCGGACGTGGTCGGCCGCCTGATCAAGGCCGACCCGGACGGGGCCGCGCTTCTGCTCGACGGGATCCCGGAGGCGACGCGCGCCCGGCTCGCCGTCTGGCTCTACGGCCGCAGTCACACCCACGCGATCGGCGTCCGCGTCGCGGCGACCTGCGAGGGCCCGACCCTCCGGCGGACCGCGGGCCTCGTCGGGAACGTCCTCTACGACCTGTCCCGCCGTCCCGTGGCGGCGGCGAGCCACGGACCGCGCGGGGGCGCCGGCCGCATCTCCCTGGGCGGGTCGAAGCGCCGCGCCTGACGGGTCGGCACGACCGGCCGATTGGATCGCCGCCGCGCAGGGACTATCCTGCGCGCCGATGTCCTCCCTGTCCGCGCCGTCCGTCCGCCGCCTCGACCCCGTCCTCGTCGATCGCATCGCCGCGGGCGAGGTGGTCGAGCGCCCGGCCTCGGCCGTGAAGGAGCTGGTCGAGAACGCGATCGATGCCGGGGCCCGAGCGATCGAGGTCACCGTCGAGGCCGGGGGGCGCCGACTGATCCGGGTCGTCGACGACGGCCGCGGCATGACGCCGGACGATCTCGACCTCGCGGTCGAGCGGCACGCCACCTCCAAGCTCCCGGGCGGCGATCTCACGGCAATCGACACCCTGGGATTCCGCGGCGAGGCCCTGCCGTCGATCGGCGCGGTGTCGCGGCTCGCCATCGTCACCCGCACGCCGGAGGCCGAGGCGGGGGCGAGCCTCACCGTCGACGCGGGGATGAAGGGGCAGGTCCGTCCGGCCCCGGCCCAGCGCGGCACCCGGATCGAGGTGACCGAGCTCTTCGCCGCCACGCCGGCGCGGCTCAAGTTCCTGAAGTCGGACCGGGCCGAGAACGCCGCGATCGCCGAGACGCTGCGCCGCCTCGCCGCGACGCAGCCCGGGATCCGCTTCACCCTGAGAGCCGATGCCGGGCAGCCCCTGGTCCTGCCGGCCGAGACCGGGGCCGAGGCGGAGCTGCGCCGGCTCGCGGCGGTGCTGGGGCAGGACTTCCTCGCCAACGCCCTGCCGGTCTCCCTGGCCCGGGAGGGCTTCGCGGTGGCCGGTCATGTCGGCCTGCCGACCTACCATCGCGGTGCGGCGACCCATATCCACCTCGCGGTCAACGGCCGCCCCGTGCGCGACCGGCTCCTGCTCGGGGCGATCCGCGGCGCCTACGCCGACACGCTGGCCTCCGACCGGCACCCGGTGCTCGGCCTCGCCGTCGCGTGCGACCCCGGCCTCGTCGACGTCAACGTTCACCCGGCCAAGACCGAGGTGCGCTTCCGCGAGCCGGGCCTCGTGCGGGCGCTGATCGTGAGCGCGATCCACGACGCCCTGCGCCGCGGCGGCGCCCGCTCGGCCACCACCGGCGCCGCGCGGACCCTCGACGCCCTGCGCCCGGCCGGGGCGCCGCTCGCCACCCACAGCGGCGCCACCGCGCCGAGCCTGTTCCGGCCGACGCGGCCGGGCCCCTTCCCGAGCGGTGCACCCTCGGTGGCAGCGCCGCCCGGCTACCGTTCCTCGGCGACGTGGAGGCCGGCACCGCAGCCGGCGCGGGTCGAGCCGACCGGCTTCGGCGAGGCCGCTCAGGCCGTCTGGGCCGGGCCCGAGCCCGAAGCCGTGGCGGCCCCGCCCCAGGCCGACACCCGCGTTGCCGCCGACGCCGTGGAGGCGCTCGATCATCCGCTGGGGGCCGCCCGCGCGCAGATCCACGAGACCTACATCCTCGCCCAGACCCGCGACGGCCTCGTGATCGTCGACCAGCACGCCGCCCACGAGCGCCTCGTCTACGAGCGGATGAAGGCCGAGCGGGAGGCAGGCGGCATCGCCCGCCAGGGACTCCTGATTCCTGACGTCGTCGAGATGAGCCCCGAGGAGGCCGACCGGCTGGTCGCGGCCGCCCCGGACCTCGACCGGCTGGGACTGTCCATCGAGGCGTTCGGGCCGGGGGCGGTGCTCGTGCGCGAGGTGCCGGCCGCGCTGATCGGCGCCTCGACGCGCAAGCTCGTCACCGACATCCTCGACGCCCTGGAGGCCAGCGGCGACGAGGAGGGCGGGGCTCCGGCCGCGGAGGGCGGCCCGCTGGGGCGCCGTCTCGACGCCGTCCTGTCGCGCATGAGCTGTCACGGCTCGATCCGCGCCGGGCGGCGGCTGAGGGCGGAGGAGATGAACGCCCTCCTGCGCGAGATGGAGGCGACGCCGAATTCCGGACAGTGCAACCACGGACGCCCGACCTCGATCGAGCTGAAGCTCGCCGACATCGAGCGGCTGTTCGGCCGCCGATGAGGCGCCGCGCCGTCGATCCGGCTGGCGGCACGCGCGGGGCCGGTCCACAACGGCGTGTGACGCCGCGGCTCGAAAACCGGGGCGCCAGCCGTCCCGAACCGACAGTGCGCATGGGAGGCGCGGAGCCATGACCGATCTCGACAACTTCGGCGCGCGCCGCGCCGCCGCGCGGCCGACGTGCCCGGCACCCGCCGCCGCGTCGGTACGCTGAGATGGCGGGCCCGTTCGACCTCGCCGGCCGCCACGTCCTGGTGACCGGGGCCTCCAGCGGTCTCGGCCGCCATTTCGCCGGGACCCTGGCCCACACCGGCGCGCGCCTGTCGCTCGGCGCCCGCCGGGCCGACGCCCTCGCCGAGACCGTCGATCGCGTCGCGGCGGCGGGCGGTGAGGCCCACGCCGTCGTCATGGACGTCACCGACGCCGCGAGCGTTGAGCGGGCGCTCGACGCCGCCGAAGAGCGCTTCGGACCGGTGGCGGTGCTGGTGAACAATGCCGGCGTGACGGCGACGAAGCCGGCCCTCGACCTCGCGGAATCCGACTGGGACGCGGTGCTCGACACGAATCTCAAAGGCGTCTGGCAGGTCGCCCAGGCCACCGGCCGGCGCATGGTCCGGCACGGGGCGGGCGGCAGCATCGTCAACATCGCGTCGATCCTCGGGCTGCGGGTCACCGGCGGGCTCGCGCCCTACGCCACCTCGAAGGCGGCGGTCGTCCAGCTCACCAAGAGCCTCGCGCTCGAGTGGGCCCGCTACGGGATCCGGGTGAACGCCCTCGCGCCGGGCTACATCAAGACCGAGCTCAACGACGCCTTCTTCGAGTCCGATGCCGGCCGGGCGCTGATCAGGCGCATTCCGCAGCGCCGGCTGGGCGAGGCCGCCGAACTCGACGGGCCGCTCCTGCTCCTGGCCTCGGAGGCCGGCGCCTACATGACCGGCAGCGTCCTGGCGGTCGACGGCGGCCACCTCGTCTCCGGCCTGTAGTGGTCGCCCGAAACGGCTCCCGTCACGGGACCGGCGCGGGTCAGAGGGTCCGCGCCTGCTCGCGCAGGACGAATTTCTGAATCTTGCCGGTCGAGGTCTTCGGCAGCGGCCCGAACACCACCGTCCTCGGCACCTTGAACCGCGCCATGTGCTCGCGACAGAACGCGATCAACTCCTGGTCGCTCGGCACCGCCGCGCCGGGCTTCACCTCCAGGAACGCGCAGGGGCTCTCGCCCCAGGTCGGATCTGGCCGCGCCACGACGGCCGCCAGCATCACGGCGGGATGGCGCATCAGCACCTCCTCCACCTCCAGGCTGGAGATGTTCTCGCCGCCCGAGATGATGATGTCCTTCGCCCGGTCCTTGATCTCCACCGACCCGTCGGGATGCCAGACCGCGAGGTCGCCGGTCCGGTACCAGCCGCCGGCGAGGGCCTCCTCGGTCGCGCCCGGGTTGCCGAGGTAGCCCTTCATCACCGTGTTGCCACGCAGGCGGATCTCGCCGACCGTCGTGCCGTCCCGCGGCACCGGCGCGTCGCTCGCGACGTCGGCGACGCTCACCGCCTCGAGCGTGGCCAGCGGCACGCCCTGGCGGGCCATGCGGGCGTGTCGCTCGGTGTCGGGGAGATCGGTCCAGTCCGGCTGCGCCAGACAGACCGTCGCGGGGCCGTAGCTCTCGGTGGCGCCGTAGAGGTGCGTCACCTGGAAGCCGAGCTCCTCCATGGTGCGGATGATCGTCGAGGACGGCGCCGCGCCGCCGACCGCGCAGCGCACGCGCTGGGGGAACGGCACACGGTCCTGCGCCGGCGCGTGCGCGATCATCGAGAGGACGATCGGGGCGCCGCACAGATGCGTCACCCCGTGCTCGGCGATCAGCCTGAAGATCGCCGCCGGCTCGACCTTGCGCAGGCAGACCTGCGTGGCGCAGGCGGCGACGCTCGCCCATGGGTAGGACCAGCCGCTGCAATGGAACATCGGCAGCGTCCAGAGATACACGCTCTCGCCGGTCAGGCCGAACGTGACGGCGTTGCCGAGCGCCTGGAGATAGCCGCCGCGATGGCTGTAGACGGCGCCTTTGGGATCGCCGGTCGTCCCCGACGTGTAGAGCAGGCAGAGCGACTGCCACTCGTCCTCCGGGCCGTGCCAGGCGTAGTCGGGATCGCCCTCGGCCAGCAGATCCTCGTAGGGCAGGGCGCCGTCGATCCCGCTCGCGCCGATCGCCACGACGAGGACCGGCTCGGCGAGTTCCGCGAGCGCCCGCGCCGCCAGCGCGGCGTACTCGGCCTCGACGAGGAGCGCGCGGGCGCCCCCGTGCCGCAGCGAGAACGCGATCGTCGCCGCGTCGAGGCGCGTGTTGAGCGGGTTGAGCACCGCGCCGAGCATGGGCACGGCGAAATGCGCCTCGATCATCTCCGGAACGTTCGGCGCCAGGATCGCCACGGTGTCGAGCGGCCCGATCCCCCGGGACGCGAGGCCCGCGGCGAGGCGCCTGCAGCGCGCGTAGAGGTCCGCGTAGGTGAGGCGGCGGTGGCCGTCGATCACGGCGATCCGCCCGCCCGCCGCGGCAGCGGCCCGCGCCAGCAGGCTGACGGGGGTCAGCGGGACGTAGTTGGCCGGCCGGCGCGCGAGCCCGGCCTCGAACGGATGAGAGCCCGTCTCGCGGACCTCGGTCTGGGTCGGACGGGTGTCCGTCATCGTGCAGCCTTCTGATCGGGCGGCGGGCGTGGCGTGCGCTCCGCGCGACGAAGATTTCGCCGCCGTCGTGCCTGTCAATCGCGGCCACCGTGACAATGTGGGCCGCGCGCGGATTCTGTTACAGGGCCCTGTTGACGCGAGATCGCCCCTGGCGGATGCCCGTATTCCAGCGACGCGCCGTCGGGACCGCGTGCGACCGGCCCATCTGCGGGAGACGATTGTGGGGAACGACAACCTGCCGGCGATCTCCGGGGAGACCGGCCGCGCCGCGGTGGAGGGCGGCGTCGCCCGGGCGCGCGAGGCGTACGAGCGCTTCGCCGAGGCGGGCGAGATGGCGCTGAACGCCTTCGAGGCCTCGATGGCGCAGAGCTTCGAGGGCTGGCGCGCGGTGATGGGCTCCAGCCGCGAGACCGCCCACCAGCTCACCGACAGCAACGTGGCCGGCGCCCGCCGGGTGCGCGAGCAGTGGGACGCCGCCGGCGCCCGGCTCTACAACGCGTTCGAGGACAACGCCGTCCACGCCATGGCGGCGATGCGCGAGATCGGCCACCGGATGCTCGTGGCCTCCGACACCAATGTCCGCGCGAGCCTCGACTTCGCGGACCGCGTCGCCAAGGCGGCAGATGCCCGCGAGGTCGCGGCGCTGAACATCGCGTTCCTGCAGGAGCAGGCGCGCCGGCTGACCGACCAGATGGTCGACCTCCACCAGACGACCGGCCGTCTCGCCCGCGAGGCCGCCGCGCGTACGGAGACCCCGTGACGGCCGGCACCGCGGCGCCCGCTCCCGGACCTGAGGCGACGCCGCGGCTCGACGACCTGAGCCGCGCCGACGTGCCGTTCCGGACCGGCCATTTCCAGGCCTACGCGCCCCACGACTTCCACCGCATCGCCTACGTGGAATGGGGTGACCCGGACAGCCCGCACGTCGTCGTCTGCGTCCACGGTCTCAGCCGCCAGGGCCGCGATTTCGACGCCCTCGGCTATCGCCTCGCGAAGCTCGGGTACCGGGTGATATGCCCGGACCTGCCCGGGCGCGGCCTCAGCGGATGGCTGAAGGACCCGGAACTCTACGGCCTGCCGCAATACGCCGCCGACATGGCCGCGCTCATCGCCCATCTCCGGGTCCCCGGGAAGATCGACTGGGTGGGCACGTCCCTCGGCGGCCTGACCGGCATGGTCCTGGCCGCGGCCGCCCGCACCCCGATCCGCCGGATGGTGATCAACGATATCGGCCCGTTCCTGCCCTGGGCGCCCATCCGCGAGATCGGGTCGCGCCTGCGGGACGCGCCCCGGCTGCACCATAACCTCGCCTCGGGCGAATCGCGTCTGCGAACGGTGCTGGGCGCGTTCGGGCCGCTCACCGACGAGCAGTGGCGCCACATCGCCAAGCACAGCTTCTTCCAGGAGCCCAACGGCGGCTGGCGGCCCCACTACGATCCCGGCATCGGAGACGCCTTCCGACCGGGCCGCGTCTACAGCGTGAGCATGTGGCGCGACTGGGACGCGATCACCTGTCCGGTCCTGCTGCTCCGCGGCGAGCACTCGGAACTCCTTCTCGCCTCGACGGCCGACGAGATGACGCGCCGGGGACCGCCGACGCGCCGCGTCGAGATTCCCGATTGCGGCCACGCGCCCGCGTTGCTCGACGACGACCAGTTGCGAATCGTCCTCGATTGGCTCGGCCCGGCGGCGTGATTCCGTCGCCGGCGCGCGCCATCGAGCGCTGAGTCGACCGTTTGCTGTCGTACGGATTTCGCTGGGATCGGCCCGGCGGGCCCAACGCGGCGCAGGCAACCCGATATCGCCCGGCAGTGTTCGAGAGTGAATTTTTAGCTGATTTCGCTCACTTATATTTGATCGGGCCCGGTATTTGAGTTGTTCTCGCGGCGGGCACTGGAGGGTCCAAATTGCGGTCTTCCGGACCTAAGATTTCGAGAGCGTAACCATTCGTTGCACGCGCGGCTGACCTGTGGCACTAACAGATGTCAGGTCTGGATCTTGGCCGCGCAATGTTGCACCTGTCGGTTGTGATTGGCGCCCTGGATCCGGGCGAGCAAGCCTGCAGACAGCAAGAACATCCGGACTACCCACTATGGCGAACCCAACCCCCAAGCCGAAGCAGACCACAGCCATCGATCACGGGGTCGGCAGCCGCATCGCGTTCCTTCGGGCGGCGAATGGACTGAGCCAGTCCGCGCTGGCCAGCGCGCTGGGCGTCAGCTTCCAGCAGGTCCAGAAGTACGAGACCGGCAAGAACCGTGTCGGTGCCGGCCGCCTGCAGGCGATCGCCGAGCGGCTCGGCGTTCCGGTCTCGAGCTTCTTCGAGCCCGAGCCCGAGGCGACGACGGATAGCGGTCCCGCGCTGCTGCGCGTCGCCGGCGCCGTCGAACTGCTCCGGGCCTACAATCAGATCGCCGACGATCAGATGCGCCGCGACGTGCTCTCCCTCGTCAAATCCGCGGCGCGGATCGGTCAGACCAAGACGTCGGACGGCGCGGCACCGCAGGCGGGCGGCGCTCCGCGCAACTCCTGACATCCGGGCCTTGCCCGGCGCCGATCCGGCGCCTTGCGGTCCCTGCAGGCGGGATCATGGACTCTCTCCCGACGCGTGTGACCCACCTGCTCGCCGACCTGCCGCTCCGGGCGGACGACGAGATCGTGTCGGTCCTGGTCTCCGAGCCGGGCCTGCGGGTGGAGCGCATCGTCTCGACCGGTCAGGCGAGCCCGCCGGGATTCTACTACGACCAGCCGGATACCGAGTGGGTCGCCGTCCTGACGGGCGCGGCCGACCTTCGGTTCGCCGACGAGGCGGAGGCCCGTCGCCTCGTCGCGGGTGACGCCGTGCTGATCGCGCCGCATCGTCGGCACCGGGTGGAGTGGACCGACTCACCCACCGTTTGGCTGGCGATCCATTTCGGGTCTCAAGTTGGCGCTACGGATCCGGCTTCGCGCGATCGGGACTAAGCACGATTCAGGCGGCGAATCGGGCGATCGCCACGGCCGTATCCCCGTAGACGCGCCGCTCCAGCTCCGCGAAGCCGGCCGGCCAGACGACCTGCGCGGCCTCGACCTCCTCGACGACGATGAGAGCCCCGGGCGCCAGCCAGGCGCCCTCGGCGGCGCTTTTCAGGGCGCACGGCGCGAGATCACGGCCGTAGGGCGGATCGCAGAAGACCAGCGAGAAGGTGCCCGCCGTGGAGGCCGGGCCGAGACGGGTCGCGTCCCGCCGAAACAGGCGCGTCACGCCTTCGGCACCCAGGGCCTCGATGTTCTCGCGGATCACCGCGCGCGCCTCGGCGCCCTCGTCGACGAGGAGGGCGTAGGCGGCGCCCCGCGAGAGCGCCTCGAAGCCGAGGGCACCCGTACCGGCGAACAGGTCGAGGACCCGGGCGCCGGCGACGGCGTCGTCGTAGGCGTGGGCGAGCACGTTGAACAACGATTCCCGCAGGCGGTCCGATGTCGGCCGAATGGCGTCGGTGCGCGGCGTGGCGAGCCTGCGGCCCCGCCACGCGCCGCCGACGATCCTCACCGCGTCCCGCGCGGCGGCCGGCCGCCGCCGGGCTTGGCGCCCCCGCGCGGCGCACCGGGACGAGCACCAGGACGACCGCCCGTGTCCGACCCGCGCGCGGGTCCGTTGCGCCGACCCTGGCCAGCCCCCTTGCCGGCGAAACCGCCGGGCTTGCCACCGGGGCGGCTTCCGCCGGGACGCGCACCCCCGGTCTTCGGGCCACCGAACGCGGGCTTGCTCCCGGCAGCAGCGGGCTTCTGGCCGCGGAAGCCGCCTGGCTTCCGCGACGCGCCCTCCGCCGGCCCGGCGTCGAACGGTCGGTCGCGCCGGCCCCCGGGCTTGCCCCCGCGCTCGTCGAATCGCCGCTCGTCCCGCGGAGCCTCGCTCCGCGCGCTCTCGCGGCGCGGGCGCTCATCGCCGCGGCGCTCATCGCGCCGACCGGCGGGGCGCTCCTGCCGCTCCGGCATCCCCCGGTCGGCGAAGCGGCGCTTCGGCTTGGCGACGGGCTCGGGCTCCGCCGGCGTTGCGGACAGGCGCTCGACGACGACCCGGCGGTCGCCGGCCCGGATCGAGCCGACGCGCTCGCGGCCGCGTTCTGCCGCGGCCGCCTGCGCGGCCCGGGGATCCGCGCCGCGCCGGGGAATGCGCGTCCCCCGCGGCTTGGCCGCGTCCTCGTCGCGCCACGCGGAGTTGCGCGGTCCGGGACCGGTGCCCCCGGTCGAGACGCGCGGCGCCGGCGCGGGACGCGCGGCATTGCGCCGGGAAGATGCCGGCTGCGACGATTGGGCGTCCCGATCCGCCGGGCGGGTGCCACCGAACGGCGAGATCGGCTCGCGGACCGGACTGTCGAAATCCACGCCGGCCTGCTCGGCGAGGCTCTTGCCGAGCTGATCCTTGAGGACGCGGGTCCGCACCTCCTCGACCAGGCCAACCTCCAGGTCGCCGAGCTGGAAGGGCCCGAAGGAGAGCCGGATCAGCCGGTTCACCGACAGTCCGAGATGCTCGAGGATGCGCTTGACCTCGCGATTCTTGCCCTCGCGCAGGCCGAGCGTCAGCCAGACGTTGTCGCCCTGGACGCGGTCGAGGGTCGCCTCGACGGGGCCGTACTCCATCCCGTCGATGGTGACGCCCTTGGACAGCCGGTCGAGTTGCGCCTGATCGGTGTCGCCGTGGGCGCGGACTCGGTAGCGGCGCAGCCAGCCCGTGTCGGGATGCGCGATCACCTTGGCGAGCCCGCCGTCATTGGTGAGCAGCAGCAGCCCCTCGGTGTTGATGTCGAGCCGTCCGACCGCCACGACCCGGGGCAGATCCTCCGGGAGCACGTCGAACACCGTCTGGCGGCCCTCCGGGTCCCGGGCGGTCGTCACTACGCCCCGCGGCTTGTGGAAGATCCACAGGCGGCTGCGCTCCCGCGACGGCATCGGCTCGCCGTCGATCAGGATCCGGTCGTTCTCCGTGACATTGCGGGCCGGGGATGTCAGCGTCTCGCCGTTGACGCTCACGCGTCCGGCCAGGATCATCGTCTCGGCGTCGCGCCGCGAGGCGACGCCGGCCCGTGCCATCGCCTTCGCGATGCGCTCGCCGGGCGGCGTCTCGATCAGGGCTTCGGCGTCCGCGGACGCTTCGGGACCTGGCTCCGGCTGCGGCTCTGGCAGAGGCTCCGCCTGCGGGGCGGGCTGCGGCTTGGCCTTCCGCGCCGT
This sequence comes from Methylobacterium sp. Leaf361, assembly GCF_001424445.1. Lineage (NCBI taxonomy): Bacteria > Pseudomonadati > Pseudomonadota > Alphaproteobacteria > Hyphomicrobiales > Methylobacteriaceae > Methylobacterium > Methylobacterium sp. Leaf361. Next base: position 447,420 of record NZ_LMPY01000001.1, on the reverse strand, counting down.
CTTCTTCGCGGCAGAACTGGCAGGCCGCTCGGTGTCGGCATCGGCACGGCCCGCATCGGTGGGCGGTGCCCAGCTCTCGGTGCGCGCTGACTCGGGGGCCGGACGGGCGGTCCCCTCCGGCTTATCGTCGTTCGGCAAGTCGCTCATGCCTGCCGCTTATCAGAGCCGGTTCCGACAGGCGAGACGGGTTGTGCACCGGTGCGAGTCGCCTCAACGCGAAGAGGCGGCCCGTCGGGACCGCCTCGAAGACTTGGATGGCGGGTCGAAGACCCGCATTCGTCAGAGTCTCGGCGAGCGCCCGCGCATCACGCCGAACACGGCGGAGATCAGGAACAGCGCGATCGCCACGAAGAAGACGATCTTGGCCGCCTCCATCGCCGTGCCGGCGATGCCGCCGAAACCGAGGAGCGCCGCCACGAGAGCGACGACGAGAAACGTGACAGCCCAGCCGATCATGGCATCCTCGCGTTATTCGGGTCGGTTCAGTTCTGGAACCCGCCCGAGGCGGGTTCCGTTCCGGTCGCGCTCGACGATCAGAGCTTGTCGGTGGCGGACTTCACCGCGCTCTTGGCGTCGCCGACGGTGCCCTGGGCCTTGCCCTTGAGTTCCTGGGCGGCACCTTCGGCCTTGAGCTTGTCGTTACCGGTCACGTCGCCGATGCCCTGCTTGGCCTTGCCGACGGCCTCGTTGGCGACGCCCTTGATCTTGTCGGTGGTGCTGCTCATGGCGTTGTCCTCTTGTTCGATCTGCGGCGGCGCCGCACTGGTTCCTGAAACGGTCACGGTCGGCGGAATGTTCCAGGTCTTAACATTGACTTGGGTCAGGCAAGCCCGCCGCCCCGGGCCCGTCGCGTCAGTGGGATGAGAACAGCTTGGCTGCCGATCCGATCCATCCGGCACGGGCGGAAACGTCCGGACCGCTGACCGCGCTCGATCACGCTTTCGCGGCCGCCCGCGCCGCGGCCGCTGCCGGGGAGGTCCCGGTCGGCGCCGCGGTGGTCCGGGACGGGGTCATCCTGGCGGTGGCGCATAATCGGCCGCGCGAATTGCACGACCCGACGGCGCACGCGGAGATCCTGGCGATCCGCGCGGCCTGCGCGGCCCTCGGCACCGAGCGCCTCGTTGGCTGCGATCTCTACGTCACCCTGGAGCCGTGCCCGATGTGCGCGGGCGCGATATCCTTCGCGCGCATCCGGCGGCTCTACTACGGCGCGGCCGATCCGAAGGGGGGTGGGGTCGAGCACGGGCCGCGCGTCTTCGATCAGCCGACCTGCCACCACGTGCCGGAGGTCTACGGCGGGTTCCGCGAGCGCGAGGCGGCCGATCTGCTCCGGGCGTTCTTCGCGCAGCGCCGCGACTGACGCGGGCGGGCGTACAGGTTCCCATCGGCCCTGGGCGGGTCAGCAGAGGAGGAGAGGATGATCCCGACCTATTCCAGAGCCCTGATCGTCGGGGCGGGCTCCGGCCTCAGCGCATCGCTGGCGCGCCTGCTCGCCGCCGACGGCATGACGATCGGCCTCGCCGCCCGGAACGTCGACAAGCTCGCCGCACTGGCGGCGGAGACGGGCGCGGCGGTCCATGCCTGCGACGCCAGCCAGCCCGCTGAGGTCGAGGCGCTGTTCGCCCGCCTGGAGCCGGCGCTCGGCGGTCCGCCGGACGTCGTCGTCTACAACGCGAGCGGTCGTCTCCGCGGCCCGGTCGCCGATCTCGACCCGGACGCGGTCGCCCAGGCGCTGATGGTGTCCGCGTACGGTGGTTTCCTCGTGGCGCAGGCCGCGGCGCGCCGCATGCTGCCGCATCGCCACGGCGCGATCCTGCTCACCGGCGCCTCGGCGAGCGTGAAGGGCTTCGCGGGATCGGCCCCGTTCGCGATGGGGAAGTTCGCGCTGCGGGGACTGGGTCAGAGCCTCGCCCGGGAATTGCAGCCCCAGGGGATCCACGTCGCGCACATCGTGATCGACGGCGCCATCCGCAATCCGGCCCGCGGCGGCGAGCCGCCGGAGGCCCCCGACAGCCATCTCGATCCCGACGCCATCGCCAGGGCCTATCGCGACCTCCTGCGCCAGGATCGTAGCGCCTGGACCTCCGAACTAGAACTGCGTCCCTGGACGGAGCGGTTCTGAGGCCGCCTCAGGGATTCACGCGCAGGCCGAGCAGGAAGGTGTTCTCCCGGAAGCTGGACCCGGCGACCGTGCTGTCGAACTTCTGATAGATGTACGTGCCGCGCAGGGTCAGCCAGCGGGTGAAGTGGTAGTCGAGCCGCGCGGTCGCCGAGAACCCGTTCTCGCGGATGCTGCTGCTCTGGTAGTCGTTCCGGAGATACGATCCGCCGAGGACGATCGAGAGGTTGCGCAGCAGGTCGTGCTGCACCTCGAGCGTCGCGACCTCGGTGAGCACGCCGCTGGAGCCCGGGATCGTCGTCTCGGTGACGCCGGTCGCGGCAGTGAGACGGACGGTCGTGAGCGGACTCGCCGCCCAGACCAGGGCCGCGTTGAGCAACGGCGCGTTGATGTCGCGCAGGCTCGAATCGACGTAGGTCCGATGCTGGATGCCGGCGGAGATCTCGCCCGTCACCGAGCGCGCGAGGCCGATGCTCGTCCCGAAGGCGACCGCGATGCCGTCTGAGTCGCGCCGGACGCCCGTCGCGTCGAAGCGCCGGTCGTAGACGCGCGTGTCGCCGAGCAGGTCGATGAACGGGCTGAAATCCGGGTTGATCTCGTAGGCCGTGCGCAGCTGCAGGCTGTACTGGTTTAGGTTGCGGTCGGACTGATTGACGATCGTGCCGTCCGCCAAACGCGCATTGTCGAACTCGGAGCGGTCGACGGACCCGCGCAGGGTGACCGACAGGCGGTTGAACGTCTCCGTCGCCCCGAGCGAACCGCCGTAGACGGCCAGGAGCGGCCGTGTCGTGGCGGTGGCAGCCTGGAGGTTGGCGCTCGACGTGCGCTGCGTGTCCACCAGGAACCGCCCCTCCGCGTCGATGCGCAGGTCCCGGTTGGCGTCGATGCGCAGCCGGACCACGCCGTCTGCCGCGGGGCGGCTCGCGGCCTCGTTCTGCGGGGTCTCGAGGTACGAGCCCCGGAGCGAGCCCTGCAGCGAGCTGGAGGACCAGTTGCTCCGGAAGTCGACCGTGGCGTCGGTGCGCAGCGCGACCGAGCCCTTGGCGATCTGGCGGGTGGTCTGGTCCGGGTTCGAATCGTAGCCGACGCTCTGGGCGAAGGTGGGCAGGACCGTGAAGGTGCCGACCTGATAGCCGATCGGCGCGTAGGCCGGATCGGTGGGGATCGCGCGCGCTAGGTCGGTGCCGAGGATGAAGCCCGGGGTCAGGAGGCCGAGGGCCGGCGCGATCGACTGGAACGGGAGGATCGGCCGGATCGGCGTCACGACCTGCGGGTTCGGGACCCCGACGACCGCCTGCTGGACCACCGGCGTCAGCCGCAGCGCCGGCGGCGGTATCTGCGTGACGTCCTGAGTGACCCGCCGCGTCGCCGAGCCGATCCGCCGCGGCGGAGCGGCGCGCGTGCGCAGGAGGGTCGACGGCGCGAGATTGGCCGGTGCCGTCGAGGATCCGCCGGTGCGCCGTCCCCCTGTGGTGACGCGGGTGCTGAGCTGGGACACGCCGGGCTGACCCGGGATCTGCGTCTGCGCGGGGGGCGAGAGCGGCGACCGGAGGCTGTCACCGCCGGTCTGCTCGCCGCCCGCCGCGTCGCCGCCGAGCGCCCCGCGATTCTGGTCGCGGCTCAGGCCGTCCGGGATGGTGCGCTTGAGTGTGGGCAGGCCGTTCGGGCCCGTGTCCTGGCCGATGCCGGGATTGTCGGGCTGGCCGGTAACCGGGCTGGTCGCGTCGAACCGCTGGGCTGCCGCCGGTGCCGCGAGCGTGACGCCGAGCGCCGCGGCGGCGAGCCGCATCCTCCGCCGTTCCCACCGGTCAGCCGCCGTCCGCACCTGATCCCGGTCTCCGCCAAAGTCCCCGGCACCAGAGCGCGGAGATTACAGGTCACACCACCCCGGAACAGTGCCGGTATGGTTAACGAACCTAGCGTCGACGTGGTTAATGCCCCGTCAACGGCGGTGGGGCGGAAGGTTTGCGGCCCATCGATCCCGTCTCACCTGTCGATCACGAATACGTTTGAGCTATTTCGTGCACTATGCTACATAGGTGCAGACTTCGGTCGACTCCGAGAGGAATTGATCGGCCCGAATGAATGTAACTCCTGAGGTTTGCCGTGAGTGAGAACGCAGGCAGTGAGCACAGCACGGCGATCGGGCTCGCGGTCGATATCGTCGCCGCTTACGTGTCGAACAACTCCGTTCCGGTCTCCGAACTTCCCGGATTGATCGGCGGTATCCACGCGGCGCTGAACGGTTTGACAACTCAAGGTCGCGCCGCGAACTCGAGCGTCGAGAAGCTCAGTCCGTCGCAGATCCGCAAATCGGTCACGAATGATCACATCGTCAGCTTCGAGGACGGGAAGCCGTACAAGACGCTCCGGCGTCACCTGACGCTGCGCGGCCTGACGCCCGAGGCCTACCGGGAGAAGTGGGGCCTGCCCCGGGACTATCCGATGACCGCGGCGAGCTATTCGGCGCAGCGATCGGAGCTGGCACGCGCCCTCGGGCTCGGACAGCAGCGCCGGAAGACCCGCGGAGGGGCCGCGGCCGCCATCGAGGTGCCCCCTGCGCCGACTGCGAAGGCGCGGAGGCGTAAGAAGGTACCGGCTGAGTGAGAGGTCCGAGCGGGGGCTAAGCCGCGTCGTATCCGCGACGCGGCCCTTGCGCGCCGCGCAACTGTGCGCCGCGCCTCCGACGCTATCCATCGGTGACCGCGCTGCGATGCTGCTCTGCACCATCGAGCTCAGCCCGCGCCGAAGGACGTCCCCGTGCCGCCCCTGCCGATCCTCGCCCTCGCCGTCGCCTCGTTCGGGATCGGCACGACCGAATTCGTCATCATGGGCCTGCTCCCGGAGGTGGCGCAGAGCTTCGGCGTCACCATTCCCCAGGCCGGCTACCTCGTCTCGGGCTACGCCATGGGCGTGGTCGTGGGCGCGCCGATCGTGGCCATCGCGACTGCGGGCCTGCCGCGCAAGACCGCGCTGCTGGCGCTGATGGCGGTGTTCCTGGCCGGCAATCTCGGTTGCGCGCTGGCGCCGAGCTACGCCCTGCTCATGGCCGCCCGGATCCTCACGGCCTTCGCGCACGGCGCGTTCTTCGGTATCGGCGCCGTGGTGGCGCGGGATCTCGTGCCGCGGGAGAAGCGCACGCAGGCGGTCTCGCTGATGTTCGCGGGCCTCACCCTCGCCAACGTGCTCGGTGTGCCGCTGGGCACCGCCCTCGGGCAGGAGGCGGGCTGGCGCTCGACCTTCTGGGCGGTGGTCGTGATCGGGCTCGCGGCCGGGCTCGCGATCCAGCTCTGCGTGCCGGACGGGCTTCCCGGGACCCGCGGCCGGCTCGTCAGCGAGTTTCGCGCGCTCGGGCGCTGGCCGGTGCTGCGGCCGATGCTGATCTCGACGCTGTCCTCGGTGAGCTTCTTCACGGTGTTCACCTACATCACGCCGTTCCTGACCGGCGTGACCGGCTTCACGCCGCAGGGCGTGACCGGCGTGCTGTTCGCCGCCGGCACGGGCCTGACCGTCGGCAATCTCCTCGGGGGGCATCTGGCCGACCGGGGCCCGATGGCCACCATCGTCGGCAGCTTCCTGGGCATTGTCGCGACCCTGCTGGTGCTCGCCGCGGTCGCGCACCATCCGGCGCTCACGGTGGCGGTCGTGGTGCTCTGGTCGGGCCTGGTCTTCGCCCTGGTCTCGCCCCTCCAGATCTGGGTCGTGGAGGCGGCGAGCGACGCGCCGAACCTTGCCTCCACGCTGAACCAGGGCGCGTTCAACCTCGGCAACGCCACCGGCGCCTGGATCGGGGGCACGGCGCTGACCCTCGGGGCCGGCTACGGCCAGTTGCCGCTGATCGCCGCCGCGGTGTCACTCGCCGGGCTCGGACTGGTGCTCACCGCGGTCGGCCGCGGACGCCGGAGCGTCATACCGGCATCCGCGCCCGGGGCGTGATCGGTCAGTCGGCCCGGACGAGGTCGCCGAGCAGGCTCGCCGCCACCGTCGCCTTGGAGACCGTGAGGCCGGAGGCGCTGATCGCGTCCACGGCCTCGCGGATCCGGGCGAGCGAGGTGCCGCGCGCCCGGATCCAGGCCTCCACCGCGTCCGGCCCGGCGCCGAGATCCGCCACGACCTCGGCCGTCAGCTTGCGGTGCGCTGCGGCGATGCCGGCGCCCGCGCGCTCCAATGCCACGCGGTCGAATGTGTCGGCCACCGGGACGGTCCGCGCCGCGGCGGCGAGATCGTCCAGCCGGAAGGCGTGCTCCAGGGCGAAATGCGTGGCCGCGACCTCCTCGACTGGGCGCCCACTGGCCTCGGCGACCCGGACAATGTCGGGGGCGGAGACCAACGCGCTGAGCGAGGCGAGGCGCCGCGCCTGGGCCGGGGCCATGCCGTGCCCGGTCAGCTCCGCCGCGCGGGCGCCGATCGTCGCCAGCGCCTCGTCGCCGAGCACGTTGGGGAGGGCGGCCTCCACGGCGGCGATGCCGTCCCGGTAGCGGGCGACCACCGGGGCGAGACCGCCGCCCAGGTCGAGGTTGCGGATGAACCACACGATCCGGTTCGTCAGCAGATCCTGCACCTCCGCGTAGAGGTCGAGCTGGCCCTGGCCGGGAACCCGACCGGCGAGGCCGTCGATGGCAAGGTTCAGCTCCATCAGGCCGAAGGCGTCGCGGGTCACCGCGTAGGCCTTGGCAATGGTCGCGGCGTCCGCGCCGGTGCCGTCGACGAGGCGCGTCACCAGCGACGGGCCGCCGCGATTGACGATGATGTTGGCGAGCGCCGTGGCGATGATCTCGCGGCGCAGGCGGTGTCCCTTGACGGCGTCGGGGAAGCGTTCGCGCAGGGCCTTCGGGAAGTAGCGCTGCAGCTCCCGGTCGAAGTACGGGTCGTTCGGCACGGCGCTCTCGAGGATCGCGTCGTGCAGCGACAGCTTCGCGTAGGCGAGCAGCACGGCGTATTCCGGGCGGGTCAGCCCCTCGTTCCGCCGCATGCGCTCGGCGAGCGTACCGTCGTCCGGCAGGAACTCCACCGCCCGGTCGAGCCGGCCCTCCGCCTCCAGTGCCTGCATCGTCCGCATGGCGAAGCCGGTCTCCCCCACCCCCCCGCGCTGGGCAAGGGACAGGGCGAGCGTCTGCAACTCGTTGTTGCGCAGCACGAGGCGCCCGACCTCGTCGGTCATGTCGGCGAGCAGGGTGTTGCGCGCCTCGTAGCTGAGCCTGCCGTCCCGCTCCGGCGTCATCAGTGCGATCTTGATGTTGACCTCGACGTCCGACGTGTTCACGCCGGCCGAGTTGTCGATCGCGTCGGTGTTGAGGCGGACGCCCGCGCGCGCCGCCTCGATGCGCCCGCGCTGCGTCAGGCCGAGATTGGCGCCCTCGCCGACGACCTTCGCGCGCAGCTCCGGCCCAGTGATGCGCAGGGCGTCGTTGGCGCGGTCGCCGGCATCTTCGTCGGTCTCGGTGGTGGCCCGGACATAGGTGCCGATGCCGCCGAACCAGAGCAGGTCGGCCGGCGCCTTCAGGATCGCCTGCATCAGCTCGGTGGGCGTCGCCTCGGACCGGTCGAAGCCCAGCGCGGACCGGATCGCCTCCGAGAGCGGCACGGTCTTCAGGCTGCGCGGGAACACGCCGCCGCCTTCCGAGATCAGGCTCTTGTCGTAATCCGCCCAGGAGGACCGTCCCAGATCGAACAGGCGCCGCCGCTCGGTGAAGCTCGCCGCGGCGTCCGGGTTCGGGTCGAGGAAGATGTCGCGGTGGTCGAAGGCCGCGATCAGGCGGATGCTCTCGGAGAGGAGCATGCCGTTGCCGAAGACGTCGCCCGACATATCGCCGACGCCGACCGTGGTGATCGGGTCGGTCTGCACGTCCACGTCGATCTCGCGGAAATGCCGGCGCACCGCCTCCCAGGCGCCGCGGGCGGTGATGCCCATGCCCTTGTGATCGTAGCCCTGACTGCCGCCGGACGCGAAGGCGTCGCCGAGCCAGTGGCCCTTCTCCAGCGAGAGGGCGTTAGCGATGTCCGAGAAGGTGGCGGTGCCCTTGTCGGCGGCGACCACCAGGTAGGCGTCGTCGGGATCGTGCCGCACCGTGTCGGGCGGCGGCACGATGGCGTTGTCGACGATGTTGTCGGTCAGTTCGAGCAGCGTGCGGATGAAGATCCGGTAGCTCTCGGTCCCCTCCTGCATCCAGGCGGCGCGGTCGGAGGCCGGCGGCAGCCGCTTCGGGAAGAAGCCGCCCTTGGCGCCCACCGGCACGATCACGGCGTTCTTCACCTGCTGGGCCTTCACGAGGCCGAGGATCTCGGTGCGGAAATCCTCCGGCCGGTCGGACCAGCGCAGGCCGCCGCGGGCCACGTAGCCGAAGCGGAGGTGCACGCCTTCGACGCGGGGCGAGTAGACGAAGATCTCGAAGAACGGCCGCGGCAGCGGCATCGCCGTCACCTTGGCGCAGACGAACTTGAAGCTGATCGTCTCTCGCGGCTGCCCGTCGGCGCCTGTCTGGTAGAAGTTCGTCCGAACCGCCGCCTCGACGAGGTTGACGAACCGGCGGAGGATCCGGTCGTCGTCGAGGCTCGTGACCTCGGCGAGCGCCGTCTCGATCTCGGCGCGTACCTCGGCCTCCTGCGCGGTCCGGTCACCGATGAGCGCCGGGTCGAACCGGGCGCGGAACAGTGCCACGATCGCGCGCGCGATCCCGGCGTGGCGGCTCAGCGTGCCCGCGAGGTAGTCCTGCCCGTAGCGGATACGCAGCTGGCGCAGGTAGCGGCCCAGGGCCCGGAGCAGGGCCGCCTCCCGCCAGGGGAGAGCCGCCTCAAGGACGAGCCGATTGTACCCGTCGGACTCGGCGATACCGTCCGCGATGGCGAGCATCGCGGCCTCCAGCGGGCGTTCCAGCGCCGCGAGGTCGATCGGGGCGCCGGTGGCGCGCTCGATCAGCATGTCGTGCAGCCAGACCCGCGCGGCCTCGTCCGTCCCGGACGGCGCGATCTGGTACGTGCGCTCGTTGATGACGCGGAAGCCGAGATTCTCGAGCGCCGGGACCCGGTCGGACAGCGCGATCGCCGTGCCGCGCGAGAACGCCTTCAGGCGGACCTGCGCCGCGGGGTCGCTGGGCCGCCGACCGAGATGGACGGCCCGCGGCTGAGTCTCGCCGAGGCTGTCGAGGATCGTCACGTCGGCGACGGCGACCTCAGGCTGGAAATTGTCCCGATAGGCGGCCGAGAACGCGTCGCCGTAGCGGGCGGCGAGTTGCCGCGCGCGGTCGCCCCCCTGGGATTCGGCCAGCGCCGCCCGCAGCGCGTCGCCCCAGGTCCGGACCAGGGCGACGATCCCGGCCTCCAGGGAGGCGGGATCGTGCTCGGGGCTGCCCTGATCGGGCAGGCCGATGATGTAGTGGATCCGGGCGAGCGAGCCTTCCGGGTAGTCGGGGTAGGACGCGCTGAGCCGCCCGCCGTAGGTCTCGGCGAGGTAGCTGCCGATCCGTCCGCGGATCGCGGAATCGTAGCGGTCCTTCGGGACGTAGACGAGCAGCGACACGAAGCGGCCGAACCGGTCGGGCCGGGACAGCACGCGGACCCGCGGGCGGTCGGCCAGGGCGGCGATGGCCAGGGTGAAACGGTAGAGCCGCTCGCCGTCGATCTGGAAGAGCTCGTCCCGCGGGTAGCTTTCCAGCACGGCGAGGAGGCTGCGGCCGGCATGGCTCGTCGGGTCGAGGCCGGCGCGCTGGACGACGGCCTCCACCTTCCGGCGCAGGACCGGAACCTCGCGGGCCGGGCTCGTGTAGGCGGAGGCTGTGAACAGGCCGACGATCCGCACCTCGCCCGACAGCTTGCCGAGGCCGGAGAACAGCTTGACGCCGATATAGTCCAGGTAGGCCGAGCGGTGGACCCGGGACTTCACGCTGGCCTTGGTGATGATCAGCGGCTGCGGCTCTTCCAGGAAGGCGAGGATCTCCGGCGTGTAGTCCACCGGCGTCCGGCCGCGGCGCAGGGGCGTAGCGCCGGGATCGCGGAGCACGCCGAGGCTCGACCCCTCGACCAGCGGGTGGGCGTCGCCGGCGATGCCGTGCTCCTGCATGCCGAGGATGAGGAACTGGCCGTCGGTCAGCCATTCGAGAAAGGCGCGCGCCTCCTCGGTCTCCGGTTCCGGCGTCGGGGTCGGCCCGCGCCCGAGATCGGCGGCGAGGTCGGTGAGGCGCGCCAGCATGGCGTCGTGGTCGTCGCTCGCCAGGGCGACATCCCGGTAGACCGTCGCGAGGGCGTTCAGGAGCCGCTCGCCGGTCTCGGCCGCCACGGGGTCGAGGTGGATGTGGATGAAGCTCTCGCGCGCGAGACTGCCCTGCGCGTCCGCGGTCGTCTCCCCGACCACCCGGATGAGCCCGCCGGCACCGTCCCGCTTCACCCCGAGGATCGGGTGCGCCACGAGCTGCGGGGCGAGGCCCTGCTCGGTCAGTTCGGCCAGGGTCGAGTCCAGCAGGAAAGGCCGGTTGTCGTTGATGACCTCGAGGACCGTCATCTCGCGGGCACGGCCGTCGCGGACCAGCTCGCTGTCGCTCAGCCGCATCCGCGCCGGGTCGCCGGGCCTGCGGGGCTCGGACAGGAAGGCGCGGGCGCGGGCGGCGAGATCCGCCAGGACCGAGGCGTCGTAGGGGGCGAGATCCTCCGGTGTCACGCGGCCGAACAGGTCGCGGACGAAGCCGCCCGGTCCGCCCTGCTCGGTGACGAGGTCGGCGGCCGCCTCTATCAGCCCGGTGCGGGCCGTCTTCTGCTCCGAGGAGGACAACGCCGTCGCGGTCTCGAGTGTCATCGCGCTTCTCCCGAACCGGGTCACTCGCCCAAGCGATAGCAGCGTGACCGGCCGTGTCGATGACGGCGCCGGCCCGTTTCCGGGCCAACGGGTGTCGATCGCCGCGAACCGTCAGCTTCGGCTTGCGGGGACCGCGATACGTGCATATACACCTATGCCATGAGCGCCCCGTCGCCCGAGCCGTGCACCTGCTCCGCCCTGCGCCGCGCCACGCGCGCGCTGACGGCGAGCTACGACGCCGCCCTGAAGCCGACCGGGCTCCGGGTGACGCAGTTCGCGATCCTGCGCCATCTCGACCGGCTCGGGCCTGTCCCGGTCTCGCGCCTGGCCGCTGAGGCGGCGCTGGAGCGGACCACGATGGGCCGCAACCTCGACCCGCTCAAGCGCCGCGGGCTCGTCTCGGTCACACCCGGCGCGGTGGATCCGCGCGAGCGCCGCGTGTCCCTGACCGCCTCGGGCCGCGAGGCCCTCGCGGCCGCGACGCCCTACTGGCGCGAGGCGCAGAGCCGCATCAACGCCCGGGTCGATCCCGCGACCGTCTCCGCGGTCGCGGAGGCCCTGATCTCCGCCGCCTGACCGATCCGCCCCGCTTCCGGAGCCCGTCCATGACCGCCCTGACAGAGACGCGCCCCGGCTCGCGCCTGCACTACGCCTGGATCGTCGTCGCGGTGACCTTCCTGGTCCTGCTCGTCGGGGCCGGGGTCCGGGCGACCCCGAGCGTGCTGATCGTCCCCTGGGAGCGGGAATTCGGCTGGACCGCTGCCACGATCAGCGTCGGCATCGCGCTCAACATCTTCCTGTACGGAATGATCGGTCCGTTCGCGGTGGCGATCATCGAGCGGTTCGGCCTGCGGCGCTCGGTCTGCGGCGCGCTGCTGATCCTGGCGATCGGCACCGCCGCCACGAGCCTGATGACCGCGCCCTGGCAGATGGTCCTGCTCTGGGGCCTCGTCGTCGGATCCGGATCCGGGATGGTGGCCAACGTGCTGGGCGCCACCGTGGCGGGACGCTGGTTCGCCAAGCGCCGGGGGCTGGTGCTCGGCCTGCTGACGGCGAGCAGCGCCACGGGTCAGCTCGTCTTCCTGCCGATGCTGGCCTCGCTCGCGGTCGGGCAGGGCTGGCGCTCCGTCTCCCTGGTGGTCGCCGCCGCGACCCTGGCGCTGATCCCGCTGGCCGCGCTGTTCCTGCGCGACCGGCCGGCGGATCTCGGCCTGCCGCGCTACGGCGAGGACGCGGTGACGCCGACGCCGGTTCTGACCGAGAACCCGGCCGTGCGGGCGCTCCGCGGGCTGCGCATCGGCCTGCGCTCCCGGGACTTCTGGCTGCTCGCCGGGACGTTCTTCATCTGCGGCGCCTCGACGAACGGGCTGATCGGCACCCACCTGATCCCCGCCTGCATCGATCACGGCATCGCCGAGGTCACGGCCGCCGGCCTGCTGGCGCTGATGGGGATCTGCGACCTGATCGGCACCACGGCGTCGGGCTGGCTGACCGACCGGTTCGACTCGCGCAAGCTTCTCGCCTGGTACTACGGCCTGCGCGGCCTCTCGCTGATCTTCCTGCCCTACTCGTTCGACTACAGCTTCTACGGCCTGTCGCTGTTCGCGGTGTTCTACGGCCTCGACTGGATCGCCACGGTGCCACCCACGGTCCAGCTCGCGGGCAAATCCTTCGGGGAGGAGAACGCCGCGCTGATGTTCGGGTGGATCGCGGCCGCGCACCAGATCGGCGCGGCGTCCGCGGCGTGGCTCGCCGGCATGGTCCGGACCGAGAGCGGCACCTATCTCGGCGCCTTCGTGTCGGCCGGCCTGCTCTGCCTCGTCGCAGCCCTGATGGCCGCCTTCGTGGGCCGCAAGCCCGACGCGCCGGCCCTGCGCCCGCTGCCGGCCTGAACTGCGCGGCGCGGGCAGGGTTGTCACAACTGCGCCGTGAAGGACGAGCCCTGATCGGCCCGTTCCCGCGCACCCCGAGAGCCCGCCGTGACCATCGCGATTCGGCCCGTGCCGCCGGTCCAGGACGTCCGCGCCCCGCGGCCCTGGTCGGGGCCGGGCTTCGCCGAGTTCGTCGCCATCATCGCCCTGATGATGGCGGTGACGGCGATCTCCATCGACAACCTGCTGCCCGCCTTCCCGGCCATCGAGGCGCGGTTCGCGGTGGCCGACCCCAACCGGCTGCAGCTCCTCGTCTACGTCTACATGATCGGCTTCGGCTTCGCGCAGATCGTCTACGGGCCGGTCTCCGACGCCCTCGGGCGACGGCCGGTGCTGCTGGCGAGCCTCGCCGTCTACGTGATCGGCTGCTTCCTCGCCATGGTGGCGCCGAGCTTCGGCTGGCTGCTCGCCGCCCGGATCATCCAGGGCATCGGCGCCGCCGGTGGGCGGGTGCTGTCGGTGGCGATCGTGCGCGACCGGTTCGCCGGCCGCGAGATGGCGAGCGTTATGTCGCTCACCATGATGGTGTTCCTGATTGTCCCGATGATCGCGCCGGCGATCGGCGGCATGATGCTGGCGCTGGGCTCCTGGGTCTACGTCTTCGTCTCGATGCTGGTCCTCGCCTTCTGGCTGACGATCTGGTTCTCCCTGCGGATGCCCGAGACGCTGCACCCGGACTATCGCCGACCGCTCTCGCCGGCCGCGACCTGGGAGGCGATCCGCCTGACGCTGAAGACCCGCGTCGCCGTCGGTTACGCCACCGCGCTCGGGCTGATGACCGGCTGCATCATGGGCTACGTCGGCTCGGCCCAGCAGGTCTTCGATACCGGCCTGTACCACCTCGGCCCGCTCTTCCCGCTGGCCTTCGGGCTCGTGGCGGGTGCCATGGGGGCGGCGACGCTGATCAACGCCCGCGTGGTCCGGCGGCTCGGGATGCGGGCGATGTCGCACAGCGGCGTCATCGCCTTCACGCTCGTCGGCCTCGCGCAGGTCGGCGTCGGGCTGGCCTATCACGGCCACCCGCCGCTGGCCCTGTTCCTGTCGGTCCTCGCGGTGAATCAGTTCCTGATCAGCTTCGCGATGCCGAACTTCAACGCCCTCGCGCTGGAGCCCCTCGGCGCCATCGCCGGCACGGCCTCGTCGTTCCTCGGCTTCTACACGACGATCCTGGGCGCGTTCTGCGGCTTCCTGATCGGTCAGTCCTTCGACGGCACGGTGCTCCCGGTGGCGATCGGCTACGCGAGTCTCGGCGCCCTGGCGCTCCTCGTCGTCGCCTGGACCGAGCGTGGCCGCCTGTTCCGCGGCGGCGTCGGCGGTTGAGGCGTCGGCGGTTGAGGCGGCGTCCTTAACGGGGTCTTCAGCGGAAAGTTGCAACACTGCTGTCCTGATCCACCCGACCGGACACGCCGATGCTCGCCCGCGCCCAGGACGGAACCCTCCTCGTCGCGCGCCTGCTGCTGGCCGCCGCGCTCCTGCCGACCGGGATCGCCCGGGCGCTCAACGTGTCGGGGTTCGCGCTGACGCTCGCGGGGGCCGGGATGCCGTTTCCCAACGGCGTCGCCACCGCCGCCGTGGTGGTGCAGGTGTTCGGACCGCTCGCCCTGATCCTCGGCGTCCTGCCGGGGCTCACCGGGCTGGCGCTCGCGCTCTTCGCCGCCGTGACGGCCTTCGTGCTCCACCCGTTCTGGTACTATGTGGGACCCGCCGCGGTCGCCGAGCGCACGCTGATGCTGGCCGATCTCGGCCTCGCCGGCGGGTTCCTCATGTACGCCCTGAGCGGTCCGGGCGCGCTCAGCTGGCAGGGCTGGCGCGCCGGAACTCGCGCGGCGGCGCCCAGCGCGAAGCCCGCCTCCGCGAAGGCTTCCGGCAAGGGCAGCGCGCCGCGGAACGCCGGCAAGCGCGCTGCCGGCCGGCCGCCGGCCCGCGCCGCGGCCTGATCAGCCGTGCCGCGGCCTCATCTCGGTCGTCGGGGCGGGCGGCGCGGCAGCCATCTTCCGCCCGGAGATCTCCGCGCCGGCATCCGGCGACAGGTTGCGGAAGGCCAGTGCCGAGGCCGCCGAGATCACGGCGACGGCGAAGAAGGCCGGCCCGAAATCCGAGGCCTGGATCTCCGTTCGGCCGTGAAACCCGGCATACCCCTCGAGCGCGAGGGCGCCCAGCGTGACGCCGAGGCTCAGCGACAGCTGCTGGCAGACGCTGGCGAAGCTCGTGGCCGCGCTCATCTCCCTCGACTCGAGGTCGGCGTACGCGATGGCGTTGACGCAGGTGAACTGGATCGAGCGCGAGCAGCCGCCGACGAACAGCAGGATCACCATGATCCAGTGCGAGGTCTGCGCCGTGTAGAACCCGTTGACCGCCAGGAAGGCCGAGGCCAGCAGGGCGTTCCAGACCATCAGGGCGCGGAAGCCGGTGCGGCGCAGGATCCGCGGACCCAGGGTCTTCACGAACATCGCGCCGGCCGCCGCCGCGAAGGTGATCAGGCCGGACTGCAGCGCGTCGAGCCCGAAGCCGACCTGAAGCATCAGCGGCAGCAGGAACGGGATCGCCCCGGTGCCGATCCGGAACAGGCTGCCGCCGAGCACCGCGACCCGGAAGGTCGGCCGCCGCATCAGGTCGAGCCGGACGATCGGGTAGGGCACCCGCCGGGCATGCGCCCAGTAGAGGGGCAGGAGCACCGCGCCCGCGGCGAGGCAGCCCCACGAGACAGCTGCCGGCAGCAGGTGTCGGCCGAGGGAGGCGAGGCCGAGCATCAGGGCGGCGAGGCCGGTCCCGAGCAGCACGAAGCCGAGGAGATCGAGGGGCGGGCGCTCCGGCTCGCGCACATCCTCGAAGTACAGGCTCGCGAGGACGATCCCCGCGCAGCCGATCGGCAGGTTGATGAAGAAGATCCAGCGCCAGTCGAACCACGTGGTGATCAGGCCGCCGACCGGCGGACCCATCACCGGGCCGACGAGGGCCGGGAAGGTCAGGTAGGCGAGCGCCGTGACGAGCTGCGATTTCGGCACGCTGCGCAGCACCACGAGCCGCCCGACCGGCACCATCATGGCGCCGCCCATGCCCTGGAGGAACCGCGCGGCGACGAACCACGCGAGCCCGTTCGCGGCCGCGCAGGCGAGCGAGCCCGCCATGAAGACCACGAGGGCCGCCCGGAACACGGTCCGCGACCCGTACCGGTCGGCCATCCATCCGCTCACCGGGATGAAGATCGCCAAGCTGACCAGATAGGAGGTCAGCGCGAGCTTGAGGGCGATCGGGTCCTCGTGGAGGCTCGCCGCGATGCTGGGGAGCGCCGTGGCGATCACCGTGGAATCGGTGTTCTCCATGAACAGCGCGGTGGCGACCGTCAGGGGGACGATCCAGAGCGGTCTTTGGGTGGTCGCAGGCATCACACAGCAGACGCATGTCGCGCCGCCGCGGTTGCACGGCAGCGCGGCCACCTCGCACCCTCGTGTTTCGCGAATGTATCCATCGTGCAACAGAGGTTGAGCCGCGGTGCGGAGCCACCTTTTTCGCGGGTGCTCCAATGGCTAAGTTTCCATCACGCGTCCGTGAGGCCGCTCCAGCCGGCCCGGGGCCGGCGCGCGAGGATTTCGATGCAGCCCAGCCCCAGCAAGGTCCGCTCCGTGGCGCGGATCGCCGCCGGCGTCGCCCTTCTCTCGATGGTCGCCGCCTGCGGCACCGTCCTGCTCAACGATCGCGGCTCGCTGACGCGCTACGACCGGCTGAAGTCCAGCGATCAGGTCGCCTCGGCCTCGCGGATCTACGTCGACCGGCCGGCCCTGGCGAAGGCCCGCACCGTCCGCATCATCCCGACGGCGTTCCACGCCGACGTGTCCGGCGCCGCCCCGCTGACGGCCGCCGAGCGGCGGCTCATCGCCAACGCCGCCGACCGGGCGCTGTGCTACGACCTGTCGCTGAAGTACGACATCGTCACCAGCCGTGACGCCGACCTGACCGTGCGGGCGCAGGTCACCCGCGTCGATCCGACGGACCTTCTCGGTGCCGGCGCGACCATCGCGGGCTCGGCCGGCGTGACGGTCGCCTCACAGCTCGGCCTGAGCTTCGCCGAGGGTGTCGGGCGCGTGCCGATCCCGCGCGTGCCGATCGGGCTCGGGAGCCTGACGGTCGAGGCCGAGGCTCTGGACCGGCGCCGCGAGCAGCGGGCCGCCATGGTCTGGGGCGGAGCGGCCAACTCGTTCACCAGCCAGCCGCGCTTCTCCCGCGCCAGCGACGCCTACGACCTCGCAGGCGAGTTCGGCCAGGATTTCGGCTACATGCTTGCGACCGGCGACGACCCGTTCACCGCGCCCAACACGATCCCGACTTGGGACCGGATCCGCATCACCACCCTGGGCGAGGCGCCCCTCGACCCGGACTGCGAGGCCTTCGGCCGCGCGCCGGGCATCGACGGCATGCTCGGCGACTATATCGGCCTGCCGCCCGAATACACCGACAAGGGCCCGGCCACGCCGGCGATGCGCTGAGGCGCCCGCGCCAACTCCGCGTCTGACCGCAGACGTCCGTTCATGGCACTGACGCGCCCGTCGAGCGGGCGTGGATAAGCCTCGAGCCATGCGCGTTTTCGCGCTGCGACGCATCAACCGCGCATTGGCGCCTTCGCGGAGCCCGTGATACTGGCACTTGCCAACCCGATCCCGCAGCGCGGCCTCCATGCGCGCTGCCGTCCGAGGAAAGTTGGCACATGGCCCGAGTAGAAACCGCATCGATCATCGAGGGACTCACCTTCGACGACGTGCTCCTGCGGCCCGCCGCCTCCTCGGTGATGCCGACCGAGGTCAGCGTCGCCTCGCGGCTGACCCGCACGATTCCGCTGAACCTGCCGATCCTCGCCTCGGCGATGGACACGGTCACCGAAGCGCCGATGGCCATCGCCATGGCGGCCAACGGCGGCATGGGCGTCATCCACCGCAACCTCGAGCCGCCGGAGCAGGCCGAGCAGGTCCGCCTCGTCAAGAAGTACGAGTCCGGCATGGTGATGAACCCCATCACCATCCACCCCGACGAGACGCTCGCCGACGCCTTCCAGGTGATGAAGCTCAACCGGATCTCCGGCATCCCGGTGGTCGAGCGCGGCCCCAACGGCTCGCGGGGCAAGCTCGTCGGCATCCTGACCAACCGCGACGTCCGCTTCGCGACGAACTCCAACCAGCCGGTCGCCGAGCTGATGACCCGCGACCGCCTGATCACGGTCCGCGAGGGCGTGACCCAGGACGAGGCCAAGCGGCTGCTCCACCAGTTCCGGATCGAGAAGCTGCTGGTCGTCGACGACCATTACCGCTGCATCGGCCTGATCACCGTCAAGGACATCGAGAAGCGCGTCGCCTACCCGAACGCCGTCAAGGACGAGCAGGGCCGGCTGCGCGTCGCCGCCGCCACGACGACGGGCGACAGCGGCTTCGAGCGGGCCGAGCGCCTGATCGACGCCGGCTGCGACGTGATCGTGGTCGACACCGCACACGGCCACTCGATCAAGGTGCTCGATGCCGTCGCCCGCGTGAAGCAGCTCTCGAACGCCGTTCAGGTCATCGCCGGCAACGTCGCGACGCGGGACGGCGCCAGGGCGCTGATCGATGCCGGCGCCGACGCCATCAAGGTCGGCATCGGCCCGGGCTCGATCTGCACGACCCGCATCGTGGCGGGCGTCGGCGTGCCGCAGCTCACCGCGCTGATCGAGGCCGTCGAGGCGGCCGGCGAGGCCGACATCCCGGTCATCGCCGACGGCGGCATCAAGTATTCCGGCGACCTCGCCAAGGCGATCGCGGCCGGCGCCTCCGTGGCGATGCTCGGCTCGCTGCTCGCCGGCACCGACGAGGCCCCCGGCGAGGTGTTCCTCTACCAGGGCCGCTCCTACAAATCGTACCGCGGCATGGGCTCGGTGGGCGCCATGGCCCGCGGCTCGGCCGACCGCTACTTCCAGGCCGAGGTGAACGACACCCACAAACTCGTGCCGGAGGGTATCGAGGGGCAGGTCCCCTACAAGGGCCCGGTCGGCAACGTCCTGCACCAGCTCGCCGGCGGCCTGCGCGCCGCCATGGGCTACGTCGGCGGCGCCACGATCCCCGAGTTCCAGGAGCGGGCGCAGTTCATCCGCATCACCAATGCCGGCCTGCGCGAGAGCCACGTCCACGACGTGACGATCACCCGCGAGAGCCCGAACTACCCGTCGCGGACCTGAGGCATTGATGCGCACGCTGATCGTCGGGGCCGGCGCGACCGGCGGCTATTACGGGGCGCGCCTCGCCGAGGCGGGCGCCGACGTCACCTTCCTGGTCCGGCCGGCGCGGGCGGCGAAGCTGGCGGCGGACGGCCTGAACCTCCGCTCGCCGCTCGGCGACCTGCACCTGCCCGCTCCGCCCACCGTCACGGCCGATAAGCTGGCCGGGGCCGGGCGGTTCGACCTGATCCTGCTGTCGTGCAAGGCCTACGACCTCGACAGCGCCGTCGCGGACCTCGCGCCGGCCGTGGGCCCCGACACCGCGATCCTGCCCGTGCTCAACGGCATGTCGCATCTCGACGTGCTCGACGCCCGGTTCGGTACGGACCGCGTTCTCGGCGGTTCGTGCGCGATCGCCGCGACGCTCGCGCCGGACGGCGCGATCCGCCACATGAGCGAGCTGTGCAGCATCACCTACGGCGAGCGCGACGGGTCGCGTTCGGCGCGGATCGAGGCGGTCGACGCCCTGATGCGCGGCCTCAAGTTCCAGCCGCGCCTGAGCGACGTGATCCTCCAGGAGATGTGGGAGAAGTGGGTGTTCCTGGCGACGCTCGCCGGGGCGACCACGCTGATGCGCGCCGCGGTCGGCGACATCGTGGCGGCGCCCGAGGGCACCGCGCTGATCGCCGCGCTGCACGCCGAGTGTACGAGCGTCGCCGCGGCCAGCGGCTACGAGCCGCGCGCCGTCGTGGCCGAGCGGGCGCGGGCGCAGCTGACGGCGGCCGGGTCCACCTTCACGGCCTCGATGCTGCGCGACATCGAGAACAAGGGGCGGATCGAGGCGGACCACGTGATCGGCGACCTGATCGCCCGCGGCCAGCGGCTGGCGCCGGAGGTGCCGTTCCCGCTCCTGACCGCGGTCTATGCCGCCCTCAAGGCCTACGAGGCCCGGCGGGCGCGGGAGGCGGCCTGAGCCGCACCCCGCGCGGACGTCTCAGTAGCGGCCGGGCGGCGGCGGGGGCGGGTTACCGTATTCGAGCTGCGTCTTGGCATCGACCCGCGGACGCGGAACCGGCGTCAGCTCCGGCTGGGCGGCGGGCGCGCTCGCGCAGGCGGCGAGCGAGGCGGTGACCAGGGCCGCCAGGGCGACGCGAACGGTGGACGTCATGGGCTAGGGTACTCCCGGGATGCGCCCGGCGACGGACCGGTCTGGTCCGGGGCGGGCGGATGCCATACGACACGCGGCGGCCCGCACGGCGGACCGACCGCAGCACGGTCTGCGCCGCGAAGGTGCAGGAAGCTCGGCCGTAACGTGGCGGCATCGTGGGCCAAGCGTGGCCGTTTCGCGTCATCGTTCACGGCGTCGTTCATAGCGTCGCTGAGGCATTCCGAAGGATCCGAACCCTGACCCCCGCCGCTCGCTGCTCCGCCGCCATCGAAGTCCTGACCGATATCGCCGAGCGCCGCCGGCCGGCCGCCGACGCCCTCAAGGACTGGGGTCTCGCCCACCGCTTCGCCGGCTCGGGCGACCGCGCGGGCATCGCCAGCCTCGTCTACGACGCCCTGCGGCGGCGGGCGTCGGCGGCCTGGATCATGGGCGCGGACACGCCGCGGGCCGTCTTGATCGGCACGCTGCGCCTCCAGCAGGGGCTCGCGGCGGGTTCGGTCGCGACCCTGTTCACCGGCGAGCGCTTCGCGCCGGCTCCCCTCAGCGACGACGAGCGCGCGCGCCTCGACGGCGGGACGCTGCAGGACGCGCCGCCGGAGGTGGCGGGCGACACCCCGGCCTTCGTGCTCCCGGACCTCGCGGTCACGCTCGGCGACGACCTCGTCCCGGAGCTGAAGGCGCTGGCGCGGCGCGCGCCCCTCGATATCCGGGTGAACGCCCTGCGCGGCGACCGCGACGCGATCCTGCCGGCACTCGCGGCCTACGACGCGGCGCCGACCCCGCACGCGCCGACGGGCCTGCGGGTCCCGATCGGCGCCGACGGGCGCGGTCCGGCGCTCCACGTCGAGGCGGAGTTCCTGGACGGCTGGTACGAGATCCAGGACGAGGGCTCGCAGCTCGCCGCGCTCCTCGCCGCGCCGCTCGCCGGCGAGACCATCGTCGACCTCTGTGCGGGCGGCGGCGGCAAGACCCTGGCCCTCGCGGCGGAGACTGGCAACGGCGCCCGCCTGATCGCCACCGACGGCGATCCGCGCCGGCTCGCGCCGATCCACGAGCGCCTGCGCCGGTCCGGCGCGCTGGCCGAGGTGCGGACTCCGCGCAGCGGCAAGGCGCGGGCCGACGTGCTCGAGGACCTCGACGGCAAAGTCGACCGGGTCGTGGTCGACGCGCCCTGCACCGGGTCCGGCACGTGGCGTCGGAATCCGGACGCCAAGTGGCGCCTGCGGCCGGGGAGCCTCGCGCTGCGGACCGCCGAGCAGGCGCAGGTCCTCGATCGGGCGGCGCGACTCGTCAGGCCCGGCGGCCGGATCGTCTACATCACCTGCTCGCTGCTCTCGGCAGAGAACGACGCGGCCGTCTCCGGCCTCCTGTCGGGCTGGCGCGGCCGCTTCGACGTCGTCCCCGCGGACGAGGTGCTGGCAACGGGGCCGGATTCGCTCCGGTCAGCCGTGCGAAAGACGGCCCACGGGATCCAGATGAGCCCGCTGCGGACTGGGACCGACGGCTTCTACGTCGCGGTCATCGCACGGAAGGCCTGAGGCGCGCCGCCGCGACGGAACCCGCCTCGCGTCCTTGGGCGTTGCCCCCGCGCTCCCGCGGGAGCCGGGCTCGCCGGGGGGCGGTCCCGCGCGCGGCCTCACCCGGGAGATGCCTTTGCGCCTCGACCGCCGTCTCCTGCTCGCCGGTCTCGGAAGCGTCCTCGGGCTGCGCAACGCCCGGGCGGAAGGGCTGGCGCAGACGGCACCGCAGCCCGCGCCGCACGAGTCGATCCGGGCTCTGCCGCGCTCGCTGCCCGGCGCGGATCTGCAGGTGATCGAGCTGTGGCCCGGCGCGCCGCCGGGCGGCGGCGACGGGCCGAACCCGGACGGCTACCGCTACGTCGAGGGGACATTCGGCGACGTCACCCGGGTCGCGCGGCCCTGTCTGCTGGTCATGCGTCCCGCCAACCCGAACGGCGCCGCGATGATCGTCGCGGCAGGCGGCGGCTACGAGTTCATCGCCCTCGGCAACGAGGGCGTCCCGGTCGGCCGCGTCCTGAACGCCGCCGGCATCACGGTCTTCCTCCTCGTCTACCGCCTGCCCGCGGAGGGCTGGGGCTCGGGGCCGGACGCGCCGCGGCAGGACGCGCAGCGCGCCCTCCGGTTGGTCCAGGCGCGCGGCGCTGAGTTCGGCATCGATCCCGCGCGCGTCGGCGTCCTCGGCTTCTCGGCGGGCGGCCACCTGATGGGCGAGACCGCCGTCGGGAGCGCCCGGGACCTGTACGCGGGCGTCGACACCGCCGACGCTCAGCCGATCCGGCCCGCGCTGGCCGGTCTGATCTACCCCGTCATCACCATGCGCAAGCCGTTCGACCGGACCGCGACCCGCCGCATCCTGGTCGGCGACGAGGTCACCCCCGACGAGATGAAGACCTACTCGGTGGATCTGCAGGTCGGGCCGGAGACGCCGCCGACCTTCCTGGTCCAGGCGATCGACGACCCCGTCGCCGTGGCCGACCATCCGCTGCTGATGTTCTCGGCGCTGCGCAAGGCGCGGGTGCCGGCCGAGCTGCACCTGTTCGAGCGCGGCGGCCACGGCTTCGGGCTCGGCGCGCCCGGGACACCCGTGGCGGCCTGGCCGGGCCTGTTCCTGGCCTGGATCCGCCTGCACGGCTTCCTGCGTGCCTGACCGCTCACTCGCCCCGCGTCTGCAGGCGATGCAGCTTGGCGACCTTCGGCCGGCTGGTCCGGAACTGGCCGCGCTCCACCGCGACGAAGACCACGATCGCGATGGCGACCGTCGTGAGCCACCAGACGGCAGTCAGTCCGACGCTCAGGCAGGCCACCGTGAAGGCGGCGGCGAAGCAGCCCATCGCGCCGGGAACGAGGGCCGGGCCGTCCCGGCCGGCCCGCCGGATCGAGGCGTAGAGGGCGAAGGCGGCGGCGAGGGCGCCGACGATGCCGAGCTCGTACCAGAACTCGAAGAGCGCCGTGGTTGGTGCGTTGGCCGGCAGGAGGCCGACCAGGCGTCCGCGCAGGGCCGTCTCGAACCCGTGCCCTGTGATCAGCCGCACCGGATCGGAGGTGACGACCTTCTGCCAGCTCTTCAGCGACAGCACCGCGGGGGCGACCGGCCCCAGGAGCGCGGCTCCGACCGGCCGCGCCAGGAAGGGGAGCAACGGCGCCGCCGCCAGCAGGGCGGCCGAGAGGAGAGCGGTGAGCGTTACCCCGAGCCGCGGCCGGTAGCTCGTCACCGCGAAGGCGACGGCGCCGACCGACAGGGCGGCGATCTGCGTCCCGTCCGGCTGGACCGTGAGCGCCAGGGCGACGAGCAGCGCGAGGCCCAGTGCCTCCCGGTCGCGGCGGCGGGACCGCAGCCACGCGAGGGCCGGCCAGAGCAGCAGGATGAGCAGGACGAGGCCGCGATCGAGGGCCCCGTCATCCTCGACTCCGGGCGGCGCGATGTGGGCGCCGAACAGCCCGAGCATGATCGCCACGATCGCGCCCGCCACGACGCCGAGCGGCAGGAGGTAGAGGTTGGCCGAGCGCATCCTGTCGGGGAGGGCGAGGTAGCCCAGGAGGGCGAGGCCGATGGTTGCGCCGAGATTGGCCAGCCGCTCCAGCGCCGGCCCGAGGAAGGGCGTCCAGGTCAGCGAGAGCGCCGACCACAGCACGACCAGCATGCCCGCCAGGAAGGCCGGAGCCGTCAGGAGGCGATAGGTCGCCGGACGGACCGGACGCTGGCGCCGGTCGATGACGCTGGCAATGATCAGGAGGATCACGGCGATCGGCGCGAGGATCACCGAGGCGCGTCGTGCGACCTGCGCGAGGACGGGGAGAACCACGAAGAGGCCGAAGAAGCCGATACGCCGCAGCAGCGCGGCGGCGTCGAGCGCCGGATCGATGGTGGTGGAGTTCGACGCGCGCGGCATCTTGCGCCTTCTCCCGGACCGGGACGGCCGGATCCCTGCTCGATACGCAAGGCTCGCGCAAGCTGCTGTAGACGTTGCGCCACAGTCTGGCCCGCGCGAACGGCGCTCAGGCGACGGTCGCGGTCTCCCGCGGGCGCCGGCGTGCGGCCCGCCGGCCGACATCCGAGGCGACGCGCCAGCCGCCCCACGCGACGAAGAACCCGATCAGACCCGCGGCCAAGCCGTCGGCGCTCGTGGGCACGGCCGGGCTGAAGTCGTGATAGGCGGCCTCGGCCACCAACACGTCGGGATCGCGGAGCATCGCCACCACGCGCCCGAGTGGGCTCGTCGCCGCACTCAGGGCCTGCTGCTGGGCACTGAGGCGGGCGAGACGGGCGATGTCGGCCCGCGCGGCCTCGCCGCGGCGGGCGACGAGCTGGTCCGGGTTGGCGCGCAGCCGGTCGACGGCGCCCTCGCGCGTCGTCCCGGACGCCTGCGCGTCGGATTCGAGGACCGCCATCTGCCGACGGAGCTCGTCCGCGGCCCCCCCGAGGCGCTGCGCGTATTGCTGCGCGAATTCCGGGGCCTGCGCGGCGACCACGCCTCCGAGCAGGCCGAGGGCGAGGCCGAAGGTGCGGAACACGCGAAACATGCCTGGCCTCCGGCGGGGGAATCGACCCCCGACAAAGAGCATGCGCGGGGCGGTGGTTCCAGCCGCGGGTGCGAAGAACCCTGACCCGGCGTCTCAGCCCGGCAGCGTGAGGAGGCCGGCCTTGCCGTCGGCGCAGCCGAACAGCAGGCGGCCGCCGCGCGCGTCCCAGCCGAGCGCCGTGACGCCGCTCCCCTGGACGGCCGGTCGCACCAGCAACTCGGCCGCGTCGGTGAAGCGGACGAGCAGGATGCAGCCGTCCTCGTAGCCCATGGCCAGGACCGGCGCCTTCGGGTGGAACGCCACGCGGGAGACCCGGGCCGGGCGGACGCCGCATTCCCGCGGGGCCTTGCCGGTCGGACCTTCCTTGGAATCGAAGGGCCACACGATCGCCGCCTCGGCCCCGCTGGTGGCGAGCCAGTTCCCGTCGAACGACCACGACATCGAGCGGACCTTGCCGGGATAGCCCGACATCCGCATGTGCCCGCGATCCGGCTGGAGGCGCCAGCCGTGCAGGCTGTTCTCCTGCATGGTCGACACCACGAAGCGCCCGTCCGGCGACCACGTGACGTCGATATGCGAGCCCTTCCAGGTGATCACCTCGGCCGGCGTCTCCAGATTGGGGTACCAGAGGCTCACGCCGTTGTAGTGGGCGACGCCGAGCCGGTAGCCTTTGGGCGCGAAGACGAGGCCGCGGGCGGAGGACGGCGCCTCGAAGGTCTTCTCGCGGCCCTTCGCGTCGCGGGCCACGACGGTCCGGCCGGCCGACCACGCCACCGCGCCGTCGGGATGGGCGGCGAGTGCGTCGATCCAGGCGCCGCCCTTGGCGAGGCCGAGCTGCTCCATCGCGCCGTCGGCGCGGATCTCCACCACGCGGCCGTCGTCGCCCCCGGTGAGCAGCCGGTCGACGCCGCCGGCCGCGACGAGGATCCCGCTGTCGGGATGGGCGGCGACGCGGGTGATCCCGTCCTCCCGCACCAGCGCGACCGTGCCGTCGCTGAGCGCCAGGACCGGCACGTCCTTCAGGAAATGCGCGGCGAGCACGTGCTCGCCGGGCTCCAGCGCGGCGACGTGACTGGTGAGGGACGGGTTGCTGACGGGGCTGCTCATGTCGGGGGGACATTTGCGGCCGGCGGCGCGGTGCGCAAGACCAGGAAGGCGGTAATCAACGCCAGGCCACCCGAGATCGCCGCCGGGGCGATCAGCGCGTAGAGACCGAATTGCTGGTAGGCCCGCGCGCCCAGGTAGGCGCCGAACAGCAGCGAGATCCAGACGGAGGCGTCGCCGAGCCAGCCGAGCGGATCTCCGGTGCGGGTCAGGGCCTGCGCGATCTTCTGGCCCAGGCTGAACAGCGCGCCGGTGACGAAGGTGGTGCCGGCCCGGAAGCCCTTCACCTGCGCCAGGACCGCGTTCTGGGATCCCATCGCCAAGGCGACGAAGAAGGCCGCGACGCCGAGTTCGGGCGACTGCAGTCCGAGCCCCAGACCGGCGAGGATCAGGAGCGACTCGTAGGCGAGGACCGCCGGCGTCGCCCAGCGCGGCGGCACCAGGATCGCCAGCCCGCTCCCGAGGACCGATCCCGTCAGGAACGCCAGGATCAGGATCGCCGGGAGGATCATGTGGTGCAGCTCGACCTGGGCGCCGAGAACGGCGAGCTGCGTGGTGTTGCCGCTCATGAAGGATGTGTAGAGGCCGCCGAGCCGTACGAAGCCGAGGGCGTCGACGTAGCCGGCCATACCGGTGAGGAGCAGGCCGACACCCAACTGAGCCGGGCGGTTCACGGTTCGGCCCCGCGGTCGCAGACCGGTAATGCTCTGTTAACCATTCCGACGCCTTCGTTCAGGGGTGACGGGCCGCGGTTAACGCGTCGCTCACCAAACCCGAGCAATTCGATGCAAACACGGTGAACGCCGCGTCGGAAGGGGTCGTTGCCCCAGCGATCCGGCTCGGGAACACCGTGCCCCCGCCGGGTGAGTGGGAGTTGCGTCATGGTTCCGTTCGCCGCCGCGTTCGTCTGCCCGACCCTGCCCGTCCCGGACCGGGGCGCCGCCACGATCCTGGTCGTCGAGGATGAGCCGACCGTGTGCGAGCTGGCCGCCGAGGCGCTCCTCGAAGAGGGGTACCGGGTGCTCACCGCCGCGGATGCCTGGGAAGCCGAGGCGATCCTGGCCCGGGAGAGCGTCGACCTGCTCTTCACCGATATCGATCTGGCCCGTAACACGGACGGCCTGTCGCTCGCCCGGTGCGCCCGCCGGCTCTCGCCCGACCTCCCGGTCGTCTACACCTCCGGGGGCCGGGCTTCCCTGGCGGGCTGCGAGGCCGTTCCGGGCTCGGTCTTCGTGCCGAAGCCCTACCGTCCGAGCCAACTCGTGGCGCTGACGCAGGATGTCCTGCGCGCCGCGCCCCTGCACACCCTCTGAACTGGATCTTCGAGGATCACCGCCATGTGGCGCTCTCTTCCCGCACTCGGTCTCGCACTCGCCGCCGCGCTCGCCGCATCGCCGGCCGGGGCCGCCTGCGACGTGAAGGGCGCGCAGATCGAGGAGGCGATCGCCAAGAAGAGCGAGCTGCGCGAGGACGCCAACGCCCAGCTGGTGCGCGATCTGCGGACCCTGCGCGACGCCGCGATCGTCCTCGAGAGCTACAAGTTCCCCGGCGAGTGCGAGGTCCTGCTGGGGATCGTGCGCTCCCTGCTGGCCAATCCGGGCAAGACCATCGAGCAGAGCGGCGACACCGACGAGGAGAAAGCCGAGGACCTGATCGAGGCGCGCGAGCCCAAGGCCGCGGCGGGCGAGCCCAAGAACGCGCCGGGCGAGCCGAAGGCGAAATAGCGCCTCGCCGTCCAGGCTGCCGCGCCCTCTCAGCGCTCCTCGCCGGCACTGGCCCCGATCTTGGCGCGTGCCAGGGCGCGGCTGAGCTTGGCGGCGATCTGCGCGCGCAGCATCTCCGCCATCTCGATATCCACGAGACGCCAGCTCAGGCCGCGGAGGCGCAGCCGGATCCGCGTGCGCTCGGCGCGAGACCCTTCCGGCGGGATCGGGATCACGACCGCGCGGAAGCCGCGCATCTCCAGGGCCGCGTAGTACGGCATGAGCCGCCCGAGGCCGCGGATGACCAGCCCCTCCGGCCGTGTGCCGGCCGGGCGCTCGAGGTCGAGCTTGTCGGGCCAGCCATTGGCCAACAGGTCCATCACCGTCTCCGGCGTCACCATCGTCTCGGCGAGCGCCAGGGCGAGGCCGTAGGCGGCGTCGTTGAGACGCTGGCGGTCGCGGGGCTCGAGGTCAGGATCGGTCTCGGACGCCGCGCGCATCGCGGCGGTGATCTGCCGGACGAGCGACAGGCGCAGCGTCCGGAAGTTCACGTGGCTCTCGACATAGGCGGCATCGTGCCGGCGCACCGCCTGCGCCAGGTCGTAGAGCGACCAGAGCGGGCTCATCGTGAAGGCGAGCCACGCCAGGGCGAGGGCGACCGGGACCGCGAGCCAGCGCACGGCCTCAGCGCCCCGTCCGCGCGGTCATGACCGCGCCGCCCATCGATCGAGGCCGGCGAAGGCGGCCACGACGCGCTCGTAGACCGGCCGCTTGAAGGGAACGATCAGGTCCGGAAGCTCGGAAAATCGCGCCCACCGCCAGGCGTCGAACTCCGCCTTGTGGGCGCCGCCGCCGGGCCGGAGCACGTCGATCAGATCCTCGCTGCCGACGAAGCCGTAGGCGAACCATTTCTGCGTCTGTCCGCGGTAGCGGCCCTTCCAAGCCTGCTTCATCACCGCCGGCGGCAGATCGTAGGGGAGCCAGTCCGGAATCTCGGCCAGGAGCTTCACGGCCTCGGGCGGAACGTTGGTTTCCTCGTAGAGCTCGCGGCGGGCGGCGGCCTCCGCGTCTTCGCCGGGATCGATGCCGCCCTGCGGCATCTGCCACATGTGCGGACCGTCGACGTGCTCGGGACCGGCATCCTTGCTGCGACGCCCGACGAAGACGCCGCCGGACGGCGCGATCAGGGCGATGCCCACGCAGGGGCGGTAGGGCAGGGCGATGCCCGGGTCGGAATCCGTTACCATCGCGGCGACCATAGGTCAGGGGGAGGCGAGGCGGCAACGTCGACCAAGTCTTCACCGGCCCGGAAGGCGCCGGATCTACTTGCGCTGACTTTGGACACGGACACGCTCAATCGGCAGTCGAGACCCGCTTGTCGCGGGCGCCCCGCAGCGCCACGCTCGCCGGCACGAGGCGCAGCCCACGCGAGTCGATCTCCTTCGCCCAGCGGGCGATCCGATCGATGCTCAGCGGTGTCCCGGTCGCCGAGACCAGGGCGAAGCCGTTGGCGCGGGCCCGGGCTTCGGCCTGGGCGAGCGCGGCGTCGATCGCGTCGGCGCGCGGCGTGGCGTCGAGGACGATCTCGGCACGGGCCACCGGCGTCTTGCCCTTGTTGGCGGGCGCCGCCGCGGGTTTCGGGGCCGTGCCGTCATCGAGGAACCCGAGACCGCGGGCGCCGATCTCGCGCAGGACAGGCTCGAAAGCCGCGTCGGCCATCAGCTTGGAGCCCATGAAGTTCACCGCGCCGACGTAGCCCGGGAAGCGGCTCATCGCCCAGGCGAGGCGGTCCGCGTTCTCCGGTCCCCGCAGCGCGGTCAGCAGCGTCTGCGGACCCGGATCGCTGTCGGGATAGTCGAAGGGTTCCATCGGGAGTTGCAGGAAGATCTCGTGGCCGGCGTCCCGCGCGCGCGCTGCGGCGCGCTCGGCCTCGCCCCCGTAGGGTAGGAAGGCGAGGCTCACGGCGGCGGGCAGGCGCGCGGTGGCGCCCGCGGTCGCGGCCTGACCGACGCCGAGACCGGTCACCACGATCGCGATGCGCGGCCCGCTGCCGGCCTCCTCGGTCCGGGCGTAAACGTCGAGGGCGCGGATGCGGCCTTCGCCGAGCTTCGGCATGAGACCGTGGCGGCCCGCCTCGCTGATCCGCGGGTCGGGGGCCTGGGCGAGACGGGGGGCGCTCGGCGGCGGCACGCGGATCACCACCGCCTCGCTAGGCCCGCTGCCGGCCGGGCGCACGACCGTCACCCCGGACGCGGTCTCGACCTCCTCGGCGCTGTGCTGGAGGGGCGCCGTTCCCGGCGCCGTCGTGATGACCTGGGGCTGCTGGGCGACCGGGGCCTGTGCGGCCGGACGGGCCGCGGGTTCGCGCATCGCGATCGCCACCTGCACGCGGGGCTCACCGCCCTGGGGGTCGCCCAGCGCGAGCACGAGGCCGGCCGCCACCGCGAAGCCGGCCGCGAGCGCCGCGGCCGCGACCCGGGGCCTGTGGACAGCCACGATCAGCCGTCCGATCCGGCCTGCGGGCTGCTCCGGCGCCGCCTCCGGCACCCCGAGGGGGCGCGTGAGGATATCGTCGGTGGACTCGGTCAAGCGGCTCTCGATACGGGATCGCGGTTCCTGCGCCGGTCGGCGCGGTCCCAACCCTCGCATCCATTGCGGCCGGGTATGGTTAACGTTCCGCTAACGCCCGGTCCCAGAACGGGAAATCCCGCCCGGCGGGTGGCCGGACGGGATCGGGTCAGAGCGGCGCGGGGTTACCGCGCGATCAGTTCGGCAGGCTCGGCTTCTGCTGCTGCTGCGCGGGCGTGCCGTTGGCGGCGCCCTTCTGGATGCCGTGGAGGAAGTCGACGGCCGAGATCAACTGCTTGTCCTTGGCCGGATCCGGCGGGACGTAGGCGGAGGATCCGCCGCGCTCGTCGGTGTCCTTCTGCTTCAGGTGGCCCTTCAGCCCGGCCTCACCCTTGGTCTCGTCCTTGCCCTTGAGCTCGTCCGGCACGTCCTGCGTGACCTCGACGTCCGGCTCGATGCCCTTGGCCTGGATCGAGCGGCCCGACGGCGTGTAGTAGCGCGCCGTGGTGAGCCGGAGGGCGCCGGAGCCGCCGAGCGGGATGATCGACTGGACCGAGCCCTTGCCGAAGGAGCGTGTGCCCATGATGGTCGCGCGCTTGTGATCCTGAAGGGCGCCGGCCACGATCTCGGAGGCCGAGGCGGAACCGCCGTTGACCAGCACCACGATGGGCTTGCCCTTGGTCAGGTCGCCGGCCTTGGCCGAGAACCGCTGCGTTTCGTCCGGGTTGCGGCCGCGGGTCGAGACGATCTCGCCGCGATCGAGGAAGGCGTCGGAGACCATCACGGCCTGATCGAGCAGCCCGCCCGGGTTGTTGCGCAGGTCGACGATGTAGCCCTTGATCTTGTCGGCACCGATCTCGCCCGTGAGCTTGTCGATGGCGGCGCGCATCCCGTCGAAGGTCTGCTCGTTGAACTGGGTCAGGCGGATGTAGGCGACGTCGCCGCCCTCGATCTTCGAGCGCACCGGCTTGATCTTGATCACGTCGCGGGTGAGCGTGACGTCGATCGGGTCCTTCGACTCCTTGCGGCTGATCTTGAGCTTGACGCTCGAGTTGACCGGGCCGCGCATCTTGTCGACCGCCTGGTTCAGGGTGAGGCCCTGGACCTGGTCGTCATCGATCTGCGTGATGATGTCGTTCGCGAGCAGGCCCGCCTTCGCCGCCGGGGTGTCGTCGATCGGCGTGACGACCTTGATCAGGCCGTCCTCCATCGTGACCTCGATGCCGAGCCCGCCGAACTCGCCGCGGGTGGTGGTCTGCATGTCGCGGAACGCCTTGGCGTCCATGTAGCTCGAGTGCGGGTCGAGCGACGTCAGCATGCCGTTGACGGCCGCCTCGATCATCTTCGACTCGTCCGGCTTCTCGACGTAGTCGGTGCGGACCTTCTCGAAGACGTCGCCGAACAGGCTGAGCTGGCGGTAGGTCTCGGCCGACGCGGCCACGGCCCGCGGACCCGACAGGAAGTCGGTCTGGGTCGCCACCATGGACGTTCCGGCACCGAGAAAGGCGCCGAGCATGATCAGGGAAGTCTTGCGCATCAGCCGCGAACCTTCTCGCCAAGTACCGTATTATTCGGGCTCTTCGCCCACCACGGCTCCGGATCGATGGAGCCGCCGTCCTTCTTGAACTCGACGTAGAGCGTGGGATCACCCTCGGACCCGCCGGGACCCGCACCCCTGTCGCCCATGCTGCCGACCGGTTCGCCCGCGAGCACGAACTGACCGACCTCGACGCTGATCTGGTCCATTCCCGCGAGCAGAAGATAGTAGCCGTCGCCCGCGTTGATGATCAAGAGTTGGCCATAGGACCGAAACGGCCCAGCGAACTGCACCCACCCGTCGGCCGGGGACGAGACCGACGCCTTCGGGCGGGTCGTGAACGACACGCCGCGGGACGTCCCGCCGTTGCCGTCGGGCTGGTTGAAGCCGCGTGCGACGCGTCCGCTCACCGGCCGCGGCACTTCGCCCCGCGCCTCGGCGAAATGCACCTTGGGCGCGAGCCGCGCCGGATCGCGGAAGCCGGCCGCGGCGAACCGCTCCTGCGTGATGCGCACCTCGCGCTCCGCGGCGGCCTTGGCCTCCTCGGCGGAGCGCTTCGCCGCGGCGACCTCCGCCTCTGTGCGGTCGAGCAGGTCCTTCAGGTTCTTGGCCTGCGCGCCGAGCTCGGTGGCGCGGCGCCGCTCGGCCGTGAGGCCGCTCTCCACCTCCGCCTGCCGCGCGCGCCGGGCGGCGACCAGGGCCTGCAGGCGCTGCTGCTCGCGCGCCCAACCGGCGAGGTCGTTCGAGAGGCCTTCCTTGTCCTGCGCGATCAAACCGCGCAGCCTGATCATTTCCGCGAGATCGGCCGCGAGCGTGTCCACCTCGCCGCGCAGTTCCGGCACCACGGCACCGAGCAGCATCGAGGTCCGGATCGCGGCCAGCACGTCCTCGGGGCTCACCAGCACCGCCGGCGGCGGGCGGCGGCCCATCCGCTGGAGCGCCGCCAGGATCTCGGCGACGATGCCGCGCCGACCCTGCAGCGAGTGCCGGATCGCGGCCTCGCTCTCGCTCATCGCCTTCAGGCGCTCCTCCAGGCGGCTGAGGCGGTCTTCCGTTGCCTGCGCCTGTCGATTCGCGTCGAGGAGGGCGGTGTCGAGCTTCGCGCGGTCGGACCCGATCGCCGCGATCTCGGATTCGAACTGCGCACGCTGTCCGGCGCTGGCGGCGAGGGCGTCC
The DNA here is from genome assembly GCF_001424445.1 of Methylobacterium sp. Leaf361. Classification (NCBI taxonomy): domain Bacteria; kingdom Pseudomonadati; phylum Pseudomonadota; class Alphaproteobacteria; order Hyphomicrobiales; family Methylobacteriaceae; genus Methylobacterium; species Methylobacterium sp. Leaf361. Next base: position 414,613 of record NZ_LMPY01000001.1, on the reverse strand, counting down.
TGCACGCGCTTCAGGTTCTCGGCCCGGCGCTCCCGCTCCTCGTTGGCCCGCTGGATCGCCTCGGGATCCGTGGGCTTCGGGGTCTCGGCGCGCGCGGCGACAGTGATCGACAGCGCGGCCAGCAGGCCGAGTGCCGCGCGCGCGCGACGCGACCCAGGCTTCGACTCGGGCTCGGACATCCTCACAGCCGCTCAGCCCGCCTCACCGCGATGGTACGGGTGACCGGCCAGGATGGTGAGGCTGCGATAGAGTTGTTCGAGGGCGAGCACGCGAACGAGTCCGTGGGGCAGGGTGGCGGCCCCGAACGACAGGATCAGCTCCGCGCGCGTCCGAATTGAGGCGTCCAGCCCGTCCGGGCCGCCGATCACCACGACCAGGGCCGGCCGGGCCGCGTCGCGCCAGGCGGCGACGCGCTCGGCCATAGCCTCGCTGGCGAGATCGGCCCGACCGCGCTCGTCATAGGCGACGAGGACACCGCCCGCGGGCAGATGGGTCGAGAGCGCCGCCGCCTCCTCGACGCACCGGCCCGGGGCCCGACGGGCGCGGGATTCCGGGATCTCGACGCTGTCGCAGGACGGGAAGCCGAGGCCGCGTCCGAGTTGCGCGGCGCGGTCGCGATATCGTGACGCGAGTTCGCGCTCCGGCCCGGCCTTCAGCCGTCCGACCGCGGCCAGGATCAGGCGCACGGATTCGGATCCGGCCTAGCCGGCCGCGATCCCGACGGGGCGGTCGGCGCCCCACATCTTCTCGAGGTTGTAGAAGCCGCGGACCTCGGGGCGGAAGATGTGCACCAGCACGTCGCCGGCGTCGATCAGCACCCAGTCGCAGGCCGGCATGCCCTCGACCCGGGCGTTCCCGTAGCCGCGATTCTTCATCTCCTGGATGATCTTGTCGGCGATCGAGCCGACGTGACGCTGCGAGCGACCCGACGTGATGATCATCGTGTCGGCGAGCGAGGTCTTGCCGGCCAGATCGATCGCGATCGTCTCCTCGGCCTTCATGTCGTCGAGGCATTCGAGGGCGAGCGCCTTCAGGTCGTCCGAGCGCGCCTGACCGGCTTCGACCGGGGCCTGGACGGGGGTGCGGATCGTCTCCGTGTGACTGGTTTCGGGCAGAGTCCTGGTTCCTCGTTCTGCCGCACGGCGACGTCGGGCCTTGCGGGATCAGGTGAAATTGGCGGTATCGGGCCGCGATTGCAACCGCGCAGGCTTCGGCGGCGCCGTCCCCCGACCCGTGCGCGCGCGGATCTGCGTGGACGACAGGGTCGAGCGCGGCCCGTGCAGGAACATCCAGGCCGGCGGCGACCGCAGCGCGAGCGTCGACGCCGCCGCTTCGGGGACCCGGGCGCCGGCGAGGCGCCGGGCGGCCCGGGCACTGAGCGGCGTCATGGTGAAGCCGGGCCGGTCGATGACGGCGATCGGCACGAGGCGGGCGATCTCGGCGAAGCCCTTCCAGCGATGGAAGGTCCCGAGGGAATCGGCTCCCATGACCCAGACGAAGTGAACGCCCGGACACCGGCGCGTGAGGAAGCGCAGCGTCTGCACCGTGAAGCGAACGCCGAGCACGGCCTCGATCCCGGTCACGGCGATCCGCGGGTGTCGGGCGATCTGGCGCGCCTGATCGCACCGCGCCGCGACGGAGGGGAGGGCGCTCCGGCTCTTGAGCGGGTTCCCCGGGCTCACCAGCCACCAGACCCGGTCGAGCCCGAGCCGACGCAGCGCCGAGAGCGTCACGTGCCGGTGGCCCAGATGGGCGGGATTGAAGGATCCGCCGTAGAGGCCGATCCGCATGCCGGGAGCGCTCGGCGGCAGGGTCAGCCGCACGCCGAACCGTCAGTGCGCGTCACGGACGGATCTGGCCGCTGCCGTGGACCCGGTACTTGAACGTGGTCAGCTGCTCGACGCCCACCGGCCCGCGCGCGTGCATACGCCCGGTGGCGATGCCGATCTCGGCCCCGAAGCCGAACTCGCCGCCGTCGGCGAACTGCGTGGAGGCGTTGTGCGTGACGATCGCAGAGTCGACCTCGGCTAGGAAGCGCGTCGCCTCGGCGGCGTCGTCGGTGATGATCGCGTCGGTGTGATGCGAGCCGTAGGTCTCGATGTGCTCAATGGCGGCCTCGATCCCGTCGACCACCCGCACCGCGATGATCGCGTCGAGGTACTCGGTGTGCCAGTCCTCCTCGGAGGCGGCCGTCACGCGCGGATCGACCGCGCGCGTCGTGGCATCGCCCCGGACGGCGCAGCCGGCGTCGAGCAGGGCCTGGACCAGCGGCGCGAGGTGCGTCGCCGCGCAGGCGCGGTCGACCAGCAGGGTCTCGGCTGCGCCGCAGACGCTGGTGCGGCGCATCTTGCTGTTGAGCAGCACGCTGCGGGCCATGTCGAGATCCGCCGCCGCGGCGACGTAGACGTGGTTGATGCCGTCGAGATGGGCGAAGACCGGCACGCGCGCCTCGGCCTGGACGCGCTCCACGAGGCCGCGGCCGCCGCGCGGGACGATCACGTCGACGCAGCCGTCGAGGCCGGCGAGCATCAGCCCGACCGCGGCGCGGTCGCGGGTGGGCACGAGCTGGATCGCGTCCTCCGGCAGGCCCGCATCGGCGAGCCCGCGGCTCATCGCCTTCGCGATCGCCATCGCGCTGCGATGGCTGTCCGAGCCGGCCCGGAGGATCGCGGCGTTGCCGGCCTTGAGGCAGAGCGCGCCGGCATCCGCCGTCACGTTGGGGCGCGCCTCGAAGATGACGCCGACGACGCCGAGAGGCACCGCGATGCGCTCGATCAGGAGGCCGTTCGGCCGCTCGATCGCGGCGAGCTGGCGCCCGACCGGGTCGGCGAGCGATCCGACCTTCTCGACGGCGTCCGCGATGGCCGCGAGACGCCCGGGGTCGAGCGTCAGACGGTCGATCAGCGCGGCGGTCTGGCCCGCGCTCCGGGCGGCGGCCACGTCCCGGGCGTTCTCGCCCAGGATCTCGTCGCGGCTCGCGCGGATCCGCTCGGCGATCAGCTTGAGCGCGACGTCCTTCGTCCGCGCCGAGGCCAGCGCCATGCGCCGCGCTGCCGCCCGGGCGCGGCGGCCGATCGCCGCCATCTGCTCCGGAAGGGCGTCGGCCTCGGCGAAGTCCGATCTCAGGTTCAGGACGGGCACGCTGGCGTCCTCGGTTGTCGACGGCCGCGCGCGCGGCCCGGACGGGGAGAGAGCGCCGTATTTGCACATCGAACGCCGTCCCGACAAGAGTGCCGGGCCGGGAATGGTGGCGATCATTGAGACAAAAATTGTAAATAGATTAGCTTGTGTCGACGATTTCTAGAATAGTGCCAAGTCATCGCGGTGCACCATCCAGGCACGACCGGGATAATTGAGCAGTTCCGGAATGCGCGCGCTCGGATGACCGATGATCAGCGCGGCCTCGGCGCTGTCATAGGCCACGAGACCGCGGCCGAGGAGCCGGCCCTCCGGATCGCGGATCATCACGGCGTCGCCGCGGGAGAAGCTGCCCTCGATCGCCCGCACGCCCACGGGAAGCAGGCTGGCCCCGCTCCGGAGCGCCTGCTCGGCGCCCGCGTCGATCGTCAGGGTGCCGCGCGGCTCCAGCGAGCCGGCGATCCAGGTCTTCCGGGCGGCCGTGGGCGTGGACCCCGAGAGGAACCACGTGCAGCGCGCCCCGTCCCGCACGGCCTTCAGCGGGTTCTTCCCGCGCCCGTCCGCGATGACCAGGTGCGTGCCGCCCGAGGCCGCGATCTTGGCGGCCTCGACCTTGGTGCGCATGCCGCCCCGCGACAGCTCGGAGGCCGGGCCGCCGGCCATCGCCTCGATCTCGGGAGTGATCCGGTCGACCACGGCGAGGTGGCGGGCCTCCGGATCGCTCTGGGGCGGCGCCGTGTAGAGGCCGTCGATGTCCGAGAACAGCACCAGCACGTCGGCGTCGATCATGGTGGCGACCCGGGCGGCGAGCCGGTCGTTGTCGCCGTAGCGGATCTCCGAGGTCGCCACCGTGTCGTTCTCGTTCACGACCGGCACCGCGCGCATCTCCAGGAGTTTCAGCACAGTGGCGCGGGCGTTGAGGTAGCGGCGGCGCTCCTCGGTATCCTGCGGCGTCACGAGAATCTGGCCGGCGACGATGCCGTGATGGCCCAGCGCCTCGGCCCAGTGGCGCGCCAGCGTGATCTGCCCCACCGAGGCCGCGCCCTGGCTCTCCTCCAGGCGCAGGACGCCGGGCGGCAGGCCCAGCACCGTCCGGCCGAGGGCGATGCTGCCCGAGGACACGACCAGGACGTCGACGCCGCGCCCGTGCAGCTCCGCGATGTCCTCGGCCAGCGCGGCGAGCCAAGCGTGGCGCAGGCGGCCGGCACTGCGGTCGACCAGCAGGGCCGAGCCGACCTTGATGACCACGCGGCGGAATTCTTCGAGGGCAGGGATCATGATTCTTGCGGGACGGCGCGTTCGGGGGGGTGTGAACCAAGACCCGCCCTTTGAACAGTCGGTCGAGGGCTACGGCTGCCAGGCGGCCGCCGGCTTCCGCTCGGCTTCGGCGCTGGCATCGATCTCGGCCTGAAGCGCGCGCAGCGCCTCGGGAACGCCCTTGCGGCTCGCCGAGGACAGGACCAGCGGCGCGCGCCCGGCGGCGCGCTTCAGCTTGGCCACCTGGCTCTTGAGCGTGTCGGCGTCGAGCGCGTCGGCCTTCGAGAGTGCCACGACTTCGGGCTTCTCCGCGAGGCCGTTGCCGTAGGCCTCGATCTCGCCGCGAACCAGCTTGTAGGTCTTGCCCGCATGCTCGCTCGTGCCGTCCACGAGGTGCAGCAGCACCCGGCAGCGCTCGACGTGGGCGAGGAACCTGTCGCCGAGGCCGACGCCCTCGTGGGCGCCCTCGATCAGGCCCGGGATGTCGGCGAGCACGAACTCGCGCCCGTCCGAGCGGACCACGCCGAGGCCGGGATGCAGGGTCGTGAACGGGTAGTCGGCGATCTTCGGCTTCGCCGCGGTGACGCTCGCCAGGAAGGTCGACTTGCCGGCATTCGGGAGGCCGACGAGGCCGGCATCGGCGATCAGCTTGAGCCGTAGCCAGATCCACATCTCCTGGCCTTCCAGGCCGGGATTGGCGTGTTTCGGGGCCCGGTTCGTGGAGGTCGTGAAGTAGGCGTTGCCGAAGCCGCCGTTGCCGCCCTTGGCGAGGCGGATCTTCTGGCCGACCTCGGTCAGGTCGGCGAGCAGCGTCTCGCCGTCCTCGGAGAAGATCTGCGTGCCGGCCGGGACCTTCAGGACCGTGTCGGCGCCGTTGGCGCCGTGGCAGTTCGAGCCCATGCCGTGCTCGCCCTTCTTGGCCTTGAAGTGCTGCTGGTAGCGGTAGTCGATCAGGGTGTTGAGACCCTCGACGCACTCGACCCAGACGTCGCCGCCGCGGCCGCCGTCACCGCCGTTCGGTCCGCCAAACTCGATGAATTTCTCCCGCCGGAACGAGACGCAGCCGGGACCGCCATCACCGGAGCGGACATAGACCTTGGCTTCGTCGAGGAACTTCACGACCTGAATCCTTTGTCGGGTGCGGATTCGCGACCCGCACCATCACCCTGTCGGCGGCCGCCGGCCAGTCCGGCGCCGCGGGGCCGCCTCAGGCGGCCCGCGTCATCGCCGGCTCGGACGGCGGAGTCTGCCAGCGCTGCCGGTCGAGGCTGAAGAGATCGACCGGAAGGTCCGCGCCGCGCGCCGGAAAGGGCCGGATCGCGCTGCCGGCCTGCGCGAAGCCGCAGGTTTCCAGCACACGCCGGGACGCCGGATTGACCGTGCGGGCCGAGGCGGCGAGTTCCGTCCCGCCCGTATAGGCGAAGAACGCGTGGCACAGGGCCGTCACGGCCTCGGCCATCAGGCCGCTGCCCCAGTAGGGCTGCCCGAGCCAGTAGCCGAGTTCCGGCGACCCGTCGGTCCGCCCCTCGATGCTGATCACACCGACGAGGCTGCCGGGCGCCGCCCGCGGCGCGAGGGCGAGCGTGAGCGCCGAACCGGCGGCGTTTCGCGAGCGCGCCTGCAGCAGGAACGCGTCCACCTCCGGGGCCGGGAGCGGGTGCGGCACCCGCGCCAGCATCGCGGCGACCGACGGGTCGCCGGCCAGCTTCAGGATCGCGTCCCTGTCCTTGGCGGTCGGCCAGCGCAGCCACAGCCGCCGCGTCTCGATCCGGAAAACGTCATCACGGGTCAGATCGGGGAACATCGTGCCCTCGCAGGGCGGCGCTCCCGGCTCCGGGGCACCGCCTCAAGACGACGAAGGGGAGGATGGCGTCCCATCCTCCCCGGTGTTCCGTCCGACCTGGCCCGTCAGGGGCTCGGCAACGACGTCTCCGGTCCGGTGTGGGACACCGGGCGGGACGCCAGCTTCGCCACTCAGGGCGCCCGCCTCTTATTCCGCGGCCTCGGCCAGCGGGGTAACACCTACGAAGGCGCGCCCGCGGCGCGTCTCGAAGCGGACATGGCCCGGTACCAGCGCGAAGATCGTGTGGTCCTTACCCATGCCGACATTGGCGCCGGGATGCCATTTGGTGCCGCGCTGACGCACGATGATGTTGCCCGGAATGACGGCCTCCGAGCCGAACTTCTTGACGCCGAGGCGCCGGCCTTCCGAGTCGCGACCGTTGCGGGACGAGCCGCCAGCCTTCTTGTGTGCCATGGGATGAGCTCCGAATTCTGAGTGGCGTGGATGCGGTCGCGGATCGGTCCCTCAGGACCGTACGCGCCCAGCGTCTGGCGTGCGTCAGGCCGAAATGCCGGTGATGCGCACGACCGTGTGGTCCTGGCGATGGCCGCGCTTGCGGCGGGAGTTCTGCCGGCGGCGCTTCTTGAAGGCGATGACCTTCTTGTCGCGGCCGTGGCGCACGATCTCGCCCGTGACACTGATGCCCGACAGGGTCGGGGCGCCGACCTGGGTCGCGCCCGCGCCGTCGGCGAACAGGAGGACCTCGCCGAAGGTCACGGCCTCGCCGGCCTCGCCCGCCAGGGAGGCGATGGTGATGGTGTCGTTGGCGGCGACGCGGTACTGCTTACCGCCCGTCTTGATGACTGCGAACATCGTTCTCTCGTGTTCTCGAACGGCCTCCGGGGCGGCTGCCCCTGGACCGGCTTCTTGTTTGAAGTCATTGAACGGGCGTTCGGCCCGGACAACGCGAAACGCGCGGACCCCAGCTGAGGCCGCGCGCCATGCGGGCTCAGTACGGGCGCGGCGGCGCGGTGTCAATCCGCGGCGGCCTGCCGGGCGGTGTCACCGGATCGGCGCGCCGGTCGCCAGGATGCCCTTCGCGACGCTGCCCGCCGGGCCGAAGGCGGCGAGGGTCTGCGCGCACCACGTCTCCCGGCCGTCGGCGGCGAGCTGCTGGCGCACCTGCGTGGCGCGGGTGCGCAGCTTCTCCTCCAGGATCGCCTCCTGCCCGGCATTGACGCGTGCCGCGAGGCGGAGCGTCGTCAGCTGGCCGGCCCGGACCTGCACGCCCGGGCAGGCCTGCTCGGCGATGATGGTCGTGGCCGCCGCCGAGGCGTAATTGTCGAGGGCCGAGGCCGGCGCGGCCGGATTGGCCGGCGCGGCGGGCACCTGCGCGGCGGCCGTCCCCGCGAGATTCAGCGTCAGGGCTAGCGTCAGGGCAAGGGTGGGGACACCGACACGCCGCACGGCTGAGACCTCCAGGGTAAGCATCGATCGGCGCGGTGGCGCGCCCGCACCTTCGCGACGATGCCGGGCGCCGACCGGGAGACGCGCGTTCCCTTGGGCGCGCCCCTCGCCGCGACGCCGCGACGGCGGCTGACTACACGTCCGGCGACGGGGCGTCACCCGCCGCGTCGGCGCGCGGTCGGCGCGCGGTCGGCGGACGGACCGGCCGTCAGGGCGCGGCCTTGAACTCGCCCTCGATGCGCAGGCTCACCTCGTCGCCGAGCTGCGGCAGGTAGGCGTTGATGCCGAAATCCGAGCGCTTGACGACCGCGCGCCCGTCGAAGCCTACGGTGTAGCGCTGGTCCACAGGGTGGATGCCGGCCTGGTTGAAGGTGGCGTCGATCGCGAACGGCCGGACCGTCCCCCGCAGGTTGAGGTTGCCGGTGATCCGCGCGGTGGTCGGGCTGGTGGGCTCGACCTTGGTGGCGGTGAAGGTGGCGCTCGGGAACTTGGCCGTGTCGAAGAAATCCGGGGCCGCGAGGTGCTCGTTCAGCCGGGTGCTGCCGGTGATGACGCCGCCGAGCGGCACGGTCACCTCGAGGCGGCTCTTCTCGGGCGCCTTCGGGTCGAGCTGGAGCGTGCCGCTCAGGCCGGTGAACTGGCCGTAATAGGTCGAGTAGCCGAGATGCGAGACCGACCACGTGACCTTGCCGTGATCCGGATCGAGGACGTAGCTGCCGGGCCGGACCTGCGTCGGATCCGCGCTCGGCGCGACCGGCGCGGGCGGGGCCGCCGGGTTGTCCGCCGCCCGGGCCGGGCCGGCGCAGAGCAAGCCGATCAGGACAAGAAGTGGCGCGCGCATGTCATCCCCCCGTGACCGGCCAAGCTCGGCCGGCGCGGGCCCGTGATTTCATGATCTCCCTGCGCGCTCAAGCACGTCTGGCGAAGGCCGCCGCGGTTCTGTAGGCAAGCCGAGGTAGCGGCAGGCGTGGCATGATCGGCAAGCTCAAGGGCGTCGTGGACTCGTTCGGCGAGGATTTCGTGATCCTCGACGTGTCGGGGGTCGGCTACATCGTTCACTGCTCGGCGCGGACCCTGCAGCGCATGCCCAAGGTCGGCGAGCCCGCGGCGCTGTCGATCGAGACCCACGTCCGCGAGGACATGATCCGCCTCTACGGCTTCCGCTCGGACGCCGAGCGCGAGTGGTTCCGCCTGCTCCAGACCGTCCAGGGGGTCGGCGCGCGGGTGGCGCTCGGCGTTCTGTCCGTGCTGGAGCCCGAGGCGCTGGCGAGCGCCATCGCCACCGGCGACAAGGGCTCGATCAGCCGGGCCCCGGGCGTCGGGCCGCGCCTCGCCGCCCGGCTCGCCGCCGAGCTCAAGGACAAGGCCCCGGCCTTCGCGCCCGTCGATCCCGCGCTGGTCGCCCTTGCGGGGGCCGTCGAGGAGGGCGCCGCCCCGCAGCCGGTGGCGGACGCCGTCTCGGCCCTGGTCAATCTCGGCTACCCGCAGGTCCAGGCCGCCGCCGCCATCGCGGCCGCGCTCAAGGGTGCGGGGGAGGGCGCCGAGGCCAAGGTGCTCATCCGGCTCGGCCTGCGCGAACTCGCCCGCTGACGGCCCGATCTGACAGTTGGGGCGCACTTAGATCGCACGCCCTTGACCCGCGCGGGCGGCGGTGCCATGTCGACCGCGACCAATAAGGTATTGAAAAGCAAGCTACTTTTCAATTCTTCTAAACTGGCGCGGGTGCCCCGGACGGTCGTCGACGACCGCGGCGGGCACGGGGATGACGGGATTTGCGGCGCGCATGATCGTCTGTTCTTGTAACGTCTTATCGGACGGCGCCGTGCGCGGCTGCCTCGCCCCCGGACCCGGCTGCCCGCGCACGCCCGCGCAGGTCTACGCCTGCCTTGGCTGCAGCCCGAAATGCGGGCGCTGCGCCCGCACGATCCGCGCGATCATGCAGACCGCGCTGGGCGAGGCCGCGGCGGCAGAGAGCAGCCATGCTTGCACGACGGCTTGCGCGAACGCCTGTAGTTTGGTGAAATTCCAAACTGCGGATGAGGGAGTCGCGGCCTGATGCTTCTACCCCCCGCCTGAGAGCACGGTAAGGAGTACGGGGGCATGAAGGGCGACACCAAGGTCATCGAGTATCTGAATCGCGGCCTGCGCAGCGAGCTGACCGCCGTCAGCCAGTACTGGCTGCATTTCCGCATGCTCAATGACTGGGGCTACGTCGAGCTGGCGAAGTTCTGGCGCAAGGAATCGATCGAGGAGATGAACCACGCCGACCGGTTCATCGACCGGATCCTGTTCCTCGACGGGTTCCCGAACCTGCAGGAGCTCGACCCACTGCGGATCGGCCAGAACGTCCAGGAGATCCTGGAATCCGATCTCGCCGCCGAAAACGAGGCCCGCAGCCTCTACCTCGAGGCCGCGAAGTACTGCGATTCGATCAACGACCGCGTGTCGAAGCGCCTCTTCGAGGATCTGGCCGAGGACGAGGAGGGTCACATCGACTTCCTCGAGACCCAGCTCGAGCTGATCAAGCAGATCGGCCTGCCGCTCTACGCGCAGAAGCATATCGGCGGGCTCGAGCAGATCGCCCCCGAGAAGGAGTGAGAGCGCCCGGGCTCCCGCCGCCCGCGCGGCGGAGCGGAAGCCCGGACAGCGATGCGGGCAGGGGTGGGGCCGGCGCGGCCGCGTTCCTGCCCGCCTGAGACGGCAAGCTGGGGAACGGGATGCGGCTCGTGGTGGTCGGCGCCGACGGGCGCATGGGGCGGATGCTGATCCGCGCGGTGGCGCAGGCCGAGGGCTGCACGCTCTCAGCGGCGATCGAGCGCGACGGCTCGCCGGCGCTCGGCCAGGACGCCGGCGTCCTCGCCGGGCTGCCACCCCTCGACGTTCCCGTCACCGACGACGCCCTCACGGCCTTCGCGGGCGCCGACGGCGTCCTCGACTTCACCGCGCCGGCCGCCACGGTCGCCTTCGCCGAGCTCGCCGCCCAGGCGCGCATCGTCCACGTCGTCGGCACGACCGGCCTCTCGGAGGACGATTTCGCCAAGCTGAAGGCGGCTTCGTACCACGCCCGCATCGTGCAGTCGGGCAACATGTCGCTCGGCATCAACCTGATGGCCGCGCTGGTCCGGCGAGTCGCCAAGGCCCTCGGCGACGAGTTCGACATCGAGATCGCCGAGATGCACCACCGCATGAAGGTGGACGCCCCCTCCGGCACCGCGCTGATGCTCGGCGAGGCCGCCGCCGAGGGCCGCGGCGTCGACCTGAAGGCCGTCCGGGTCTCGACCCGGGACGGGCATACCGGCGCCCGCCGGCCCGGCGATATCGGCTTCGCCACCCTGCGGGGCGGCAGCGTCGTCGGCGACCACAGCGTGATCTTCGCCGGCACCGGCGAGAGCCTGACGATCAGCCACCACGCCGCCGACCGGGGCCTGTTCGCCACGGGCGCCGTCAAGGCCGCGCTCTGGGCGCATCCCAAGCCGCCGGGGCTCTACACCATGACCGACGTGCTCGGCCTGTGACCGGCGGCGCGACGGCGATGGAGCGGCTCCTCGTCCTCGTCCGGCACGGCCAGAGCGAGTGGAACCTGCAGAACCTGTTCACCGGCTGGCGCGACCCGGACCTCACCGAGCGCGGCGTCGCCGAGGCCCGGGCCGCCGGGCGCGGCCTCAAGAGGGACGGCTACGGGTTCGACGTGGCCTTCACCTCCGAGCTGGTCCGCGCGCAGCGGACCTGCGCGCTGATCCTCGAGGAGATGGGCCTCTCAGAGATCCCGGTCCTGCGCGCGCGCGCCCTCAACGAGCGCGATTACGGCGACCTCTCCGGCCTCAACAAGGACGAGGCCCGCGCCCGCTGGGGCGACGCGCAGGTCCACGCCTGGCGCCGGGGCTATGACGTGCGGCCGCCCGGCGGCGAGAGCCTGAAGGACACGGCCGCGCGGGTTCTGCCCTGCTACGTCGCGACAATCCTGCCGCGCGTGATGGCCGGGCAGCGGGTCCTTGTGGCGGCCCACGGGAACTCGCTCCGCGCCCTGGTGATGGTCCTCGACAGGCTGACCGAGGCGCAGGTGCCCGATCTCCAGATCCGGACCGGCGTGCCGCTGCTCTACCGCCTGAACGCCGACACCACGGTCGCCTCCAAGACCGTGCTGGAGCAGGTCGTCGACGCGGACCGCTGAGTGGCGACGGAACTCGCACCGGGCCTGATCCACCATCCGGGCTTCCTCGACGCGGCGGCCCGCGCGCGGCTCGCCGCGGAGATCGCCGCGGTTCTCGCCGAGGCGCCGCCCGTGACGCCGCGCATGCCCCGCACCGGCAAGCCGTTCTCGGTGCGGATGTCGAATGCCGGACCCCTCGGCTGGGTCTCCGACGTCGCGGGCTACCGCTACCAGCCGCACCATCCCGAGACCAGTCGACCCTGGCCGGCCCTGCCGCCGACCGCTTACGTGGCCTGGGAGACGCTGGCGGCCTATCCGGCCCCACCGGAAGCCTGCCTCATCAACATCTACGCGCCGGGGACCCGCATGGGCCTCCACCAGGACCGCGACGAGGCGGATCTCGCCGCGCCGGTCGTGTCGCTGTCCCTCGGCGCGGCGGCCCTGTTCCGCTACGGCGGTCCGAGCCGGTCCGACCCGACCCGCTCGGTCCGGCTGCAGGCCGGCGACGCACTGGTGATGGGTGGCGCCTCGCGGCTCGTCTTCCACGGCATCGACCGGCTCTACCCGGACGGCGACCTGCTAAAAGCGGCGGACGGGCCCGGGTTCCTGCCGCCGGGCGGCCGCTGCAATCTCACCCTGCGACGCGTCACGGTGCCGGCCACGCCATGATGCGCGACACGCCATGACGCGCGAGCGGGACCCGGAGCCGGTGCCGACCGCGATGCCGCCGGCGATCCCGGGCGGGCGCGTCAGCGCGGCAGCGCAGTGGCCGGCGCTCGCCGGCTTCGTCGCGGCCGAGGCCCGCCTCCAGGAGGCGGTCCTGGCGCGCGGGCGCGTCACGGCCGGGCTCTACGAGTTCGTCCGGTTCGGGCTCAAGCAGGGCTGGGCCTGCCTGTTCGGCGGCCTGCTCCTGGCGCTCATGCTCGGCACCCGCCTCGTCTGGCCGGCCCACGCGCCCGTCGCCCGGTACGACGCGCTGTTCCTCGCCGCCCTCGTGCTCCAGGTCGCGATGCTGCGGCTGCGGATGGAGACATGGTCGGAGGCCCGGGTGATCCTGGTCTTCCACGTCATCGGCACGGCCATGGAGATCCACAAGACCGCGATCGGCAGCTGGGTCTACCCGGAGGCGAACCTGTTCCGGCTCGGCGGCGTCCCGCTGTTCACGGGCTTCATGTACGCCGCGGTCGGCAGCTACCTCGCCCGCGTCTGGCGCCTGTTCGATTTCCGGTTCACGCGGCACCCGAGCCTGCGCCTGCTCGCGGTCTTGTCGGTGGCGATCTACGTCAATTTCCTCATCGATCATCGCGGCATCGACCTGCGTGTCGGACTCATCGCGGTCGCGGTCGCGGCCTTCGCCCCCGCGACCGTGTACTTCAAGGTCTGGCGGGAGCACCGCACCATGCCGCTCCTGCTCGGCCTGCTGCTCGTCGCGCTGTTCATCTGGTTCGCCGAGAATCTCGGCACGCTGTCCGGCACGTGGCTCTACCCGAACCAGCGGCAGCACTGGTCCATCGTCCCGGTGGCCAAGCTCTCGTCCTGGTTCCTGCTGATGATCGTGTCCTACACGCTGGTCGCGCGGGTGAACGGCATCGCGACCTGGCCGGCCGTGCCGGCCGCGCCCGCGCGTCGGGAGCTGCCGATGGCCCGCGCGACCCATCTCGGCCTCGCGGCCGCGGTGATCGCCCTCGGCCTTCTGCTGCGCGTGCCGCACTGGGGCCTGCCGCTCGCGATCCACCATTACGGCGGCGGGATCCTGTGGGGGGCGATGCTGTTCCTTCTGGTCGCGGCCCTGCGACCCGGCAGCTGGGGCCTGCGCTCCTGCCTGATCGCCGCCTTCGCGGCCGCCGCGCTCATCGAGAGCAGCCGGCTCGTCCACACGCCGGCCCTCGACGCCTTCCGGACGACCCTGCCGGGTCAGCTCCTCCTCGGCTCCATCTTCTCGCCGTGGAATCTCCTCGCCTACGGCGTCGGGATCGCCGCCGCCGCCGCGCTCGCGCTTTCCCTTCATCGTGAACGCAGGCGCGCCGCGTTGCCGGCTTGACAGAACAGGTCGCCCGGCAGACCCATCGGGTGCGGACTAACCCAAAGTTGGGTCCACCAGGAGAACCGGTTTTCGATGCGGATGCGCAACCTGACGCTGCGTCTCGGACGGGTTCTGTGCGCAGCCGCGCTGGCGGCCAGCCTCGGCTCGGCCGCCCGGGCCGGCGATCCCGTCTATCCCGCGGGCTCGCGCTTCGGCTTCGACCCGCCCGCCGACATGTCGCTGTCGCGGCGCTTCTCGGGCTTCGAGCGGAAAGAGGGTGGCGCTACCGTGTCGGTCGTCGAATTGCCCGCGAACGCCTTCGCCGAGCTCGTCAGCGGCTTCACCGACGCCAACCTGCTCAGCCAGGGCTTCGCGGTCGAGAAGCGCGAGGAGGTCAAGATCGGCGACAACGAGGGCATGCTCTACACCGGTGAGCAGCCCGCCGATCCCGGCTCGTCCGCGCCGGCGATCCGGAAGTGGATCCTCGTCGTCGGAACGCCGACCGTGACCGGGCTGATCATCGCCCAGGCACTGCCCGACGCCGAGACCGAGGCCTCGATGCGCAAGATGGTGACCGGCGTCACCCTCCGGCCGGCCCTGTCGCTGACCCAGCAGGTCGACGCGCTGCCCTTCCACATCGCCGACATGGCGGGCTTCCGGCCCGTGCGGGTGATGGCCGGCAACTCGGTCCTCCTCACCAGCGGCCCGAAGGACCAGATGCAGAATCTGGAACAGCCGATCCTCGTCCTCGCGCAGGCCGTGCAGCAGCCGCCCGGGGCCGAGCAGCGGGACGGCTTCGCCCGCGCCGCCCTAGCGTCCAATCAGACCCTCAAGGACTTCGTCATCGAGCGGGCGCAGAGCTACCGCTCGAACGGCGTCGACTGGCACGAGATCGTGGCCCGCGCCCTCGATCAGCCGACCAACCAGCCCGTTGTGGTCATGCAGACCATCCGGTTCGCACCGGACGGCTACGTCCGCGCCCTCGGCGTCGTGCGGCAGGATCAGCGCGACGGCGTCCTCGCCAAGTTCCGCCAGGTGGTGGACAGCGTGCAGGTCAAGTAGCGCGTCACCAGACCACGGCCTGCCCGTCGCGGCGCGGGTCGCTCGCGGCCACGTAGCCCTCGACGGCGGGATCGCCCATCCGCCAGATGAACTGGCCGGCGCCGAAATCCTGGTAGCTGTCCTCGATCACCTCGAGTTCGTGGCCGAGGGCCTTCAGGCGCTCCAGGGTCGCGCGCGGCATCGCCGCCTCGACGTTGATGTCCAGGCCCTCGTTCACCCGCCACCGCGGCGCGTCGCAGGCCGCCTGCGGGTTCTGGCCGTGGTCGATCATCCGCACCAGCGTCTGGACGTGCCCCTGCGGCTGCATGTTGCCGCCCATCACGCCGAAGCTCATCACCGGGGCTCCGTCCTTCTTGAGGAAGCCCGGGATGATGGTGTGGAACGGGCGCTTGCCGGGCGCCACCACGTTGGGGCTCTCCGGATCGAGCACGAAGCCGTAGCCGCGATTCTGCAGGGAGATGCCCCAGCCCGGGACGACCACGCCGGAGCCGAAGCCCATGAAGTTCGACTGGATGAAGCTCACCATCATGCCGGACTCGTCGGCCGCGGTGAGGTAGATCGTGCCGCCCGCGGGCGGCTTGCCCGGCCCGAAGACCTGGGCGCGGTTCCGGTCGATCAGCTTGGCGCGCTCCGCGAGGTAAGCGGGGTCGAGCATGGCCTCCGGCGTCACCTCCATCCCGCGGGGGTCGGCGACGTACCGGTAGGTGTCGCTGAAGGCGAGCTTCATCGCCTCGATCTGCAGGTGCTGCGACTCCGGCCCATCGACCGGCAGGGCGCCGAGGTCGAACTGCTCGAGGAGGCCCAGCGCGATCTGCGCCGCGATACCCTGGCCGTTCGGCGGGATCTCGTGCAGCGTGTAGCCGTGATAGTCCTTCGCGGTCGGCGTGACCCATTCGGGGCGGAACGCCGCGAGGTCGGCGGCGGTCATCGCGCCGCCGTTGGCCCGCGCGTGCGCGGCGATCGCCTCGGCGATCTCGCCCCGGTAGAAGGCCTCGCCCTTGGTCTCGCCGATCAGCCGAAGGGTCTTCTCGGCGCCCGGGAAGGTCACCAGCTCGCCGACATC
Source organism: Methylobacterium sp. Leaf361 (assembly GCF_001424445.1). Classification (NCBI taxonomy): domain Bacteria; kingdom Pseudomonadati; phylum Pseudomonadota; class Alphaproteobacteria; order Hyphomicrobiales; family Methylobacteriaceae; genus Methylobacterium; species Methylobacterium sp. Leaf361. Next base: position 398,670 of record NZ_LMPY01000001.1, on the reverse strand, counting down.
CGGCGCCCGGCCCCGCGGCAGGAAGAACTCCGAGAAGCCCGGCTGGCGGGTGATCGCCTCGATCCGGGCCGCGGCCGCCCATTTCTGCTGGACCACTACCGGCGCGAGGTAGCCCCGCTCGGCGATGCGGATCGCGGGCTGCATCAGGTCGGCGAAGGGGAGGCGGCCGAAGCGCTCGCTCAGCGCCGCCCAGGCGGCGACCGCGCCCGGCACGGTGACCGAGTCCCAGCCGCGCATCGGCGGCCGCTCGCCGGCGCCGTACTTCTTCAGGAAGTAGTCCCGGCTCCAGGCGGCCGGCGCCCCGCCGGAAGCGTTGAGGCCGTGCAGCGCCTTCCCGTCCCACAGGATGCAGAAGGCGTCGGAGCCGAGACCGTTGCTGCACGGCTCGGTGACGGTCTTGGCGGCCGCCGTGGCGATCGCGGCATCGACTGCGTTGCCGCCGGCCTGGAGCATCTGGATGCCGGCCTGCGCCGCCAGCGCGTGCGAGGTCGCCACGCAGTTGCGCCCGAACATCGGCATCCGCAGCGACGGATACCCGGTCACCCAGTCGAACGGCTTCATCGCTCAGTTCCCGGTCTCGGCAGCCCACGCGCTCCCGCGACACTTGGCATACAGGATATCCGGCCCCGGTGAAGGCGTGGCCGGGCATGCCCGCCAACGAAAAACGCGGGCCCGAGGACCCGCGCTTCGCGAACGTGATGCTGCCTTGTCGGGCCGCTCAGTAGGGGCGGCCGTAGAGCGGCGAGGTCGGGTCCAGCCGGTCGACGAAGGAGAGGTCGACGTTGCGGATCGCCGAGGAGCGGGCGCCGATGAACGGCCCATTGGTGATCGGATCCGGCAGGATGCCGCGGCCGAAGCGGTCCGTCGGGCCGTAGGGCGGGGTCAGCTGGTTGGACGCCGCGATCAGGTAGGGGTTCAGGGCCGGGTTGCGCGAGCCGCCGGCGCCCGGAACGTTCGAGGTCAGCGGCACGTTGCCGGCATCGAGCCAGCTGCGCGGGCGCACGCGGATCGGGAGTGGCCGGCTGACCCGGTAGATCGGGCCGGGGACGTAGCCATCCTGAGCCTGGGCCGGCGCGGAGGCCAGAGCGCCGAGGCCGGTGGCGGCGACGACGCCGAGAAGGGCGATCTTGAGCGAGCGCATGGCCAACCTTGTCCTTGAGTGCCATCAGTATGGCGACCGAAGCTTAACAGTTCGCCGCCTTTGACGATAAGACGCTTGGGCGAGGCTGTTGTTCCGCCCTTATGGCTGAGCTTGTGCGTTTTGCCACACTCCGGCCTCATTTTTTATTTTGCGGCCGCCGGATTAGCGATCCGACCCTCCCGGGTGGCTCTGTCACGGCCGATGCCGGGCACGCGCCCGCCGGATCGGGCGCGACCGAGAAGGCCGCCGTCGTGGCGGCATCGGCGAGGTCTACGAGGCTCAGCGCGTCGAGCATGCAGCCGAGGGACTGCGGCTCCGGCGGGCGCGCGAGGGGCGCGCAGAGCCATCCGTCGAGCTGGAAAGCCGTGTCGCGCGTGACGAAGCCGGTGCAGGTCCGCTGCGTGGGGCCCGCGAAGGTCACCTCCAGGGTCTCGACCGCACCGAACTTGGTGCGGATCTGATCGCGAGCGCCGGTCCGGGCCACCGCCAGGGCCGGCCGGTCGAGGGCCGGACCATTCGCGGCGCGCCGGGCCATGAGGACGAAGAGCGTCGGCGGTGCGCCCGAGCGGGGCCCGCGGGTGAGCTGGACCCGCAGGGCCGGCGCCTCGATCGCCGCGACGTCGCCCCGGATGAGGGTGTCCTCGCGCAGCCCGGTCCGCGGATCGACGCGGGCGGACACGCGCACCGGATCGAGCCCGGGTTCCGCGAGCCCGAACTGGGCGACCGAGGCCGCGGGCGGCGCCGGCGAGGCCTGGACCGACGGGACGAAGACGGTTTCCGCGGCCGGCGGCGGCGCGGGCGCGGAGGCCGGGGTCTCGCCGGGCCAGCGGGGGAGGGCCCACAGGACGGCGATCGTCGCCGCGGCGAGGGCGATGCGCAGGCCGAGAGATCCCGTGGAGACCGGGGCGTCCGGCGCGCGGGCGGCCCGGCCGCCCGGCACGCCGAGCCCGATCCCATCGACGAGGGGCGCTGTTCCGGTCAGGGGCGTGCTCCGTGGCGGCGGGAGGCCGCGGGGTGGACGCCAGCGTCGCGCCGAAGGATTGAATTCCCTCTGCCGGCCCGAGGCCGTCACCGGGTTTCCGGGGGCAGGGTGAATCGAGTGTTGCGCCGTCGGCGGCCTTGACAGCGCGCGCCCTTGCGCGCCTTGCTCGACCCGGCCGTCGCCCCCACCTCCGCGGAGGACGGGGTCTGCGGCCGCGCCCGTTTGGCGGGCGCGTCCGGCACGAACGATCCTTCGGCCGATTGTACTGGCACAGGCGCGGCACCCGGATCGGTCGGGGTTTTCCGCGCGGAGACGAGAGATGGGTTACAAGGTCGCCGTCGTCGGCGCCACGGGCAACGTGGGCCGCGAGATGCTCGATATCCTGGCCGAGCGGGCTTTCCCCGCCGACGAGGTCGTGGCGCTGGCCTCGCGCCGCAGCCAGGGTCAGGAAGTCTCCTACGGCGACAAGACGCTCAAGGTCAAAACGCTGGACACGTACGACTTCTCCGACACCGACATCTGCCTGATGTCGGCCGGCGGCGAGGCGTCGAAGGAGTGGTCGCCCCGCATCGGCCAGCAGGGCTGCGTGGTCATCGATAACTCGTCGGCGTTCCGCTACGACGCCGACGTGCCGCTGATCGTGCCCGAGGTGAACGCCGACGCGGTGGTGGGCTTCACCAAGCGCAACATCATCGCCAACCCGAACTGCTCGACCGCCCAGCTGGTCGTCGCGCTGAAGCCCCTCCACGAGGCGGCCACGATCAAGCGCGTCGTCGTGTCGACCTACCAGTCGGTCTCCGGCGCCGGCAAGGAGGCGATGGACGAGCTGTTCAATCAGACCCGCGCCGTGTTCACCGCCGGCGAGATCAAGCAGGGCGGCAAGTTCACGAAGCGCATCGCCTTCAACGTCATCCCCCACATCGACGTGTTCATGGAGGATGGCTACACGAAGGAAGAGTGGAAGATGGTCGCCGAGACCAAGAAGATGCTCGACCCGAAGATCAAGCTGACGGCGACCGCGGTCCGCGTGCCGGTCTTCATCGGTCACGCGGAATCGGTGAACGTCGAGTTCGAGCAGCCGCTCACGGCCGAGAAGGCGACCGAGATCCTGCGCGCCGCCCCCGGCGTGCTGGTGATCGATAAGCGCGAGAACGGCGGCTACATGACTCCCCACGAGGCGGCCGGCGAGGACGCGACCTACATCTCGCGCATCCGCGAGGACGCGACGGTGGAGAACGGCCTGAACTTCTGGTGTGTCTCGGACAACCTGCGCAAGGGCGCGGCCCTCAACGCGATCCAGATCGCCGAGGTGCTGGTCAATCGCAAGCTGCTGAACCGCGCCAAGCGCGCCGCCTGAGGCTGTTTCCTCTCCCTCGGGGGGAGGGGGCTCTGTCCGACGGATCCTCGGGACACGGTCCCGAGGATCCGTCACGCGCCTGTCACGGCTCGGGATCGTGACGCGGATCGGTCGCGCGGAGCTTCCGTCCGCGGCGTGTCCGCACTGCGTGCTCGGTCCGGCTCTTCATCGCCGTGAGGCTTCGCGGCAGCCCCTTGAGCGCCGCGACCATGCCGGCCATCGACGGCCCGAAACGGGCCGGGGGGCATCGACACCCGCTCGCTGTTGCCGACCGTCGCCTTGTCGGACATCGCCTTCCTGCTTCCGGCCCCCGCCGCTGTGCGGCTCCGTCGGATGCGGCAGGCGCGGACCGGGCGGCCTTCTCGCCGCCCGTTCCGGCTACGCCATGCCGAGGGCCTGCATGTAGAGCTCGAGGATCGCCTCCTGCTCCTGGCGCTCGCTGTGGTCCTGCTTGCGGATGCGCAGGATCGTCCGGACGGCCTTCGCGTCGAAGCCCCGACCCTTCAGCTCGGCGAACACCTCCTTGATGTCGCCCATGATGCCGGCCTTCTCCTCCTCGAGGCGCTCCAGGCGCTCGATGAACTGCTTCAGCTCGTCGGCGGCCACACCCTCGGCCGACGAGACGTCGCCGCCGGGCCGCTGCGCGGCGGTGGGCATCGAATGGGCGTTCATGGGGCTCTCCCGAATGCACGGCGCAATTGCGCCCTGGACCCGTGGTTAACGGGCGCGCCTTACCGGAAGCTTAGCCGATTCGCCGCCGTCCGGCCGCCGCATCAATGGTCCTTGGCCTGCGCGGCCGAGAAGCCCGCCTGCTGCTCCGCACTCGCCTCCGTCTGGAAGCGCGCCTTCCACTCAGCGTAGGGCATCCCGTAGACCGCCTCGCGGCTCTCGTCCTTGGTCAGCGCGACGCCCGTCTCGTCGGCGGCGTCCTTCAGCCAGTTCGACAGGCAGTTCCGGCAGAATCCCGCCAGGTTCATCAGGTCGATGTTCTGCACATCCGTCCGGTTGCGCAGATGCGCGACGAGGCGGCGGAAGACCGCGGCCTCGAGTTCCGTCTGGGTCCTGGGATCGATCTCGCTCATCGGTCACAACTCTCTTCGGGTCGGGCGGCCCACACCCGATTTCGGGGTCGGCCCGGCGGAGATCAAGCCGCGAGGAGCGGGCGCAGCACGCGGGCGAAGCGCGCCGCCCACTCCGCCTGGCCGTCCGCGCCGGCGATCAGGTCCTGGCGGATCTCCACCAGGGCGTTCGCGAGGCCCCGCGCGGTGGCGTGGCGGTCGATCGTGTCGCCCGGCAGGCCGCCGCCGTAGGGCGCGTTGTCGCCGACGGTGAGCCCGGCCGGATCGGCCTCCAGCGCGCGGATCAGCGGGCGGGCGAAGCGGTCGTCCCGGTCGTACAGGATCCCGACCTGCCAGGGCCGCGCGATCCCGCGCCAGTAGGGCGTGAAGCTGTGCATGGTCAGGAGCACGGGCGGCCGGCCCGCAGCCTGCGCGGCGGCGATCGCGTCGTCGATGGCCGCGTCGAACGGCGCGTAGAAGCGCGCGATCCGGGCCTGCTTCCCGGCCTCGTCGATCCGGGCATTGCCCGGCACGACGGCGCCGTCGGACAGGCGCATCACAAGCGTCGGATCGGCGCGCCCGCGATTCGGGTCGATGATGAGGCGGGAGAAGTTCGTCAGGATCGCCGGGGCGCCGAGCTGCGCCGCGAGGCTCCGCGTCACCGCCGCCGCGCCGATGTCGTAGGCGATGTGCCGGGCGTATTCCGACGCGGGCACGCCGAGCGCGATGTCCGGCGGCACGAAGTTCGAGGCGTGGTCGCAGGCGATGACGAGGCCGCAGGCGGGGTCGCCGGGAATGATCTCGCAGGGATGCGCGGGCGGGACGGCCGATTCTGTCTCCGGACGGGTCACGGGGCTCCGAGGTCTTCAGAGAGGTCTTCAGATCTGTGCGAGGGCACCGATGGCGCTTGCCGTCGCGCGGCCGCTCGGGCAGATCACCTATCAAGAATCGTGCGCTCACGGCAAGAAACGGGCCCGCCGCCCAGGGAAGAAACGGGCGGGGATCGCGCGACACAATGGAGAGAGGAGCCCGTTCGACGCCATGACCGACACCGTTCCGCCCGTCACCGACGCGGCCACCCGGGACCAGCGCGCGCTCCTCGATTCGATCCTCACGGCCGCGATCCGCGCCGCCCATCCGGATCTCTGCCTGCCGCCGCACCTGCCGGAGCCGAGCCCGGGCCGCCTGATCATCCTCGCCGCCGGCAAGGCCGCGGGCAGCATGAGCGCCGTGGCGAGCCGCTTCTACCGGCAGAAGCACGGGCTGGGTGACGACCGGATCGTCGGCCTCGCGGTGGCGCGGCACGGCTACGGGCAGGAAGCGCCGGGCATCCACATGGTCGAGGCGGGCCACCCGGTCCCCGACGAGGCCGGCATCTCGGCGACCCGCGAAGCGCTGCGGCTCGCCACCGAGGCCGGGCCCGACGACGAGGTCCTGGTGCTGCTCTCGGGCGGCGGCTCGGCCAACTGGATCGCCCCCGCCGGCGACCTGACGCTGATCGAGAAGCAGGCGATCACCCGGGCGATGCTCCGGTCCGGCGCGCCGATCGGCGAGATCAACACGGTGCGCAAGCACATCTCGCGGATCAAGGGCGGCCGCCTGGCCCTCGCGGCCCGCAATGCCCGGCGCGTCCTGACGCTGGCGATCTCCGACGTGCCCTTCGACGATCCGGCGGTCATCGCCTCCGGGCCGACCGTGCCCGATCCGTCGACCCTGGCCGATGCCCGGGCCATCTGCGAGAAGCGCGGCATCCCGCTGCCCGAGGAGGCGGTGCGCCTCCTGAACGACCCCAACAACGAGACGCCGAAGGCCGGCGATCCCGCCTTCGCCCGCGCCGAGTACCGCATCATCGCCCGGCCGATCGACGCCCTGAACGCCGCCGCCGAGGCGGCCCGCGCGGCCGGCTACGAGCCGATCCTGCTGGGCGCCGACCTGGAGGGCGAGGCCCGCGAGGTCGCGGCCGAGCACGCGGCCGCGGCCAAGCGCCACAAGGCGGCCGGCAAGCGCGTCGCGCTGATCTCCGGCGGCGAGCTCACCGTCACCATCCGCGGCGAGGGCCATGGCGGCCCGAACCAGGAATACGCCCTGGCGCTGGCGGTCGCGCTCGACGGCGCGCCCGGCATCTTCGGCATCAGCGCCGACACCGACGGGACCGACGGCGGGCGGGGCCTCGCCACCGACCCGGCGGGCGGCCTCGTCGACCCCACGACCCTCGAACGGGCCCGGGCCGCCGGCCTCGACCCGGCCGCGATGCTGGAGCAGAACGACTCCACCGCCTTCTTCGCGGCCCTCGGCGACCTCGTGAACCCCGGTCCGACCTGTACCAATGTCAACGACTGCCGCATCATCCTCGTCAATTAGCTCTCGCGTCTCGGCGGCTCAGCTCCTCCCGGCAGTCACGGTCCTCGGCCTCGCGCTCCTCGGCGCGAGCCCCGCCAAGGCGGACCTGCGCCTGTGCAACCAGACCGCCAGCAAGGTCGGGATCTCGCTGGGCTACCGCGATCCCCAGGGCTGGGTGACGGAGGGCTGGTGGGATCTCGCGCCGAAGGCCTGCGAGACGCTGCTCAAGGGCGCGCTGGCGGCGCGGTTCTACTACGTCTTCGCGGTCGACTACACGCGCGGCGGCGAGTGGAGCGGCCGTTCGCTGATGTGCACCCGCGATTCGGAGTTCACGATTCGCGGCATCGAGGATTGTCTCGCCCGTGGCTACGACCGCAACGGCTTCTTCGAAGTCGACACCGGCGAGCAGAAGAGCTGGACCATCCAGCTCACGGATCCGAACCGGCCGGACGCGCCGGCGAAACCGTAATGTGAAGGCGGCGGCCGAGACTGCGGTCTTGACGCTGTCCGGCCCGAGATGCTCACAGCCGATCTGCGCTCCCTGAGCCAGATCTTTCAACCGCCGGCGCTCGACGCCGCGCGGCAACGAGAACACGGAGGAAATACGCTTGAAACGGTCACGCCGCACGAAGATCGTCGCCACCCTCGGTCCGGCCTCCGATTCGCCGGAGATGATCGAGCGGCTGTTCCGCGCGGGCGTCGACGTATTCCGGCTCAACATGAGCCACCTTCCGCGCGAGAAGCTGCCCGAGAAGGTGGAGGCGATCCGCACCATCGAGCGCGAGGCCAAGCGGCCGATCGGCATCCTGGTCGACCTGCAGGGACCCAAGCTGCGGCTCGGCACCTTCGCGGAGGGCGCCGCGATGATCGAGGCCGGTGCCACCTTCGTGCTCGACGGCGACCCGACGCCCGGCGACGCCGCGCGCTGCCACCTGCCGCATCCGGAGATCCTCGAGGCGCTGGAGCCAGGCCACGCCATCCTGGTCGACGACGGCAAGCTGCGGCTGACCGTGCTCGAGACGGCGCACAACCGGGCCGTGACCCGCGTCGAGGTCGGCGGCCGGATCTCGAACCGGAAGGGCGTGTCCCTGCCGCACACCGTGATCCCGGTGCCGGCGATGACCGACAAGGACCGGGCCGACCTCGATGCCGGCCTGAACGCCGGCGCCGACTGGATCGCCGTCTCGTTCGTCCAGCGGCCCGAGGACGTGGCCGAGGTGAAGAAGGTCTGCGCCGGCCGCGCCCTGGTGATGGCCAAGATCGAGAAGCCGCAGGCGCTGGCGCGCCTCGACGAGATCATCGAGATCTCCGACGGGCTGATGGTCGCCCGCGGCGACCTCGGCGTGGAGATGCCCCTGGAGCAGGTGCCGGGCGTACAGAAGCGCATCACCCGCGGCGCCCGGCGCTACGGCAAGCCGGTGGTCGTCGCCACCCAGATGCTCGAATCGATGATCACCGCGCCGGTGCCGACCCGGGCCGAGGTCTCCGACGTCGCCACGGCGGTCTACGAAGGGGCGGACGCCGTGATGCTCTCCGCGGAGAGCGCCTCGGGCGCCCACCCGATCGGAGCCGTGGAGACCATGAACCGCATCGCCGAGCAGGTGGAGCGGGACGCGATCTACTGGTCGATCATCCGGGCGCAGAGCGCGACCCCCGACGAGACGGCCGCCGACGCCATCGCGGCGGCGGCGCACCAGATGGTCGACGCGCTGAGCCTCGACGCGATCATGGCCTGGACCAATTCCGGCTCGACGGCCCTGCGCCTGTCGCGCGAGCGCCCGAACGCCACCGTGATCGCGCTGACGCCGCGGCGCGAGACCGCCCGCCGCCTCGCCCTGGCCTGGGGCACGCACCCGATCGTCACCAAGGACGCGAGCGACGTGGACGACATGTCGTTCCGCGCCGCCAAGTTCGCCGTGCGCGAGAAGTTCGCCGCCGTGGGGGACCGGGTGATCGTCGTGGCCGGCCTGCCGTTCGGCACGCCGGGCGCCACCAACCTCGTGCGGCTGACCTTCATCACCCGCGAGCACGCCGAGAAGGCCTGACGGCACCGGGATACGAGAGCGGGACCGGCCGGCGCGTCAGTGCGCGACGGCCGGCTCCGGACCGGCCGCGCCCGTCGCGCCGGCCAGCCGGGCGACCTCCTCGGCGACCCGATCGGCGGCGACGTACTGGAGCATGTGGCCGATGCCCGGCAGCAGAACCAGCCGCGCGCCGGGGATCGCGCGGGCCAGCGGCACCGCCTGCGTGTCGGCGCGGACGATCGGGTCCGCCTCGCCGGAGATCACCAGGGTGGGCACGCGGATCGCGCCGTAGCGCGGGCTCTGCGCCGCGAGGGCGCGCGGCAGGCCGAGCAGGTCCTGGACGTTGGCGAGGAGCGTTCCGGGCCGCAGGACCAGGTCCGACCGCGCCAAGTCCGGGTAATCCGCCCGCGGCGGTTGCGGCTGGAAGACCCGGCGCGCCGCCTCGGGCAGGAAGTGTCGAGCGATGGGCGGCCCAACCGTCCGGCTGAGCAGCCACGCCACCGGCGGGGTCACGGCGAGCCGCCAGTACCAGGGCAGATCGGGCATCCGGTCCGGCATGGGCATCGCCACCGGCGCCGCGAGGGCGAGGGCCGAGACCCTGTCCGGGTGGCCCAGGGCCAGGGCCAGGGCGAGGGCGCCGGCCCAGGAATGGCCGAAGACGAGCGCCGGGCCGACACCCATCCGTTCCAGCGCCTCGGCGATCAGGGCGGCCTGCGCCGCGGGGGGCGCGGTGTCGCTGCCGCCGATCCGGTCGCTCCAGCCGAAGCCCGGCCGGTCGAACGCGATGACCCGGAAACCCCGCGCCGCGAGCCGGCGGCCGATCCCCTCCATCGGATCCGACGCGTTGGCCGAAGCGCCGTGCAGGAGCACGACGGGCGGCCCGTCGGCCGGTCCGTCCTGCAGGGTCGCGAGGAGGCCGCCGGTCACCGCCACGAACGGGCCGGCCGGCGGGTTGGCTGCGCCGACCCGCAGGGTGATGACCAGCGTCGCGAGCGCGCCGGCCGCGAGGACGAGCCCGGCGAGGGCGAGGGGCAGGGCCAGGAGGGTGAGGAGGACGGCGGTCACCCGGCTCACAGGTCGCGGCCGTCGACCTCCGGAGTGAGGCGGTTGATCGCCTCGCCGATCTTCTCCATCTGCGGGTAGAGCGACCGCGCCCGCCGGAAGGCGGCGAGCGCCCGCGCCTTGTCGTCGAGCGATTCGTAGATCCGGCCCATCGCGGCCCAGGCCTCGAAGTGGCGCGGCTCCAGCACCAGGGCCCGCTGCAGGTCCGCCAGGGCGTCGTCCTTGTCGGACAGGAGCCAGAACACCGTCGCGCGCCGGTTCCAGCCCTCCGACCAGTTCGGCTCGAGGGCGGTGACGCGGTCCATCAGCTCGGCCGCCAGGGGGAAGTCGTGTGCGGTGACCGCCTGACGGGCGCGGTCGGTGAGGAGGTCGGCGGTCGGGCTGCCCGACCCTGCCATGCGCCGCTCGATCAGCCGGGCGATGCCCTTGGCCTCGACCGGATCCTCGCTGGCGCGCAGGCGGGCGAACAGGTCGTCCAGGCTCGGCGGCTTGGGCGCCGGCTTCCCCTCGGGCGCGGCGCGGCCGGGACGCCCGGCCTCCGGGGCCGCCCGCGCCGCCGGGATGTCCAGGGCGAGGGCCGACAGGCAGACCAGGGCGGCGAGGAGGCGGGTCGGCGTCATGCGGCCAGACTGTGCGCCGGCCCGGGATCCGTCAACGTGCCGCGGTGCCGCGCGCATGCGGAAACGGCCGCGCCCCTTCGGGTACGGCCGTCCCAACGTCGATCGTCGTCCGACCCGGCCTGACCGGGCGGAGCGGCCTCAGCCCTGGCGGGCCTTGAAGCGCTTCTGGGTCTTGTTGATCACGTAGACCCGGCCCTTGCGGCGCACGAGCTGGTTGTCGCGGTGGCGGCCACGCAGGGACTTGAGGGAGTTGCGGATCTTCATGGGTCTCTCGAGCCCGGAGGGCCGTCCGTTGTGTAGGGTGTCGGGAACGTGGTCACGAGGCTGGACGCGGGGTCGCGTCCGGCGATCACGGCTCACGCATCGCGGGATGGCGCGGCCATATCAGGATTCGCCCCCGGAAGGCAAGGCGCGACAGGCATCGAGCGGAGGGGGGCGGCTCAGTGAACCCTGTCGAGATCCGGCACCGCCGGTGCCAGCACGAGCTGCCGGCCGATCTCGTGCAGCAGCACGTCGAGCAGCGGCTTCAGGCGCTCGAACCCCGGCTGGGGCAGGCCGTCCTCGGCGGCGTTGTAGAGGGCCAGGGCCATCTCGGCGACCCGGTCGATGCCGCCGGCCGCCACGTCGGTCGCGCAGAAGGCGGATTCGTCGAGGAAGCCGTCGCGGCCGCACTCGGTCACGTCGATGACGATCCCGTGGGCCTCGCTGACGCCGCCCTGCGCGTCGAGGATGAAGCGGCCGCGCGCGAGGATCCACCGGACCTCGCCCGGCTCCGGGACGGTCCGGTACTGCGCGATGTACAGGCCACCCTGCCGGCGGAGGTCATCGAGGGTCGACGCGATCCGACGCTGATCCTCCGGGTGGATGCGGTCCAGGAAGCTTCCGAAGGTCGTGCCGCTGCCGCTTCTCGTCCTGGGCAGGCCCAGCATCGTCGCGGCGACGGGGTCGCACCGCAGAACATCGTCGGCGATGTGCCAGGTCCAAGTCCCGACATCCGACACAGCGAGCGCGCGCGCCACACTGCTGCCGCCCCGCCGCTTCGTGCGCACGCCGACGCCCACAGGCTCGATCTCCAGCCATTTTCAGGCGGTCTGCCCAGACCGCTTCGTTGGTCGACACAATACTGAGATCACGAATGCGGCACAACGCGCGAGTTCTGCAGGGCTGAGCTGTATCGCACCGGTATCGGCCGGATCAGGGACGATGGTAAACGCCGGTCAATATCCCCTTCGCGAGGACCTGACCGCGCATAGCCTCGATCAGCGCGCCGCGGCCCGGCGCCTCGGCGAGGGCGAGGGGCCGCCGCAGCGCGTAGATCTGGAAAAGGTACGGGTGAGGCCCGTGGCCGGTGGGCGGGTCCGGCGGCAGCCACTCCGCGCGCAGGAAGCTGTTCCGGCCCACGGCCTCCACGGTGCCCGCGTGGCCGGGCCCCGGCAGCGCGCCCTCCGGCAGGCCGGCGGGCTCCGGCGGGACCGACCAGGCGATGAGATGGACCAGCGGCCGGGGCGTCGGGCTGCCCGCATCCTCCACGAGGAGGACGAGGGCGGCGGTGCCCGCCGGCAGCCCGCTCCAGGCGAGGGGCGGCGACACGCCCGCGCCGTCGGCCGTGAAGCGCGCGGGCAGATCCGCCCCGTCGGCGAAGGCCGGGCTCGACAGCGTCACGGTCTCGGGCACGTCGGGGAAGTCCGCGCGGGACGTCGTCTTCTCCAGGCCCGCCTTCAGCCCCGACAGCGCCTCGCCGAGCACACCGGGAATCTTCTCGAGCATCGCCGTCTCCTCCGCCGCGATGGCAACGGCGGAGGAGGCGACCCGTTCACGCCGACCGCTCGGCCGCGACCATGTAGTTCACCGCCTTGTCGCGGCTGGTGCGCCACCCGTCCGTCAGCGGGTTGTAGACGACGCCGACCGTGTCGGTGACGTCGAGGCCGCCGGCCCGGATCGCGCGGGCGAGCTCGTCCGGCGTCACGAACTTCTCCCAGTCGTGCGTGCCGCGCGGCAGCCAGCCGAGCACGTACTCGGCCCCGACGATGGCGAGCGCGAAGGAGCGCAGCGTGCGGTTGAGGGTGGCTCCGAACAGCATTCCGCCGGGCTTCACCGCCGCGCAGGCGGTCCGCACGAAGGCCGGCATGTCGGAGACGTGCTCGACGACCTCCATGATCAGCACCGCGTCGAAGCTCTCTCCGCCGGCGACCACCGCCTCGATGGTCTGCCCGCGGTAATCCACCGGAACCCCGGCCGACTCGGCGTGGGCCCGGGCCACCGCGACGTTCTGCTCGGCCGGGTCGAGGCCGGTCACCCGGGCGCCGAGCCGGGCCAGCGGCTCCGAGAGGACGCCGCCGCCGCAGCCGACATCGCAGATCGTCAGCCCGTCGAGGGGGAAGGGCGCCTTCGGGTCGCGGCCGAACCTGCGGCAGAGGGCGTCGCGGATGTAGGTGAGCCGCACCGGATTGAACCGGTGCAGGACGCGCATCGGGCCGGACTCGTCCCACCACGTGGCGGCGAGCGCGTCGAAGCGCGCGACCTCGCCGCGGTCGACGAACCCTTCCGTGATCCGGTCCGTGGCTGACCTGTCCATTCGTGTTCCGTCCTCATGCCGGCGGCCGGGATCCGCCGCGCGGTTACGTGCCTGCGTCGAGACCGCGCTCTAGCACGGCGATCGCCCGGAAGTCGCCGCGGCGCGCGGGCGCCATGCTTGGCCGGTTGTTGACACTCCTCCGGGCCGCTTGTACCCGCCGGGCACCGTCCGGACGGGGCTGCAGCGGCCCGTCCAATCGCCACCGGGAACCCGCGACCGAGAGACCATGCCCCGTCTGGTGATGAAATTCGGCGGCACCTCCGTCGCCAACGTCGACCGCATCCGCAACGTGGCGCGCCACGTCGCCCGCGAGGTGGCGGCCGGCTACGACGTCGCCGTGATCGTGTCCGCCATGTCGGGCAAGACCAACGAACTGGTCGACTGGGTCAAGGACGCGAACCCGATCTACGATCCGCGCGAGTACGACGCCGTCGTGGCGTCCGGCGAGCTCGTCACCGCCGGCCTCCTGGCGATCGCCCTGCAGAAGGACGGGCTCAAGGCCCGCTCCTGGCAGGGCTGGCAGATCCCGGTCGTGACGTCGGACGCGCACGGCTCGGCCCGCATCGCCGACATCGACCCGAAAAATCTCGAGGCGGGCTTCGCCAAGGGCGAGGTCGCGGTCATCGCCGGCTTCCAGGGTGTCCACGACGAGACCGGCCGCGTCACGACGCTCGGCCGCGGCGGCTCCGACACCTCCGCGGTGGCCGTGGCGGCCGCGATCGGGGCCGAGCGCTGCGACATCTACACGGATGTCGACGGCGTCTACACCACCGATCCGCGCATCGTCCCGAAGGCCCGTCGCATGGAGCGGGTCACCTTCGAGGAGATGCTGGAGATGGCCTCGCTGGGCGCCAAGGTGCTGCAGGTCCGCTCGGTGGAGCTCGCCATGGTCCACCGGGTGCCGACCACGGTCCGGTCCTCCTTCGATCCGCCGGACGCCGCGCGCCCGGGCACCCTCATCTGCGACGAGGACGACATCGTGGAACAGCAGATCATCACCGGGATCGCCTTCTCCCGGGACGAGGCGCAGATCACCCTGCGCAAGGTCAAGGACAGCCCGGGCGTCGCCGCCGCGATCTTCGGGCCGCTGGCGGATGCCAACATCAACGTGGACATGATCATCCAGACCGTGTCGGGCGACCAGTCGACCACCGACATGACCTTCACGGTGCCGTCCGCCGAGTACGAGCGGGCCCGGAAGATCCTCGACGAGGCCCGCGCGCAGATCGGCTACGCGCAGATCGAGGGCGCCACCGACGTGGTGAAGGTGTCGGCGATCGGCGTCGGGATGCGCAGCCACGCGGGCGTCGCCGCCAAGGCGTTCCGGGCGCTCGCCGAGAAGGGCATCAACATCCGCGCGATCACCACCTCGGAGATCAAGTTCTCCGTGCTGATCGACGCCGCCTATACGGAGCTTGCCGTGCGCACGCTTCACTCGCTATACGGCCTGGATCAGGCCTGAGCCTGGGACGCGGGTTCGAGCGGGGCGCGTGGTGTGAACTGAACAGTCACGGGCCGATCCGCCGATCCCAGGACGCCTCTGGGACCAGCGACCCGGTCCATCCGGCGCCGGCCTTCCCGGGTCTGGCGCCAAGGTTGCAGGGTGGTCGACGCCAAGGCCGCTCACCGACGCTGGAACGACGAACCGATGCCCGCTGCGCCCGGAGGCCCGCGCCTGCTGCTGCGCCGCCTCCGCGAAGCGATGGCGGAGCCGGTCAGCCCCCAGGCGCGCCTCGACCGCATCGTCGTCCTGATCGCCGCCAACGTGGTGGCCGAGGTCTGCTCGGTCTACGTGCTGCGCGACGACAACACCCTCGAGCTGTTCGCCACGGAAGGTCTGAACCGCGAGGCGGTGCACCAGACCCGCATGCGCACCGACGAGGGCCTCGTCGGCCTCATCGCGCGCACGGCGGAGCCGCTCTCCCTTTCGGACGCCCAGAACCACCCGGCCTTCTCGTACCGGCCTGAGACGGGCGAGGAGGCCTACCACGCCTTCCTGGGCGTGCCGCTGCTGCGCGCCGGCAACACGCTCGGCGTCCTGACGGTCCAGAACAAGACCTACCGCGTCTACTCCGAGGAGGAGATCGAGGCGCTCCAGACCACCGCCATGGTGCTGTCGGAGATGATCGCCTCGGGCGAGCTGGAGGGCTTGGCGCCGGACGCCGGCACCGCGGCCCGGCGCCCGGTCCTGGCCCGGGGCATCGCCCTCGCGGACGGGATCGGCCTCGGCTACGTGGTGCTGCACGAGCCCCGCGTCGTGGTGAAGACGCTGATCGCCGAGAACGTCGAGCGCGAGGTCGCGCGCCTGGACGCGGCGATCGAGGAGGTCCGCTCGGCGATCGACGCCCTGGTGGAGCGCGGCGACCGGATCGGCACCGCCGAATCGCGTGAGGTCCTCGAGACCGTCCGGATGTTCGCCCACGACAAGGGCTGGCTCCGCCGGATGCGCGAGGCCGTGGGCTCGGGCCTGACCGCGGAGGCCGCGGTCGAGCGGGTCCAGTCTGACAACCGCGCCCGCATGATGCGGCAGTCGGATCCCTACCTGCGCGAGCGGCTGCACGATCTCGACGACCTCGCCAACCGCGTCCTGCGCACGCTGATCGGCCCCGAGGCCGCCGGCGCCCTGGTGCTGCCCGAGAACGCCATCCTGGTGGCGCGCACCATGGGGCCGGCGGCGCTGCTCGACTACGAGGCCTCGACCCTGCGCGGCATCGTCCTGGAGGAGGGCGGTCCGACCAGCCACGTGGCCATCGTCGCCCGGGCGCTCGGCATCCCGGCGGTGGGCGAGGTCGAGAACGCCACCGCCCTGTGCGACGCGGGCGACGCCATCATCGTCGACGGCGTGGCCGGCGAGATCCACGTCCGGCCCGGGCCCGAGGTCGAGGCGGCCTACGCCGAGATGGTGCGCCTGCGGGCCCGCCGGCAGGAGCAGTACCGGGCGCTGCGCGACGTCCCGGCCCAGACCCGCGACGGCGTGCGCGTCGGCCTGCACCTCAACGCCGGCCTGCTGGTAGATTTCAGCCACCTGCAGGAGACGGGGGCCGAGGGCGTCGGCCTGTTCCGCACCGAGCTGCAGTTCATGGTGGCGCAGCGCATGCCGTCGGCGGCCGAGCAGGAGGAGCTGTACCGCAAGGTCTTCGCGGCCTCGGCCGGCAAGTCCGTCACGGTCCGCACCCTCGACATCGGCGGCGACAAGATCCTGCCCTACATGGCCAAGCTCGAGGAGGAGAACCCGGCGCTGGGCTGGCGCGCGATCCGCATCGGCCTCGACCGGCCGGCGCTGCTGCGCATGCAGCTGCGCGCCCTCCTGAAGGCCGCCGACGGCGACCCGCTCAAGATCATGTTCCCGATGGTCGCCACGGTGGACGAGTTCGTGCGCGCCCGCGGCATCGTCGAGCGCGAGAAGGCCTACCTCAAGCGCCACGGCTACCGGCTCCCGACCGATTGCCGCCTCGGCGCGATGATCGAGGTGCCGTCGCTCCTGTTCCAGATCGACGAGATCGCCAAGGAGGCCGACTTCCTCTCGGTCGGCTCGAACGACCTGATGCAGTTCCTGTTCGCGGTGGACCGCGAGAACCGGCGGGTCGCCGACCGGTTCGATCCGCTGAGCGTCGCGGCGCTCCGCGCATTCCGTCTGATCGCAGAGCGGGCAAACGCGGCCTCCTGCCCGGTGACGGTGTGCGGCGAGATCGGCGGCCGGCCCCTCGACGCCATGGCGCTGATCGGCCTCGGCTACCGACAGCTGTCGATGTCGCCGGCCGCCATCGGCCCGGTCAAGGCGATGGTGCTGAGCCTCGACGCGGCCGCGATCGCCGCGCTGATCGACGCCGAGATGGCGCGGATGCACGACGGCGATTCCCTGCGCCCGGCGCTGACGGCCTTCGCGCACGCGCACGGCATCCCTATCTAAGCGCGAACGCGACCCTTGCCGAACATTCGGCCGGGGTTGTACGGCAACGCCACGACGATTTCGGTCGACGCGCCGCGGCTTCCGCTCTCGGACGGACGAGGCGTGGATTTGGGGGACGTCCTGCCGGGTCCTACACCCTCCAAGCCACGCAGCTCCGTCCCGCAGGACGAGACGCGCGCCCGGCCCGGAACCGCACGCGCAGACCTGCAGAAACACGGGCGATGATCCCCTTTCCAACCGAGCGCCTCGACGCCATCCTGGCGCGGCACGACATCGTCACCGCGCAGCTCGCCTCCGGCGAGATCGATCCCGAGACGGTGGTCCAGCTCTCCCGCGAGCTGTCCGACCTCGACCCGGTCGTGGCGGCGATCCGCGCCTACCGCGCCGCCCTGGAGAATCTCGCGGGCGTCGAGGCCCTGATCGACGAGCCCGGCACGGATCCGGAGATGCGGGCCCTCGCCGCCGAGGAGAAGCCGGAGGCGCAGGAGGCGCTCGAGGCGGCCCACCGGGACCTCCAGCTGCTGCTCCTGCCCAAGGACGCCGCCGACGAGAAGAGCGCGATCCTGGAGGTCCGCGCCGGGACCGGCGGCGACGAGGCCGCGCTGTTCGCCGGCGACCTGTTCCGGATGTACGCGAAGTACGCCGAGTCGAAGGGCTGGCGGGTCGAGGTGATCTCCGAGAGCGAGGGCACGGTCGGCGGCTTCCGCGAGGTCGTGGCCGAGGTGAAGGGCCGGGGCGTGTTCGCCCGCCTCAAGTTCGAGAGCGGCGCCCACCGGGTCCAGCGCGTGCCCGACACCGAGACGCAGGGCCGGATCCACACCTCCGCCGCCACCGTCGCGGTGCTCCCGGAGGCCGAGGAGGTCGACATCCACGTCAACGACGCGGACCTGAAGATCGACACGATGCGGGCCCAGGGCGCGGGCGGCCAGCACGTCAACAAGACGGAATCGGCGATCCGGATCACGCACCTGCCGACCGGCATCGTGGTCTTCGTCCAGGAGGAGCGGTCGCAGCACAAGAACCGGGCCCGTGCCATGGCGCTCCTGCGGGCGCGGCTCTACGACGCCGAGCGCAGCGCCAAGGATTCGGCCCGGGCGGCCGACCGCAAGGCGCAGGTCGGCTCCGGCGACCGCAGCGAGCGGATCCGGACCTACAACTTCCCGCAGGGCCGCGTGACCGACCACCGGATCAACCTGACCCTCTACAAGCTCGAGGAGGTGATGGCCGGGACCGCCCTCGACGAGGTGGTGGACGCCCTCATCACCGAGCACCAGGCGGAATTGCTGGCCGCCGAGGGCATGGCCTGATCCGCGCCGTGACGCCGGACGTGATGCAGGACCTGACCCGCCGCGAGGCGCTGCGCGCGCTGACGGCGCGCCTGCACGCCGGTGGCGTCGCCGAGGCGGCGGGCGACGCCCGGTTCCTGCTTCTCGGCCTCCTCGGCCTGGAGACCCGCGACCTGCTGATCGAGGGAGATCGCCGCGTCGGCGCGGCGGGTGCGGCCGCCCTCGCGGCGGCGCTGGCCCGGCGGCTCGCCGGCGAGCCGGTCGCCCGCATCCTCGGCGCCTGGGAGTTCTGGGGCCTGCCGTTCCGGCTGGGCCCCGACACGCTCGTGCCGCGCCCGGACACGGAGATCCTGGTCGAGGTCGCGCTGGCGGCGCGGCCCGAGCGCGCCGCGCCGCTCCGCTGCCTGGACCTCGGGACCGGGACGGGCTGCATCCTGACGGCCCTCCTGTCCGAGCGGCCGCGGGCCACCGGCGTCGGGCTCGACCGCTCCGAGGGCGCCCTGCGCGTCGCCCGGGACAACGCCGTCTTGAACGCCGTCGACGACCGGGCGCGCTTCGTCGCCGGCGACTGGTGCGACGCCCTGCGCGGCCGCTTCGACCTCGTGGTCTCGAACCCGCCCTACATCGCCCGCGCCGTGATCGCGACCCTGGCGCGGGAGGTCCGCGGCCACGACCCGGAGGCCGCCCTCGACGGCGGCACCGACGGACTCGACGCCTACCGACGGATCCTGGACGGCGCGGGCGCGCGTCTCGCCCCGGGCGGCCTGCTCGTGCTCGAGATCGGCTACGATCAGGCGGCGGCCGTCACGGAGCTCGCGCGCGCCGCCGGCTATCGCGAGCGCGGGCTGACCCGCGATCTTGCCGGTCATGACCGAGTCCTGTGTTTCGACCGGCCGGAGGGTCTTTTATCCGGCCACAGGGATGCCTAAGTCTGGGTCGACCATCCCGGCACCGAAAAATTGCTTGTTGCATCAACCGGGGAACGCTAGAGTCGGCTTGAAGATCGCGAACCGTCCGTTAAGACGGACGGCTGTAAGGTCGGTGGTGACCATGGGTCGCCGATTGGTTCGCTGATCCCCCTAACTCGTCGAACCAGAACGCGCCGGTGCCAGCGCGGCGGGACGACACATTCGAACCTGACAATCGACTGAGGATCGGCGGCCTTCACCGGGCGCCCGGTTCGAGGGGTGGTCAGGCAGACGCGCGGACCGAAGAGCGGTCCCACGCGCGGCGCCGCCGGATGCGCTTGGCCGGTTCGCGCCACGAGATCCGCTCGGGCGCCTCCGTAGACAGTCGTTTGCGTGAACGAGGGTCATAACAGACCGATGAGACCAAACCAGAATCGACGGATGCGCGGCCGGAACCGGCCGAAGGGTCCGAATCCGCTGACGCGCTCCTACGAATCCAACGGTCCCGACGTCAAAATCCGCGGCACCGCGCAGCACATCGCCGACAAGTACGCGCAGCTCGCGCGGGATGCCCTTGCCGCCGGTGATCCGGTCGCCGCCGAAAACTACTTTCAGCACGGCGAGCACTACTTCCGTATTGTCTCCGGTGCGCAGGACCAGAATCGACCGGCTAACACCGGTGGCTACGCCAGTCGTCCCTTCGACGACGACATGGACGAGGGCGACGACGACGCCCAGGGCAATGGCGGGTCGCAGAACGGTCACGCCTATAACGGCTACGACGACAACGATCCCGGCCAGCAGCCGCAGCCCTACGAGAGCCGTCCGGACGGGAATCAGGACGGCCGCCAGGGCCGCGACCGGTTCCAGAACCGCGATCAGCGCCGGTTCGACAACAACGGCCGTCAGGACTACCGGCGCCAGGACCAGCCGCGTCAGGATTATCAGCGCCAGGACTACCAGCGGCAGGATTATCGCCAAGAGAACCGGCAGGATCGTCAGGACCGCCAGGATTACGGCCGTCCGGACTACCGCCAGGAGCGGCACGAGGGCCGGCCGGATCGCCAGGACCGTCCGGACAATCGGCAGGATGGCCGCCAGGACGCGCGTCCTGACAACCGTCAGGACAATCGCGGCGACCAGGGCCGCTACGAGAACGGGCGCGGCGATGCCCCGCGCGCCGAGGCCCGGCAGGAGGCCCGTCCCGAGGCTCGCCCGGAGCGGGCCCCCCGCGCCGAGGCCGCGCCGCGCCGCGAGCGCCGCCGCGAGACCGCGCCCGCCGCGGAGGCCGAGGAGCCCACGGGCCTGCCGGCCTTCCTGATGGCGCCCGCGCGCCCCGCGCCCGCGGTCGAGCCGTCGAGCGCTCCCGAGCCCGAGGCGGCGGCCGACGAGGCTCCGGCCGCCAAGCCCCGCCGCCGTCGGCGCCCGCGCTTCGAGAGCGCCGCGGACGAGGGCGGCGCGACCACGCCGGCGGCGGACGTGCCGACCGAGTGATCCGACATCGCGGATGACGTCGAAGCGAGGCCGTCCCGGGAAACCGGGGCGGCCTTCTTCTTTCGCGGCTCAGCGAGGCGACCGTCGCGCGGCCTTCCAGTCCGGGTAGGCGTGCATGCGGTGGATCAGGCGGCGACGCCGGCCGATCTCGCCGAACGGCGCGATCTCCCAGTCCCAGGCTTCCGGCGCGGGCGGCAGCGCGATCCCGAACAGCAGGTCGGCGCTGTCGACGGTCCGGCCCGCCCGGTCCTCCTCGCGCTGCACCGTGTCGGTGATCAGGCAGACGCGCTCGACGCGCCCGGCGAGCGCGTCGAGCGCCGCCAGGTGGGTCTCGACGAGGTGCGCGCCGAGTCGCGGGGGGGCCTCGCGGCCCCGGGTCTCGTGGGCCTCGATCGGGAGGAGCGGGATCTGCGACAGCAGATTCGCCGAGACGATCAGGTCGGCCTCCGTGCAGAGATCGGCCCAGGCCCCCGCGAGACCGGCGCTGATCTCCGCGGTCGCCAGCGCGACGTTCGGGACGCGGCGGGCGGCGAGGCGCGCCGGCCAGGGATGGACGGCGTCCACGAGGCTGACCCGGTCGAACCGGCGGGCGAGGGCGTCGAGCGGCACGTCGTCGAGCAGGCCCGAGCCCAGCACCACCGCGTGCCGGCGCTGCCGGGTCGCTTCGGCCGCCGCCGCGATCACGGACCGGGCCCGTGCGAGGTGCGGCGCCCAGGCCGCCCGGCAGCGGCGCGAGCGGGCGTGGAGCAGGCCGCTCTGGCGGACATAGCCGAGCCGGCGCAGGGGCAGCGGCGCCGGGTTGAGGACGGACAGGGCCCAGGCGAGGAGCATCGCCGGGCGGCTCAGCCCTCGTCGGCGGACGCCGCCCGGCCCGGCGCGCCCCGGTAGCCGGTCGCCAGGACGTAGAGCTCGCTCGAATCGGCCCGGCTCGCGGCCGGCTTGACGTGCCGGACCGTGGCGAAGTCGCGCTTCAGGTCCGTGAGCAGCGCGCCCTCGGTGCCGCCCTGGAGCACCTTGGCGAGGTAGGCGCCCCCGGGGCCCAGGATCTCGCGGGCGAACTCCGCCGCCGTCTCGGCGAGGCCGATGATCCGCAGGTGGTCGGTCTTCTTGTGACCGGTGGCGTTGGCGGCCATGTCGGACATGACGAGGTCGGCGGGGCCGCCGAGCATGCCGGTCAGCCGGTCAGGCGCCTCGGGGTCGAGGAAGTCCAGGGTGATGAACTCGACCCCGGCCATCGGCTCGATCTCCAGGAGATCGATGCCCACGACGCGGCCCGTCGGCCCGACCACCCGCGCGGCCACCTGCGACCAGCCCCCCGGCGCGGCGCCGAGGTCCACGATCTTCTGGCCGCGCCGCAGGAGCTTGTAGCGCTCGTCGATCTCCAGGAGCTTGTAGGCCGCCCGCGACCGGTAGCCCTCGCGCTTGGCGCGGGCCACGTAGGGATCGTTGAGCTGGCGCTCGAGCCAGCGCTTCTGGGACAGGGTTCGTCCGCGGCCGGTCTTCACCCGCTGCTTCAGTTCGCCCCGGACACCGCCGCCGGAACTCGCGCCGCCGCGCCGGTCGCTCATCGCGCCGCCCTCATCGGACCGCCTTCCGGTTCCAGACCCCGTCCTCCCGCATCATGTTCATCAGCAATCCTTCGCGCAGGCCGCGGTCGGCGATGCGCAGGCGCTCCGAGGGGAACGCCCTACGGATCGCCTCGAGGATCGCGCAGCCCGCGAGCACGAGATCGGCGCGGTCGCGGCCGATGCAGGGGTTGTCGGCGCGCTGCTCCAAGCGCGTGTCGAGAAGGTCGTCGATCGCGGTCGAGACCGCGTCGTCGCTCATCCACAGCCCGTCGACCCGCCGACGCTCGTAGCGGGCGAGGCGCAGATGCATCGCCGCGATGGTCGTCACGGTGCCGGACGTGCCGAGCAGGTGGAAATGCGGCGCCGTCGCCGCGGGCGCGGCGCGGAGCGCGAAGGCCGAGAGCTTCTCGGCCACCTCCTCGACCATGCCCTCGAACATGCGCCGGGTGACCTCGGCGCCGCCGTGGCGCTCGGCGAGCGTGACCACGCCGACCGGCAGCGAATCCCAGGCCCGGATCCGCAGCGTCGGGTCGGTCGACGGGTTGGCGGCCGCCCCGTCCAGCCACGCGATCTCGGTCGAGCCGCCGCCGATGTCGAAGATGATGACCGATTCGGCCAGCGGGTCCGCGAGCGCCGCGCAGCCGGTGACCGCGAGATACGCCTCCGTCTGCCGGTCGACGATCTCGAGGTCGAGGCCGACGCCGCGGCGGACGCGCTCCACGAAGGCGGCGCCGTTCACCGCGAGGCGGCAGGCCTCCGTGGCGATGATCTTGGCCCGCTGCACCCCGCGGGCCTGCATCTTGGCCCGGCAGATCCGCAGGGCCTCCACGGTCCGCTCGATCGCCGCCTCGCTCAGGCGGTCGGACGTGCCGAGGCCCTCGCCGAGGCGCACGATCCGCGAGAACGCGTCGATCACGCGGAAGCCGCTGAAGGTCGGCTCCGCGACCAGCAGGCGGCAATTGTTGGTGCCGAGGTCGAGCGCCGCGTAGGCGGCGCGGCGACGCTCGCGGCCCGGCACGGGGGCTTGCGTCTGGAGCGGCACCGCGCCGGTCTGGATTCGGGACGGCGCGGCCGCGGCGGTCTCGTCCCTCATCGGCGCGGCCGTCGATCCTTCGGGTCGGCCCTGAGCAGCGCGCTCGGACTCTGTCGAACTGCGACCCTACAGGCTCGGCGGGGAACTGCAACGCCCCATCGCGGTCGCGCTCAGGCGACGGCCTTCATCGCGCTGGCCCGGCGCGGGATCGGGCGCAGGAGGCTCTTCACCTGCGAGTAGGGGCGGGGCCGGTTGATCACCTCGTCCAGCCGCGACCACAGGGTCTTGGGCGAGAACGGCTTGGCGATGATCTCGTTGACGCCGAGCGCCACCGCCCGGTCGACCACGTTCCGGCGGGGCTGGGCCAGCATCAGGATGATCGGGATCGTGGGGCAGGGGGAGGTGGTCGGGGTCCGCGCGAGCCGGATGAACTCCTCGCCCGACAGGATCGACAGGTCCCAGTCGATGATGCTGATGTCGGGCTTGCTCTCGGCGAGCACGCCCAGCGCCTCGGCCCCGTCCGGCGCCTCCAGCACTCGCTTGATGCCCACGCGCATCAGCATGTCGCGCACGATTCGGCGGATGTAGAGACTCTCGTCGACCACAAGAGCGGAGAGATCGGGGAAAGTCGGTGTCGCGATCATGGCCGGCCGGTTCTGCGGGGCGCGGGGCCGAGTCTAGCCGGACAGCCTTTGCGTTTCGCTAACGCCTTCCCTCGAATGAGAAAGGGCCGGCGCGGGAGCGGGGGCGGACTCCGTTGTTTGCCGCAAGAAAGTAACGAAACGGGCGCCTCTGAGCCAAGAAGGTCCTTGCGGTCAAGGCCCGATTGCGTCAGGACTGGGGCGTTATTCTTGGTTACCGCGACCTGGGGTAATGATAGTGCGGGGCGTGGGCTGTCTGGGATGGCGCGCACGCGGTATTCGAGACAAGGGCGGCGGACGGTTTTTGCGAGCTTTCTATGGGACGTGGTCGTGATTTCAGAGGGCCGCAGAAGCGCGGCTTCGACGAGAGTGGCGAGCCGAGATGGCCTGATCAGGCTCCCCCCAGCGGCGGATACGGCGGCGGCGGTTTCGGCGGGGGCGGCGGTGGTTTCGGCGGGGGCGGTTTCGATCGCGGCCCGTCGCGTGGCGCGGCTCCCGTCGCGTCCGGACCGGAGCGCGATGCGACGGTCAAGTGGTTCAACAAGGAGAAGGGCTTCGGCTTCGTCGAACTCGGCGACGGTTCGGGCGATGCCTTCCTCCACATCCGCGCTGTCGAGGCGGCCGGCCACGACGATCTGATGCCGGGCACCCGGCTGACGGTCACGACGGCCCAGGGTCAGAAAGGCCCGCAGGTCACGAGCGTCACCAGCGTCGACACCTCCACGGCCGAGGCGCCCGCGCCCCGGCGTGAGTTCCGTCCGCGCACCGGCGGCTTCGGCGCCGGGGCCGGCGGCGGCTACGGCGACCGCGATCGCGGTGGTTACGGCGGCGGCGGCGGCTACGGCGGCGGCGGTGGTGGCGGTGGTGGCGGCGGTGGCCGTTTCGCCAGCGGCCCGTCGGTCGAGATGAGCGGCACCGTGAAGTGGTACGATCCCGCCAAGGGCTTCGGCTTCGTCTCGGTCAACGACGGCGGCAAGGACGTGTTCGTGCACCGCTCCGCGCTGTCCCGCGCCGGTCTCGATTCGCTCGCCGAGGGCCAGCAGGTCACGCTCGGCGTGGTCGAGGGCCAGAAGGGTCGTGAGGCCCAGAGCATCAACGTCGAGGATTGAGGATCTCGCGGCGGTCTCTTTGCCGCCGCGTTCCGCGAAGATCATGAGGCGGCGGCTCCGAGCGGGGCCGCCGCCTTTCTCGTTCGGGGACGATCGATGCGCCGCCTTGTGCTGTCCACGGCCCTGGTGCTGCTCGCGGGAACTGCGCGAGCAGAGGACTTCACGGGCTTCTACGCGGGGATCAACGCCGGCTACGGCTGGGGACACGCGCGCGACGGCCGCGCGGTCGGCCCGGCGTCCGGATCGGCCGCGGCGTTCAGCAAACCCGATCCCGGGGCCGATCTGCCGCCGAGCGCGCGGAATGCGGCCGTGGCGATCCGCAGGCCGAGCCGCGACGGCGCGTCGGGAACCGCCGGCCCGTAGCGCGGGGCAGCGAGCGTCGGATCCGACCTCGGGACGCGCCGCTTTCCGGCGTCCTAAACGCCTCTTTTCACACTGGAATCGTTCCGGAACATAGGCGTTGCGCGGCGGCCCGGACCGCTGGTACGTCGCGCCATGGGCTCACGGGAACGAGGGATGGCGCCATGAGCGCCCGCGCCATGCCGACGCTGGCAAACCGCGCGGCGGTCGCCGGCCGGGTACTGCTCGCGATCCTCGGCGGCTACGCGGTCGCCGCCCTGTCGAGCGCGCTGCTGGCCCTGGTTCTTCCCTTCCCGCGGGCCGAGGCGGTCTCGGCCGGGACGCTGGCGAGCTTCGCCATCATGGCGGCGGCGGCGATCTGGGTGTTCGCGGCCCGCACGCTCGGCCGGGCGGCCGTCGTCCTGGGCCTGACGGCGCTCCTGCTGACCGGTGCCCTGTGGCTCGCCGGCGCCTTCGCGCACGGGGCGGCCGCGTGAGCCCGGCGCGGAGTGTCCGCCAGGCGATGGCGTGGCTGCACACGTGGTCCGGCCTCGTGGTCGGCTGGGTGCTGTTCGCGATCTTCGTCACCGGCACCGCCAGCTATTACCGCACCGACATCTCGCACTGGATGCGGCCCGAACTGTCCGCGACCGCGCCGGATCCCGCTGCAGCGGCGACGCGGGCCGGGGCGTTCCTGCGCCGGACCATGCCGGACGCGGCCGGATGGTCGGTCAAGCTGCCGAATGCCGAGACCCCGGCCGTCGAGGTCTACTGGTGGCCGCGTCCGGGTGGCCCGTTCCACCACGCGCTCCTCGATCCCGCCACGGGCGAGCCCGCGCGCATCCGCGACACGCGCGGCGGCGACTTCCTCTACCGATTCCACTTCGAACTGAGCCTGCCGCCGATCTGGGGTCGCTGGATCGTCTCGGCCTGCGCCATGGTCCTGCTGATCGCGCTGATCTCCGGGATCGTGACGCACCGGCGCATCTTCGCCGACTTCTTCACCTTCCGGCGCGACCGCTCGGCGCAGCGGGCCTGGCTCGACGCCCACAACGTGGTCGGCGTCCTGGCGCTGCCGTTCCACCTGATGATCGTCTACACGGGCCTCGTCACCCTGTCGGCGATGCTGATGCCCTGGGGCATGAAGGCCGTCTACGGCGACGACATGCTGCGCTACTACGCCGAGGCCGGACTGGCGATCCCGGGAGCGGCCCCGGTCGGGCGCCCCGGCACGCCGCTGCCGCTCGGCGAGATCGTCGCCCGCGCGACGGCCGCCGGGGGCGAGGTGCCCGAGGTGGTGCTGGTCACGCGGCCGGGCGACGCCGGCGCCACCGTGACAGCGTATTTCGAGGAGCCGCACGGGCTCGCGCACCTGCACCCGCAGATCGCCTACGCGGCCGATACCGGTTCGGAGATCGCCCGGGTCGGCGAAGCCGGCGCGGCGACCCGGACCGGGGCCGTGATGGTGGGGCTGCACGAGGCGCACTTCGCCGCCGCCCCACTGCGCCTCCTGTTCTTCCTCTGCGGCGTGATGGGTGCCGCCACGGTCGCCAGCGGCCTCGTGCTCTGGACCGTGGCCCGGGCGCCGAAGGGCGCGGATCCCGAGGGTTTCGGCCTGCGTCTCGTGCGGTTCCTCAACCTCGGCACCATCGCGGGTCTGCCGGTGGGCCTCGCCGCGTATTTCCTGGCGAACCGGCTGCTGCCCGACGGGCTCGGGGCCCGGGCGGACTGGGAGGTGCGCGCCTTCTTCGCCGCCTGGCTCGTGGCCGCCCTCGCGGCGTCCCTGTACCCGCGACGGCGCGCGTGGTCGCTCGCCCTGGCGGTGCCGGCCTGCGCCTTCCTGGCGATCCCGCTGGTGGACGTGATCCTCGTCGGCCAGCAGCGCTTCCTCGCCTTCGACGCCGCCATGGCGGCCGTCGGCCTCGCGCTCGGCCTCGCGGCCCGGCTGGCCACGCGGCGGGGCGTGGCCGCGGCCCGTCCGGCCAAGGTAACTCTGTCCCGGACGGTCGAAGCATGACAGCCGCCGCGCTGATCCTCAGCCTGCTCCTGAGCTTCTCGGGCTTCGCAGCCCTGGCCCTCAGCCTCGACCGGCACCATCGGGCCGCCTACCGCGTCGGCGTGCCGAAGGCGCGGGTCGGCAGCCTGCGGATGGCGGGCTGGTGCGGGCTCGGCCTCTCGTTCGCGGCGGCCGTCGCGGCGGGGGGCTGGAATTTCGGCCCGGTGCAGTGGGTCGGATCGCTGACGGGCTCCGCCCTCGCCGTGGTGGCGATCGTCGCGTACCGGCCCACGTGGCTGCGGAACGCGGCCCTGGCGGCGCTCCCGCTCGCGGCGGCGTCCGTTCCGCTGGCCCTGCTCGGCTGAGGAACGGCGCGCCGATCCGGCACATCATCGATTCGGCCGGCCGGACGGTGCCGGAGACGAGGCTCTTTTGCCCGCTCGCGGTGATGCCGGGAAGCGCGTAGGATCGGCGCACTCGCGCACTGGCCAAAAGTCCACCTTGATTCGGCAGGCCAAAAGCCATTGGCTGCGAACAGAGCGGAAGCGGATGCGGCCCCCAGGATCGGTCGCCCCAGCGCCAGCTTAAGCCCAAGAGCCGCGGTTCGCGAGGCCGGGGCCCACGGAGGGAACACAGCGATGAACAAGCCGGAATTCCTCGGCGACTCGAAGGTCAAGTCGCCCTTCTCGGCCCGCTACGACAACTTCATCGGCGGCCGGTGGGTCGCCCCCGCGGCCGGTCGCTACTTCGAGAACACCTCGCCGATCACCGGCAAGGTGGTGTGCGAGGTCGCCCGCTCCGACGCCCAGGACGTCGAGAAGGCTCTCGACGCCGCCCACGCCGCCCGGGAGGCCTGGGGCCAGACGGCGCCGGCCGAGCGCGCCCGCATCCTCCTCAAGATGGCCGACCGGATGGAGGAGAACCTCGATCTGCTCGCCCTGGCGGAGACCTGGGACAACGGCAAGCCGATCCGCGAGACGACCCACGCGGACATCCCGCTGGCGATCGACCACTTCCGCTACTTCGCCGGCTGCGTGCGGGCGCAGGAAGGCTCGATCTCCGAGATCGACCACGACACGGTCGCCTACCACTTCCACGAGCCGCTGGGCGTCGTCGGCCAGATCATCCCGTGGAACTTCCCGATCCTGATGGCGGTGTGGAAGCTCGCCCCGGCGCTCGCCGCCGGCAACTGCGTGGTCCTGAAGCCCGCCGAGCAGACCCCCGCCTCGGTGCTGGTGCTGGCCGAGATCGTCGGCGACCTGCTGCCCCCGGGCGTGCTGAACATCGTCAACGGCTTCGGCCTCGAGGCCGGCAAGCCGCTGGCCTCCTCGCCGCGGATCGCCAAGATCGCCTTCACGGGTGAGACGACCACCGGCCGCCTCATCATGCAGTACGCCTCGCAGAACCTGATCCCGGTGACGCTGGAGCTCGGCGGCAAGTCGCCGAACATCTTCTTCGCCGACGTGGCGAACGAGGACGACGACTTCCTCGACAAGGCGCTCGAAGGCTTCACGATGTTCGCCCTCAACCAGGGCGAGGTCTGCACCTGCCCGAGCCGGGCGCTGGTGCACGAGTCGATCTACGACCGGTTCATGGAGCGCGCGGTGAAGCGCGTCGAGGCGATCACCCAGGGCTCGCCGCTGGATCCGGCCACGATGATCGGCGCCCAGGCCTCGGGCGAGCAGATGGAGAAGATCCTCTCCTACATCGACATCGGCCGGCAGGAGGGCGCGCAGCTGCTCACGGGCGGCGAGCGGAACGTCAAGGACGGCGAGTTCGCCGAGGGCTTCTACGTGAAGCCGACCGTGTTCCGCGGCCACAACAAGATGCGCATCTTCCAGGAGGAGATCTTCGGTCCGGTCCTGTCGGTCACGACCTTCAAGGACGATGCCGAGGCGCTCTCCATCGCCAACGACACGCTCTACGGCCTCGGCGCCGGCGTCTGGACCCGCGACGGGACCCGCGCCTACCGCTTCGGCCGGGCGATCCAGGCCGGCCGCGTCTGGACGAACTGCTACCACGCCTACCCGGCCCACGCGGCCTTCGGCGGCTACAAGCAGTCCGGCATCGGCCGCGAGACCCACAAGATGATGCTCGATCACTACCAGCAGACCAAGAACATGCTGGTCAGCTACTCGGCCAAGAAGCTCGGGTTCTTCTGAGTTTCTTCCCGGGTCAACCCCCGAGACAACTTCAGCCCCGGCCGCAAGGCCGGGGCTTTTTCGATCCCGGACCCGGCGACCATGCACTCCGCGCTCCGGAGGGCGCAGCAGTGGAAACCGGCCGGCACGCACGCATATTCAGGCATCGACCGGGAGGATCGCATGAGTTCGGAGCAGAGTGTGGACGCCAATGTCGCCGAGCAGGCCGGCGCCGACGGGACGCCGCTGCGGGTCACCGCAACCCCGGCGGCCCTCGCGCTGATCGACGAGCTGCGGGGCGAGTACGGTCCGGTCATGTTCCACCAGTCGGGTGGCTGCTGCGACGGCTCGTCTCCCATGTGCTATCCCGTCGGCGATTTCCTGGTGAGCGACGGCGACGTCCATCTCGGCACCGTCGGCGGCGCGGACTTCTACATCAGCCGGTCGCAGTTCGAGGTCTGGAAGCACACGCATCTGATCCTCGACGTGGTGCCGGGCCGCGGTGGCATGTTCTCGCTGGAGAACGGTCGGGAGAAGCGCTTCCACATCCGCTCGCGCCTGTTCTCCGAGGCGGAGAACCGGGCGCTCGAGGAGGCGTGCAGGCTCTGACGGCGCGAGCTTCGAGGAAGGGACTGCGATGGCGACCGTGAAACTCTGGTCCGATTCCGAGGCCGAGGCCGACCCGCGCGTCCGCGCGGTCTTCGCTGACATCCGGGCGACCCGCGGATCCGACTTCGTCAACAATTTCTGGCGGGGCCTCGCCAACGATCCGGCACTGCTGGAACGGACCTGGTCGACGCTCAAGACCGTCATGGGCCCGGGTACCCTCGATCCCCTGACGAAGGAACTGGTCTACATCGCGGTCTCGATCGCGAATGGCTGCCCCTATTGCATCCATTCCCACACCGCGGCGGCGCGGGCCAAGGGCTTGACGGAGGCCCAGCACGGCGAGTTCCTGGCGGTCGTCGGGATGGCCAACCAGACGAACGCACTGGTCAACGGCATGCAGATCCCCGTCGATCCCGCCTTCAGAGTGGAGGAAGGTCCATGAGTTCCGCGTCCGGCACGGAGAAGCAGGGGTTCCGGGTGGTGCACGAAAGTGCGCCGTTCCGCGGCAAGCAGGGGCACATCTACCGACCGGCCGTCTCGGCCGAGTCCGTGAATTCGAAGGCGCTGCACATGCAACTCCTGGAGATCCCGCCCGGGGAGCGGGCCCACGCTCACAAGCACGAATCCCACGAGACGGCGATCTACGTGCTGTCGGGCGTGTCCGGCTGCTTCTGGGGCGAGCGGCTGGAGAACCACGCGATCGCGGGCGCCGGCGAGTTCGTCTACATCGCCGCCGACGTGCCGCACCTGCCCTACAACCGCAGCCAGACGGAGCCCGTCACCGCGGTGATCGCCCGGACGGACCCGAACGAGCAGGAGAGCGTCGTCCTGCTGCCGCACCTCGAGGCCGGCGTCGACTGGTCGAAGGCCGAGGTCTAGCGGCTCAGCGCTGCTCGATCCGCTCGTTGGCGAGACGCTCCGCCCGGGTGCGCTCGTCGGCCGAGAGACCGGAGAGGGTCTGATCCAGCCACGCGTCGGACAGGCCCTGTCCGGCCGCCGCGAGGTTCCAGGCGGCCGCCTCCACGGGATTCTTGGCGACACCGCGACCCACGGCGTAGAGCCGCGCGACGCGGTTCTGCGCGATGGCGTTGCCGCGCGAGGCCGCGTGCAGGAAGTACCTCGCGGCCGCCCGCTCGTCCTTGGTGACGCCGGTGCCGTTGAACAGCAGGATCGCGTACTCGACCTCGCTGGCGAGATCGCCGTTGTCGGCGCCGCGCCGGAACAGCTCCGCGGCCTTCGACGGGTCCTTTGGCACGCCGCGGCCCTGCAGGTAGAGCACGCCCAAATCGTGCTGGGCCGGGCCGATCTCGGCGTCGGCCGCCTTGCGGAACTGCGCCGCCGCCGCCGCCTCGTCGGCGGTGGCGCCGGTGCCGATCAGGATCAGTCCGAGATTGTAGGCCGCGGTCGGCGAACCTTGGGCCGTCGCCTGCTCGAGCCAGCGCCGCCCGCCCTTCGGGTCCTTCGGCATGCCGCGGCCGTCGAGGGCCATCAACCCGAGGGACGCCATGGCGGAGGCGTCGTTCTGAGCCGCGGCCAGGCGGTACCAGTCGGCCGCCTTCACCGGGTCCTGCTTCACGCCGAGGCCCTGATTGTACAGTTCCCCGAGCAGCGTCATGGCGGCGGCGTCCTTGGGATTCGCCTCGATCCGCTTCGTCGCCTCGCGGAAGGCGGTGACGTACTGGCCCTTCTGGTAGGCGCCGTAGGCGAAATCCGGCGGCTGGCTGCCCGGCGGCGGCACGGCGCCCCGCGCGTAGTTCGGCGTGTAGGGGCTCGGCAGCTCCGGCATCGACGCCTTGCCGGTCTGCGCCGCGGGTCCGAGCGAGCCGGGCGCCGCGGTCCGGGCCGGATCGGCCGGCCCCGAGGCCGCCCAGGCCGGCGCCGCCAGCAGCGCGGCCCCGGCGAGAGCAGCCGCCAAGCGAACGTCGCGGCCCCTCACGCCTCGATCTCCCGGACGGCGCGCTGGGCCCGCTCGACCGCGCCAGAATCCTGCAGCCACAGGCCGCTCTCCAGGCCGACGAATTCCGCGCCCGTCGCGGCGAGCGGCGCGATCTCGTCGGCGGCGGCGGCCACCGCGATGCAGGGCGTCTCGAAGATCTCGGCCCACCACGCGGCGCGCGCCCGCACGGTCTCCGCCTCGGGCGCGACGCCGTCCGGGTACAGGCCGCCGAACATCAGGTAGTCGATCCCGGCCTCGCCGGCCTCCATCGCGCCGTGCTTGGTCTCCAGGCCGCCGGCGCCGAGAATGCGCCCCTCTCGGAGCCGGCCGCGCAGGTCCTTCAGGTCGCGCGGCTTGTCGACGTGGATGCCGTCGGCCCCGCCGCGGATCGCCACCGTGGCGAGGTCGCCGGCGAAGCCCGGGCAGGCGACGACCAGGGCCGCGCCGCGCTCCTGCACGGTCGGGGCGACCGACTTGACGCGGGCCGTCAGCCCGCGCTCGTCGGTGGTCGCGAGCCTCAGGATCACGGCGGCGACATCGCCGGCTTCGCAGGCGGCCTTCAGGGCCGCCACGAAATCCGCGAGGCCCTCCGCGTCGAGACCGTGCGGTCCGAGCAGGGCGAGACGGGCGCTGTTGCTCATCGCGGCCGACAACCAGCGCCTACTGCGGGCCGATCTTCGGGTCGAGGGCGCCGCTGGCGTAGCGCTTGGCCATCTCGGCGACGGAGATCGGGCGGATCTTCGAGCCCTTGCCGGCGGTGTTGAACTCCTCGAAGCGCTGCTTGCAGAGCTTCGTCATCGCCTCCATGGCGGGCTTCAGGTACTTGCGCGGGTCGAACTCGGACGGGTTCTCGGTGAGCACCTTCCGGATCTGGCCGGTCATCGCCATGCGGTTGTCGGTGTCGATGTTGATCTTGCGCACGCCGTGCTTGATGCCGCGCTGGATCTCCTCGACCGGGACGCCCCAGGTCGGCTTCATCTGGCCGCCGTACTGGTTGATGATGTCCTGCAGGTCCTGCGGCACCGACGAGGAGCCGTGCATGACGAGGTGGGTCGTCGGCAACCGGCGGTGGATCTCCTCGATCACGTTCATCGCCAGCACCTCGCCGTCGGGCTTGCGGGTGAACTTGTAGGCGCCGTGGCTCGTGCCCATGGCCACCGCCAGCGCGTCCACCTTGGTGGCCTCGACGAACTTCACCGCCTCTTCCGGGTCGGTCAGGAGCTGGTCGTGGCTCAGCGTGCCCTCGGCGCCGTGGCCGTCCTCGGCCTCGCCCTGGCCGCTCTCCAGCGAGCCGAGCACGCCCAGCTCGCCCTCGACCGAGACGCCGGCCCAGTGGGCCATCTTGGTGACGTTGCGGGTGATCTCGACGTTGTAGTTGTAGTCGGCCGGGGTCTTGCCGTCGGCCTTCAGCGAGCCGTCCATCATCACCGAGGTGAAGCCGTACTGAATGGCGGTGGCGCAGGTGGCTTCGTTGTTGCCGTGGTCCAGATGCATGCAGACGGGGATGTGCGGGTAGATCTCGACGAGGCCGTCGATCAGCTTCGCGAGCACGACGTCGTTGGCGTAGGCGCGGGCGCCGCGACTCGCCTGGAGGATCACCGGCGAGTCGGTGGCGTCGGCGGCCGCCATGATGGCGAGCCCCTGCTCCATGTTGTTCAGGTTGAAGGCGGGCACGCCGTACTCGTACTCAGCGGCGTGATCGAGGAGCTGCCGGAGGGTGATGCGTGCCATCGTGCGTGTCTTCCCGTTTCCCGTTTCGTCGTCCGCCCGATCGCCGGAGTTGCCGTCAGGCCCTCAGCTGAGCTGTATCGTGTCGCTCTGCCGAGTGCCTTGCTTTCGGTCAATCTCCGACGCGGCCCAGGGCATTCTTTCGGCGGATGATCGGCACCCGGACCGGTTCTCCAGGGCAACGACGGCCTCCGCGATCGCGCTGACACGCGCGTCGAAGCCGCCCGCCATAGCCGGCATCGCTACGCGCGCCCGGATGCCCTTCAGGATCTCGAAGGTCGCGTTCGCCACGTCGTCACCGATCGACTCGGCCCCCCAGCCGATGGAGGCCGGTACCGTAGATAGGGCTCGGTCGAAGGGGGAGGAGAGCAAGGCGGCCGTCTCAGCCCTTCGCCCGCAGCGCCTCGACGCCCGGGAGGGCCTTGCCTTCCAGCCACTCGAGGAAAGCGCCGCCGGCGGTCGAGACGTAGGTGAAGTCCTGCGCCACGCCGGCGTGGTTGAGTGCGGCCACCGTGTCGCCGCCGCCCGCCACCGAGACGAGCTGGCCGGCCTTGGTCTGGGACGCCGCGTGCTTGGCGGCGGCCACGGTCGCGGCGTCGAACGGGGCGAGCTCGAAGGCGCCCAGCGGGCCGTTCCACACCAGAGTCTTTGCCCCGTCGATGGCGGCGTTGATTTCGGCGACCGAGCGCGGACCGGCGTCGAGGATCATGCTCGCGTCCGGCACGGCATCGACCGGCACGGTCTCGTGCGGGGCCTGCGCCTTGAATTCGGTCGCGGCGACGGCATCGACCGGCAGGATGATCCGGCAGCCGGCCTTCTCGGCCGCTGCCAGGATGTGCGTGGCGGTCTCTGCGAGATCCTTCTCGCAGAGGGACTTGCCCACCGCCTTGCCCTGCGCGTGCAGGAAGGTGTTGGCCATGCCGCCGCCGATCACCAGCATGTCGACCTTGGCGACGAGGTTCTCGAGGAGGTCGATCTTTGAGGAGACCTTGGCGCCGCCGACCAGCGCGATCACCGGGCGCTGGGGCGATTCCAGGCCCTTGGTCAGCGCGTCGAGTTCGGCCTGCATCTCGCGGCCCGCGTAGGCCGGCAGCCGGTGCGCCAGACCCTCGGTGGAGGCGTGCGCGCGGTGAGCCGCCGAGAAGGCCTCGTTGACGTAGACGTCGCCGTTCGCCGCCAGGGCGTCCGCGAAGGCCGCGTCGTTCTTCTCCTCGCCCGCGTGGTAGCGGGTGTTCTCGAGCAGGAGGACATCGCCGTCCTTCAGGGCCGCCACCGCCTGCGCGGCCGCGTCGCCGACGCAGTCCGCCGCGAACGCGACGCTGCGCCCCAGGGCCGCGCCGAGGGCGGGGACCACCGGCTCCAGCGAATCCTTCGGCTCGCGCTTGCCCTTCGGGCGGCCGAAATGGGCGAGCAGGATCACCTTGGCGCCCTGCTCGGCGACCTCGCGGATCGTCGGCGCGACGCGCTCGATGCGGGTCGCGTCGGTCACCCGCCCGTTCTCCATGGGCACGTTCAGGTCGACGCGCATGAGGACCCGCTTGCCCTTGAGGGAGCCGGCATCGTCGAGGGTGCGGAAGGCGCTCATGCGGTCTTGTGCGGTCCTGTTCGGGGCGGGGCGGTTACTGCGCGGTGGTGCCGATGGTGGCCCGCTGCGGCAGCAGGCGGTCGAGGTTGAGCCGCTGGACGGCGACCATCAGGACCACGGTCAGGATGGCGGTGATCACGGCGGTGAGGACGAGGGCGCCGGTTCCGGGCAGGCGCCGGGTGCGCTCGGCGAGGCCGCGCATCTCCGTGCGGAGCGCCGCGAGGTCGGACTGGCGCGCGGACTCGTTCATCCGGTTCGCGGCGTTCTCGACCTTGTCCTCGACGCGGGACAGCAGCGCCTCGGAGCGGGCGTACTTGTCCTCAATGCGCGAGCACTTGTCCTCGATGCGCGCGAGTTGATCGAAGAGCTGGTTGGCCGGGAGCGCGTGGGACGGGAGCGCGGAGGCGGCGGGTGCGGCGGTCGCCACGGGAGGTGGTGCGGTCTGGGTGGTGGGCGGCGGCGGAGCCGGCCTGGGGGCGGGCGGCACGGCAGCCGGCCCGCTCGACGTGCCCTGCGAAGCGTCGGTCATCCCTGGAGAGTCCCTGGTTCGAAGAAAGGCCGTCCGAAGAGAGGTGCGGCCGCCGGCCTCAAGGGAGGCGGCGACCGCTGAAGTCCGGCTCAGATGAGCTTGGCCATCGCCACGGCCGTGTCGGCCATGCGGTTCGAGAAGCCCCACTCGTTGTCGTACCAAGTCAGGATGCGCACCAGCACGCCGTCCATGACCTTGGTCTGGTCCAGGTGGAAGGTCGACGAGTGCGGATCGTGATTGAAGTCGATCGAGACGTTCGGCCGGTCGGTGACGCCGAGGACGCCCTTGAGCGGGCCGGAGGCGGCCGCCTTGATGGCGTCGTTGATCTCCTGAACCGTGGTGGCGCGCTTGGCCGTGAACACGAGGTCGACCGCCGAGACGTTCGGGGTCGGCACGCGGATCGCGGTGCCGTCGAGCTTGCCCTTGAGCTCCGGGAGCACGAGGCCGACGGCCTTGGCCGCGCCGGTCGAGGTCGGGATCATCGAGAGCGCCGCGGCGCGGGCCCGGTACAGATCCTTGTGCATCTGGTCCAACGAGGGCTGGTCGTTGGTGTAGGAGTGGATCGTGGTCATGAAGCCGCGCTCGATGCCGACGGCCTCGTCCAGCACCTTCGCCACCGGGGCGAGGCAGTTCGTGGTGCAGGAGGCGTTCGAGACGACGTGGTGCTCGCCCGTGAGCTTGTCGTGGTTGACGCCGTAGACTACCGTCAGGTCGGCGCCGTCGGCCGGGGCCGAGACGAGAACGCGCTTGGCGCCGGCGTCGAGATGGGCCTTCGCCTTGTCCTTCGAGGTGAAGATGCCGGTGCATTCCAGGGCGATGTCGACGCCGAGGTCGCGGTGCGGCAGCTCGGCCGGGTTGCGCACGGCCGTGACCTTGATGCGCTTGCCGTTGACCACGAGGAACTCGCCGTCGACCGCGACCTCGCCGGGGAAGCGGCCGTGCACGGAATCGTAGCGGAGCAGGTGGGCGTTGGTCTCCACCGGGCCGAGATCGTTGATCGCCACGACCTCGATGTCGCTGCGGCCGGCTTCCGCGATCGCGCGCAGGACGTTGCGGCCGATGCGCCCGAACCCGTTGATGGCAACCTTCGTCACGGCGTGACTCCTTCCTGATGCGGCTCGCCGCGCGCCGGACCTCAGGGGGGCGGTCCGCGGAGCGGTCTCGGCGGCCCGCCATACCGTCCGGGCCGGGCCGGGCGGGATCTGGGCGGGCGGGTTTGAACCTGCGATGAACCGGACCGGGAGAGGCCGGGCTTCCACGCCCGTGACCGTCAATTTGGACGGTGCTGGCTGAGGCCTCGGAACTGTCGCGGACCGGCCCTCCGGCATGTCTCGCGCGGTCCCTCTCGGGATCGCGCGGCTGTCTAGCATGGAGCCTCGACCTGTCAAACGCGTGGCTGTGACAAAGACCTTCGATCCACCGACCAATAAACAGGGATCGCGACGATCCATTCGGTCAGCGACCGGATCGGGGATCGAACGCGTTTTCGCGCTGGAATTTCGCCTGCATTCGACGGAAAGCTTCGCGTCGGGGTAGACGAAGAACCATGGCCGACGAGACCGAGACCCGTTCCATCGACAACGCCCTCAACCGGCTCGAAGCGGCGATCAACCGCCTCGACGCCGTCGTCCAGCATCGCCTCGAGACGGACGCGCAGCCCGCCGACCGGGACGCGGAACTCGCCCTGATGGACGAGGACCGGGCCCGGCTCGCGGCCGCCCTGGACGCGGCGAGCGCCCGCCTCGCCACGGTCTCGGCGACGACCGGGGAGGTCGGCCACCGGCTCGACCGGGCCATCGAGACCGTTCAGGATGTGCTCGGACGCGCCTGACACCACCGCCCAAGCCTGTCGGAGCGACCACCGGAGCGATCCTTGCCGCAGATCAACGTGACCATCGACGGCCGCAGCTACCGCATGGCCTGCGGCGAGGGTGAGGAGGCGCATCTCACCGGTCTCGCCGCCCTCCTCGACGGGCGCATCGGCGAGATGCGCAAGAGCTTCGGCGAGATCGGCGACATGCGCCTGCAGGTCATGGCGGCGCTGACCATCGCCGACGAACTCGCGGAACTGCGGTCGCGGATCGCGTCGCTGGAGAGCAGCGTGGCGGAGCTGCGCGCCGCCGCCGAGACCGCGGAGCGCGGGCGGGTCGACGATGCCGAGCGGGCGGCGTTCGGGATCGGCCGGGCGGCCGAGCATATCGGGCGGCTCGCCGACGCCCTCGGCGGATCGGCGCCGCGGGCCTGACCCTCTTCGCGCGGGCGGACAGCGCGAGGCCGGACGTCCTCATGAAGCCGTGGCAGGCCGCGCGCGACGCTCCTAGAAGGGCTCCGCGTCGAACCGGGTCCGCGCCGCCCGGATCGCGCCGTGACGTTCCTCCGCCCATTGCACGAGGCGCGCCAGCGGCTCGAGCAAGGCGGCCCCGAGATCCGTGAGCCGGTACTCGACGCTGGGCGGCTTCGTCGGGAACACCGTCCGCGCGACGAAACCGTCCCGCTCCAGGTCCCGGAGCGTCTGCGTCAGCATCCGCTTCGAGATGTCGGGCAGCGTCCGGAGGAGGGCGCTGAACCGGTGCGGCCCGTCGGCCAGGGCGATCAGGAGCAGCATCGACCACTTGTCGCCGACCCGATCCAGCACGTCCCGCACCGGGCACGCCGCCGGATCGAGAGCGCCGGCCTGCCAGGCCGCGTACTTGGCCGCCAGCTCGGCGCGGGCGAGCGGCACCGCGGTTTCCTCCGAGTAACCTGGTCCCAAAATCCTGCCTCCTTCACCGCGCTGGCGGTCTCATCTAGTGACCATGCTCCGATATTGAACCATGAGGAGCGATCATGAGCCCGACCAGTCAGCCGACTTACTTCGTGACCGGCGCCACGGGCCAACTCGGCCGCCGAGTCGTCGCGGCGCTCCTGC
The DNA here is from genome assembly GCF_001424445.1 of Methylobacterium sp. Leaf361. Taxonomy (NCBI): domain Bacteria; kingdom Pseudomonadati; phylum Pseudomonadota; class Alphaproteobacteria; order Hyphomicrobiales; family Methylobacteriaceae; genus Methylobacterium; species Methylobacterium sp. Leaf361. The sequence continues at coordinate 359,791 of NZ_LMPY01000001.1, read as the reverse complement.
AGCGCGTACCGGCCGGCGCGTTGATGGCCGGCGCGCGCGACACCGAGGGCGAGGCTGCACGGAGCCTGCGAAGCCTCGGCGTCGCGGTCCGACGGGCCGACTACGCGGACCCGACGAGCCTGGACGCGGCGCTCGAGGGCATCCAGCGGCTCCTGCTGATCTCGTCCAGCGAGATCGGCCGGCGCGTGGCGCAGCATCGCAACGTCATCGACAGCGCCAAGCGGGTCGGTGTCGGCCTGATCGCCTACACGAGCGTCCTGCACGCCGACACGTCGGCACTCGCCCTGGCCGAGGAGCATCGCCGGACCGAGCGGCTGCTCGAAGCCTCCGGCGTGCCGTTCGTCCTGCTGCGCAACGGCTGGTACACGGAGAACTACGCCGCCGGTATCGCGCCGGCGCTCGCCCACGGCGCAGTCCTCGGCTGCGCGGGCGACGGGCGCATCGCCTCGGCGGCGCGGGCCGATTACGCCGCGGCGGCGGCCTCGGTCCTCACCGCCGACGGGCAGGGTGGCCGCATCTACGAGCTGGCGGGCGACGAGGCCTACACGCTGACCGAGTTCGCCGCGGCGATCGCTGCGGCCGCCGGCAAGCCGGTCGCGTACCGCGATCTGCCGCAGGCCGAGTACGAGGCGGCGCTGGTCGCCGCCGGGTTGCCGGCGGATCTCGCAGCGCTGCTCGCCGACTCGGACTCGGCCGCGGCCCGCGGCGCCCTCAACGACGACACGCGTCAGCTGAGCGTGCTGATCGGCAGGCCGACGACGCCCTACCGGTCCACGGTGCGCGACGCCGTCGCGCGGCTCTGAATCCGCGTTGGCCCGTCACTCCGTCTCGGCAATGTAGCGCCCCAGCGCCGCCGCGGCCCGGAGCATGTGGGCGCGCATGCGACGGGCGGCCGTCTCGCCGTCCCCCTCGGCGATGGCCGACAGGATCTCGCCGTGCTCCTCCCGCGAGCGACGGATCCGGTCGGCGTGGCGGAGCTGCGTGCGCCGGAACGCGGCCAGCCGCTCGCGGATCGCGAGCGCCTGCTCGGCCATGAAGCCGTTGTGCGTCGCCGTGTAGAGTGCCTCGTGGAAGGCGCGGTTGAATCGGTCGTAGGCGTCGACGTCGCCCGCCTCGACCGCCTTAGCGGATTCCTCGTGGAGCTCCATCAGCTCCCCGCGCTCGAGGGGTGTCATCCGGTAGGTGGCTAGCCGGGCGCACATCGCCTCGATCTCGGCGGTCGTCTCGAACATGTCGGCGATCCGCTGCGGCGTCAGGCGCGCCACCACCACGCCCCGCCGGGGCCGGATCTCCACGAGGCCCGAGGCCGCGAGCTGGCGCAGCGCCTCACGGACGGGTGTGCGCGATGCGCCGTAGCGATCGGCGAGGTTCTGCTCGTCGAGGGCCGTACCGGCCGCGATCGTCCCCGACGCGATGGCGTCGGTGAGCGCGTCGCGGATCCGGTCCGAGAGCAGCCCGCTGTCGATCTTCTGGAAGTCGCCGTGCATCCGCCGTTCCTCGAGCGTCCCGTGAGCGGCGCCTGCCCGTCCTCGGGAAGACGATGCGGGACCATACCCTAATCCGCGCGTGCGGATCCGCTTTTCGGCCGGGAAGCCGGTGAGCCGACGCGTCAGCCGACCAGGGCCCGCACCGTCAGGAACAGGATCGAGGGTCCGACGAGGCAGCCGATGCCGGTGTGGAACGTCGCCGTCAGTGCGCCGTAGGGGACGAGTTTCGGATCCGTCGCCGCGAGGCCCCCGGCGACTCCGCTGACCGTACCCATCAGGCCGCCATACGCCATGGCCGAGCGCGGGTTGTCGAGGCCGATCAGCCGGGCGACCAGGGGCGTTCCGACCATCACCATCACCGCCTTGGTCACTCCGGTGGCGATGGACAGCGCCATCACGGTGGAATCCGCGCCGATCGCCGCGCCGGTGACGGGCCCGACGATGTAGGTGATCGCCCCGGCGCCGATCGTCGTGATCGAGACCGCGTCGTGATAGCCGAAAGCCACGGCGGTCAGGGTGCCGACGATGAACGGCAAGATAGTGCCCAGCGCCAGCGCCAGGACACCCAGTAAGCCCGCGCGCCGCGCCTCGATCACGTCGACCTCGAAGGCGGTGGCGACGATGGCGAAGTCGCGCAGCATCGCCCCGCCCATGAGGCCGATCCCGGCGAGCGCCGGGATGTCGGCGAGGCCCTTCTTCCCGCCCGTGTAGAGCCCGCCGACATAGGCGAGCACCAGACCGAGCACGATCGCGATCGCGGAGCCGTGGACCCGGCCGTTGGTCAGGTGCTTGGCGGAGAAGTTCGAGACCAGGATCAGCGCACCGACCACCGCGAAGGCGGCCACGAGGCTCTGCTCGACGAAGACGTCCTCGATGCCGTGCCAGATGTCGTGTCCCATGGCGATCACCCCTTCCTGGCGACGGGTTCGGCGTCGCCGCCGATCACGGATCCGCCGTGCTCGACGGGGCCGCTGCCGGGATCGCGCCGGCCGATCCGGCTCAGCAGGGCGACCGCGCCGAAGCACAGGACCAGGGAGCCGGTCGCGGCGATCAGCACGATCGGGCCGCCGCTCACGGCGGCGACGACGTTCTGCTGGGCCGCCATGGCGACCACGATCGGGATGTACATCCCCGCCCAGAACTCGACGCCGAACTGAACGCCCTTCGTCAGGCGGCCCCGGCGGGACAGCCACAGGCGCGCGGCGATGAGCAGGATCATGGCGATGCCGACGCCGCCGACATTGGCCTTCACGCCGAGGGCCAGGCCGAGGAGATCGCCGAGATACACGCCGACCAGCGTGCAGGCGGCGAGCAGGGCGACACCGAGAACGATCATCGGCGTTGCCCCTTCCAGGAAGCGGCTCTTCTGGCCGCATTCGACGGCCGTATGGACGCGTGCGACATGGCGCGTTGCCCTCCCGGATCGGCCTCGGAGGCCGTTGGTGAAAGTATGCAAGATATTGACAGGCGCGCAATCACGTATACGAAACTGTGATATCGAAGGGTTTGAGAATACCAGAGCGCCCGCTATATGACGTTCGGTACACCGGTGGGAGCACGCGGATGGGCGAGTGGCGCGGTGAGAGGCAGGCGCGCGACGCGCGGATCGCGGCGGGGCGCGCCCATGCGGACGGTAAGGTCGTGCCGGCCGGAGCCGTGGTCGACCTCCTGGAGGCCATCCTGCGGCCCGGCGACCGCGTCTGCCTCGAGGGCGACAACCAGAAGCAGGCCGACTGCCTCGCCCGCGGCCTGAGCGCCTGCGATCCCGAGAAGATCCACGACCTGCACATGGTCCAGTCGGGGATCGTGCTGCCCGAGCACCTCGACGTGTTCGAGACCGGGATCGCGAAGCGGCTCGACTACTCGTATTCGGGTCCGCAGGGCGCCCGCATCGCCAAGATGCTCTACGGCGGCCAGATCGAGCTCGGGGCGGTGCACACCTACCTAGAGCTGTTCGCCCGCTACTTCGTCGACCTCACGCCCAACGTGGCGCTGATCGCCGGCGTCTCGGTCGACCGGAATGGCAACCTGTATACGGGGCCGAATACCGAGGACACGCCGACCGTCGTGGAGGCGACCGCCTTCAAGAACGGCGTCGTGGTCGCGCAGGTCAACGAGATCGTCGACGTAGTCCCGCGGGTCGACATCCCGGGCGACCGGATCGACTTCGTAGTCGAGGCCGACAAGCCCTTCTACGTGGAGCCGCTCTTCACCCGCGACCCGGCGGCGATGACCGAGACGCAGATCCTGATCGCCATGATGGCGATCAAAGGGATCTACGCCGAGTACGGCATCAAGCGGCTCAACCACGGCATCGGGTTCGGCACGGCGGCGATCGAGCTGCTGCTGCCGACTTACGGCGAGAAGCTCGGCCTCAAGGGCAAGATCGCCACGCACTGGGCGCTGAATCCGCACCCGACCCTGATCCCGGCGATCGAGTCCGGATGGGTCAAGCAGGTCCACTGCTTCGGCTCCGAGGTCGGGATGGACCGCTACATCCGCGAGCGTCCGGACGTCTTCTTCACCGGCGCCGACGGGAGCCTGCGCTCGAACCGGGCCTTCTGCCAGACCGCCGGCCTCTACGCCTGCGACATGTTCATCGGCGCGACCCTGCAGATCGACCTGATGGGCCATTCCTCGACCATCACCCAGTCGCGGGTGGCGGGCTTCGGCGGGGCGCCCAACATGGGGTCGGACCCGCACGGACGACGCCACCCCTCCGACGCCTGGATGAAGGCCGGCCGCGAGGGCCAGATCGTCGGCGATCCGGCACTGATGCGCGGGCGCAAGCTCGTCGTGCAGCTGGTCGAGACCTTCGGCGACAAGCTGGTGCCGACCTTCGTGGAGAAGCTCGACGCCCTCGAACTGGCCAAAAAGATCGGCCTCGAGCTGGCGCCGGTCATGATCTACGCGGACGACGTCACTCACATCGTCACCGAGGAAGGCATCGCCAACCTCCTGCTATGCCGCGACGCCGACGAGCGCGAGCAGGCGATCCGGGGCGTGGCCGGCTACACCGAGGTTGGACGCGGTCGAGACCGGGCGAAGGTCGAGGAGCTGCGCGCCCGGGGCGTCATCCGACGCCCGGAGGATCTGGGCATCGAGCCGCTCGACGCCGACCGCGCACTGCTCGCCGCGAAGTCGATCAAGGATCTCGTGCACTGGTCCGGCGGGCTCTACGAGCCGCCCGCCCGCTTCCGGAACTGGTAGCGTCGCGCGATGACGTATCCGCACCCGAGGAGCCGGCGATGGAATCCCTGACCTTCCGCCACACCACCAGGAAGCCGCTGGCCGGCTCGGCGCCGAGCGCGATCACCGGCGTCGTCGCCTCCGGCAACCTGGAGATCCTGCTGGAGCGGGTGCTGCCGCCGGATGCCTGCGAGGTGGCCATCGAGACCCCGATCGCCGGCTACGGCGACGTCTGGGAGGCGGTGGTGGCCGATTTCGTTGCCCGGGCGCAGCCGGGCGGCCTCCGCATCAGCATCAACGACGGCGGCGCCCGCCCCGACACCGTGTCGCTGCGCCTGCTCCAGGGCGCGCGGCTGATGGAGGCCTGACCATGGCTGCCGACCGCGCCGCGCGCTTCGATCCGGACGCCCTGAGCTGGTACGAGGCCACCGCCCGCCAGCGCGTGCTGGCGCTCACCGATCCGGGAAGCTTCCGCGAGTTCCTGCCGCCGACCGAGCGGCGGATGAGCCCGCACCTGCCGCTCTTCGACCTGCCCCGCGCCTTCGACGACGGCATCGTGGTCGGGAGCGCGCGCCTCGACGGCGACCCGGTCCTGGTCGCCGCCCAGGAGGGCCGCTTCATGGGCGGCGCCTTCGGCGAGGTGCACGGCGGCAAGCTGGTCGGCCTGCTCCGCGCGGCCCTGGAGCTGAAGCCGAAGGCGGTCCTTATCTTGTTCGACACCGGCGGCGTCCGCCTTCAGGAGGCCAATGCCGGCGAGACGGCCATCGCCGAGACCATGCGGGCCATCGTCGACGTCCGCGCGGCCGGCATCCCGGTCGTCGGGCTGATCGGCGGGCGGGCCGGCTGCTACGGCGGCGGCGGCCTCATCGCCGGCACCTGCTCGCGGCTCGCCGTGTCGGAGAGCGGGCGCATCTCGGTCTCCGGCCCCGAGGTGATCGAGACCAACAAAGGCGCCGAGGAGTTCGATTCCCGCGACCGCGCTCTGGTCTGGCGGACCATGGGTGGCAAGCACCGTCGCCTGATCGGGGGCGCCGACGCCTTCTGCGCCGACACGGTCGCGGCCTTCCGCGCGGCCGCCCGCGACCTCGTCGGCCGAGCGCCGGCCTTCGATCTGGCGACCCTGGACGCCGAGCAGGCGCGCCTGGAGGCCCGGATCGAGCGGTTCGGCGATTGCCGCGACGCCACCGAGGTCTGGGCGCGCCTCGGCGTGAACGATCCCGACGCGGTGCCGGCGATGGACACGCCCGCCTTCGACGAGACCGTGACCCGGAGCCCGGAGGCAGACCATGACGCTCGCTGAGATCCTCGCCTCCCTGTTCCCGCGGGGACACGCGGTGGCGGTGCGCGACGGCCTCGTGACCGGCACCGGCCCCTTCGCGGACGGTCGGATGCACGTCGTGGGCGTCGACGGCGACACGCCCCTGGGCGTCGACGGGGCGCTGGTCCTGTCGCGCGCCGTGCTCGACGCCGTCCGGGCCGGCGACCGCGCGCCGATCCTCGTGGCGGTGGATTCCGACAGCCAGCGCATGAGCCGCCGCGACGAGTTGCTGGGTCTCAACGAGTGCCTCGCGCATCTCGCCAAGGCGCTGCTCCTGGCCGACCGGTCGGGCCATCCCACGATCGGGCTGATCTACGGCCACTCGGCCGCCGGCGCCTTCATCGCCACGGCGCTCGCGACGCGGGTTCTCGCGGCCCTACCCGGGGCGAACCCGAGCGTGATGGACCTGCCGTCCGTCGCCCGGGTGACCAAGCTGCCGCTCGACACGCTGAAGGACATGGCGAAGTCGACGCCCGTATTCGCGCCCGGCCTCGACAACATGGTGGCGACCGGCGCCGTCCACGTGGTTCTAAACCCGGACCTGTGCCTGGAGGGCCAGATCCGCGCGGTGATCGATACCCTGCCGGCGGAGGATATCCGCGACCGGCTGGGTGCCGAGCGGGGCGGTCGCCCGGTCGCCCGCACCGTCGCGGCGGCCGTGGCCGACCAAGCCCGTCTTGGCTGAGCCGTTCCGACGCCACGACCTCGTCCGGGTCGATCCGGCGGCCTTGGCGGCTTGGCGCGCGGACCGGCCCGACCTCGGCGCCGTCCCCCATCTCGACGGCTGGGCCGCTGCGGGCCGGCCGCTGATCGTCCGCCGCCGCGTCCCCGGAGAGACCGGCGACGCGGTGCCGCTCGGCCTGCCGCTGCCGCCCGCGGACGGCAAGCGGCGGATCGGGCTATCGCTGCCGGCTTCGGCGCTGGCGCCCGCACCGGTGGTGACCCTCGCCGAGGCCGTCGCCCGCGCGCCGGCGGCCTGGGGCCCGACCCTCGACGCCCTGACGGCGCTCGGCCGACGGCACGGCCTCGTGCCGCGCCCCTTCGGCAGCCTCCTCTGGCAGGCGGTCACGGGCCTGACCTACCTGAGCGCCACCTCCGACCTCGACCTGCTCTGGCCGTGCCCACCACCGGTGCCGGTCGACCTTCTCGACGGCATCGCCGCCGTGGCGGAGACGGCGCCGATGGGCATCGACGGCGAGATCCAGTTGCCGGACGGCGCCGACCTGCACTGGAGCGAGCTGCGCGACGCGCCGGAGGACGGCTCGGTGCTCGCCAAGAGCCTGGACCAGCTGCTTCTGCGGCCGGTCGCGGGACTGCGCGGCCCGGGCGCGGCATGACCCTCGCGATCCTCCTCTCCGGCCAGGGTGGTCAGCACCCGGCGATTTTCGACCTGACGGCCGATCATCCGGCGGCCCAGGACGTGTTCGCAGCCGCCAGACCGCTCCTCGGCGGCGCCGACCCGCGCGACTTGGCCCAGGCCGGCGGCGACAACCTGCACGCGAATCGGACCGGCCAGATCCTGTGCTGCGTCGCCGCCCTGGCCGCATGGCGGGCGCTGGCGGAGGCGGCGCCGGACCGGTCGATCGTCGCCGGCTACAGCATCGGCGATCTCGCGGCCTGGGGCGTCGCCGGGCGCCTCGACCTCGCCGACGTGCTCGCCCTGGCGGCACGGCGGGCGGAGGTTATGGACGCCGCATCCGGCGCGGGGTTTGGCCTGGCGGGGATCCGCGGCCTGAGCCTCGACGCGCTCGCGGATCTCGCGGCGCGCCACGGCTGTCACCTCGCCATCCGCAACGCGGCCGACAGCGGCGTCGTCGGCGGTCCGCGCGCAGCGCTGGAGGTGCTGTGCCGGGAGGCGACCGGCGCGGGCGCGCAGCGCGCCGTGGTCCTACCCGTTCACACGCCGTCGCACACGCCCCTGCTCGACGCCGCGACGGCCGCCTTTCGCGACGCGCTCGTGGCGGTGCCGCCGCGCCGCCCGCCGCCCGGAGCGCCCCGGCTGGTCAGCGGGCTGGACGGGAGCACGGTGTTTCGGGATGCCGAGGGTCGCGGGAAGCTGGCGCTCCAGATCTCGCGCACGATCGACTGGGCCGCCTGCCTGGAGGCGTGCCGCGAGTACGGCGCGGACCGCGTGCTCGAACTCGGGCCGGGCCACGCCCTCGCCACCATGGCCCGGACCGCGCTCCCGGCGGCGCGCGTCCACGCCGTCGAGGAATTCCGGACGCTCGACGGCGTGGCGGACTGGCTCGCGCGACCTTAGCCGCGCCGCACTGGGGCCGCACGACCATTGCAGATGGCTGTCGAGTTGCGACGCTAGTCTGGCGATCTGCCGCTCCGGCTCCGCTTGCTTGGCGCAATACTGATGTCGACACATCGCCTTGACGCGCGGCCCGTTGCGGTCGTAGCAGCCGGGCATCTTCGGGACGGGACGGGTTCATGACGGCCAAGCGAGCGCTGATCACGGGTGTGACGGGCCAGGACGGCGCGTATCTGGCGCAGCTGCTCCTGCAGAAGGGCTACGCCGTCACCGGCATCGTGCGGCGCTCCAGCCACGCCGGCGTCTTCGACCATCGGTTGAAGTGGCTCGGCATCACCGACGACGTCGAGCTGGTCGACGGAAACCTGCTCGACCAATCCGCCCTTCTGCGCATCGTCCAGGCCACGAAGCCCGACGAGATCTACAACCTCGCCGCCCAGTCGTTCGTGACCTCGTCCTGGCAGCAGCCGCTGCTCACCGGGCAGGTGACCGGCCTCGGCGCGGTGCACATGCTGGAATGCCTGCGCTCGGCGGCGCCCCAGGCGCGCTACTACCAAGCCTCAACCTCGGAGATGTTCGGCCTGATCCAGGAGGCCAAGCAGAGCGAGTCGACGCCGTTCTACCCGCGCTCGCCCTACGGCGTCGCTAAGCTCTACGCGCACTGGATGACCATCAACTACCGCGAGAGCTTCGGGCTGCACGCGTCGAACGGGATCCTGTTCAACCACGAGAGCCCGCTGCGCGGCGTCGAGTTCGTCACCCGCAAGGTCACCGACGCGGTGGCGCGGATCAAGCTCGGCCGGCAGAAGGAGCTGCGGTTGGGCAACATCGACGCCAAGCGCGACTGGGGCCACGCCCGGGACTACGTGAAGGCGATGTGGCTGATGCTTCAGCAGGACCGCCCGGGTGATTACGTGATCGCGACCGGCCGGACCACGACGGTGCGGGACATGTGCGAGATCGCGTTCAAGCATGTCGGCCTGAAGGTGGACGACCACCTGATCGTCGACCCGGCGCTGTTCCGGCCGGCGGAGGTCGAGGTGCTGCTGGGCAACCCAGCCAAGGCCAAGGCGACGTTCGGCTGGGAGGCCGAGACCAGCCTCGAGGCGCTGATCACCGAGATGGTCGACGCCGACATCAAGCGCCTCAGCGCCAACGCCTGAGCCGTCGGGCTCGCCGCGAGCGGGCTCCGGATCCATATGGCGCGCATCCCCGGACGGAGAGGCGTGCCGTGAAGACCTACCAGCTCTACATCGACGGCCAATCCGTCGATCCGGTCGAGGGCTCGTGGTTCGAGTCCATCGACCCCTATCGCGGCGAGCCCTGGGCGCGGATCCCGCGCGCCGGGCGCGCCGACGTCGACCGGGCGGTGGCCGCCGCCAAGCGCGCCATGTGGGACGGCCCCTGGGCCACCATGACGGCCTCGGCCCGCGGCAAGGTCCTGCGCCGGATCGGCGATCTCGTCGAGCGCGAGGCCGAGGCGCTGGCCGAGATCGAGGTCCGCGACAACGGCAAGCTCTTCGCCGAGATGTACGGCCAGACCCGCTACCAGCCGGAATGGTGGGGGTACTACGGGGGCCTCGCCGACAAGGTCGAGGGCGCCCAGGTGCCGATCGACAAGCCCGAGACCTTCGCGTTCACCCGGCACGAGCCGGTGGGCGTGGTCGGAGCGCTGACGGCGTGGAACTCGCCGCTCCTGTTCGTCGCCTGGAAATGCGCCCCCGCGCTCGCGGCGGGCTGCGCGGTCGTGGTGAAGCCGTCCGAGTTCGCCTCCGCGAGCACGCTGGAATTCGCCCGCCTGACCAAGGAGGCCGGGCTGCCCGACGGCATGTTCAACGTCGTCACCGGCTTCGGCGGTGAGGCCGGTTCCGCCATCGTCGAACATCCGGACGTCGCCAAGATCACCTTCACGGGCTCCGACGTCACCGGGGCGAAGGTTTACGAAGCCGCTGCGCGGCAGATCAAGCGCGTCTCCCTCGAACTCGGCGGGAAGTCGCCCAACATCGTCTTCGCCGACGCCGACCTGAAGGCCGCGGCCGCGGGGGCGATCTCGGGCATCTTCGCGGCCACCGGGCAGACCTGCATCGCCGGCTCGCGCCTGCTGGTGCAGAACAGCATCCGCCAGGAATTCACCGAGCGCCTAGTCGAACTCGCCCGCACCGCCAAGCTCGGCGACCCGATGCAGGCCGACACCAATATCGGGCCGATCACGACGCCGCCCCAGTACACGAAGGTTCTCGACTACATCGCGCTCGCCAAGAGCGAGGGCGCGCGCTGCGTCTTCGGCGGCAATCCCGCCTCCGGTCCCGGCGTGCTCGGCGGCCAGTTCGTCGAGCCGACGATCTTCACGGGCGTCACCAACGACATGCGCATCGCCCAGGAGGAGGTGTTCGGCCCGGTGCTGTCGATCATCGGCTTCGAGGACGAGGCCGAGGCGCTGAGGGTCGGCAACGACGTGATCTACGGGCTCGCGGCGGGTGTCTGGACCCAGGATATCGGCCGCGCGATGCGCATGTCGAAGGGGCTGCGAGCCGGTACCGTCTGGGTGAACACCTACCGGGCGGTGAGCTACATGATGCCGTTCGGCGGCATGAAGCGCTCGGGCATCGGCCGCGAGAGCGGCATCGAGTCGATCCGTGAGTACCTGGAGACCAAGAGCGTGTGGATCTCCACGAGCCGCGACGCGCCGGAGAACCCCTTCGTCATGCGCTGAGCCCGCGGGCCGCGCCGCAATCCGTGGCGGCGCGGTCCCTAAACCGGGGCCGATTGGGCGCGGTCCGGTGGCAGCGCGAGGGATGCCAGGACGAAGCCCATGAAGAAGAGGAAGTACTGGTTGACCGACAGTTCCTCGAACATGAGCGACGGGATCAGGAACACCGCGCTGTAGGTCAGGAACGGCCCGAAGGCCGCGGGTGCGAGCAGGATCCGCCCGAGGCCGGCGACGAGCAGCAGCGCCGCGGCGATGCCGCTCTGGAGTGCCAGCGACACGAAGCCGTTGTGTGGTGTCACGAGCCCGGTCAGGGCCTGCAGCTCCTCCCGGCGGGCGACCTCGCCGACGCCGAACGGGTACTCGAGGACCAACTGGAGCGCGGTCACGCCGGACAGGAACCGCTCGTCGAAATTGCCCGTGACGTTGTGGTCCTCGGCGAAGCGCCGCTCGATCGCCTGGGACAGCGTCCCCGGCAGCGGGATCTCCCCCGTCACCGCCCAGGCCACGAGCAGGACGCCCAGGACGCCGAGCGCGGCCAGCACCGCGGGCGCCTTGAGGTTCCGCCGCATCAGCAGGCCGAGGAACAGGATCGGCATGAACAGGCCGGCGCGGTTGTTGGTGAATGGGAAGCTCGCCAGGAGGGCCGCGAAGTAGGCGAGATAGACGATCTTCAGGCGATAGCGCAGGCTGAGCAGCAGGGCCGCGGCCCCGGCCAGTGCGAAGACGTGGCCGGTCTCGTTGCCCGAGGCCCAGAGGCCGCCCTGCTTGTCCTGCACGAACAGCTTCAGCTCCTCGTCGAGCCCGTCCGTGGGAACGGCGAGTCCGAACCGGTCGAGCGGCATGCCGGAGGCGGCGAGCAGCAGGACCGCGAGGGAGGCGAGCATTCCGGCGAGCAGGCCGACGCAGAATGCGTCCTCGACGCGCCGGTCGCGGAACATCACCAGCAGGATGAACGCCTGGACCACGTAGAGCAGCAGGACGAGGGTCAGGTAGACGTCGCCCGCCTGCTTATGCGCCTTCAGCACCAACGAGGCCGCGATCAGCGCCAGGATGCCGGCGAGGGGCGCGGCCTGCCGCAGTGCCTCCGCCACGACGGCGCGGCGCAGGCCCAACCAGGGAATGAGCAGGAACGGCAGCAGGTCGGACAGGCGCTGGAACGGCAGCCCGAAGGTCGAGGTCAGGACGTTGAAGTTCAGGGCGGCGCCGAGCAGGAACACGGCGAAGCGGTCCGCGAGGAGGGACGCGGCCGGCGCGCGCGTCTCGATCGGCAACGCCTGTCCCGCCATCACCCTGCACCGTCCCCGCGCATCGGCCGCCGATGAACCCTCCGCCGGCCGCGGCCTCTAGCGGGCAGTGTCGCCCACAAAGGTTGGCGGAGGGTGCAGATCAGGCGGGGCGTCTCAGGAACAGGCCGACGGCCGTGCGGAGCGTGCCGCGCATGAAGATCCAGGCGAGGCCCAGATAGGCCGCGATCCCGATTCCGACCGCCGCGAACAGGCCGACCCGGTCCCCGAGGGCGGCGTGGATCGGCCCCTGGACAACCAGCACCAGCCCGGCCATCGCGCCGGCGCAGAGCGTGATCGGCGCGAGGAGCCGCACGAGCCGCCCGTTCGTGACCGGGACGACGCGCCCGACGCTGGCGACGATCGCGGGCGTGAACAGGTAGGCCCGCACCACGTGCCCGGCGACCAGGGCGGCGAGGCCGAAGGGCGCGGTGACGAGGGCCGCCGCGGCGCCGAGGCCGAACTGCGCGCCGGCGAGCCGCAGGGCCGTGCCGTTGCGGCCCAGGGCCGTGAAGATCATCCACAGCATCGAGGTGGCGACGAATTCCGGGGCGAGGAGCGCGAGCGTCCGCAGCACCGGCGCCGCGTCGTGCCACTGGTCGCCGAACAGGAACGGGATGAGGGTCGGGGCGACGGCCGCCATGCCGAAGAAGGCGGGCACGGCGAGGAACGCGGAGGCCTCGGTGAATCCGTGGAAGGCCGCGGCCAGCTCGCCCGGACGGTCCTGGAGGCGCGCGTAGGTGGTCAGCCCGACCGTGGTCAGCGGGATGACCGCGACCTGGCTCACGAGGTCGATGCAGCGCCACGCGAGGCGCAGGTAGCCGACATCGGTGGCGGACAGGAAGTAGGCCGCGATGACCTCCTGGCTCCGGATCGAGGCGACGAGCAGCAGATAGGTGCAGAACAGCCGCGAGCCGAACGCGATCTGCTCGCGCACGGAGGCGAGGTGCAGCCGCAGCGGCGGAATCCAGCGGGCCGCCGCCCAGGTCAGGAGCGTGGTCGCGGTCGCGGCGACGAGCCGCTGCACCACCAGGCTCCAGACGCCGTAGCCGTCGAGGGCCAGCACGAGGGCCGCGGCGCCGCCGAGCACGTTGGCGCCGAGCGCCCGCAGGGCGAGCTTGCGGAAGCCGAAGCTCCGCTGGAGCCGCGCTTCGTGGATCGCACCCGCTGCGGTGATGACGAAACAGGCGGAGAGCGCGCACAGGACCGGCCGCAGCGCCGGCAGGTCGAAGATCCAGGCGATCGGGCCGGCCAGGGCCACGAGGCCCACGGCGCACAGGACACCCGTGGCGAGCATCACCCAGAAGGCGGTGGCGGCGAAGTCCTCGTCGAGGTCGGCGCGCTGGACCACCGCGTCGGGCAGGCCGCAGCGGGCGACGATCTGCAGGATGTCGATGAAGACCGCGGCGATCGCCACCATCCCGAACTCGGCGGGCCCGATGAGGCGGGCGAGTACGAGGAACACCCCGAAGCTGAGGACCACGTTGCCGACCGAGGCCACCGCCACCCAACGCGCGGCGTCGAACGAGCGCCGCGTCACCGCGGCGCCGGAGGCGAGCCCCGGCTCCTCCTCGGCGGCGGCCGCCTCCGACAGGACCGGCGCGGCGGCGCTCACGGGCGGCTCGCCCGACGCTCGGCAACGAGTTCGGCGTAGAGATCGAGGTACTTCTCGGCGACGCGCTCCGAGGTCGATTCGCGGATGACGTGCTGGAAGGCGCGCTCGTCCGGCAGGTCACCGCGGCCGCGGGCGATCACGGTCCGCAGCCGTGCGGCGAGGTCGGCGTCGTCGCCCGGCGTGAACAGCCAGTCGGCGTTGTCCTCGCCGATCAGCTCGGGGATGCCGCCCGAGCCCGCCCCGATCACCGGAACGCCCATCGTGTAGGCCTCGTAGATCGTCCGCGGCGACGGCTCGGCCCAGAACGACGGGACGATGAGCACGTCGATCGCGCTGAGAAACTCGGCGGGTTTCGCCCAGCCGACGAAGTCGATGGGCAGGCCCTCGGCCTGCGCCTTGAACCGCTCGATCGAGTCGTCCATCGCGTGGCCGGCGACGAGGCAGCGCCAATCGCCGGGACCGATCCGCCGGAAGGCGTCGATCATCGTGCCGACCCCCTTCTCGGTGTTGATCCGGCCGAGATAGCCGAAGGTCATCGGCTGGCCGGTCCGGTCGATCCGGCGCCTGGCCTCCGGGTCGCCCTCTGGGACGGTGCAGGAATAGAAGATCACCCGGCGCCGCTCGGGCGCGAGATGCGCGAACAACCCGTGGTCGACATGGGTCTTGAGGATCTCGGTCCCGACGCTGACGACCGCGTCCACCGACCGGTTCGTGATCTGCTTGGCGGCGTTGACCACCTTGCAGCCCAGGTGCCAGCGGTCGCACGGCTTGCCGTCCCTGAACATCGCGGCGTTGCCGCAGATCAGGTCGTACTCGCAGACCGTGTGGACGATCGGGATCCCGCGCTTGGCCGCCTCGCGCCAGACGAGGGTCGAGACGTCGAGCAGCGAGTGCGTGTTGACGATGTCGGGGCGGAAATCGTCGAGGACGCGGCCGAACTCGGCCGCGACGGCGAAATTCCACTGCTGCTTGAGTTTGGCCCAGGCTCGGCCGAACCGGCTCGCCTGGGGCCAGTCCTCCAGCCAGAAATCGTTGTGGTGGGCCATGCGGTAGACGGTGACGCCGCCGCGCACGCTCTTGGGCTCGGGCTCCCGGGCGATGCAGGCCGCCGCCACCGTGTGGCCGGCCGCGACGAGTTCCTCGGCGAGGTGCTCCACCGAGCGCTCGGCGCCGCCCACGATGTAGGGCGGGTAGAGGGCGCTGAGATGCAGGATCCGCAGGGGGCCGGTCACCGCGCGCGCGGCCGCCTGATCCCTCGGGCGGTCCCGGTCCTGGGCGCGGGGTTCCTCCGAGAGGACCCGGGCGTAGCTCGACGACAGGGTGGGGGTCATCATGAACGGCACTCGCTGAGGTGCGGGCGCTCCGCGCGGGCGGAAGGCTCGGGAAGCGGTTCGATGGAGGCCGCGTCGCGGGTCGCGGCGTAGAGATCGAGATAGGCGGTCGCCACAGCGACCGGATCGGTGCCAGCGCGGATGCGTGCGGCGCGGGCGAGCCCCTCGGCGAGACGGGCCGGCTCCGCGATGATCCGGGCCATCGCGGCGGCGAGCGCCGGCGCGTCGCCGGGCGGGACCAGCCAGGGGCCGGACCCGACCTGCTCGCCGATGCCGCCGGTCGCGGTGCCGATCACCGGGACGCCGCGCCCGTAGGCCTCTGCCACCGTCCGGCCGAAGGGCTCGGGCCAGATCGGCGGGACCACGAGGCAGTCGAGATCGTCCAGGAAGGCGTCGCGCTCGGCGTAGCCCGGGAAGGTCACGGGCAGGCCCTCGGCCAGGGCTCGGTAGCGGTCCAGTCCGTCCACGGCGCGACCCGCAACAGCGAGGCGCCAGCCCGCCTCCGGCAAGCGCCGGCAGGCGTCGAGGAGGACATCGAGTCCCTTCGCACCCTCGATCCGGCCCAGATAGCCGAACCGGACCGGCGCGCCGGGCGCCCGCTTCGCCCGCGTCACCGGCGAGCCGGGCGGGATCGGGTTCCAGATCACCCGGCGCAGCGCCGGCGGCACGTGGGTGAAGAGGCCGGCCGCGAGGTGGCGGTCGAGGATGTCCGAGCCCACGGCGGCGACGGCCGTCACGGCGCGCTGGCAGCGCCGGTGCGGCGCGGCGTAGAGGCGGCACTTGAGATGCTGCTGGGCGCAGGGACGCCCGTGGCGCACCATCGCGCCGTTGGTGCAGAGGCTGGTGAAGTCGTGCAGCGTGTGCACGACCGGCACCCGGAGCCGCCGGAGCATCGGCCAGAGCGCCGGCGGTAGCTCGGAGATGGAATGCGTGTTCACGAGGTCGGGGGCGAAGTCCCGGACCGCCCGCGTCATCCGGTCGACGGCGTGGCGGTTCCACTGCGCCGCGACCTTGTAGCGGAGGCGCTCGACCCGCCCGCGCTGCGGCCAATCGAGGATGTGGAACGGCGTCCCGTAGCCGATCCGGTAAACCGTGACGCCGTCCTGCAGAACCGGTCCGCCCTCGGTCCGCGCCGCGCAGGCAACGGCGACGCTGTGGCCGAGATCCGCCTGGGTCCGGGCGAGCGTCTCGACCATCAGTTCGGCGCCGCCGACCTGCTCGGGTGCGTAGAGGGAGCTAAGGTGCAGGATGCGCATGCGGCACCTCCCGGGCGGACCGCACCGCCGCGCCGTCTTGCAGCGCGTCGAGCAGCAGCGTCTCGTAGCGGCGCGCGGTCTCGGCCCAGTCGTAGCGCCGGACATTGTCGCGGCCGCGGGCGATTAGCGCGTCCCTGAGCCCGGGCTCGTCCAGCAGGCGGCGCAGGCACTCGGTCAGCGCCGCCGCGTCGGCGGGATCGAAGGTGAGGGCGCCGCCTCCCGCGATCTCGGGCGTCGCGGAGCGGTCCGAGCAGATCACCGGACAGTCGAGGGCCTGCGCCTCCAGAACGGGCAGGCAGAATCCCTCGGCGAAGGACGGGACGCACAGGCACAGCGCGCCGCGATAGAGGGCCGCCAGCCTGTCGTCGCCGATGCCCGACAGGCGGGTCAGGGGGACCGGCGCGTCGCCGAGTGCGGCGGCGACGGCCTCGTCGGAATCCTCGCCGACGTGGACGATCCCGATCCCCGGCCTCCCGAGCGCGACCACGGCGCGCGCGAGGGTCGCGAAGTTCTTGTTGTAGAGGGCGTTGCCGACGGCCAGCACGTACGGCCCTGCCGGGACTTCGGCGACGGAACAAGCCACTGATGGGTCCAGCATGGCCGCGGACGGCACGGTGCGCGTCCGGCCGAGGAGCTGCGGATAATGGTACTCCAGATCGCGCCGTGTCGCCTCCGAGACGGCGATTACCCGGGCGCTGTTGCCGAGGACCAGGCGGAAGATCGGGTCGGTGGTCAGGGCCTCGCGGGAGCGGATGCGCTCGGGCAGGGTGCGGAAATAGAGGTCGTGCACCACGCTGACGCGGGCGCGGCCGCCGAAGGCCGCCCCGTACGGGTCGATGTTCAGCACCACGTCGACGGCGCGGGCGCGGCACAGCCGCGGGACGGCGAGGCACTGGCGCAGGACGTCGAGCAGCATGATCCGCGGCCGCGGCACCGTCACGACCTCGACGCGGTCGCGGATCGACGCCGGCAGCTGGTCGCGGCGCCACGGGGAGCGGAGCACCACTGCGAAGGTGCCGCGCGCGACCAGGCCGGCGATCACCCGGAAGGCGACGAGCGCGACGCCCGACGGCCGACCGGCATGCTGGCTCGGCATGTTGACGAGGACGCGCGGCATGGCGGGTCTGACGGCTCCGAACGGGAGGGGGGATCGCCGGCCCGTCAGGCCCGGCCGGCGACCTGGAGGATGATGTCGGCGAGATCGCGCTGCATGCGCTCCGCGCCGTAGCGGGACAGCGCCCGCTCGCGCGCAAGCGCGGCGCGCGCCCTGAAGGCGCCGGGATCGGCGAACAGCGCCGACAGGGCCGCCGCGAGGCGATCCGACCGACGCGGCGGCACCAGCGTCCCGGCCGCGCCGCCGTCGAGGATCTCAGTGGACGCGCCGGCGTCGGTGGCGATCACCGGCACGCCGACCAGCATCGCCTCGACCAGGGTGCGGCCGAACGGTTCGGGATCGACCGAGGGGTGCACGACCACGTCGACCGCCTGCATCAGCCGGGGGACGTCGTCGCGCTGTCCGAGGAACAGCACCCGGTCCGAGAGGCCGCGCCGCGCCGCGAGGTCGCGCAGGTGCGCCGCGTAGGCATCCTCGCCGAAGAGCGGCGCCCCGACCACGACGCAGCGGAGGCCGGACAGGGTCGCCAGCGCCTCGATCAGAACGTCCTGCCCCTTCCAGGGCGCGAGGCGGCTGAAGACGCCGATGAGGGGGCCGTCCGGCAGGCCGAGTTCCGCGCGCAGAACGGCGGCGGAGCAGGGTGCCGGATCGACGTCGAGGCCGTTCGGCACGACGCGGATCAGCGACCGGCGCCCGCCGGCCTGGACGAAGGCCCGCGCGGCGGCCTCGGAGGGAACGATCACCCGGGCGGCGCAGAGATTGGCGAGCCGGATCTGCAGGATGCGCTGCGCCCGGCCGAAATGCGCCTCGTCGAGGATGTCGTGGAGGTGCCAGATCAGGGGGCGCCCGGCGGCGCGCGCGGCCAGAGACGCGAGCAGGAAGGCCTTCTGCGAGTTGGCGTAGACCACGTCGCAGGACCGGGCCGATCGGGCGATCTCCAGCGCCAGGAAACCGAGCTGTCCCAGGACCGGTAGCGCGCTCAGCGGTGACACGTCCCGCCGGAGGCCTGCCAGGGCGGACCGGCGGCGCGCGAGACGGATCTCCAGACCCGCGTCGCGGAGGGCCGCGGTCAGCGCGCCGTCCTCGAACAGGAAGGCGCTGGAGCCCGCCCAAGGCCGGACGGCGTCGCAGAGCACCAGCTCGGCACCGGACATCGTTCCGGTATGGCTCACGAACAGGACTCGCGGCCGCGCGGCGACAACGGACCGCGCGGCCTGCGCCCGGTCTAGGAGGCCGCGCTTCGCGAGCGCGTTGGCGGGGAGCACTTCGGTCATCGCGCGCTCGCGGCCGTGCGGGGATCGGGCAGCGGCATCACGTCGTAGGTCGACTGGATGCCCGGGCGGACCATCGTCATGGCGATCCCGAGGACGTGTCCGCCGGCGCGGCGCAGGTTCGCCACGGTCTCGACCGTATCGGAGAGCTGCGAGCGGCCGTAGCGGGCGCAGCAGAGCACGCCGTCGACGTGGCGGGCCAGCATCGCCGCATCCATCAGGAGGCTGGTCGGCGGGGTGTCCAGGAGGACGAGGTCGTAGCGGCGGCTCCACTTGAGGAAGTCGGCCATCCGGTCGCCCATCAGGAGCTCGGTCGAGTCGGCCGTCGGCGTTCCCGCGGGGATGACGTCGAAGCGTCCGGCCTGGACCACCACGTCGGCCGGGTCGATCTCGCCGCGGAGCACGCCGCCGAGGCCGGGGCCGCGGCCGAGTCCTAGGGAGGCCTCGAAGTTCGGGCGCCGCAGATCGCACTCGACCACCAGCACCCGGCGGCCGCTCGCGGCGCCGATGCCGGCCAGCGCGAAGGCCGTGAACGACTTGCCCTCCCTCGGCTTCGCCGAAGTCACCAGGATGACGCGGGACTTGCCGGCGCCCGCCAGCACGAGATGGGCGTGCAGGTTGCGCAGGACGTTCTGCATCACCGGGTCGACCCGCGCCCGCGCCAGGGCCTCCGCGAGGTCGAGCTCGCGCTGCCGCTCGGAGAAGCGGCCGACGAGGCCAGCAGGCTCCAGGCTCGGCAGCTGCGCGAAGACCGGGGCGCCGGTGCCGGCCATGAGCTGCGCCGAGGTGCGCACGCGCCGGTCGGTGTAGTCGCGCAGCAGCGCGGCGGCGGCCGCGAGCACGCCCGCCAGCACGATGCCGCCCGCCAGGAACGGCACGGCCTTGGGCGAGAACGGCTCCTGCGGCAGCTCGGCGAGGCTGACGAGCCGCGTGCTGCCGGTGAGGATGCGCCGCTCGGTCTCCAGCTCGCCCGCCCGCTTGACCAAGTCGGCGTAGCGGGTGCGCTTGATCTCGGCGTTGCGCACCATGCCCTCGATCGAGGCCTCGTCGTCCATGGCGGCGGCGGCGTCGGTCTTCGCCGTCTCGAGCTGGGCGCGTAGCGACTTGGCCAGGGTGTTCGAAGCCTCGTAGGACTTGCGCAGGCCCTTGGCGACGTTGCCGATCTCCTGCTCGATCCGCGCGCGCAGGCTCGCCTGCTCGGTCTCGAGCGCCCGGATCGCCGGGTGGTTCGCGCCCAGCAGGGTGCTCTGGTTGGCGAGCTGCGCGCTGACGCCGCTGAGCTGCTGCTTCAGCGAGACGATGGTCGGGCTTGCCAGGACGGCCGGGGCGCTGTCGGCGCCGCGGGCACCCTTGGCCTCGATCTCGGAGAGCCGCGCGGCCGCGTCCGCCTTGGCGGTCTCGGCCGCGGCGAGCTGCTGGCTGATGCTGGTGAGCCGCTCCGCGCTGATCGGGGCGAGCGAGCCCTTCAGCAGGCCCTTGCGGCGCCGGAAGGTCTGGATGCGGGTCTCGTCGGCCCGGATCGAGGCGTCCAGCTGGCTGATCTCTGTGTGCAGCCAGTCGGCCGCCGCCTTGCGGCTCGAGGCCTGCGCCTCGCGCTGGTCGTCCAAGAAGGCGTTGATCAGGCCGTTGGCCATCGTCTGCGCCGTCTCGGGCAGCGGCGACTTGTAGCCGATGGTGATGATGCGCGAGCGGCCGGAGCTCAGGACCGTGTAGCGCTTCTGCAGGTACTCGACGAGCGCGTTGCGGTCGGTCGTGAGCTTCGTGCAGGCGGCGTCCTTCTTCTCGCTGATCCGGTCGGGATGCCCGCCCGAGGCCGCGTATCGGCACTCGGCCAGCACCGCGGCGACGAGGTTGTCGTCGATCGCGAGGCGCAGGAGCCGCGGCGAGCGGATCACCAGGATCTGGCTCTCAATGTCGGCCGGGTCGCCGATCTTCTGGATCCAGGCCATCGAGGCGTTGTTGGCGCCCGGTTCCGCCTCGGCCACGATGACCGAGCCGCTCGCCACGTATTGCCGCTGGATCATCAGCAGGGCGGTCACGGCGAGGCCGAGGACGGTGGCGAACACCGCCGCGAACAGGTAGCGGCGCTGCCAGATCCGGGCGAGGGCCGCGGCCAGCGGACCGCCGCGCGCCGGCTCCTGGGCGAGGGCGCGAACCGGCGTCCGGTCGGCCAGATCGACAGTCAGGAAGGACATGCGGCGCGTCCTCAGCCGACGGCTTCGAGGCGCGGTAGGATCCGCGGGCGCGTCTCGCAGGCGGCCCGGTGCATCGCCATCTGGTCGTCGACGAAGGTCGAGAACCGGCTGCGGAACAGCTCGGCCGAGAACATCTCGGCCTGCGCCCAGCAGGCCTCGCGGGTGAAGTGGCTCTCCTGCAGCAGGAAGCGCTGGACGCACTCGGCGATGGCCACGGGCTCGGGCGTGTCGAAGAACCTCCCGGTGCGCTGCGGGCCGCGGGTCTGGACCGTCTCGCGGGCGCCGCCGCGACCGAGCGCGAGGACCGGCGTGCCCTCCGAAGTGGCCTCGACCACGATGATCCCGAAATCCTCCTCGGCCGCGAAGATGAAGGCGCGGGCCGTGGCCATTAGGTGGCGCAGCTCCGCGTCGGGCACGAAGCCGGAGAACGACACGTTCGGCCCCGCGATCTCGCGCAGCCGCGCGGCATCGGGCCCGGTGCCCGCCACCACGAGTTCGAGGTCGGGGAGCAGCGCGAACGCGCGGATCACCGCCTCGACGTTCTTGTACGGCACGAGCCGGCTGGCCACGAGGAAGTGGTTGCCGCGCGGCCCGTCATACCGCTGGCTCGGCAGCGTGATCGGCGGGTGAATGACCTCGGCGGTGCGGCCGTAGACCTTGTGGATGCGGCGGGCGACGAAGGCGGAGTTGGCCACGATCGCGTTGGGACCGGCCGCCGTGCGAAAATCCCAGACGCGCATCCGGTGCAGGATCAGCCGGGCGAGCACGCTCTTCATGCCCGCGTCGCAGCCGCTCTCCCGCAGGTAGGTGTGCTGCATGTCCCAGGCGTAGCGCATGGGCGAGTGGATGTAGGAGACGTGGAGCTGGTCGGGCCCGGTGAGGACGCCCTTCGCCACCGCGTAGCTGCTCGAGATGACGAGATCGTAGGCCGAAAGGTCGAACTGCTCGATCGCGAGCGGCATCAGCGGCAGGTAGTTGCGGTGCCGCGTCCGCGCGAAGGGCATGCGCTGGATGAAGCTCGTATGCGCCTGGGTGTAGCCCAGCCGCGCCCGGTCCGCTTCGGGCAGGAAGTCGAAGAGCGCGAAGACATCCGCGTCCGGGTAGATCCGCAGCAGCTGCTCGAGGACACGCTCGGCGCCACCGACGATGTACAACCAGTCGTGAACGATCGCGACACGCATCAAATCTTCCTCGTCGGTGCGCCGGACGCTGGACCATGCATTCCGTCCCGCCGGTCCCGCCGGTGACAGCGGGCCAAGGCACACACGAGAGGGTAATAGCAGCGTGATCTGTAAAAAAGGGGTCACCGCCGCAGCAACAGTCGAAAATAGGGCCTGTTGAGACGCGAGACGCGGCGTATAAACTTAATCTTTGCCAATAATTAACGTTAAGCGAAGGGTGTTCTCAGACCTGCAATCTTCGGCATGACTCGCCGTGGGTGCCCGCTGCGCCAGGTCGGCACACCTGCGGCGGGGGCCCGGCTGCGCGGCCTACGAAGCGGCCGGAACGGGCAGGGGATCGGGCGAGGGCCGCCGGTCGAGCCGGCGCCGCAGGGCCGCGATCACCGGCGTCTCGACATACCGGAACAGCAACTCGCCGGCGGCGACCGCCGCCGGGAACGCGATCGCGAAGATCAGGGCGGCGCGCGCGAAGCCGGGCGCGACGACGAGCGCCGCGATCTTGGCGGCGCTGTGCAGCAGCAGGTTGTGGACCAGGTAGAAGGAATAGCTGGCATTGCCCTGCGACAGCAGCCAGCGCGACTTCAGGGCGATGCCGCCCCGCTCCAGCAGCAGCATCGCACCGACGATCAGGACGGCCGCTGACCCCCAGATCAGCGGGCGCGCGAAGCCGGACAGCTCGGGGCTGACGCCGAGCGCGTCGGTCACGATCTGGCCGCCGAGGATGAGCAGAAGAGCGGCCGCGACGGCCGCGCACACCACGCGCCGGACCGGGAAGCCCGCGGCCGGCGCCCGGAGCCGCAGGTAGGCGTATCCCAGCCCGATGCCGGCGGCGAACTCGATCAGGATCGGCTTCGTGTAGTACGCCCAGTAGAGATTCGACGCGGGCAGCAATCCGAGCAGGATCAGCGCCAGGAAGATCGCGGCCGCACCGAACGCCCGGAAGGCGGGTCTCGGCACCATGAGCAGCGCCGCGAAGACCACGTAGAAGAACATCTCGTAATTGAGTGTCCAGCCCACGGAGTTGAGCGGCTCGACGAAGCCGCCGCGGGAGAACGGCAGGAACAGCAGGGACTGGACGACGTAATCTGGCCGGATATCCACGATCCCGATGGGCTTCAGGCCCGTCAGCGCGATCAGCGCCAGGGCGAGCGTGACGAGCCAGTAGACCGGGACAACGCGCGACGCGCGGCGGAGCAGGAACTCGCCCGGGCTCTCGCGGCGCCCGCTCGTGCTCACGAACATGATGAACCCGGAGAGCACGAAGAATACGTCGACCCCGCTCGCGCCGAAGGCGAACAGATCCGGCCTCGGCAGCACGGGGCCGATGTAGAGGCCGAAATGCGTGAGGAAGACGAGGTACGAGGCGACGGCGCGCAGGATTTGGAGGTTGTAGATCATCGCGCGCCGGCTGATCGCTGGGCCCGCCCGGGACGGGCGACGTCGCGCCCTTATGGCCGAGATGGCCCCGCCGCGTCACGACGAGTCCGGAAACGTCCTAAATGGCCCGCGTCTCGAATTTAAGATCAGGCGGGGCATTTACACGCATGAGTTGCTAAATGCGCGAAATCTCTGGACGGACGATCACGAAAGCAAGAGCTGGAAAGTGATCGTAAAGGTGGTGCCGCCGAATGTAGGCCGCCGGCCACATCCGGTTCCTGTTTGCACGGCGCGCAACCCTGTGTCGCCCTCTACGGACCGCTATTTACTATTAATCAATAGATAATTTGACGCCGAGCCGATCCGTTCAATAGCGTTGTGATAACTGGAATAAGGAGTTCCGCCTTGAACATCGCTCAAGACATCCGTGAGATTCTCGGGGCGAACGAAGCCTTCGCCGGGAAGGCCGACCAGCTCTCCGAGGATGACAGCCTGTTCGATCTCGGGCTGGACTCGTTCGGTTCCGTCCAGCTGATGCTGGGCCTCGAGGAGCGTTTCAGCATCGAGTTCCCCGACGAGCTCCTGAACCGCAGGTCCTTCTCGTCGATCCGCGCGATCCGCGAGGCCGTCTCCACCCTGATCCAGCAGGAAGCCGCATGAGCACGCTCGCCGCGCGCGCCGAGCGGGCCGCGGCGGTGGCGGCGCACCACGCCGACGCCGTCGACCGCGAAGGCCGCTTTCCCGCGGAGGCCGTGGCCGCGATGAGGGCCGAGCGGCTGCTCGGCCTCCAGATCCCGGGCCAGTTCGGCGGGGAGGGGGCGGGGCTGACGCAGATCGCCGAGCTGTGCAGCACGCTCGGGCAGGCCTGCAGCGCGGCCGCGATGGTCTTCGCGATGCACCACATCAAGGTCTCCAGCCTCGTGACCCACGGCCTCGACAGCCCGTGGCACGGGCGCCTGATGGAGCGCATCGCGCGCGAGCAGCTGCTGGTCGCCTCCTCGACCACGGAGGCGGGCATCGGCGGCGACCTGCGCAACAGCCTCTGTGCCGTGGAGACGACCGGCGAGGTCTTCGCCCTCGGCAAGGACGCGTCGGTGATCTCCTACGGCGCCCACGCCGACCTGATCCTCGCCACGGCCCGGCGCCATCCGGACGCCGCGACGTCCGATCAGGTCCTCGTCGCGCTGATGGCCGACCAGATCTCCCTCGCGCGAACGGGCGACTGGGACACGCTCGGGATGCGCGGGACCTGCAGCGACGGCTTCCGCCTGGAGGCGCGGAACGTCCCGGTCGAGCAGATCCTGCCGAAGCCGTTCGCGGAGATCGCCGCCCAGTCGATGCTGGCCTCCTCGCACCTGCTGTGGAGCAGCGTCTGGTACGGAATCGCGACCTACGCGGTCGACCGCGCCCGCGCCTTCGTGCAGGCCGAGGCGCGGCGCCGGCCCGGGCAGGTCCCGCCGACCGCGACGCGCCTCGCCGAGGTCTCCAGCGCGCATCAGGCCATGCGCGGCACCATCGTGTCGGCCCTGCGCCGCTTCGAGGACGCGCACGGGGACGCCGACACGATCGGCTCCGTCGGCTTCTGCGTGATGCTCAACAACCTGAAGATCACCGTCTCCGACATGGCGGTCGACATCGTCCGGCGGGCGCTCGCGATCGTCGGCCTCGCCGGCTACCGCAACGACACGCCCTTCAGCCTGGGCCGGCCGCTGCGCGACGTCCTCTCCGCGCCGCTGATGATCGGCAACGACCGCATCCTCGCCAACACCGCCAAGCTCCTGCTCGTGCAGAAGGGCAGCGGCCAGCTCATGAGCGCGTGATGGAATCGATCTCCTCTCCCCCCGGCGACGTCGTGCTCGAGGACGAGCTGGCCGGCGGCCCGACCTTCCTCGACCGCCTGTTCGATCACGGCCTGCTCGTCCGGACCGGCGTCGACGGCCTCTACGGCCGCAGCGGCGGCTTCGAGAGCGTCGTCGACGCCCTCGACCGGATGATCACGCGACTCGGGGCCACCGAGGAGGCCGAGGTGCTGCGCTTCCCGCCGGCCATGAGCCGCCCGGCCTTCGAGCGCAGCGGCTACCTGAAGGGCTTCCCGAACCTCGCCGGCACCGTACACAGCTTCTGCGGCGACGCGCGCGGCCATGCCGAGATCCTCGCCTGCCTCGAAGCTGGGACCGACTGGACCGGGCAGCAGGAGGCCACCGACATCGTGCTGACGCCAGCGGCCTGCTACCCGGTCTACCCGGTCGCCGCCGCGCGGGGCGCGCTGCCGGCCGAGGGCCGCCTGTTCGACCTGCAATCCTACTGCTTCCGGCGCGAGCCCTCGCTCGAGCCGACCCGGATGCAGCTGTTCCGGATGCGCGAATACGTGCGCATGGGCAGCCCCGAGCAGGTCTTGGCCTTCCGCGAAGCCTGGCTCGAGCGCGGCACGGCCATGATCCGCGCCCTCGGTCTCCCGCTCGCGATCGACGCGGCCAACGACCCGTTCTTCGGCCGCGCCGGCCGGATGCTCGCCAACAACCAGCGGGCGCAGGGACTGAAGTTCGAGCTGAACGTCCCGGTCAACAGCGTCGACAAGCCGACGGCCTGCCTCAGCTTCAACTATCACCAAGACCATTTCGGCAGCACCTGGGAGCTGCGCCAGGCCGACGGCGGGGTCGCCCACACGGCCTGCGTCGGCTTCGGCCTGGAGCGGATCACGCTGGCGCTCCTGCGCCATCACGGGCTCGATCTCGCCGCGTGGCCGGCCGCCGTGCGCGCCGAGCTGTGGGGCTGAGGCGGTGACCGCCGCGCTGCGCCTGCCGGAGGGTCTCGGAGCCGCGGGACCCTACGTCCCGCACCCGCTCCACGATTCTGGACGCGACTGGCCGGAGACGAACTGCTACGTCGACCTCTGGATCGAGCTCCTGCACGGACGCGGCCTCGTGCCGGAGGCGATGCTGGGCTTCACCGTGAGGCAGGATTTCGAGGGCGACCAGTTCGCCTTCTTCAAACCGCCGACCGGCGATATCGAGCGCCTCTACGGTCTGGAGGTGCTGGAACTCGCGGTCTACGGCGGCCTCGAGAACCACGCCGTGATCCAGGCCGCGGCCGGCCGGCCGGTGCTGGTCGAGGTCGACGCGATCTACCTGCCGGACACCCAGGGGACCACCTACGGACGCGAGCACGGCAAGACCACGATCGGGATCTTGGCCCTCGATCCGGCCGCGCAGGAGCTCGATTACCTGCACAATGCGGGTCGCTTCCGCCTCGCCGGGAAGGATTACGCCGGGATCTTCGGGCCGGCGACGCTGCCGCCCTACGCCGAGTTCGTGAAGACCGTCGCACCGTCGCTCGGCCCGGCGGATCTGCCGGCGGTCGCGCGCGAACTGCTCGTCCGGCATCGCGCCCGGGCGCCCCGGCGCAACCCCGTCCTGGCGTTCCGCGACACCCTCGCGGCGATGGCCGCGGAGCTGGTCGTCCGGCCGCTCAGCGTGTTCCACGCCTACGCCTTCAACACGACGCGCCAGCTCGGCGGCAACTTCGAGATGCTCGCCAGCCATCTCACGTGGCTCGAGGCCCGGGAGGCCGGCGGATTCGGGCCAGCCGCCGCGGCCGCCGCGGACCTGAGCCGCGAGGCCAAAGCCTTTCAGTTCCAGCTCGCCCGCGCGTTCCATCGCCGCTCGGCCGAGGGCCTGGCGCCGCGCCTCGACCGCCTCGCGGCGACCTACGACCGCGTC
The DNA here is from genome assembly GCF_001424445.1 of Methylobacterium sp. Leaf361. Classification (NCBI taxonomy): domain Bacteria; kingdom Pseudomonadati; phylum Pseudomonadota; class Alphaproteobacteria; order Hyphomicrobiales; family Methylobacteriaceae; genus Methylobacterium; species Methylobacterium sp. Leaf361. Next base: position 332,488 of record NZ_LMPY01000001.1, on the reverse strand, counting down.
TTCGCGGATCTCGACCGCGCGCTGGACCGCTGAGAGGCGTCGTGGCCCGCATCCGCAGCGTCGACGACCGCGCGCCGGAGGTCCGGTTCGGGCCCTGGCGGCTCGCCGCGACGCCGGCGGGCGCCTGCGCGGGTCCCGGCGATCTGGACGGGGTCACCGACTGGATCGTCGCCGAGGTTCCGGGCACCGCCGCCGGCGCCCTTCGAGCCGCCGGACGCTGGAGCGAGGCGGCGCCGGAGCCGATCCACGACCGCGACGTCTGGTATCGGACACGCATTACCGGTTCCGGGCCTGCCCGGCTGCGCTTCGGGGGCCTCGCCACCCTCGCCGAGGTCTGGCTCGACGGCGTCCCGGTCCTGTGCGCCCGCGCGATGTTCGAGGAGCACGTCGTCGACGTGGACCTTGGCGGCGCCTCCGACCTCGCGCTGTGCTTCCGCGCGCTTCGGGCGGAACTCGACCGCCCGGCCAAGCGCGGGCGCTGGCGGCCGCGGATGATCACGCCCGGGTCGCTGCGCCACGTGCGCACCAGCGTCCTCGGCTTCATGCCGGGCTGGTGTCCCGAGATCGACCTTGTCGGGCCCTACCGCCCGATAACCGTCGAGAAGGTCCGCCCCCGCGCGAGCGCCGCGGATGTGCGTACGACCCTCGACGGCGACGTCGGCCGGGTGGCCGTGCGGCTGCGGATCGATGGTCCGGTCGGCACCGTCCTCCTCCGGTGCGGCGGCGGCGAAGCCCCACTCACGGAGGTCGAGCCGGGCCTGTTCGCGGGCGCGCTGGCGCTGCCCGGCATCGCGCCCTGGTGGCCGCATACCCACGGCGCACCGAACCTTCACCCGGTCGAAGTCCGCGTCGACGGGGCGCAAATCGACCTGGGCCGCGTCGGCTTCCGGACCCTGTCGCTCACGCGGCCGTTCGCGGAGGGGCTCGCGCTGGCCGTGAACGGCGCGCCGCTCTTCTGCCGGGGCGCCGTCTGGACGCCGCCGGACCTCGTCAGGCTGGGCTCGGACGGCACCCGCGCATTGCTCGAGCTGGCGCGCGAGGCCGGCATGAACATGCTGCGCGTGCCCGGGACGACGCTCTATCCGGCCCCGGATTTCTACGATCTCTGCGACGAGTTCGGCATCCTGGTCTGGCAGGACCTGATGCTCGCCAACTTCGACTACCCGCACGCCGAACCGGCCTTCGCGGCCGCGCTCGACCGCGAATTGACCGGATTCCTCGACCGCACGCAGACCGCGCCGTCGCTCTGCGTGGTCTGCGGCGGCAGCGAGGTCTGGCAGCAGGCGGCGATGCTCGGTGCGCCGCGCGCCATCTGGGCCGACGCCTACTGCGCGGAGACGCTGGCGGAGCGGGTGGCAGCGTGGCGGCCCGATCTCGTCGTCGTGCCGAACTCGCCCTCCGGCGGCGACCTGCCGTTCTCGCCGCGCGGGGGTTGCACGCACTATTTCGGCGTCGGCGCCTATCGACGGCCCCTGGAAGATGCCCGCCGGGCCGAGGTCGGCTTCGCCAGCGAGTGCCTCGCCTTCGCCAACCCGCCCGAACCCGGCACGCCGGACCCGACCGGACCGGCCGACCCGCTCTGGCAGGCCGGCATCCCGCAGGACCGCGGCGCCGATTGGGACTTCGAGACGGTGCGCGACCACTACGTCGGCGCGCTCTACGGCGTCGATCCGGCGACCCTGCGCGCCGAGGACCCGGACCGCTACCTCGAGCTCGGCCGCGCGGCGGTGGCCGAGGTCATGGAGGCGACTTTCTCCGAGTGGCGCCGGCCGCGCTCGCCGACGGCCGGCGGCCTCGTCCTGATGATGCGCGACCTCGCGCCCGGAGCCGGCTGGGGCGTGATCGACTGGACGCAGCGCCCCAAATCGGCCTGGTACGCGCTGAGGCGCGCCTTCCGCCCGGTCCAAGTCCTCCTGACCGATGAGGGCCTCGACGGCCTCCATGTCCACGTCCTCAACGAGACGGCGACGGCCCGGGCGCTGACGCTGTCCCTGATCTTCTGCGCTGTGGCGGGCCGCGTCGCGGCGCGCGCCGAGCGCGATCTCGTGGCCGGCCCGCGGGCGGCGCTCACGTTCACCTCCGCGACCCTTCTCGGGCGCTTCTTCGACGCCACCGACAGCTACCGATTCGGGCCCCGGATCCACGATCTCGCGCACGCGCGGCTGACCGACGCCGACGGGCGCGTGATCGCCGAGAGCTTCCACGTCCTGAGCGCGGGGCCGCTCGACCGGTCGGCCGTCGGCCTCCGGGCCGAAGCTGTCGCGACCGAGTCGGGGCCGGGTCTGCGGATCAGCACCGAGCGCTTCGCCCGCGGCGTCCAGGTGCTGGCCCCGGGGGCACGGCCGACCGACAGCGGCTTCCACCTCGCCCCGGGGTCGAGCCGGATCATCACCTTCGCGGAGGCCGCCCGGCTCCCGCGCGGGCGCGTGCGGGCCATCAACAGCGAAGAGATCGTGGAATTCGGTCATGACGGGTGAAGTCGGGTCCGAGGCCGCGGTGTCGGTGCCGGTGACCTTCGACGGGCTGTTCGGGTGGCTTCATCCGGCGGCCGGGACGCGGGGCGTCGTCCTCTGTGGGGCCTACGGCTTCGAGCAGATGGCCGCGCATCGGCCCTGGCGCTCCCTGGCCGAGGGCCTCGCCGCGGCGGGCTGCCCGACGCTGCGCTTCGACTATCCGGGCGAGGGCAACTCGGCCGATCTGGACGAGGCGCGGGTCGCTGGCTGCGTCGCTGCGGTGCGTGGGGCCATCGCGTACTTGCGCGCGACGACCGGCGTCGCGGAGATCGTCGTCGTCGGCCTGCGGCTCGGCGCGACCTTCGCGGCTCTGGCCGGCGAGGGGGAGGCCGTCGACCGCCTCGTCCTGCTGGCGCCGGTCACGACCGGGCGCGCGTATCTGCGCGAGATGCGGCTGCGGGCACAGACGATCGGCCGCCTGCCGGACGGGTCCGCCCCGGCGCAGGACCCGGACAGCCTCACCGTGGGCGGCTTCCGGATGGAGGCGGCGTTCCTCACCGATCTCGCCGACCTGAACCTCGCGCGGCTCGCGCGGGCGCCGGCCCGCCACGCGCTGCTCCTCGCACCCGAGACCAAGGCGCTGGCCGCGCACCTCGGCGCTCTCGGCTGCGACGTGGCGACGGGAGCGTTCCCGGGTCTCGCGGCGCTCGTCGCCGATCCGATCTTCTCGGATGTCCCGACCGCGGATTTCGCCCGCGTCATCGGCTTCGCGACCGACGGGATTGCGGCCGCCAGGCCGCGACCCGGCGGCATCGCCATCGACGGGCGCCGGAACGAGCTGACCGGACCGGGCTGGGCGGAGGCGCCGGTCCGCTTCGGGCTCGGCCTGATCGGCATCCGCTGCCGGCCCGACCGGGCGGAGAGCGCGGCGCCGACGATCCTGTTCGTCTCGACGGGCATGAGCGTGCATTCCGGATGGGGGCGCCAGACCACGGATCTCGCCCGGCGCCTCGCCGCGGAGGGGATCGCGTCGGTCCGGTTCGACCTGCGCGGCATCGGCGACAGCGACGAGCGGCCGGACGGCCGCAAGCCCCTCTTCGCCGCGGACGGCTTCGCCGACGTCACGGCGGCGGTCGACCTGATCGCCGGCGCGGGCGGCCCGATCCTGCTGGTGGGCGGGTGCAGCGGCGCCTACGCGGCCTTCCACGCGCTCTGCCGGGACCGCCGGATCGACGGCGCGCTCCTGCTCAACCTCTACTGCTTCGACTGGGACCCGGATCAGGACCTCGACCAGGTCATCCGGCAGACCTTCGGGAGCGCGTCCACCTACGCGGCCCTGCTCAAGCGGGGCGCGACCTGGCGCCGGCTGATCCGCGGCGAGATCCGGATCGCCGCCATCGCCTCGGTCCTCGCCCGGCGCGGCATCGAGGCCGGGATCCGCCGCCTGCGCCGGGCTCTCCGCCCCGGTCCGCTCGGGGGCTCGCCCGCCCGGCGGGTCGCGGCCCTCCGTCGGCGGGGCGCGGAGATCCGCCTGCTCTACAGCGCGGGCGATCCGGGCCTCGCGGCCGTCCGCCGCCATCTGGGACGCTCGCCCGGACCGGCCGACCGCCGTGTCGGAGCGCCCGTGACGGTGGTACCGGGCGTGGACCACAATTTCGGTTCCCGCGAGGCCCAGGCCCGGGTCGCGGAGGCGCTGCAGGACCTCCTGCGCGCCGTCCGCCGCGCCCACGCGACGCGCACCGTCGCGGCGAAGGCCGCCGCGCCGGGAAGCGGTCTCACCCTGGCGGGCCGGACGTGACCCGTCTCACGCGCCGGTCGGCCCTCGCCCTGGCAGCGGGCGCCCTCGCGGCCGGGCGGGTCGCCGCGGCCGAGCCGCTGCACCGCTGCGAGGCGCTGATCGACTCGATCGGCGTCAACGTGCATCTCGGCCATCGCGGCACCCCCTACGTCGACCGCTTCGCCGCTTGCGCCCAGGCGCTCGACGAACTCGGGATCCGGCACCTGCGCGACGACATCGTGCTCGTCGGCGACGAGCCGGCCGGGCAGTTCGAGCGCATCGCCGATCTGGCCGACCGGGGCTACCGTTTCAGCCTGATCTTCTACGACGGGCTCACGCCGGGGCCGCGGGTGCCGCCGGAGCGCTTCGCCGAGATCGCCGGCTGGGCCGGCGACGGGCTCATCGTGGCGGAGGGCGGCAACGAGCCGCCGGTCGCGGCGCGGCCGGGCCTCGCGCGGCTCTCGGCCGATCATCAGGCGGCCCTGTTCCGCGCGGTGCGGGCGGACACGCGGGCCGAGGCCGTCCGCGTGGCCGGACCGAGCTACATCCAGGGTAACGTCGCGGCGGCGCAGAACCTCGCGGCGGTCGTCGACCTCGCCAACATCCACGCCTATCCCGGGGCCGAGCACCCGGAAACCGACGGCGGCGGCAGCCTCGCGCGCTTCGTCGCGGCCGCGCGCCCGGTCTTCGGCGACGCGCCCGTGATCGCGACCGAGAACGGCTACCACACGGCACTCGCCACCGGCAGCGCCCATCTGCCGATCTCGCCGGGCCTGCGCGCCCGCTACCTCCCGCGGATGCTGCTCTGGAGCTACCTCCAGGGCGTGCGGCGGACCTACCTGTACGAGCTGATCTCCAGCTTCGACCGCGGCGACGCCGATCCCGAGAGCCGCTTCGGCCTTCTCGCCCACGACGGTCGCCCCACACCCGCCTTCGCGGCGGTGCGCAACCTCGTCCGGCTGTTCGGCGCCCCCGCCGGGGAGATCGCCGCCGTTCCGGCCGATCGCGACGTCACGCTCGGCAGCCCCGTTCCCGATCTCATCACCGCGCGGTTCGCGCGGCGAGACGGGGCGACGCTCGTCCCGATCTGGCTCGGCCTCGACGGCTGGGACCGGCGTAGCCGGGCACCCCGGCCGGACTTGCCGGCGCGGACCGCCGAGCTCCGGCTGTCACGGCAGCCCCGGCGGGTGCGCCTCCATCGCTTCGACGACGACGGCGCCGTGAGCGTGGTGGAGCTTCCCGCGGACAGGCGGGTGCCGGTCCCGGTCACGGACCGCCTCGGCGTCGTCGAGCTCACCTAGGGTCGCCGCCGACGGAGTCGTTCCGTGACGCGCCCGATCTCCGACCCTCGCGGAGGCCTGATCCATGCTGAGCTACCTGGGTGACACGATCGTCGGCCTGACCCTCGCGGTCCTGAACGCGCTGGCGCCGCTCGAAGTCCACGTGGACAAGGGCGTCCCCTATGCCGACGGGAGCGCGCACCGCGCCGACATCTACCGGCCAGCCGCCGGGAAGCCGCGTCCGGTCGCCGTGTTCCTGTACGGCGGCGGGTGGCGGACCGGATCGAAGGACGAGGTTGCCTACGTGGGCGCGGCCTTCGCGCGGCGGGGCGTCGTCGCGGTCATCCCCGAGTACCGCCACGTGCCGGCGGCGAGCCTCCAGGACATCCTCGCGGACAACGCCGCCGCCGTCGCCTGGACCCTCGCGCACGCGGCCGAGTACGGCGGCGATCCCGCCCGCGTCACCGTCGTGGGGCATTCCTCGGGGGCCTGGGCCGCCGCGATGCTGGGCCTCGACGCGACTTGGCTCCAGCGGGCCGGCTCCAGTCCCGCCAAGCTCGCCGGGATCGTCGGGCTGGCCGGACCCTACGCGACTTCGGCGCTGACCGATCCGCTGGATCGCCAGGTGTTCGCGGGCAGCGATCCGGCCCTGCAGCCGATCAACCACGCCGCGGATCCCCATCCGGCGATGCTGCTGGCCACCGGCGCGGCGGATCTCGACGTAAACCCCGCCGGAACCCTGTCGCTCGACCGGGCGCTGCGCGGCTTCGACGGCAGGGAGACGATGAAGATCTACCCGGGTCTCGGGCACGGGCAGATCGTCCACGCGATGAGCTTCCCGTTCAGTCTCCGGTACTCGGTCGCGGACGACGTCGCACGTTTCGTCAAGGGCGCCCGTGCCGGCCCGTGAGGCCGAGCGCGCGAGGGCAGGGACCGGCGCGGCGCGCCGATCCCTGCGTCCCCATTCGACGGGCCGCGGGTCTCAGTGATAGCCCGTCGCGCCCGCCGCGACCTTGCCGCGGAACAGCCAGTAGACGTAGCCGGTGTAAGCCAGGATCATCGGGACCAGGATCACCGCGCCGGCCAGAAGGAACGCCTGGCTGCTCGGGTGGGTCGCCGCGTCCCAGATCGTGACCACCGGCGGGACGATCATCGGCCACAGGCTGATGCCGAGCCCGACATACGACATGAGGAACAGGCCCAGGGCGCAGAGGAACGGCGTCACTTCGGCCCGCCGATCGAGCGCGACGAAGAAGCGCCACGCCAGCAGCGCGACGAGCGCCGACACCGGCGCGGCCAGGGCGAGATTCGGCCAGGACAACCACCGCGCGCGGAACGCGTCGCTGAGGATCGGCATCGCCGCCGAGACGACCACGATGGCCGCCAGCGTGACGAGGCCGAGCCGGCGCGCGAGCCGGTAGGCCCGGAGCTGGAGCTCGCTCTCCGTCTTCCAGATCAGCCAGCAGGCGCCGAGCAGACCGTAGCCGGCGACCAGGGCGGCCCCGGTCAGCACCGAGAACGGCGTCAGCCTGTCCCACCAGCCGCCCGCGTAGGTGCGACCCTCGACCCGGATGCCCTGGACCAGGGCCCCGAGGCAGATGCCCTGGCAGAAAGTCGCCACGTAGCTGCCCCACGAGAAGGACCGGTCCCAGGTCCGCTGGCTCGCGGGCGAGGCCGCGCGGAATCGCATCTCGAAGGCGACGCCGCGGAAGACCAGCGCGAGGAGCATCAGAATCAGCGGCATGTAGAGCGCCGGCAGGATCGTGGCGTAGGCCAGCGGGAACACCGCGAACAGCCCGCCGCCGCCGAGGATGAGCCAGGTCTCGTTCCCGTCCCAGACCGGCGCCACGGTGTTGACCATGACGTCCCGGTCCGCCTTGCCGCGCACCGCCGGGAACAGGATGCCGACCCCGAGGTCGAAGCCGTCCATCACCACGTAGAGGAAGACCGCCGTGGCGATGAGGAGCGCCCAGATGAGCGTGAGATCGAGGGGCATCGGGCTACTCCGCGGGCTGCGCGAGGGGGCGGCCGGCAGTCGAAGCGCCGGCGACGAGGGCGGGGGCGGGCGTGATGCCGGCGGTGCGGATCGGCTGTCCGGGCGGCGGGCCGGGCTCGTGGGCGTGCGGCGCCTGATTGAACAGGTGCAGGAGGTACCAGATGCCCGCGCCGAACACCGCGAGGTAGACCGCCGCGAAGGCCGCCAGCGAGGCGGCTACGGCCGGGGCCGCCACCGGTGACACGCTGTCGACGGTGCGCAGCGCGCCGTAGACGGTGAAGGGCTGACGCCCCGCCTCGGTCACCGTCCAGCCGGCCGTGACGGCGATCAGGCCGGACGGCCCCATGCCGACCGCGAAGCGGTGCAGCCAGGGCGTGTCGTAGAGCCGCCCGCGGTGGCGCAGCCAGAGCGCGGCGAGACCGAGGGCGATCATCAGCAGGCCGAGGCCGACCATGATCCGGAACGACCAGAACACCAGGGGGAGGTTGGTCGGCCAGAGGTCGCGCGGCATGTCGTTGAGCCCGCGGACCTCACCATCGAGATCGTGGGTCAGGTAGAGGCTGGCGAGGCCGGGAATCTCGATCCGGCCCCGCACCGCGCCCGCCTCCGCGTCCGGCCACCCGAACAGGATCGCGGGGGCCCGGCGCTCCGTCCGGAAATGACCCTCCATGGCAGCGACCTTGGCGGGCTGGTGCGCGTAGGAATTGCCGCCGTGCAGGTCGCCGATCATCAACTGGGCCGGAGCTACAGCGGCGGCCAATTACATGGCCATCGAGAACATCAGCCGGGCCCGGGGATTGGCCCGGTCCCGCAGCAGGTGCCACGCGCCCACGGCGCCGACGATCATCGCGGTGGTGAGGTAGGCGCCGGTGACCGTGTGGGCGAAGCGGTAGGGGAAGGACGGGTTGAAGACGATCGCCCACCAGTCGGCCGGGTTGAAGCGGCCGTCCGGCGCGACGACGTGGCCGGTGGGCGTCTGCATCCAGGAATTGGCCGACAGGATCCAGAACGCGGAGGTCAGGGTGCCGACGGCGACGAGGCAGGTCGCTAGGAAGTGGAGCCCTTTGCCGACCCGCTCCAGGCCGAACAGCATGACGCCGAGGAAGCCCGCCTCCAGGAAGAAGGCCGTGAGCACCTCGTAGCCGAGAAGTGGCCCGAGCACCGGCGCGGTCCGGTCGGCGAAGACCGACCAGTTCGTGCCGAACTGGTAGCTCATGACCAGGCCGGACACGACGCCCATCGCGAAGGCGACCGCGAAGATGCGGAGCCAGTAGCGGTAGGTGTCCAGATAGACGGCCTTCCCGGTGCGCAGCCAGAAGCCTTCGAGCACGGCGAGGTAGCTCGCGAGCCCGATGGTGAAGGCCGGGAACAGGAAGTGCCAGACGACGGTGAGCGCGAATTGGGCTCGCGCGAGATTGACTGCACTCGGCAGTTCGAGGGCGGACATCGCGGTCTCCAGGGGACGAACACGGCAGCTCTGCCGTGGCCCGGATCGCGACGCGTTGATTTAGCTCAAGGCCGGTGCCGTGAATCTGAGGGCGTCGGCGCGATTGCGCTGGATCAAGGCCCTCGCCCGCGCGTCGGGCGAGACTTTGGCGCGGGGGCCGGTCACGGCTCGCGAGGAGATCGCCATGTCCTACGCCAACATCCTGGTATCCGTGGATTTCGCCGAGTCGACGCCCGAGCGTGTCCGTCTTGCTGCCGCGCTGGCAGGTCGCTTCGATGCGAGGCTCACCGGCGCCGCGGCCGCCGAGGTGCCGGCACCGCTCTTCGCCCACGACATCCGCGACGCGCAGGCCCAGTACGAGCGCGCGAAGGCGAAGATCCTGCATGAAGTCGAGCGCGCGGAGGCCGTCTTCGCCCGCTGCGCCGGCGCGGCACCCCGCACCGCGTGGCGGGGCGGCACGGACCGGCCCTTCGCCCATCTCGTCGAGAGTGGCCGCGCCGCCGACCTGATCGTGGTGGGCGGCGCCGCCGCGACCGAGATCGATCCGAGCCCGTTCGGCGTGGCGGTCGTGCCCGTCCTGATGGAGGCGGGGCGTCCCGTCCTCGTTGTCCCACAGCAGAACGTCGGGGAGCCGGGCCACCGCATCGTGGTGGCCTGGAAGGATACACCGGAGGCGCGGCGGGCGGTGTCGGGCGCCCTGCCGTTCCTGCGCTCCGCCGATGAGGTCTTCATCGTCACGACCGGTCAAGGGGCCCGCCTCGAGGGGGCTGAGGAGGTCGCGGTTCATCTCAGGCTCCACGGCGCGGCGGTCACGACCCATCTGCTGACCACGGCGGTGTCCGACGGGGAGGAGATCCTGCGGTTCGCGCGCGAGCGGCAGGCCGACCTGATCGTCATGGGTGCCTACGGCCACTCGCGCCTCCGGGAATGGGCCTTCGGCGGCGCAACCCGCGACATCCTGCAGGCGAGCACCCTCTGCTGCCTCATGGCGCACTGACGGGCCGAACCGGCGCCGGGACGACTGGCGTCTGCCCGCCGGCGCGGTCTAGCGCGAGAAGTGCGTGGTCGACATGCGGTCCGTGATCAGCTCGGACGGGACCCAGTCGCTGGGCGGAACCGGCTCGCGACGAATCAGCGCCAGGGCGTCGTCGACCGCGCGCCGGCCCTGGACGCCCGCGTCCTGGAAGATCGTCACGGCGAGGCGCAGGTCCTGCATCGCCTGCATGCCCTCGGCGGTGGCATCCACCCCGCCGATGCGGATCCGGCCCGCCGGAATCCTGGCAGCCTCGACCGCCTCGGCGGCGCCGAGCGCCATCTCGTCGCTGGTCGCGGCGATCGCGTCGATGCCGATGCCTCGGGCGAGCCACCCGGCGACGGTGGCCCGCGCCGTCGCGCGACTCGCATCCGTCGCGGCCTCCGCGACGAGGCGGAGGCGCGGGCTCTCCGCCAGCACCTCCCTGGCACCCCTGCTGCGGAGCGCCGAGACGGGATCGGTGGCGCTGCCCGCGAGGATCGCGACGCGTCCGGCCCCACCCGACATCTGGGCGAGCTTGCGCATCTGCAGCCGCCCGGCGACGAGATCGCTCGGCACGACCTGGGTGACGCGTCCGGCAAACCAGTCGGTCCGTGCGCCGTGGCCGATGAGGACGAGTGGTACGTCGGCTTCCAGGGCCAGCCGGATGATCTCCTCGCGCGCCGCGGAGTCGACCGGCACGACCACGAGGGCGTCGGCTCTCTCGGCGATCAGCCGCCGCGCCTGCGCGATCTGCTCGTCGCCCGCACCGTCGGGCGCGTAGGCGAAGCGAGTCGCGACGCCCCGCGCGCGTGCCTGCTCGTCGAGGCCGTCGTGCAGGCGCCGGGCGACGCCTACCGGTGTCAGGTACGCGATGGTGGTGGCCGAGGCCGGCAGCGCCCAAGCCGCGAGAGCGAGGACGAGGGATCCCCTCCGGAGCGACCCGCCGATCGAGCGGCCGCGCGCCCACTCAATCCAGTTCATGCGGCCAGTTCCGTCCCGCTCTCTGCGGGCCCCGCCTCACGCCGCACGGAGGCTCTCCAGGAGGCCAGCGAGCGCCTCGCCGAGACGGGCGGCGTCCTGGGTCAGGCTGTCGGCCGCGGTCAACACGGCCGTCGTCGGCTCGGCCGCCTCGGGAATCTCGGTGACGCCCGCGCCCTCCGCGTCGAACTCCTCGGTGCCGTCGGTCGCCTCCGCGATGGCCGTCACGATCTCGCGCGCGGTCGCACCCTGCCGCTCCACGGACTCGACGATGGCGTTCGCCGCGCGGCTCATGTCCTCGACCCGCGCCGTGATGCCCGCGATCGCCGACACCGCCGCGTCGGTCGAGCCCCGGATCTCGGAGACGTGCTGGCCGATGATCTCGGTGGCCTCCCTGGTCTGCGCGGCCAGGGCCTTCACTTCGGAGGCGACCACCGCGAAGCCGCGGCCCGCCTCGCCGGCCCGGGCGGCCTCGATCGTGGCGTTGAGGGCGAGCAGGTTCGTCTGTGCTGCGATCTTGGCGATGAGGCGGACCGCGTCGCCGATCCGGTCGACGGCGCTGCTCAGCGCCTGAACGCGGCCGGTCGTCCGGGCCGCGTCCGCCGCGGCGCTTCCGGCCAGGGCCGCGGTGGCCTCAGCCTGCGCCCCGACCTCTTCGACCGCCGCGCCGAACGTGTCGGCAGAGACGGTGATCTGCCGGACCTTCGATCGCGTCTGCGCGAGCGCAGCGCCCAACGTGGTCGATCGAACCGCCCCATCGCGGATCGCTTGGCCCACGTCGTCGGCGGTGACGCGCAGTGCCGCGGCGGTCGAAGACACGGCCTCGACCATGCCGCCGATCGTGGTCTCGACCCGCTCGGTCGCGTACTCGATCACGACGCGGCGCTGCTCACTCTGAGCGCGCGACCGATCGGCCTCCGCGTCCCGCAACACGGCCCGCCGCAGCGTTTCCTGAACAGCTCTCGTCGCGGCCGCCATGACGCCGAGTTCGGTGCAGCCCGCTGCCGCCGGGACCGTGACGGTGAGATCGTAGTCGGTCAGTCGCTGCATGGCGGAGGCCAGCGCTCTCATCGGATGCGCGACGCCGCGTAGGAGGGCGTGCACCAGGACCAGGGCAGCCAGCGCAGCGGCGGACAAGCCGGCCACGAGGCTCGGGCGCAAGGTCGAGCCGGCGGCGTCGACAGCTCCGAGTTGCTCGGCGACCGCGGCGTCGCGGTCGGTCAGCAGCGCGTCGACATCCCGTGCGACGGCTGCCGCGTCGGCCGGAAGAGCCGACGTCCGCACCCTGTCGGCGAGATCGCGTTCCCCAGCCCTGTCGAGGGCGGCCGCCTCCGCCTCCACGGCGAGGAAATGCTGCCACGCGTCCCACAGACCGCGAGCGCGCTCCCGCTCGTCCGCCGTCCTTATCGTGGGAACATAGGTGGTCCAGGCCTTGAGGAATGCCTCGTGCGCCGCGGTTGTCCAATCGATGTCCTGCCGAGGGCCAGCCTCGGACGATACGGCGCGCGCGGGACGTTCCGACGCGCCGAGCTCCTGTGTCCGCTGCTTCATGGTGCCGAGAGCCCGGACAGCCCCGATCTCCTGAGCCAGAGTGCGGCTGGCAGCGTCAATCGCGCCGACCTGCAATAGCAGGACGTAGACAATTCCAAATGTGAGCGAGGTCATCGACCCTGCGAAGACGATCAAGATCGTTCTGAAACGCAGGGTGCAGCGACGGGTTGTTCGGATAAGGAATGGCACCACAATCCTGACCCTAGGAAGGATCACCATGGCGCGTCTATGTTACGGACCAAGAAAAATCAATTGCCTTCAATGGTCCGACAAATGCATCAAAATTTTTGAAACTTTGCTTCGACCCTCGGTAAAGCTGAATTATATGCTTATACGGGCAGACTTATAATTTGCACAATCAAACTATATTAAGACAAATATCGGAATAGCGAGCGAGATGGCGATGCATTATTGTAGGGGAAGCTGCTAGGCGTCCGATTCTGTCGCTGCCGGAGAGTCGCGCGGCCGCGCCCGTCAGTGTGCTTCAGGACCGGCTCGATACAGGCCGACGCGCGGGCCATGGCATGCCTCCGGGCGGGCTGCTCGGAGGGCATATCGCAGCCGAGACGATCGCCGGGCGACGCGGCGACGGAGCCTCAGTCAGAGCGGCTTGGCCTGCTGTGCCCGCATCCATAGCAGGCCGGCGATGCCCATCCAGGGACAGACGAAGACGATGAAGGCGACCAGCCCCATGACGACCTCCCGACAGCGTGCGGCAGACCTCAGGAAACGCTCGTCGTTTTTGCCGGATCCCTCTGATCGGACATGGCCCGGGCTTGGCGCGCCATGGCGATCAGCTCGGAGGCCGTGAGACCGCGCGGCGGCGGCGCTTCAGGCAGGTCGGCCAGTCCCGGCGAACGCGGTGCCGGCGGAAGGGCAGCCGCGCGCCCGGGCCAGAGCCGCTTCAGCCGTCCTGCCTTCCGCAAGCTTTGTCCCGCCACGCATCCGTCTCCCGCACATCGAAGTGCGGCCACGGGTAGGCGACCGGGGCAGGGATGGTTAGCCGAACCGAAACAAGGGTCGGACTCCGGCCCGGCGTGGGGCGTATGCGAGGCCCCCTGGGCGGGCGCGTCCGCCGCCCTATCGCTGGCGTTTTCCGGATCGCCGGCGGATGGTGCAGGTCGAACCGGGCCCGACGACGACGCTCGGATCCTGCCGAAACCGCCATCCGGCATTCGGCCGGCTCGGGATGATCGCGAACGTCGACGCCGCCGGATTGTCGCTCGGGGTGATCAAGGCCGAAGCTTCGCGTTCGGCTTGGAGGTGCCTCGTCGAAGATCGGCCTCTGGTCAGAACGTAGCCTGAAACCTGGACGAATGATCGCCGGTATTGGCTGACAGCATCTCGGAGCTCGATGATCGCTCCGCGGCGGGGCGTGATCAGGTCAGACGGGCACGAGCCGGCACTTCCCGCCCGGTTCAGCGAAAATCTCCGGTCTGTGATGCTGGCGCAGGTCCGCGATACGTTATGTGAGCTGAACGGAACCTCCCGGCTTTCGGCGCTGAGAGAGCGAATATGGCAGAGCCTCAAGCAATGGCCGCGCGCGTCGCGCACCTCGAAGCGGACAACGCCCGTCTTCGCCGCCTCCTGGACGAGTCCGGGACACCGGACGGTCTGCGTCACGGCTTGCGCGACACGTTGGCGATGCTGCGGGCGGTCCTGCGTCTCTCGGCCGAGACCGCCGAGACCGTTGACGGCTACGCGACGCATCTCGAAGGTCGGCTGGACGCCATCGCGCGCGTGCGGGTCGCGGCCGACACGTTCGGCGAGGTGAGCCTGCACACGCTCATCTCCGACGAGCTGATGATCCACCTGATCCGCGAAGGCGAGCAGGCGACGCTGGCGGGGCCGACCGTGCGCCTCCGGCCGAAGGCCGCGCAGCTGATGGCCCTCGCGGTCCACGAACTCTGCAGCAACGCGATCGAGCACGGCGCCTTCGGTCTCTCGAAGGGCGGTGTCGACGTCACCTGGGTCGTCGCCGGCGCCGGGGCGAGCCCGCCCGGCGACCTGACGCTCGTCTGGAAAGAATCGGGGGGTATGGGCGTCGCGCAGCCGAGCCGCCGCGGCTTCGGCATGCAGGTGCTTACCGAGATGCTGAGCTACGAGCTGCGGGCAACCGTCGCGCTCGCCTTCGAGCCCGACGGCCTGCGCTGCACGGTCACCTGCCCGCTGATCCCCCGGATCGGGCGCTTGGTCGAGGACGAGCGCGCGGACGAAGGCGGCGATCCGGGCTGACTGGGCGGCGACCGCCCGGATCGCCTCAGCCGAAAGCCCGCGCGGTCTCCCGGACCTGCCGCGTCGCGCGGTCGGCACGGCCGCTCGCCCGCGCGATCGTGGTCATCCCGCCGGAGATCGCGGAGACGTCCTGTGCGGCGGTCCGCATGGTGCCCGACATCTCGCGCATCACCGCGGATTGCTCCTCCACGGCCGCCGCGATGGTCGACGAGGCCGCGTCCAGGAACCGGATCGTGCTTTGGATCGTGTCGATGGCGTCGACGGCCTCCCGGGTCGCCGCCTGCGTCGAGGCGATCTGCTGGCGGATCTGTTCCGTCGCGCGCCCCGTCTGCGCGGCCAGGGTCTTCACCTCCGACGCCACCACCGCGAAGCCGCGACCGGCCTCGCCGGCACGGGCCGCCTCGATGGTGGCGTTGAGCGCCAGCAGGTTGGTCTGCGCGGCGATGCCGGCGATGAGGCTCAGCACCGTGCCGATCTGCGCGGCCTGGTCGCTGAGGCCGGTCACGATCCGGCCGGTGCGCTGTGCCTGCTCCACGGCCTGCCCGGCCATCTCGGCGGCGTGGCTCACCTGCTGGCTGATCTCATCCACCGAAGCCGACAGCTGCTCGGCGCCGGTGGCCACCGAGCGGATGTCGCCGGACACGCGGTCCACCCGCGTGACCGCCGCGTCGGCCTGGCGCGTCACATCCGCCACGGCGTCGCCGATGGCGTCCAGCTCGGCGCCGATGGCGCTCTGCGCGGCGGCGCGCTGCTGCCGCTCGTGGACCTGGGCGGTGATGTCGGTGGCGAACTTGACGACCCGGACGGGCCGTCCATCCGCGTCCGTGATCGGATTGTAGGTCGCCTGGATCCAGACTTCCCTCCCGCCCTTGCCGGTGCGGCTGAACACGCCGGACTGATACTCCCCGCGTGCCAGGGCGGCCCAGAACAGCCGGTAAGCCTCGCTGGCGCGCTCCGCCTCGCCGACGAACAGGCTGTGATGCCGCCCCACGATCTCGTCGAGCCGATAGCCCACCGCGTCGAGGAAGTTCGCGTTGGCGGTGAGGATCGTGCCGTCGAGCGCGAAGGCGATCACCGCCTGCGAGCGGTGCAGCGCGCTGATCTGCCCTTCCAGATCGAGGGCGCGGAGCTTCTGGGCGGTGATGTCGGTGGCGAACTTGACGATCTTGACCGGTCCGCCGCGCGTGTCGAGCACCGGGTTGTAGGAGGCCTGGATCCAGACCTCCCGCCCGCCCTTGGCGAGCCGCTTGTACTCGGCGCTGGCGAAGGTGCCGCGCCGCAGCTTGTCCCAGAATTCCCGATAGGCCTCGCTCTCCCGCTCGGCCGGCGGGACGAACAGGCTGTGATGCCGGCCGCGGATCTCCTCGAGCGCGTAGCCCATGGCTTCCAGGAAGTTCGGATTGGCGTCGAGGATCGTGCCGTCCAGCGCGAACTCGATGGTGGCGAGGGACCGGCTCAACGCCGCGAGTTTGGCCGCGTGATCCCTCCCAGCCAGAACGCCCTCGAACATCGATGTCTCCGCATCCTGAGATGAGGGTGCGGCCGAAGCGCGCACCGAGCCGGTCGGATCAAGAATTTCGTGATCGAGATAAATTTTTATTGCGCCGGGCGACACCATAAACCTGTCGATGCCCGGCTCTAGCGCGGGCTTCGATAATGGGATGCCGTTGCGCGGCGGTTAAAATGGTTCGCTTTGCTCAAGAAATTCGCGGTGAGCCGCTAAATGCACAGTCCCACTTAATGAAAAGCCATGGGACAGCATAGATCAAGGGCGAGACTATCTTGCGTTGTGCGGCGCCCGCGTTCGCCCGCCGCTTGCCAGCCTGCGGTTGTAGGATTGCACCGCTGATCCACAGCCCACCGATCGACGCGGCGCGCGATGATGCGTGGGGAATCTGGGAAGGGCGTCGCGGCGCGGATTGATCAGTCTGTCCGGCCGATGGTCGCCTCGATCCGGCCGTAGGGCTCGTCGGTCGGCAGGAAGACGACGCCCGGGTTGTCGAGGCCGAACGGTGTCAGGTCGATCGGCAGGTAGTGCTTGTTGGGCATGACGAAGCCGATCTCGGCCAGTTCCGGGACGGCGGCCAGGGCGGCCTCGCCCATCCGGTACATGCTGTCCTGGATCCCCCGGCTGTAGGTGGTGCCGAAGACGGTCAACAGCGTCGCGAGAATGCGGGCGTTGGTTCCGGCGTAATCGTGCGGCGCCGAGGCCCAGGTCCAGGTCGCGTTCATGCTGGTCGCGGCGATGCGGTCGGTCGTGTCGGGCAGGGTCCGGTACTGGTCCGCCACGAACCCCGTCCAGCCCGATTGCGTGGTCTTCATGAAGGTGTAGCCGCGCAATCCGGAGCGCAGGGTCGACCCAGTCCGGTCGGCGGTGAGCCCCACGTAGCCGGCGCCGTTCCCGTCGCGCGTGAAGGTGTGGCCGTGCGGCGCGTCGGCGATCGCGTGGCGGAGCCAGCGAACTTCCTCCGCGTCGATCGTGACGGTCTCGACCTGCGGGTAGGTCTCGAGCAGCACCCGCGCGACCGCGGCGACGAACCCCTCGGCGTCGAGCCCGAGATGCCGCGCCGCCGTCACGTTGACGATGTTCCGGATGCTGTCGGTGGCGATGGAGGCGCGGTTGTCACCCTCTGTCCAGGCCGCCTCGAAGCGCCCGGTCAGCATGACCGACAGCGTCAGCTCGCGCGGCGTGTGGTGGTCGCCGTCGCGGGCGAGGCGCAGCACGCGAACCCGTTCCTTGCCGTACCGCGATGCCGTCAGGGCCATTGGGATCTCCGATCCGGACCGCCGCCGGCCATCTCACGCAAACCTGATTCATCCTAGGCCGACGTGCGTGGGGGCGCCAAGGTTCGAAGTTGCCGGCGCGGCTTGACCGGGGCCCGATTAGAACCGGCATAGTGTCGGGCCGGGCCGAACCGGCCTCGGACCGGCGAGCGGGCATGGACCTCAACACGATCGAGACCGTCGTCCGGCCGCGGAGCCGGACCGAGCTTCCCGCCTGGGCGGACGGCGATGCCTGCCTGGGAGGCGGGACGTGGCTGTTCTCCGAGCCGCAGGTCGGGATGCGGCGCCTCGTCGACCTCGCGGCGCTCGGATGGCCACCGCACGCGGTCGACGCGGACGGCCTGACCCTGGCGGCGACCTGCACCATCGCCCAGCTCGACCGGCTGGAACTGCCGCCGGGCTGGAACGCGGCGCCGCTGGTGGGCCAGTGCTGCCGCGCGCTGCTCGGCTCCTTCAAGATCTGGAACGTGGCCACGGTCGGCGGCAACGTCTGCCTCGCCCTCCCGGCCGGGCCGATGATCGCCCTCGCGACGGCCCTCGACGCGACCTGCACGATCTGGTCCGCCGACGGGGCCGAGCGGGAGCTCCCGATCCTCGACTTCGTCCTCGCGCCGCAGCGGAACGCCCTGGCACCGGGCGAGATCCTGCGGAGCCTGTCGATGCCGGCCGCGGCGCTCGCGCGCCGCACGGCCTTCCGCCGCATCAGCCTCAGCCCGAACGGGCGCTCCGGCGCGCTGCTGATCGGGACGCGCGGCCCGGACGGCGCCTTCGCGCTCACCGTCACGGCCTCCGTCAAACGCCCGCTGCGCCTCGCCTTCGACGGTCTGCCGGATCCGGCCGCGCTGATGCGGGCGCTGGACGAGGCGATCCCGGACGCGCTCTACCACGACGATGTCCATGGGCGGCCCGACTGGCGCCGCCACATGACCCGGCACTTCGCCGAGGAGATCCGCGGGTCGCTCGACGCGGCGCCGTCGCCGGGAGCCGCGTCATGAAGCTCACGATCAACGGGTCCGCGCACGAGGGCGCGCCGAGAGCCGGGCAGTGCCTCCGGACCTACTTGCGCGAGGCCGGCTGGTTCGGCGTGAAGAAGGGCTGCGATGCCGGCGATTGCGGCGCCTGCACGGTCCATCTCGACGGCGAGCCCGTGCACAGCTGCCTGGTACCGGCCTTCCGCGCCGAGGGACGGAGCGTGACCACGATCGAAGGGCTGGCCGGTCCCTGCCGCGCCGACGCGGCCGAGCCGGCGGCGTTCCACCCGATGCAGGAAGCCTTTCTGGTGGCCCAGGGCTTCCAGTGCGGCTTCTGCACGCCCGGCATGATCATGACCGCGGCGAGCCTCGACCAGGGTCAGAAGCAGGATCTCGGCACCGCCCTCAAGGGCAATCTCTGCCGCTGCACCGGCTACCGCGCCGTGCGCGAGGCCATCGCCGGCAGCGCGCGCTCGGTCGAGAGCGGCGGCTGCGGCGATCCTGTGGGCCGCAACCTCGCGGCACCGGCCGCGCCGCTGGTCGTGTCCGGACGCGCCCGCTTCACGATGGACGCGCCGCTCGGCGACACGCTCCACCTCAAGGTGCTGCGCTCGCCGCACGCCCATGCCCGGATCGTCGCGATCGACGCGACGGCCGCCCGCGCCATCCCGGGCGTCGTGGCCGTGCTGACGCACGCCGACGCGCCGACGCGCCGCTTCTCGACCGCCCGCCACGAGGATCCGCGCGACGACGCCTCCGACACGCGGGTCCTCGACCCGATCCTGCGGTTCGTCGGGCAGCGCGTCGCCGCCGTGGTGGCGGAGACGGAAGCCGCCGCCGAGGCCGGCTGCCGCGCCCTGCGGGTGACCTACGAGGTGCGCCCGGCGCTCCTCGATCCGGAGCGCGCCCTCGGCTCCGACGCACCCCGCGTCCACGATCCCCGTGACTGCCCGGGCGAGGACGCGCCGCCCCTCGAACAGCACCCCAACCTCGCCGGCGAGGTGCGCGGCGCGGTCGGCGACGTGGCGGCGGGCCTCGCCGAGGCCGATTTCGTCTACGCCGGGACGTTCCGGTCGCAGCGCGTCCAGCACGCCGCCATGGAGACCCACGGCTGCATCGGCTGGCGCGCCGAGGACGGCCGCCTGACGCTGCGCACCAGCACCCAGGTGCCGTTCCTGACCCGGGACGCGCTGGCGGACCTGTTCGGCCTCGAGAAGGACGCGGTGCGCGTCGTCTGCGCGCGGGTCGGGGGCGGCTTCGGTGGCAAGCAGGAGATGCTGACCGAGGACCTCGTCGCCCTGGCGGTCCTGCACACCGGCCGGCCGGTTCGCTGGGAGCTGACCCGCCGGGAGCAGTTCGTCGGGACGACGACGCGCCACCCGATGCGGGTGGACGTGAAGGTCGGCGCCCGCCGCGACGGCACCCTCACGGCGCTGAGCCTCGACGTCCTGTCCGACACCGGCGCCTACGGGAACCACGCGGGCGGCGTGATCCACCACGCCTGCCACGAGGTGCTGGCCGCCTATGTCTGCCCGAACAAGCAGGTGAGCGGCCGCGCCGTCTACACCCACACGGTGCCGGCGGGGGCCTTCCGCGGCTACGGGTTGAGCCAGACGATCTTCGCGCTGGAATCCGCCCTGGACGAGGTCGCCCGCGAACTCGGCATCGACCCGTTCACCCTGCGGCGGTGCAACGCCGTCAAGCCGGGCGACGCCATGGTGTCGAACAGCCTGGAACCGCACGACGTGATCTTCGGCAGCTACGGGCTCGACCAGTGCCTCACCCTGGTCGAGGAGGCGCTGCGGTCCGATCCGGGGCCCGAGCCGGAACCCGGCTGGCGCGCCGGGACCGGCATGGCGATGGCGATGATCGACACGATCCCGCCGCGCGGCCACCACGCCGACGCGCGGGTCAGCCTGGACGCCGACGGGCACTTCACCGTGCGCGTCGGGACGGCCGAGTTCGGCAACGGCACCAGCACGGTGCATCGGCAGATCGCGGCCTCGGCGCTCGGCGCCGCGCCGGAGCGTGTCCGCGTCGCGGGCGCGGACACGGATATCGTCGGGCACGACACCGGCGCCTACGGGAGCACCGGCACGGTGGTGGCGGGTCTGGCGACGCTGCGCGCCGCCGAGGCGCTCGCGCTCCTGATCCGGACGCGGGCCGCCGAGGTCGCGGGCGCGACCCCGGAATCCTGCCGCTTCGACGGGGAGCGGGTCGAGACGCCGGCCGGGCCGGTCACGCTGGCGGCGATCGGCCCTCTGGACGCGGCGGGCCGGGCCGACGGCAGCCCGCGCTCGGTGGCGTTCAACGTCCACGCCTTCCGGGTGGCGGTCGACCCGGTGAGCGGCGCGGTGCGGATCCTCAGGAGCGTCCACGCCGCCGATGCCGGGCGGGTGATCAACCCGATGCAGTGCCGCGGTCAGGTCGAGGGCGGTATCGCGCAGGCGCTCGGCGCGGCGCTCTACGAGGACGTCCAGGTCGCCGCGGACGGGAGCCTCGTTACCCAGACGTTCCGCGACTACCACATCCCCGCCTGCGCCGACGTGCCCGACACCGAGGTCCTGTTCGCCGACACGCACGACAGCGTCGGCCCCCTCGGCGCCAAGTCGATGAGCGAGTCGCCGTTCAACCCGGTGGCGGCGGCGCTCGGCAACGCCATCCGGGACGCGACCGGGGCTCGCCTGACCGCGACCCCCTTCGCGCCCGACAGGATCTACCGGGCCGTCGCGGCCGGCCGGGCGGGGCACGCGTGATGGACCGCCCGCGGGACGCGGTGCCGGCGTCGAGGCCCGGCTTGCTGGAACGCACCTTCCGCCTCGCCGAGCACGGCACCAGCGTGCGCACGGAGGTGCTCGCGGGCCTGACCACCTTCATGACGATGGCCTACATCGTCTTCATCAACCCGAGCATCCTCGGGGATGCCGGCATGCCCCGGGGCGCGGTTTTCGTGGCGACCTGCCTCGTGGCGGCGCTCGGCTCGATGATCATGGCGCTCTGGGCCAATTACCCGATCGCCCTCGCGCCCGGCATGGGGCTCAACGCCTACTTCACCTACGTGGTGGTCCAGCAGCTCGGCTTCAGCTGGCAGGCCGCCCTCGGCGCGGTGTTCATCTCGGGCGTGTGCTTCCTGATCGTCACGCTGACAGGCCTGCGCGCGCTGATCGTCGAGGGGATCCCGCGCTCGATGCGGAT
Organism: Methylobacterium sp. Leaf361; assembly: GCF_001424445.1. NCBI lineage: Bacteria > Pseudomonadati > Pseudomonadota > Alphaproteobacteria > Hyphomicrobiales > Methylobacteriaceae > Methylobacterium > Methylobacterium sp. Leaf361. The sequence goes on along the minus strand of NZ_LMPY01000001.1, from coordinate 310,806 downwards.
CGCCATCACGGTCGGGATCGGCCTGTTCCTGGCGATCATCGCGCTCAAGAACGCCGGCCTCGTCGCGGCGAGCCCGGCGACCTTCGTCACCCTCGGCGACCTGCACAAGCCCGAGGCGATCCTGGCGGTGCTGGGCTTCCTGATGGTGGCCGTCCTCTCCGCCCGGAAGGTGCGGGCGGCGCTGCTGTCGAGCATCCTCACCGTCACGGCGCTGAGCTTCGTCTTCGCGGGCAACACCTTCCAGGGAATCGTCTCCCTGCCGCCCTCGATCGCCCCGACCCTGTTCGCCCTCGACATCCCGGGTGCCCTCTCGGCGGGCCTGCTCCACGTCATCCTGGTCCTGTTCCTGGTGGAGCTGTTCGACGCCACGGGCACGCTGATGGGCGTGGCGAGCCGGGCCGGACTCCTGACCGACGGGAAGATGCGCCGCCTCGACCGGGCGCTGATGGCCGATTCCGTCTCGGTCTTCGCGGGCTCGCTCCTCGGCACGTCGAGCACGACGGCCTATCTGGAGAGCGCCTCCGGCGTCGAGGAGGGCGGCCGCACCGGGCTCACGGCCGCCACCGTGGCGGTGCTGTTCCTCGCCTGCCTGTTCTTCGCGCCGCTCGCGGGCGCGGTGCCCGCCTACGCCACGGCGCCGGCGCTGTTCTATGTCGCCTGCCTGATGCTGCGCGAGCTGGTCGAGCTCGACTGGGACGATATCACCGAGGTCGTGCCGGCCTGCGTCACGGCCCTGCTGATGCCGTTCACCTACTCGATCGCCACCGGCGTCTCCTGCGGGTTCATCACCTACGCGGCGCTGAAGCTGCTGGCGGGCCGCGCCCGGGAGGTGAAGCCGATCGTCTGGGTGATCGCCGCGGTCTTCCTGTTCAAGTTCGTCGAGACCGGCGGCGCGCACTGACGGCCGCGCGGCGCCCTTACCGGCCCGTCGCGGCCGCGTAGAGCGCCGCCGCGTCCCGCGCGGCGCGCATCGCCGCGGCGGCCCCGGGGTCGCGCAGGCGCCGCGCCACGCAGGCCAGCGCGTTCAGCGTCTCGCCCTCGGCGACGGCCGGGAGCAGCAGCAGGACGACGAGGTCCACCGGCCGATCGTCGACCGCGTCGAAATCGATCGGGTCGCGGAGCCGGGCCAGGATCCCGTAGGGGCGCGCGATGCCCTCGAGCCGCGCGTGCGGCAGGGCGATGCCGTCGCCGACCCCGGTCGAGCCCAGGCTCTCGCGCCGGATCAGCGCGGGGAGGATCGTCTCCGCGGCGAGGCCGAGGGCGCCGGCGGCGCGGCGCGCCAGCTCCTCGAGCAGCGCGCCCTTGCCGGCGGCGCGCAGGCCGACGAGCGCGTCGGAGGGCGCGAGGATCCGGTCCACACTCATCGCGCGGGATCGCGGGCGCTGGGACACATCGGCTCGTCCTCGGGATCAATGGGCGGTCGCGCCGCCGGCGCCGCGGTGCGGCGGGGCCGGCTCGTCGTCGGGCGCGCGCAGGCGGTAGCCGACACCGGTCTCGGTCAGCAAGATCCGCGGGCGCTCGGGATCCGCCTCCAGCTTCTGGCGGAGCTGGCGCACGTAGACGCGCAGGTATTGCGGATCGGACGAGGACGGCACGGAGCGCATCAGCTGCGCGTGGGTGAGCACCTTGCCGGCATGCAGGACCAGGACGCGCAGGAAATCGTACTCGCGCGGCGTCAGCTTCACCTCGGCCTCGTCGACCTTCACGATCCGGCGGACCAGATCGACGGACAGGGAGTCGACGCGGAAGATCGGCCGCTCGCCCCGCGCGGCGAGCTGGTGGCGCATGGCGGCCCGCAGGCGCGCCAGCAGCTCCGCCATGCCGAACGGCTTGGTCACGTAGTCGTTGGCGCCGAGATCGAGCGCCTCGACCTTGCCGCTCTCGTCGTCGCGGCTCGACAGGACGACGACCGGAAGGTCGGGATGGCTCGATCGAACCGACCGCAGCAGGTCGTGGCCGCGCATGTCGGGCAGGCCGAGATCGAGGATCACGAGATCGACGCCCTCCCGGCCGAGCAGCGCCAGGGCGGTCCGGGCATCGGGCGCCTCCAGGATGGCGTAGCCCTGGGTGGCCAGGCCCATGCGGAGGAGCTTGCGGATCGGCGGCTCGTCGTCGACGACCAGGATCGTGGGGCTCATGCGGCGATGTCCCTGGGCGCGCTCCGGGCCGGAACCGGCAGGCTGACGGTGAAGCAGGCGCCGCCGCGGTCGGGGCGATTCTCGGCCGTGACGGTGCCGCCCATCGCCTCGACGAAGCCCCGGGAGATGGCGAGGCCCAGCCCGGTGCCGGCCCGGACACGGTCGCCCTTCCGGACGCGGTAGAACTTGTCGAAGACCCGCTCGACATCCGCCTCGGGCAGGCCGTCCCCCTCGTCCAGCACGGCGATCCGGATTCGGTCGTCCGCGCGGCGCGCGCGCACCGTCACGGTCGAGCCCTCGGGCGCGTACTTGGCGGCGTTGTCGAGGAGGTTGACCAGGACCTGCTCGAACAGGACCGGGTCGAGCGCCAGCGGCGGCAGGTCGGCCTCGACCTCCACGGCGACGCTGTGTTCGGCGAGGATCTTCTGGGTGCGGCGCAGGGCGGTGTCGACGGTCTCGGCCACGTCCTGCGCGGAGAGGTTCGGCGCCACCGCGCCGGCCTCCAGCCGGGTCATGTCGAGGAGGTTCGCGATGAAGCGGTTGAGCCGCTCCGATTCCTCGATGATCGTCGCCAGCAGTTCCGCCTTGGCGTCCGCGGGCAGCGCCGCCTCGAGGTCGCGCAGGGTGCTGGCCGCGCCCAGGACCGAGGCGAGCGGCGTGCGCAGGTCGTGGCTGATCGAGGTGAGCAGCGCCTGGCGCAGGCGGTCGGTCTCGGCCGCGCGCTCGGCCCGGTCGAGATCCTCCACGAGCCGGACCCGCTCGATGGCCAGAGCGCCCATGTCGGCCAGGGCGTCGAGGAGGCGGCGGCCCTCCGGCGACAGGATCGGTCCGGTGCCGTCGGAATCGAGGCCGATCACCCCGATCGTCCCGCGCCCGGTCCGCATCGGCAGGAACAGGCGCTTGGCGCCCGGCAGCGTGTCGGCGCCCCGGCCCGCGGGCCGGTCGTTGTCGAAGGCCCACTGCGCGGCCGCGAGATCGGCCTCGTCCAGCATGTCCTCGGGCGGGTAGCCCGCCCGCACCGTGACGGCCTGGCCGTCCGGCAGCAGGAGGACGACGCGCACCTTCAGCATCGCGGCGACCTGGGCGCAGGTGGCCCAGAGCACGTCGTCGAGGGTGCCGCAGGCGGCGAGCTTCCGCGAGAAGCCGAAGAGCCGCTCCGTGGCCCGCGCCCGGCCCTGGCTGACCACCGCGACGCGGCGGGCGCGGGAGGCGAGGTTCGAGACCAGGACGGCCACCAGGGTGAAGAGCAGGAACGCCGCGACGTTGGTCGGATCGGCGATGGTGAGCGTGTAGACCGGCGGCAGGAAGAAGAAGTTGTAGGCGAGCGAGGCCGCCACCACCGAGACGAGGGACGGCCCGAGGCCCCAGCGCACCGCCACGGCCACGACCGCGGTCAGCAGGAACAGGTCGGCGTTCTCGACGCCCGCGTAGGGTTCCGCGACGATGGCCGCGCCGAGGCCCGCGGCGATCGCCGCCAGTCCGATCGCGTAGGGCCGCGCGTCGCGCCCCGGGCGCGGCGCGGTCACCGCCACGGCGCGGCGCGCCGGCTTCTCGTCCGGGACGGCCTCGCCGGGGACGACGTGCACGCTGATCGCGCCGCTGTGCCGCACGAGGTCGTACACAACCGATCCGTTGACCAGCTCGAAGAGCCATGAGCGGTTCGCCTTGCCGACGACGATGTGGTTCACGTTGGCCGAGCGCGCGTAGTCGAGCACGTCGTCGGCGATCCGGCGCCCGCCCGGCAGGGTGACGGCATCGCCGCCGAGGCGGTCGGCGAGCCGCAGGGCCTCGGCGATGCGGTCGCGCTCGGCCTCGCTCAGGGCCGCCGCCCGCGCGCCCTCGATGGAGAGCGCCGTCCAGGGGGCGTGCAGGCGGTCGGCCAGGCGCTTGGCGTGGCGCACGAGGCCGGCGGAGCGGGGATCCTCGTTCACGCAGACCAGCACGCGCTCGCCCGCTGCCCAGGGACCGGCGATCGCGTTGGCCCGCATGTGGCCGAGCAGCTCGTCGTCGACCCGGTCGGCGGTGCGCCGGAGCGCCAGCTCGCGGAGCGCCGTCAGGTTGCCGCGCGAGAAGTAGTGCTTGAGCGCGCGCTCGGCGTGCGTCGGGACGTAGACCTTGCCGTCCTTCAGGCGCTGGATCAGGTCGTCGGGGTTGAGGTCCACGACCTCGATGTCGTCCGCCCGGTCGAGGACGCCGTCCGGCACCGTCTCGCGCACCCGGATGCGGGTGATCGACGCCACCACGTCGTTGAGGCTCTCGACGTGCTGGATGTTGAGCGTCGTCAGGACGTCGATGCCGGCATCGAGCAGCTCCTCGACATCTTGGTAGCGCTTCGGGTGGCGCGAGCCCGAGGCGTTGGTGTGGGCGAGCTCGTCGACCAAGGCGAGGGCCGGCCGGCGCGCCAGCAGGGCGTCGAGGTCCATCTCCTGCAGGACGGTGCCGTGATACGGAACGGAACGGCGGGGGATCGTCTCGAACCCGTCGAGCAGGGCCTCGGTCTCGGCGCGGCCGTGCGTCTCGACCACGCCGACCACGACGTCGAGCCCTGCCTTCAGCCGCGCCCGCCCGACGGTCAGCATCTCGTAGGTCTTGCCGACCCCGGGGGCGGCGCCGAGGAACACCTTCAGTCGGCCACGCGTCCGCTCCTCCCGGCGCGCCGCTTCGAGCAGGGCGTCGGGGGAGGGGCGGGTCGGGTCGCGGCCGGTCTCGGGCATGATCGCCATCTTAGCAAAACGCCGCGGACAACGCGGGATCGTCGCGTCATTGCGAGCGGAGCGAAGCAACCCAGAGCAGCGGGACGCCGGTGGACGTGGCGCGGCTGGATTGCTTCGCTTCGCTTCGCTTCGCTTCGCTCGCAAAGACGAAGCGGGATCCGCAGCGCAGCTTCGGGGTCCCCCCTGCTGCCGGGCGCACCTCAGCGACGGGCGAGATCGTCGACCGCGAGGTTCAGCGCCAGCACGTTGACGCGCGGCTCACCCAGGATGCCGAGGGTGCGCGCCTCGATGCGGGACGACACCAGCGCGCGCAGCTTGTCCGCTGGGATGTTGCGGGCCTTGGCGACGCGGGGAACCTGGAAGTAGGCGGCCTCGGGCGAGATGTCCGGGTCGAGGCCCGAGCCGCTGGTCGTGACGAGGTCGACCGGGACGGGCGCATCCGGGTTCTCGGCCCTGAGCGCGTCGAGATCGCCCTTCACCCGCTCGGCGAGGGCGGCGCTGGTCGGACCGAGGTTTGAGCCCGACGAGTTCGCCGCGTTGTAGGGCGCCGGCACCGTCTTCGAGGCGTCGGACGGGTCCGGCGCCGTCGTCGCCGAGGGCCGGCCGTGGAAGTAGCCGGCGCCCGTGAAGTTCTGGCCGATCAGGCTGGAGCCGACGACCGTGCCGTCGCGCGCGATCAGGCTGCCGGCGGCCTTCGCGGGGAAGATGGTACCGGCGAGACCCGTCATCGCGAGGGGGTAGGCGAGGCCGGTGATCGCCGTCAGGGCGGTGAGCAGGACCAGGGCGGGGCGAAGCTGGTTGAGCATGGCGGGTCTCCGGGGACCGGTTCAGGCGAGGTGGAGGGCGCTGACGGCGAGGTCGATGGCCTTGATGCCGACGAAGGGCACGAGGACGCCGCCGAGGCCGTAGATCAGGAGGTTCCGGCGCAGCAGCGCGGCCGCGCCGACGGCCCGGTAGGTGACGCCGCGCAGGGCCAGCGGGATCAGCGCCACGATGATCAGGGCGTTGAATATGATCGCCGACAGGATCGCGCTCTGCGGCGAGGCCAGGCCCATGACGTTCAGCGCCTGGAGCTGCGGGTAGAGCGTGAGGAACATCGCCGGGATGATGGCGAAGTACTTGGCCACGTCGTTGGCGATCGAGAAGGTCGTCAGCGCGCCGCGGGTCATCAGCAGCTGCTTGCCGATGCCGACGATCTCGATGAGCTTCGTCGGGTCGCTGTCGAGGTCGACCATGTTGCCGGCCTCGCGGGCCGCGACGGTGCCGGTGTTCATGGCGACGCCGACATCGGCCTGGGCGAGGGCGGGGGCGTCGTTGGTGCCGTCACCGCACATGGCGACGAGCTTGCCGTCCGCCTGCTCCTTGCGGATCAGCGCGAGCTTGTCCTCCGGAGTCGCCTGGGCGAGGAAGTCGTCGACGCCGGCCTCGGCGGCGATCGCCGCCGCGGTCATCGGGTTGTCGCCGGTGATCATCACCGTGCGGATGCCCATCTGGCGCAGCTCCGCGAAGCGCTCCCGGATGCCCCCCTTCACGATGTCCTTGAGGTAGACCACGCCCAGCAGGCGGCCGTCCTTGGCCACGGCGAGCGGCGTGCCGCCGGCCTTGGCGATCTCCTCCGCGATGGCGCGGATCTCGGTCACGACGCCGGTCTCGGCCTCGGGGCGGACGGCCAGGGCGACGTTGGAGCCGCGCGAGGCGATGGGCTGGCCCGAGACCGAGGCGATGACGGCATCGACGGCGCCCTTGCGGATCGACGTGCCCTGCAGATCCACCCCGGACATCCGCGACTGCGCGGTGAACGGCACGAAGGTGGCGTTCAGGCTCGCCATGTCGCGGGCGCGGATGCCGTACTTCTCCTTGGCCAGCACCACGATGGAGCGGCCCTCCGGCGTCTCGTCGGCGAGCGAGGCGAGCTGCGCCGCGTCGGCGAGATCCTGCTCGCTGACGCCGCGGACGGGGCGGAACTCGGTGGCCTGCCGGTTGCCGAGGGTGATCGTGCCGGTCTTGTCGAGGAGCAGGGTGTCGACGTCGCCCGCCGCCTCCACGGCGCGGCCCGACATGGCGAGCACGTTGAAGCGGACCAGTCGGTCCATCCCGGCGATGCCGATCGCCGAGAGCAGCGCGCCGATGGTCGTCGGGATCAGCGTGACGAACAGGGCGACCAGAACGATCACGGGGATCGACCCGCCCGCGTAGCTCGCGAAGCTGGGGATCGAGGCCACCGCGAAGACGAACACGATGGTGAGGCCGGCGAGCAGGATGTTCAGGGCGATCTCGTTCGGCGTCTTCTGCCGCGAGGCGCCCTCCACGAGGGCGATCATCCGGTCGACGAAGGTCGAGCCGGCCGCGGCGGTGATGCGGACCTTGATCTCGTCCGAGAGGACCTGCGTGCCGCCGGTCACCGCCGAGCGGTCGCCGCCGGATTCGCGGATCACCGGGGCGGATTCGCCCGTGATGGCCGCCTCGTTCACGGAGGCGACGCCCTCGATCACCTCGCCGTCGGAGGGGATCAGGTCGCCGGCCTCGACCAGGACGACATCGCCGACCTTGAGCGAGGTGCCCGGCACCGTCTCGAAGGCCCGGCCCTGCCCAATGAGGCGCTTGGCGGTCATCTCGGTGCGGGTGCGCCGCAGGCTGTCGGCCTGGGCCTTGCCGCGACCCTCCGCGAGGGCCTCGGCGAAGTTGGCGAAGATCAGGGTGAACCACAGCCAGAGGATGATCTGGCCCGAGAAGAGCAGGTCGCTGCCGCCGGTGACGAGGTCGCGGACGAACAGCACGGTGGTGAGGAGCGCCACGACCTCGACCACGAACATGACCGGGTTTCGGATCATGGCCCGCGGATCGAGTTTTCGTACCGAGCCGAGGAGGGCCGGCCCGATCAGGGCGGCGCTGAACAGGGATGACGTCTGACGCGACATGGGAGATGTCCGGAGGAGAGATTGAAGTGAGGCTGCCGTCCTTGCGAGCGGAGCGAAGCAACTCAGGGCCGCGCTTCGCTGCGCGCGCGTTCAGCGTTGCGGAGGCTCAGCCCACGGCGCCGAGGGTCAGCGCGTAGGCGGCCAGCAGGGCGAAGCCGCCGAGCATCACGACGCCGAGGAGCGCCAGGATGAGGTCGGAGGTCCGCAGGGGCTGGGCGCCGTCGCGGTCGTGCCGCAGTGGAGGGCGGTGCAGCGCGAGGTGGTGGCGCGGGACGCGCCGGGCGGGGAAAGCGCGCGGCATCTCAGCCCCCCGTCGCGAAGGTCTGGCCGGCCGCGCCCGCGAAGTGCTCCACGATCGGGCCGAGCGCGAGCGACGGGAAGAAGGTCAGGCCGCCCATGATCAGCACGACGCCGACCAGCAGCCCGACGAACAGACCACCGTGGGTGGGGAACGTGCCCGCGGAGGCCGGGACCGTCTTCTTGGCCGCGAGCGAGCCCGCGATGGCGAGCACCGGGATCTTCACGAAGAACCGGCCGACCAGCATGCCGACGGCGAGCGTGCTGTTGTAGAACAGCGTGTTGGCCGTCAGCCCGCCGAAGGCCGAGCCGTTGTTGGCCGCCGCCGACGTGTAGGCGTAGAGGATCTCCGAGAAGCCGTGCGGGCCGGCATTGGCCGGGCCGGCGAGGCCCGCCGGCACCACCGTCGCCAGGGCGGTGAAGCCCAGCATCATCAGCGGCAGGCAGAGGATGCCGAGCATGGCCATCTTCACCTCCTTCGCCTCGATCTTCTTGCCGAGGTATTCGGGGGTGCGGCCGACCATCAGGCCCGCCACGAAGATCGCCACGATGACGAAGATCAGCATGCCGTAGAGGCCGGCGCCGACGCCGCCGATGATGACCTCGCCGAGCTGCATGTTGAGCAGCGGGATCAGGCCGCCGAGCGCCGTGAACGAGTCGTGCATCGCGTTCACCGCGCCGCAGGAGGCCGCCGTGGTGATGACTGCGAACAGCGCCGAGGCGCTGATCCCGAAGCGGACCTCCTTGCCCTCCATGTTGCCGCCGGTGAGCCCGAAGCTGCTGAGCACCGAGCTGCCGTTGGCCTCGGCCCAGTAGGTGACGGCGACGCCGGCCAGGAACAGGATTCCCATGGCGCCGAGGATCGCCCAGCCCTGACGCTCGTCACCGACCATGCGGCCGAAGACGTTGGTCAGCGCGGCGCCGATCGCGAAGATCGAGGCCATCTGGACGAAGTTCGACAGGGCGGTGGGGTTCTCGAAGGGGTGCGCGGCGTTGGCGTTGAAGAAGCCGCCGCCGTTGGTGCCGAGCATCTTGATCGCCACCTGGCTCGCGACCGGGCCCAGCGCGATGGTCTGCTTGGCGCCCTCCAGCGTCGTGGCGTCCGCGTAGGCGCTGAGCGTCTGCGGCATGCCCTGCCAGACCAGGAACAGCGTGTAGGGGATGCAGATCGGCAGCAGCACGTAGAGGGTCGCGCGGGTCACATCGACCCAGAACGAGCCGATCGTGCCGCTGGAGGCGCGGGCGAACCCGCGGATCAGCGCCACCGCGACCGCGATGCCGGTCGCCGCCGACAGGAAGTTCTGGTGCGTCAGGCCCAGCATCTGGGACAGGTACGACAGCGTGGTCTCGCCGCCGTAAGACTGCCAGTTGGTGTTGGTGATGAAGCTGGTCGACGTGTTGAACGCGAGATCGGGCGCCACCGCGCTCTGATCGGCCGGATTCAGCGGCAGTACCGCCTGCAGGCGCAGGATCGCGTAGAGCACCGCGAAGCCCAGCACGTGGAACAGGATGACCGCGCCCGTATAGGCCAGCCAGTGCTGCTCCTGGCGGTCATCGATGCCGGACACGCGGTAGAGCCCGCGCTCGATCGGTCCGAGAACGGGCGAGAGGAGGGTGCGCTCTCCGGTGAAGACGCGGGTCATGTACGACCCGAGGGGCTTCACGAGCGCCAGAACGATCGCGCCGTACAGCGCGATCTGGATCCAGCCGTTGAGGGTCATGGGGGGAGATCCGTCAGGGCCGCTCAGAACCGCTCGGGGCGGACGAGGGCGTAGGTGAGGTAAACGAGGAGGCCGGCGGTCACGCAGGCGCCGAGGGCGAGATCGAGGGTCATGGCGGCCTCTCTCAGAGCCGGTCGCAGGCGGCCGCGTAGCCGGCCGCCGCGGCGAAGAAGGCGAGGCCCGCTGCGAGGAAGACGATGTCGAGCATGGTGGTCGGGTCCGGTTCGGCGGACCGGCCGCGGAGGCTCCGCGGCCGGCCTTGGCCGACCGGCAGTGTCGCCGGGAACCGCGTTAGGGTTCGAGCGAGGACCGGGCGAGAGTTTATAAGGGCCGCGTTAGGATCCGGCGTCCCCGCCGAAGCTGGCCCGGAGACCCGCGCAGGCGGCCGGCACGGTCAGCCACGCCGCGCCCGGGCAGAGACGGCGCCACCGGGCGCGATCGAGCCGGATCACCCCCGCCTCGCGGCCGAGGATGCCGCCGTAGGCGAGGCCGCAGACGCGGCAGCGGCCCGCCAGCGGCTGGATGGATAACCCCGGGGGTGCCGTGCCGGACGGCGACGCGGCGTCGCCGCGACAGGGCGGCGCGACTCCGGCGCTCACTGGACCCGCAGGGGTTCGAAGACGTTCAGCGCGAGCAGCGCGAGGGACACGGCGGACCACCCGCCGAGCGCGACGACCATCAGCGCGAAGACGCGGTCGGCCCTGCACTCGGCGAGGATGTAACGGACGATCGGCATGCGGAGGCTCCATCCGGGCTGATGCCCGATGGCGCGACCACGTCCGCATCGGCCGTGAGGGACCAAGACGCGTGCGGGGCGTCCGGCATAGGGATGTCATCAGGATGGGGGGCCGGCGCGCCCGTCAGCCCGAGAAAGCGCGGATCGAGCGCGTGCAGGACGCGGGGCGGTAAGTCGTGGGCGCCGGATCCCGGTTCGGCGCGGCCCACCGAGGCCGGGACGGGCTCGGGCGCACGGAGGGGATCTGGTGGCACGACGCAGCCCCTCCGGGAGCGTCCGGTCCGCGGCCGGGCGACGCCCTAGACCGTCGCGGCCTCGGGCTGCTCGGTCGAGTTGAACACGACCTCGCCGGTCCGCTCGCAGACCACGGTGACAGAGGTCGCCCCGTTCTCGCGCTGCTGCAGGGGGAGCTGCGCGAGCGCGTAGGCCGTCGCCGCCTCGAGGTCGCACGGCCACAGCTTGGTGAAGCTCTCGCGTTTTCCGCGGCGAAAAGTGATCTTGTAAGCCATCGTTTCCTCCGTTTTCACGGAAGATACACCTTCTCGGCGTGCCGCCACGCCGCGCCGAGACATGGCACCGATGCGTTCCGGACGGGATTGGAAGCGAGAAGCCGGCAGACGGGCGACGAACCGGGCGACGAACGGCGAGCCCGTGACTGGGGCGGGACAGCGATTCCCGTACAGCTTGATCCGCAAAATAGACCATGCGACGGTGCCGAATAATGAATTGCGCGCCCGCGGGCATCGCGCAGATCAGGCTTGGCAGGGCAAGGCGTCACCCCTGGCGCGTCGGTGTCGGAGTGGTTCGAGGTATGTCCCACGCGCCGGCCGGATCACCCAGCGAGACAGGTCGGGCCGCCGACGCCGGCCCTAGCCGGAGCGCCGGGCCTCTCGACGAGGCCGGGGTCGCCAAGCAGAAGCTCGTCGAGGCGATCGAGAGCAGCTCGGAGGGCTTCGCGCTGTTCGACCCGGACGATCGCCTCGTCCTGTACAACGGGCACTTCCAGGATTTCCATCCCGGCCTGTCGGCCATCATCGTGCCCGGCGTGACCTTCGAGGCCATCGCCAACGCCGTCGCGGAGACCTGCGTCGTACGGCCGGACGGGATGAGCGTCGAGGCCTGGGTCGCCGAGCGCATCGCCCATTACCGCGCGCCGCGCGGTCCGCTTCTCCAGCAGCGCGTCGACGGCCGCTGGGTCCAGGTCAACGAGCGCAAGACCAACGACGGCGGCGTCGTCGCGGTCTACACCGACGTGACCGAGATCAAGCGCGCCGAGCAGGTGCTTCAGGCAACGCAGGGGCGGCTGACCTACCTGCTCACCGCGTCCCCGTCGATGATCTGCAGCTTCGAGGTGGGGGGCCGCAACGCGCCGACCTTCATCAGCGAGAACGTGCGCGATCTCCTCGGCTACGAGCCCGGCGATTACCTGGCGGGCCCGGAATTCTGGCTGGAGCGGCTTCACCCGGACGACCGGGACCGGGTGCTCGCCGAGTTCCCGCACCTGCTCGCGGACGGGCACAACGTCATCGAGTACCGGTTCCTGCACGCGAACGGCACCTATCGCTGGGTCCGGGACGAGCAGCGCCTCCTGCGGGACGCGACGGGCCAGCCCGTCGAGGTGGTCGAGTCCTGGAGCGACATCACCGAGCGCAAGGAGGCCGAGCTGGCGCTGCAGAAGCAGACCGCCTTCGTCGAGCTGCTCCAGGCCGCCGCCGCGGCCGCCAACGAGGCCCCGACGGTCGAGGACGCCTTGCGCTTCTGCCTCGAGCGCGTCGCGCAGCACGCCGGCTGGCCCGTCGGTCACGCCCATATCCTGGCCCGGGACGGGACGCGGACGCTGCTCCCGACCGGCATCTGGCACTGCGACCCCGGCGCGGATGTCGCGCGATTCCAGGCTGCCACGGCCGCCACGTCGCTGGCTGCCGGATCGGGCCTGGCCGGCCGCGTTCTGGTCTCGGGCGCGCCGGAATGGAGCGTCGGGGACCCGACGCTGGCCGCGGACCCGCGCGCGCCGGCGGCGGTCGAGCACGGCATCCGGGCGGGATTCGGCTTTCCGGTGACGGTCGGGCGCGACGTCGTCGCGGTGCTGGAGTTCTTCGCCCGTGACGCGTCCCCGCCGGACGCCTCGCTGCTCCGGGTCATGAGCAATATCGGCGCGCAGCTCGGCCGCGTGATCGAGCGCAAGCAGGCCGAGGAGAGCCTGCGTCAGGCGAAGGAGGCGGCCGAGGAGGCGAGCCGCGCCAAGAGCAGCTTCCTCGCCAACATGAGCCACGAATTGCGGACCCCGCTCAACGCGATCATCGGCTTCACCCGGCTGGTGATGCGGCGGGCGAAGGATGTCCTGCCGGTCAAGCAGTTCGAGAATCTCGAGAAGATCCTGGCCAGTTCCGAGCACCTGCTCTCGCTCATCAACAGCATCCTCGACCTCGCCAAGGTCGAGGCGGGGCGCATGGAGGTGAAACCCTCGGACTTCGCCCTGGAGCCGGTCCTCGACCTGTGCCTCCGCACCGTCGAGCCCCTCGTCAAGAAAGAGGGCGTGCGCCTCGTCCGGGACGTCCGGGACCCACCCCCGATGCTGCGCACGGACGAGGAGAAGCTGCGGCAGATCCTGATCAACCTGCTCAGCAACGCCATCAAGTTCACCGAGGCCGGATCGGTCACGCTCCGCGTCCGCTCGGTCGATGAGGGCATCGAGTTCGCCGTGATGGATACCGGCATCGGCATCCCGGCGGGCGCCCTGAGCGCGATCTTCGAGGAGTTCCATCAGGTCGACAACAGCGCGACCCGGTCCCACAGCGGCACCGGGCTCGGGCTCGCGATCAGCCACCGGCTCGCGCGCCTGCTCGGCGGCCGGATCGGCGTCGAGAGCCGCGAGGGCGAGGGATCGACCTTCACGCTCACCATCCCGCCGCGGATCGCCGGCGGCGCCGAGATGCCGCCGCCCCCGAAGCCGGCGCCCGCCTCCATCACCGCGCCGCGCTCGGGCGCCAAGGTCGTGCTGGCGATCGACGACGATCCCAACGTCGTCTACCTGCTGAAGGAGAACCTCGCCGATGCCGGCTACACGGTGGTCGGGGCGGCGAGCGGCCAGGAAGGGCTGGTCAAGGCCCGGGAGCTGCAGCCGCGGGCCATCACCCTCGACATCATGATGCCCGGCACCGACGGCTGGCAGGTGCTGCACGCGCTGAAGACCGATCCGCTGACCCGGGACATCCCGGTCGTCTTGATCTCCATCGTCGACCAGAAGGAGCTCGGCTTCCGGCTCGGCGCCACCGACTACATCGTAAAGCCGTTCGAGCGGGAGGCCCTGATCGGCGCCCTCGCGCGGATCGCCCCCGACAACGAGCGCGTCCTCGTGATCGACGACGATCCCAACGTGCCGGACCTCGTGCGGCAGCTGCTCGACTCGGAGCACTGCACCGTCGACTGGGTGGCCGACGGCGCGGCCGGCCTGGAGCGCATCGCGCAGGCCCGCCCGAGCGTCATCCTCCTCGACCTGCTCATGCCGCGGATGGACGGCCTCGCCTTCCTGGACGCCCTGCAGGCGGATCCCGCCGCCCGGTCGATCCCCGTCGTGGTCCTGACCGCCGCGTCCCTGGATCCCGCCGAGCGCGGCATGCTCCGGGATCGGGTGCTCGGACTGATCGACAAGGGCGGGCTCGATCGCGCCGCCCTGGTCCGGGAGGTCCGCCGCGTGTTGCCGGTCCTGGAGACCGAGACCGCCGACGGTGACCGATGAGGTCGGCAACGACCCGCCCGTGGCGGCCCGCGACGCCTGGGACCGGCCCATGAAGCGGATTCTCATCGTCGAGGACGTCGCGCTCAACCGCGATCTGCTGACCCAGTTGCTCGAGGACGAGTACGAGATCCTGATCGCCGTCGACGGGGCCGCCGGCGTGGACATGGCGATCGCGCACCGGCCGGATCTCATCCTCATGGACCTGTCGCTGCCGCTCGTCGACGGCTGGGAGGCGACGCGCCGGATCAAGGCGGACGCGACGACCGCCGCCATTCCGGTGATGGCGATCACCGCCAACGCGATGACCGGCGACGAGGACCGCGCGCGGGCCGCCGGCTGCGACGACTTCATGACGAAGCCCGTCGACGAGGACCTGCTCTTCGCCAAGCTGCAGCACTGGCTCGGCTGAGCGCGGCCGTCTCACGCCAGGAAGGGAGGACCCGTGGAGCCAGCCCGCATCCTGATCGTCGACGATGAGCCCTTCAACCTCGACCTGCTGGAGCAGGAGCTGGAGCTCCTCGGCCACGCCAGCGTGCGGGCGGCGAACGGGCGGGCGGCCCTCGATCGGCTGAGCGAGGAGCCGTTCGACCTCGTGCTCCTCGACGTAATGATGCCGGCCCTGGACGGCTACGCCGTGCTCGAGCGGATGAAGGCCCACGAGGCGTGGCGCCACACGCCCGTCGTGATGATCTCCGCCCTCATGGAGATCGGCAGCATCGTCCGGTGCATCGAGCTCGGCGCCTTCGACTACCTGCCGAAGCCCTTCGAGCCTGTGATCCTGGAGGCGCGCATCCGGTCCTGCCTGGAGCGGAAGCGGGCGCACGACCGCGAGGTGGCGCATCTGCGGACCATCGAGCGCGAGCGCAAGCGCGCCGACGAGCTCCTGCACGCCATCCTGCCGGTCTCGGCGGTGGCGGAGCTGATGGAGACCGGGCAGGTCAAGCCGCGGCTGTTCGGCGACGTCGCCGTCCTGTTCATAGACCTCGTCGGCTTCACCACGTGGTGCCACGACCAGAGCCCGGACGTCGTCGTCGCGGAGATCCAGCGCCTCGCGGAGGCCTTCGAGGTGGTCGCGCAGGCGCGCGGCCTAGAGAACATCAAGACGATCGGCGATGCCTTCATGGCCACGGCCAACCTGCTGCGGCCGCACGACGACCCGGTCTCCGCCGCCATCCGCTGCGCCGCCGACATGGTGGCGATCGCGGCCGAGGGCGAGCCGGGCTGGCGGATCCGCGGCGGCATCCATATCGGGCCGGTCGTCGGCGGCATCGTCGGCCGGACGAAGTTCACCTTCGACCTGTGGGGCGACACCGTGAACGTCGCCGCCCGGCTCGCGGGCCTCGGCGACGGGTGCGCGCTGCACCTGTCGCGCGAGGCCTTCGCGCGCCTGCCGGACCCGCGCGACGTCCGGCCGATCGGCCCGGTGACGCTGAAGGGCAAGGGCGCGGTCGACGTGTACTGCCACGCCCTCGCGGCCGGCGACACGACCCCGGCCTGAGACGCCCGCGGCGGCCGCGGAGCGTTCCGGATTGCGCAGCAAGAAGCGGGATGCGGCGCGCCGGGACGGAGCTTAGGGCCCGTCCCGGAGGTGCACCATGACCCGTTATCGCTGCGTTCCGATCCCGACGGAGACCGCCGATCGCTTCCGTACCACCGGCCTTGACGACCGGGACAACCCGGTCCGTCGGGTCGTCGCGACGGCGGATGGTGGCTTTCCCTGCCGACACTGCCTGCAGCTCGGCCGGCCCGGCGAGACCATGCTGCTCGGATCCTACGATCTGCCCGAGCCGCGCGGGATCTACTGGACACCCAGTCCGATCTTCCTGCACGCGGACGAGTGCCCGCGCGCCGAGACGGTCGACGGCCTCGCGCCGATCGTCCGCGCGAACACGCTGGTCTCGGTCCGTGCCTACGACGCGGACCATCTCTGCCTCTACGATCTCGGACAGGTCTGTCCCGGGAGCGAGGCCGAGATTCCGCTCCGCCGCGCCCTCGACGATCCGCGCACCCGCTTCGTCAACATCCACACGGCGCGGCCCGGGTGCCTCCTGTCCCGCGTGGAGCGCGTCGCCGACTGAGCGCGAGCCGCCGAGCCGCCCAACGGGCCGTTGCGCGGCCCGCTCAGGCCGCGACGTGGATATGCTCCTGCGCGTTGATGAAGGCCGCCACGCCAGCCGCCGGGATCGGCCTGCTCAGCAGGTAGCCCTGGACCTCCGAGAACCCGCTCGCCCGCAGCCGGGCCAGTTGCTCCGGGGTCTCGACGCCCTCGGCCGTCGTCGTGATCTTCAGGCTGCGGCCGAGTTCGGCGACGACGTGGACGATCGCCGCCGCCTCGTCCTTCTCCAGAAGGTTCCGGACGAAGGACTGGTCCAGCTTGATCTTGTCGAATCGGAAGGTGTTCAGGGAGGAGAGAGACGAGTAACCGGTCCCGAAATCGTCCATCGAGAACCGCACGCCTAAGGAGCGCAGGCGACTCAGCATCTCGAAGCTCGCCTGATCCTGGCTCAGGATCACCGACTCGGTGATCTCCAGCTCGAGACGGTGGCTCGGCAGCTCGGTCTTCAACAGCACCTCCTCGACGAAACGGTCGAGATTGCCTTCGCGGAACTGGATCGGCGAGATGTTGACGGCGACCCGCAGGGAGCCGGGCCACGTCATGGCATCGGCGCAGGCTCGTTCGAGCACGTAGGCGCCGAGGGCGTCGATCAGCCCCGTCGCCTCGGCGACCGGGATGAACTCGCCGGGCGAGATCATCCCGCGTTCCGGGTGGTGCCACCGCGCGAGGGCCTCGAAGCTCGTCACCGCGTTCGTCGCCAGGTCGAACAGCGGCTGATAGTGCAGCTCGATCTGCGCAGTGCCGATCGCCAGCCGCAGCTCGCGTTCCAGCCAGCGCCGCTGGTTCTGACGCTCCTCCATCTCCTGCTCGAAGACGCGGACGCGCCGACCGCCGTCGGCCTTCGCGGCGTAGAGGGCGACGTCGGCGCGGCGCAGGAGATCGTCGCCGTCGGCATCCTCCGTGCCGGAGACGGCGATACCGAGACTCCCGTCGACGGACACGAACTGGCCGGCGAGGAAGAACGGCCGCCTGAGCTGGATCAGGATCTGCTCCGCCAGGGCGAGGACGCCGTCCGGCAGGTCTGCCTCGAAGAGGACCATCGCGAACTCGTCGCCGCCGAGGCGCGCCACCGTGCCGCCGGACGGGCACAGTCCGGTGAGGCGGCGGCCGACCTGTCGGAGGAGTTCGTCGCCGGCCGGATGTCCGAGGGTGTCGTTGATGCCCTTGAAGTCGTCGAGGTCGAGACAAATGACGGTCACCGCCCGGCCGCCGACCGCATGGTCCGCGAAGGCGGCGGCCAGACGGTCGGCCAGGAGCGCTCGATTCGAGAGGCCGGTCAGCGCGTCGTGGGTCGCGAGATGCGCGATCCGCGCCTGCGCGGTGACGCTCGCGGTGACGTCCTCGTGGGTCTCCACCCAGCCGCCATCGGCCATCGGCTCGACCGTGATCTCGATGCAGCGGCCGTCGGCCAGCGTCCGGGTGAGGGTCCGGCGGATCGGCCCGCTCTCCGCGGCCGACCAGTCCGTGAGACCAGCGAGCCGGTGAACCTCATTCTGTGTCGGGTCGAGATCCAGCACGCCCGGAGCGATTCCGTAGATCCGGCAGAACTGGGAATTGTAGACCTTGAGCCGGCCGTGGACGCCGAACATGCACAGGCCCTGGGACATGTTGTTCAGGGCGGCGTCGAAGCGCTCGTTCTGCTCCTGCAGCTGCCGCTCGCGCTCCGTCAGGACCGTGTTCTGCCGGAACACGTCGTCGCGCAGCTGATCGCGCTCCGAGAGGGAATGCTCGAGCACGACGACGGCCCGGGCGATATCACCGACCTCGTCGGCACGGTCGATATCGGGCACGCTGACGTGCCAGTTGCCGCGCGCGACCTCGGAGACCGTCTGGGTGATGCGCACCAGGGGACGGGTGATCCGGCTCGACAGGAAGAGCATGACGACGGCGACAAGGCACAGCGTGAGACCGGCGACGACGCTGAGCGTCCGCAGCAGCGCGCGCGAGCTCTCCTCGCCGATGCCCACGACCTTGCCGGAGAGTTGCTGCAGCTCCCGCAGCGGCGCCGCGACGCAGAGGCGTATGTCGGGCGGCTGCGGGATGCAGCGCGCGACCTTATCGGCGCCGAGCACGGCGTGCAGCTCAGCGCCCGACGCGGGTCCGAGCTGGGCGTTGGAGACCTCCGAGCCCGCCGAGGAGAGGAGGTTCTGGTCGGCGAGGATCAGGACGTCGCGGTTGCTCAGGGACGCGAACGCCGTCAGGGTCGGCTCGTGCGCGCGCAGAACCCGGTACCCGACGAGGCCGCCGATCACCTCGCCGAAATCGTCGAACAGCGGCTCGCCGAAGATGTCGGCGACCGTTCCGCTCTCGGTGGCGGCGAGCGCCCGCGCGAGCGCGTCGTCCCAGCGCAGCGACAGCACGAACCCGTCCGCGTGCTCCCGATCGTTGCGGGCGAGCACGGCCCGCAGGGACGCCGCGACGGGCGACGTCCGGAACGCCGCGTTGGCGGCGAGAAGGTCCGCCTCGACGCGGTCGGCGGTCAGGGCGCGGAGATTGAGGTCGAAGGCGATGGCGCCGTCGAGATCGGCGAGGGCGAGAGCCGGCCGCAGAAGCTCCGAGGCCGCCACCGTGTTGCCGGAGAAGACCGCCTTCGCGACGTCCCAGCGCTTGGACATGGTGGCGAAGCGCCGCTCGACGTCCTCGCGCTGCATCTGTAGCCGCGCCGCGGCGAGCTTGGCGTCGCTGAGCAGGCGGTCGGAGAGCTGGGCCTCGGACCAGGTCGAGACCTCCTGCGCCTGCTCGCGGAGCGTCTGGCCGGAGCGCAGAACCACGAGGAAAACCAACGCCGCCAGCGCGATCGCGGCCGTCGAGAGCGTGGCGCCGACGAGGCGCGCGCGCAGGGAACGCGAGAAGACGGTGCCCGTCACGGCCTGAGCGGGGCGCCGCCCCGCTCCGCCATGACCTGTCCCGCGCGGTCGGAGGTCGCGAAGGCGAGGAACGCCGACGCCGCGGCGTCGCGCGTGGCGGCCTTGTAGATCAGCGCGAGGGTCACGGCGCTCGGATAGGCCGGATCGCGCGGGGCCCGGCCGTCGATCGTCAGGACCGCGAGATCGCCCGCGAGCGCCGGCGAGAACGGTCCGAAGCCGATCGCGCCGGGCGTCTCCCGCACCGTGGCGATCGCGTCCTGGGTCGTGGTCGCGGTCTTCGAGCGGCTGGTCAGGACGAGGTCGCGCCAGCCCGGCATGGTGGCCCGCAGGACCGTGAGCGTGCTGTCCGTTTCCTCGCGCCGGACGACGCGGATCTTCAGATCGGGGCCGCCGAGGGCGCTCCAATTGTCGACCGTGCCGGCGAAGATCGCGGCGGTCTGCGCGCTGGTCAGGTTGGTGACGCCGACGCCCTGATGGACGAAGATCGCCGAGGGGATGCGGGCGAGCGGCACCTCCACGAGTCCCTGGGTCTTCTCGGCCTCGGTCAGCGGGCGCGCGACCCGCCCGAGCCTCTGGCGCTCGCCGCCCACGGCCGCGACGGCGCCGCCGGAACCGATGCTCGGCGGCACCGACACGCGCGCGTCGCCGCTCTCGGCATTGTAGGCGGCCGCCACGGCCTGGAGCATCTCGATCCCGTCGCCCGTGCCGACGACCGCGAGGTCGTCCGCGCGCGCGGCGGCCGGCAGGGCCAGGAGGATGATTCCACCCGCGACGATGCGCCGAAGAGACGTGAATAACAGTGCCATAACCCGAGAATGCGCCTCGAGTGCTTAACCCGAGGTCACCGGATACCGTACACCGAAGGTGTGGTTGACGATCTGCTAGGCGACAGGCTCCGTTTTAGCGGTCCGATGACCTGCGACGCGCTGGAGGAAGCGCTGGAGGAAGTTGGTGTCGGACGGCGGTTTCCCGTCGGCGCCGCGCGCGGCCGCGTAGAAGGGATCGGCGTAGCAGGTCGCACCGGTGGCCGCGGCCAGGAACTGGACAGCCGCGACCATCTCGGGGGCGCCGGCCGCGAGGACGGTGTCGTCGCGCGTGAGCATCGGCAAGTGGAGCGTCGGCCGCCCGGGCCGGGCATCCGGAGGCGGGTTGCCGCCGCTGCAGGTCAGGACCGTCGTCGCCCCCCGCGCGCGCAGCCAGTCGAGCGCCGGGCGCATGTAGAGATTCTGCGGGTGCCGCGCGCCGGCCACGACGAGCAGGTCGCGCTCCGGCTCACGCATCCGGCTCGCGCGGGCGACTGCCCAGGCGGGCGCCCAGCCGACGCCCGATGAGACGATCACGAGACGGCCGCGCCCGAGCCGGTGGAAGGCGGTCCCGAACGGGCCCTCGACCTTCACGGCGGTTCCCGGTCCGATCCTGCCGCCGAGCAGCGGCGAGACCGCGCCGTCGGGCTGGCGGCGGATCTGGAAGATCAATTCGTTCAGTTCGCCCGATCCGTCCGCGCGCAGGGTCGGGCTGTAGTCCCGCGCGGGCAGCCCGGCGAAGGAGACCCGGACATACTGGCCGGGCAGGTAGGTCATCCGCTTGCGCAGCGCGACCGTCACCTCGACGATCTCGGCGGTGAGATCGACGACGCGGTCCACGGTGCCGGCCCGCCGGACGGTTTCCGGAACCTCGTCGAACTCGATGACCGCGTCGGTGGTCAGGCGGGCCCGGCAGGCCTGCACGGTCTCGCCGATGCGCGTCCCCGCATCGTCGACTGCGCCCGCATGGATCCGGACGCGGCAGGTGTCGCACTGCCCGGTGGCGCAGTCGTGCGGGATCGCCTGGCCGGCCGCCAGACCCGCGTCGAGCAGGGTCTGGCCGGCGCTGGCGCTGACCCGCCTTCCGTTGATGACGAGGGTGACGCGTTCGGCCACGGCGCGCTCCCGGCTCAGCGCAAGAGGACTTCGACCGGCCGCATGTGCCGCGTGTGCCGCGTCTGCGTGTGATCGAAGGCCGAGACATACAGGTAGAAGGTGTTTCCCGGCAGGAAATCGACGTCGTACTTGCTGCCGGTCGCGATCTTGCGCGCGGCGACGAGGGTCCAGTGGTCGTCGGCCCAGTCGGCGGCCGCCGAGATCCCGGCGCGATCCCCCGTATAGCCGTCGGTCATGAGCACGCCCGGCATCACGGTGCCGACCGGGATCTCCGCGTCGGCGGCCGCCGAGTACGGCACCGTCTCGGTCTTCTCGACCATCCACCACGCCGAGCCCGGCGACGTGCTGGCATCGAAGTCCAGATCCACGGTGCCGAGCTTGGCCACCGTCGCCTGCCAGTCCTTGGGAAGCCGCAGCGGCTCGACCGCCCCCGCGTAGCCGCCCGGACCCTCGAACTTGAAATTGTAGCGGTACGCGCTGGTGCCGGGATCGCCCCAGTAGCCGGCCTGGTAGCGGCCCTTCACGGCCCGCTCGGCGGCGGTGGGGTCTGTGGGCGGGCCGATATGCATGTCCTCGACGACGCCGAGCATGCCGCCGCGGGCTGCCTTCCACTGCCACATGTCGATGTAGCTGCCGTCGGTGGTGTAGTGGTAGCCGCGGCCGTTGAGCGGGGCGGGGGCGTCGGGCAGCGGCCGGGCGCCGAGATGGGTCGACCCGCCGCTGCCGAACGCGTCGGATCGCGAGAAGATCACAGCCAGCTTGTCCTCGTAGTAGGCGGTCACGTCCGCGCGCGCCGCGTCCGCGTCGAGGAGGTGCCAGCCGTCCGCCTTCTTGATCATCGGGACGCGCTTGAGCGAGCGCGACGGGTCCCACCAGCGGAAGGCGAAATACACGTTCGTCGCGTCGCGCACGGCGCGGATCTCGACGGTGGTCTCACCGGTCCCGCCGAAATTGGCCCCCTGCATCGTCCGGACCGAGACCGGGCGCGCGGTGCGCCAGACCGGGTCTTCGAGGAGCTTCGACAGGTCGGGCCCGGCCGACACCTTGTCGATCACCAGCGTGGAGCGGCCTCTCACGTCCGCGAAGGCGAGGCCGCCGACGACGGGGAGGCCGATGATGGCGGCGGCCAGGAGCGGTCGCCGCCGCCGCGCCGCACCGTCCGCCAGGGCCGCCGGACGGAACAACCGAAGGAGCTGCCACAGGCCGCCGTACATGAAGTGCGCGAGGGTATGGACCGCGATGTAGGCCAGGGCGACCAGCGCGCAGGTGGCGTGCAGCCAGACCACCCAGCCGCCATAGCCGAGGTAGAGCGCGACCCCGGTGCCTGTCAGGACGAGCGTGACGGCGTAGATCAGCCAGTGCAGCGCGACGTTGATGCCGCCCCACCGTGCCTTCCGGGCGGCCTTGCTTCGCCCGCTGACACGGAGGGCTCGGAGCCGCGACAGGCCGTTGCGATCCGTGAGACGCCCGCGCACGAGGTAGACCAGATAGGCGGTGATTCCGAAGAACAGGGTCAGGCCGGCCACGAAGTGGACCGTCCAGACTTCACCTTGCGGAAGCAGGGGCGCCAGGAACTTGGCGGTCCGCGCCACGGGCGCGTCGGCCGAGATGCGCAGGCCCGTGAGCAGGCTCGCCACCATGGCGATGGCGACCACCCAGTGAATCACGATGGTCCCGACATCGGAGCGGGGATGCCGGTCGACCTGCGCGGCGGCTGTACTACGCCACCCGGGGGCGGTCTCGGCTCCGCCGGGCGGATGCGGCGCGAGGGTCAGCGGTTCCGACATTCGATCCTCCGCACCGTCGCCGCAAATTGGACGCGCTACGTTAGAACTTTGTAAATCATGATGCCGGCCGCGCGATATAGCCGAGCTTTGCAATCTATAACTCTTGATCGATATGCTTAACGGCGATCTCGGCTCGGTCGGTCAGCCGGGAAGACGGCTCCGCCCCGCCGCGGCGCAAATCGTTTCGGGTCGCGCGTCCGATCGAAGGCGGACGCGGCCGACAGGCTACGGCCTCAGAGCGGCACCTCAGCCATCTGTCACGACAGAGCGCTCAGTCAGGAATGCCCGGAGACAGGGTCTCATAGCGCCGCCACGGGATCTGTCGCCGAATTTCGGGAAGCAGGCCTGATAGGGCGGCAGATGCCTCTTCATCCCTGATAGCGACATCCACGGCGCAGAACTCAAGGTCTCGGTCGGCGGAGTCCACGCGATGGACCGCGCCATCAACCAGCCTCGCTGAGCCGACGCGACCGCGATCCGCAGCTCGCCTCGCCCGCGCACTCCCATTTCCGTGATCAATTCAGATACATAAACTAATTTTAGGAAGTCAATTCCGGTTGAAAAACGCAATCGCAATTTATTTGTAAAATCAAATCTTGACGGATACGGTCAAGCTGCCGAGCGATAGAGCGGCCAATTCTCAAAAACTACTGCGACGTCGCACCGTGTCGGAACCCGTACACGTGCGTGAACGCGGATCATTGGGTTGACGCTGGCAGTGGCACGACCACGGCGTCGGATGCGGGGATATGATGACCAGAATCAAGGCGCTGTTACTGGGCTCCTCTGCCCTGATGATCCCGATCGGCGGTGCGTACGCTGCCGATCTCCCGACGTTCAAGGCTGCGCCGGTCGACTTCGTACGCGTTTGCAACGCCTACGGCGCCGGCTTCTTCTACATCCCCGGGACCGATACCTGCATTCGTCTGTCCGGACGGGCGCGGTATGACTTCCTGTATCAGACCAGCAAGGTTCGCACGGGCGGCGGCGGCGACCTCACCGGCTATCTCGGCCTGATGCGTCTGAACCTCGATTCGCGGACCCAGACCGATTACGGAACCCTGCGCGCCTTCCTGCGCATCGATGTCGCCAACCGCAGCGGCCCGTTCCTGACCTCGGGATCCCGGCAGCGCGAGAGCTTGGCCATCGCGGGCCTCGGCGCCGACGCCTTCGGGCGCACGCAGACCTACGTCAACGCCGATAAGGCCTTCATTCAGTTCGCCGGGCTCACTGCGGGCCGCGCGTCCTCCTTCTTCGACTTCTATGCGCACGACTTCGAGTTGATCGGCGGCACGGCCGGCTCGGATACGTTCAGCACGAACCTGCTCGCCTACTCGGCGATCCTCGGGAACGGCATCACGCTGACGGCCTCGATGGAAGATCCGACCTACCGGCGCTTCCCGATCTTCGGCACCGGCTCGGCCGTCGGGGCCTTCACGGCCGGTGGCGGCTTCGCGGGCTACAGCAACGCCTTCAACCCGTTCACCCCCTCGACCTGGCTGGCGCCGATCGTCGTCGGTCCCGGCAATGTCGCCTTCGTCGACGTCACCCAGAAGAGCCGCATGCCGGACTTCGTCGGCGCGGCCCGCATCGACCAGGCCTGGGGCTCGGCGCAGCTCTCGGCCGCCGTCCACGAGATCAATGCCGGCGACGCCGGCAGCACGGTCGCGGGCATCACCACCGCCACGACCGGCCTGGGCATCTCGCCGACGGGACGCGCCTCGAACGCCTACGGCTGGGCGGTCCAGGGCGGCCTGAAGGTCAACCTGCCGTTCATCGCGACGGGCGACACGCTCTACCTCCAGGGCGCCTACGGGCAGGGTGCCATCGCCTATACGGGCATCTCCAACTACACGGCGCCGTACGACGCCCTCGGCGCGGCGCCGGTCGGCGGCGGCTCGTTCGCGCAATACTACGCCGACGCGGTACTCAATCCCGCGACCGGCCGCCTCGAACTGTCGACCTCGTTCTCCGCTGTCGCCTCCCTGCTCCATTGCTGGTCGCCCGCCTGGCGCTCGGCCTTCTTCGGCAGCTACGCGCAGATCGACTACAACTCCAAGGGGCGCAACGCGCTGGGCCTCCTCGGCTTCGGCTTCGCCCCGGCCGGCGCCAGTGCGTCGAATGCCCTGGCCTTCGCCACGAGTCCCATCCTGCGGGGCAACAACCAGATGATCACCGGCGCCAGCCTGATCTGGACCCCCGTGAAGGATCTCGATATCGGCGTCGAGGGCGAGTACATCCGCACGGCGCTCAACAGCGGCGTCACGCCGGACATCTCGAAGAACGCGCTGCGCTACGTCAATTCGCAGGATGCGGCCCAATTCCGGTTCCGCGTGCAGCGGGATTTCTGAACCGATCCGACGCACCTTCGCGGGCGCAACGTCCAGTCTCGAGCCCGGCCGCAAGGCCGCGCTTCTCTATTTGGAACGCCAAGTAAATTATCTCGTAAATTGGGCCATATTCAACAAATAAAAGATCTTTTGCTTGCGATCGTCGCAAAATCATCTACAAGAGAGTCAGCTCTCCAGCGGCTTGCTTCGCCGCCGAGCGAGCGGATGCTATGGTTTCAGAGCGGCTGGCCCGGGTACCAGGGCAGGGCCGGTCTGACCCAGAGCTTCAGACCCATACGACTTCGCCGACCGGGCAACCGGTCGGCTTTTTCGTGCTCGCTGCCGGCGCAAGCCGTTCAGGATTGTCCGTCAGGCCTGGGCGACACAAGCCCCGATCCCGGTGACCGGGATGTGGCCGACCTGAGGCCATCCTCCACGAGAAATTCAAAAATCGTTTCAAGATTGAAGGCTGTCCAAAGAGCGAAAGAATTATTCCGCAATAAAATATAGAGTTTAAATGGGCATTGCAGCATCTTACTACCACGTCGCCGGTGAGCGACAGCTTGTGTAACGGGAGATCATCATGAAGAACATCGTCCTCGCCTGCTCGATGGGCGCGATGCTGATCGCGGGACCTGCTCTCGCTCAGGACGGTGGCGCGACCATCGATCCCAGCCTCATCGTCCGGACCAACGGCAGCGGCCTCGACGCGTGGTCCGCCTCCGAGGGCAACGACAAGGCGGGCGGCATGTGGGAGGGGGCGACCGGCTACAGCGCCGCGATTCAGCGGCCCAGCGCGGTCGAGACCGTCCCGGCCAATCGCCAGTGGAGCCATCTCAACAGCCGCGAGCGCCGCCGCGGCCAGCCCGCCTACTGAGCGCCTACCCGGTACGGCCCCGCGCCCGGCACGCCCCGCGATGCGGGACCGGCCGGGCGCGACGGCGTGACGACGGCGTCAGAGGGATGCGGCCGGCAGGAGGTCGATCGACGGGTGACCCGCGACGCTGTGGGTCCAGCTGAGGGTCACGCGGCAGCCGCTCCCGTCGGAGGCGATGTCGAAGGTGGCGCTGTGCAGCCGCGCGATGGAATCGACGAGGCTCAGGCCGATCCCGAAGCCGCTCTTGTCGGTCTTCAGCGCACCGCGGCGGTAGCGGGCGCGCACGGCGCTCAGCTCCTCCGCGGGGATGCCGCAGCCCGTATCGGTGACCTGGATCCCCGTCGGATTCCGGAGCAGCGCGACCGTCACCTGCCCACCGGCCGGCGTGAACTTCAGGGCGTTGTCGATCAGGTTGCTCACCGCCTCGAAGATCAGGCTGCGGTCGCCCTCGATCGCGCACGGGCCGTCCGGCCGGTCCCAGAGAAGTCGGATGTCGCGCTCGATCGCCAGGGGCTCGTAGTACTCCACCGCATCCTCGAGCAGCCGGCCGAGATCGACCTGGGTGAAGCCCGATCGGCGCAGGCGGTCCTCCATCTCGGAGATGCGCAGCAGGGCCGAGAACCGGACGACGATGCTCTTGACCTCGGCCAGGACGTCCTCGTTGAAGGCGCGGAAGGCCGCGACGCTGTCGGCCTTGCGCAGCGACCGCTCCAGCGTGCCGACCACCCGGGTCAGCGGGGTGCGCAGGTCGTGGGCGATGTTCTCGTTGACGCCCTTGATCTCCAGCATCAGCCGCTCGAGCTGGTCGAGCATGTCGTTCACGACGCGCGTGAGGTGAGCGAGGTCGGCCGAGACGCCGCGCGTCGGCAGGCGCTCGCTCAGGTCGCCGCGCATGATGCGCTCGACCGCCTTGGTGATCGCATCGTTCTGCCGCAGCGAGCCGGCGCCGAACACGACGGCGCCGATCAGGCCGATCACGATGGTGGCGGCCATGCCCCAGACAAAGGTCTCGACCAGCGCCTTCTCGAGGGACTGGAGATCCTGGGCCGAGCGGCTGACCAGCACGTACTCGCCGCTCGGAAGCTCGGTGAGCTGGCTGAAGAGCGTGCGGCTGCGGTGATCCAGCGGCTGCGCCAGGATGAACGGCTTCCCGATCGGCGCCCTGTCGGGGAAGGCGATCGGCGCGCCGGCCCGCCGCACGTGGTCGGGCCCGAACAGGACGAGCGGGCGGCCGCCCTCGGCGAAATCCTCGGACGCGTCGATCCGCTCGCGCAGCGCGCGCGGCGACAGGTTCAGGAGGTGCTTCGATTCCCACTCGACCCACTCGAACGCGGCCTTGCGGCCGTAGCTGCGCGTGTCGACGTAGAGGAAGCCCGAGAGCGCCAGCGAGGCGGTCCCGAAGGTCGCGAAGAACAGGCACGCGACCCGGAAGCCGCTGGTGCGCCGGACCTCAAGAAGGCGCACGGAGGATGAAGCCCGTGTTGCGCACCGTGTGGATCCGCGGGTTCAGCCCGTCGGGATCGAGCTTCTTGCGGATCTTGCCGATGTGGACGTCGATGACGCTGGACTGGTGATTGAAGCTGTAGCCCCATACGGATTCGAAGATCATCTTCCGGCTCACCAGCGTGCCGGCGTTCTGCATCAGGAACTCGATTATCGCGAATTCCTTGGGCAGGAGCTCAATTTCCCGGTTCCCGCAGTGGAGGACGCGCTCGATCAGGTCGAGGCGCAGGTCGCCGACGACGAGCTCGTTCACCGCCTCGGCCGCCATCTTGCGCCGCGCCAGCGCGTCGACGCGGGCGGTCAGCTCGATGAACTCGAATGGCTTGGCCAAGTAGTCGTCGCCGCCGGCGCGCAGCCCGTCGACGCGCTCGTTGACGGCCGACAGGGCGCTGAGGATCAGGACCGGCGTCGAGACCTTCGCGGCGCGCAGCTCGGTCAGCAGCGACAGGCCGTCGATCTCCGGGAGCATCCGGTCGAGCACGATCACGTCAAAGTTACCGTCCAGGGCCTTGCGTAGTCCGATGCTGCCACTGGGGGCTTCGTCGACCTGAAATCCGTATTCCGCGAGGGCCGAACCGATCTCCGCGGCGACCCGCCGGTCGTCCTCGACTACCAATACGCTGGCCATTCGTTTTTCCTTCTTATTTTGTATTCGCCGGCCCTGTCTGGTCTCCTGCGGCTCGGAGGGAGAGGTGGAACTATCCTCTTCGGAGCCGGAGTCAAATGCGGTTCGGTCGCGGCGGCCGACCTGCGTCATCCCGCCGGCGAAGCTTACAAGGGAGCGAGGGATCTGGACCATGCGCCTCACTCCGCGCTCGCCTGCTCGGAGAGCTTGGCTGTCGGGACCTGGGAGGCGACGGAGCCGCGGGGGACGACGCGGCTGCCGTCCTGAAGGCCGGCGGGCGGGTTGAGGACGACGGTCTCGCCGCTGTCGAGGCCGCTGCGCAGCTCGAGGCGCGTGCCGAGATCGCGCGCGATCGTGATCGGCCGGAGCCGGACGGTGTCGTCCGCCCCGACCACGGCCACGCGCGTCCCCTCCGCGTCGAAGATGAGTGCCTCGGACGGCACGATCACCCGCGGATGCGTGCGCGGCACCGCGAAGGTGACGGCGACGTAGAGGCCCGGCCGCAGGATTCCGTCGGGATTGGCGACGTCGACCTCCGTGTCCAGCGTCCGCACCGAGGATTGGAGAGCCACCGAGCTGCGCGAGACCGTGCCGTCGAAGGTCCGGTCCGCGATCTGCGCGACCTGGACCCGCGCCTTCACCCCGTCGCGGATACCCACGGCGGCCGATTGCGGCACCTGCACCGCGACGCGCAGGACATCGGTGCTGTCGACCGTGAAGAGCGGCGTCCCGGAGCCGGCATCGCCGTGGACGAGGTCGCCGACATCGACTTTGCGGGCGGTCACGATGCCGTCGAACGGCGCGACGACGTTCTCGAAGGTGGTCAGCGTGCGGAGTCGGTCGACGGTCGCCTGCTGGGCGGTGATGTTGGCTTCCGCGACCTTCACCTTCGCCTGCGCGGCGGCGAGGGTCGCGGTGGCGGTCAGCATCCCCGCCCGGGTCTGGTCGGCGTTCTGCTTCGAGGCCCAGCCTTGTCCGGCCAGCGTCGCGGTGCGGGCGTCGGTCACGTTCGCGAGCGTCACGCTGGCCTTGGCCTGCTCCACATCCGCCTGCGCCACGGCGAGCTGCGCCTTGAATTGGCCGAGCTGGGCCTCGGCCTGCCGGGCCTGCTGGTCGAGGTCGGGCGCGGCGATCCGGACCAGCAGGTCGCCCTTCTTGACCCGCGACCCGATGTCGACCCGGCGCTCGGCGATGTAGCCGGTGGCGCGGGCGAAGATGTCGGCATGGTCGAAGGCCTCGGTCTGGCCCGGCAGGGTCAGCGTGATCGGCCCGTCATCCACCTGCGCCGGCCCGGTGCGGACCGTCGGAACGAAGTTCACGGCCTCGGCCTGGGTCTCCAGGGAGGCCTGGTAGGTTTCCCAATGGTGCCAGGCGCCGAGCCCGAGGGCGCTGCCGAGCGCGAGGAACGCCACGAGGAACGGGCGCTTGCGCGGCGGCGGCGGCACCGCGTGGACGAGGGCCTCGCCGGCCCCGTCCTGCCGCAGCGGGTCGATCTCGACCGCGTGCTGGTGCGCCCGCGCGGCAGCCTCGGCGCCGCTCCCGGGGGCGTCGTTGAAACGGGTCATCAATAATCCTCGAGGGGCTTGATCGGGTTGCGGCGGAGCAGGGTGTAGAGAAGGGGGACGAAGAGCAGGGTCGAGACGGTGCCCATCCCGATCCCGCCCATCACCGCGCGGGCGAGGGCGGCGTTCTGCTCGGCGCCTTCGCCGGACCCGATCGCCATAGGGATCAGGCCCAGGAACATCGCGGAGGCGGTCATGAGCACCGGCCGGAGGCGGGTATGGCCGGCCATCAGGGCGGCCTCGCGGGCAGAGCAGCCGGTGGCCTCGCGGTGCTCCTTGGCGAAGGTGACGAGCAGGATCGAGTTCGCGCTCGCCACGCCGACCGACATGATCGCGCCGAACAGGGCGGGGATCGAGAACGCCGTGCTGGTGATGAACAGGCTCATCACGATGCCACAGAAGGCCAGCGGCAGGGCGGCGATGACCACGAAGGGGTCGACCCAGGTCTGGTAGTTCAGGACGAGGAGCAGGTAGACCGCCACCAGCGCGATCCCGAGCCCGAGCTCGATGCGCGAGAACGCGCTCTCCATGCTCTCGATCTGGCCGCGGACGAGGATCTTGTCCGGGGCCGGGAGCCGGACCTGCTCCTCGGCGACGACCCGGTCCACGGCGTTGCGGACGCTGCCGAGATCGGCGTTCTGGACGTTGGCGAGGATGTCGAAGGTCGGCTGCTGGTTGACGTGGTTGATCACGGTCTGCTCCGGCTGCCGCTGCATCGTGGCGATGTTCGACAGCAGGATCGGGATGCCGGGCCTGTCACCCGCGTCCGTGTGCACCGAGACCGGCGTGTTCATCAGCTGCGTGATGTCGGCGTTGCGCCACTCCGGCGTCTGGACCCAGAGCTGGTACGGCATGCCGGACTTGGGATCGGCCCAGAAGTTCGGGCTGACCTGGAAGGAGCCGGAGAGCGAGACGTTCAGGTTCTGCGCGATGGACTGCTCGCTGACGCCCATCTCGGAGGCCAGCCTGCGGTCGACGTTCACGTACATCTGCGGGGCGTCGACGATCTGGTGCAGGTGGACGTCGACGGCGCCGCGGACCGCCGCGATGCGGCGGACGAGGTCCTGCGCCACGGCGAGGTCCTCGGCATCGTGCCGCCCGGAGACCTGCACGTCGATCTGCGCGACGGTCCCGAAATTCAGGATCTGCGTGATGATGTCGGACGGCTGGAAGTAGAAGGTGTCGTCGGGGAAGGCCTGGTGCAGGACCTGGCGCAGCCGCTTCTCGTAGAAGGAGATCGGCTTATGCTCACCCTTCAGATTGATGAGCATCTGCCCGTCATTGTAGGCGACGAACGACGCATCCATGAAGGCGAAGTTGTAGTTCGAGGCGGGGAGGCCGATATTGTCCAGGATGAGCCCCAGCTCGTCCTTCGGGACGACCTGCCGGACGACGTCCTCGACCTGCGCGAAGGTCTTCTCCGCCTGCTCGATCCGCTCGCCCGGACGAGTGCGGATATGCAGGGTCATCTGGCTGGATTCGATCTGCGGGAAGTAGTCCTGACCGACGAAGGGGAAGATCGCGGCCGTCACCGCGAAGACGGCGAGCGCGCCGGATAGCGCGCGGGCCGGGTGGCCGAGCACCGCGGACAGGAGACCGACATAGCCCGCGTGGAAGCGCGCGAACCCGCGCTCGAACGCGTTGCGGAAGGCGAGGGCGCCGCGCAGCGGATATTGAAGCAGCCAGGCGAGGGGCCGTGTCGGCGCACGGAGAATCCGGCCGAGGACGGAGCGGCGGCGGGGTGGTGACGCCCCATCGACCTCGGCGGCCGGGCCGTGATGCCGGGCGTATTCCGGGGCGACCAGGACGTCGATGAGGATCGCCACCAGCGTCCGCGACAGGAGGTAGGAGGTCAGCATCGCGAAGACCACCGCCTCGGCCTGCGGGACGAAGAGGTAGCGGGGCGCGTCCGTGAGGAAGAAGACCGCCGAGAAGGCCGAGCAGATCGCCAGCGTGGAGATCAGGGCCGGCTTGGCGATGCCGGCCACGCCCTCGACCACCGAGCGCCGGAAGGAGAAGCCTTCCTCGAACATCCGGTAGGTGTTCTCGATCGCGACCGTCGCGTCGTCCACGAGGATGCCGACGGCCAGGGCAAGGCCGCCCAGGGTCATCACGTTGATGGTCTGGCCCAGAGCAACCAGGATCGACAGGGAGGTCAGGATGCAGAGCGGGATGGAGACCAGCACCACGATGGTCGAGCGCCAGGAGCCGAGGAACAGCAGGATGGCGAGACCGGTGAGCCCCGCCGCGATCACCGCCTCGCGCACCACGTCGGAGATGGCGTCCGAGACGAAGACCGACTGATCGAACAGCGGCGTGATGGTCATGCCCTTCGGCGCGGCCGCGTGGATGTCCGGCAGGGCGGCCTTGACGGCGTTCACGACGTCCAGGGTCGAGGCCGCGCCGTTTTTGAGGACCTGCAGCAGGACGGAGTGGTGGCCGTCGGCGCGGACGATGTTGATCTGCGGGGGCGAGCCGTCCCGGACATGGGCGACGTCGCGCAGCAGGACCGGCTGGTTGTTCTCGACCTTGATGGGAATGCGGTTGAGCTGATCGACCAGCTGCGGGCTCGAGTTCAGCCGCACCGTGTATTGCTGCGTCCCGATCTTCGCGAGGCCCGAGGGCACGACGAGGTTCTGCTTGAGGACCGCGTTCAGGACATCGAGCGGCGTCATGCCGATCGCGCGCAGCTTGCCGGGGTCGAGATCGACCATGACCTGACGCGGCGCGCCGCCGTAGGGGGAGGGCAGGGTCGAGCCCGGCACCTCGGCGAGCCGGCGGCGGGTCCGGTACTGGGCGTAGTCGAAGACCTTGGTGAGCGGCAGCTTCGAGGACGACAGCGCCATCTGAATGACGGGCACCGACGAGGCAGAGAAGCGCATGATGACGGGGGGCTGCACGCCCGGCGGCATGCGCGAGCGGATCGCGTTCATCGCCGAGTCGACCTGGGTCATCGCCAGATCGATGCTGACCGCGGAATCGAAGTAGATCCGCTCGGTCACCGTGCCCTGGATCGACGTCGACTCGATTCGGCGGATGTTGTTCACGTTGCTCGACAGCGAGAACTCGCTGTAGTTCGTGATGCGCTGGACCATGTCGGTCGCGTCGAGACCGTTATAGGTCCACACCACCACCACCACCGGGATATCGACGGCGGGCAGCACGTCCTTCGGCGCGACGGTGATCGAGCCGAGCCCCGCGAGGAACATGAGGACGGCAAGAACATAGAAGCTCTTGCGAAACTTCAGAGCGAACCGGACGAGTTCCATGTGATCAGTCGGGTGTCCCGCCGTGACCCGGCTCCCATTCCCGCGGGGTGCCCGCGTGGACTGGGAGCCGATCAAGCCTCGTGTGCGAAGAGAAGGCAGGGCGAATGCCCGGCACGCCGAAGTTATAGTCCTGGCAAAGACACTCTTCGAATGAATTCGGCACGACAAAATAAAGCGCGTTTAAGAAACTTAAAGCGGCAGCGGATCTCTAAAGTGCGTCGCGAATCCGATGCTTGAACTGTCTCCGTCCCAGGCCGCGGCCGGACGGGCGCGCATCGAAGTTTAAAGAAAATTTCTCAAATCAATTCCATTTTCACTGCTGAAAAGCTTATTTGATTGCAGTGCGCGGTCGGCTTGCGCCATCTTCCGAATGTCGAGATCGGCTGACCCGCCAACGTCGCTGAAGGCAGCGCGTCGCGGCCACGCGGTGATCCCGTCGGGCGGCTGTTCCGAAGCGCGCACGCGTTGTGGCGCGCCTGCTCGCAGAGACCGGCCGCTGACCCCCGCGGCGGTCTCGTCGGACACATCCAGGACATCCGGAGCGCGGCGTCCGCGCTGCCGATCTCGTGCGCGCGAGGAGGAGCGGGCCTATGACCAGACGATGTCTGCTGCTCCTGGTCTCGGTGCTCTCATTGGCGCTGCAGACCGGCGTGGCGCTGTCCGAGAGCGAGATGCCGGCAGGAGGCGCCTTCATGAGCAGTTACACTTCGGATCCTTACTTCGACCCGCGGTCACAGTACTCGCAGGCTCACGCCACCGGAGACATCCGCGGACAGCCGATGCTCATCGAACCGGGCGACGCCCAGCCGCCCTGCGAGCTCTTCGACACGGCCTGCGCGGCCGCCTTCGAGCGCTCACGGCCCCACGCGTATCGCTAGGGCCGGCGCCGACCGGGCGAGAGCGGAGCGCTCGCCCCTCTCTGTCCGAGAACGCGCCCTCTGCCGCGCGGAGATGGGGCATGTCAGTCCGGCGTCGGATCGTCCGCGATCCTGCGCCGCAAGTGCACCAACCTCCCGCCCGAGACCGCGCCGATATCCCGCCACCGGCGGCTCGCGCCGGTGGGGCTGCAGTCGACGATACCTGTGAATTCTTGAGCCAGGTTATATCGCAAGGCGTTAGCGCGCTCTATCCCGTTGAAAATTGCACGTTGACGGCGTGCGGGATGAGCAATGATTGAACAGGGCCCACGGATAGCGCGCGAATTCCATGTCGGCGTCGGCGGCGACCGCTGGGCCCTGATGCGCGACCTCCAGACCGGGCAGCCCTACGTCTCTCACTCCCCGGGCGATGACGCGCCGGAGGTCCAACTGGATCTCGGTTCGTTCCTCGTGCTGTTCACCGGAAAGGAGCGGGAGAAGCTGCTCCGCCTGATCGGGTCGCTGCTGCCGGACGAGGACGCGCGTGCGGATGCCGACGGCCGGGCCGGCACGTCGCGTCCGCTGACCTTCGTCTCCCGGTGGCTTCCCAACCGGTAGGTCGAGACTTCGGTATTAGCCACCTCGACGCGAATTTTAGGCGCAATTGAGTTCAGTTCGTAAACCGGCCCTTGATCGGTCGCCGCGTATGCTCCGGCGCTCTAGCGCGGAGTACTTATGGACAACCAGCGCAACGCCCGACGCGTCTCCGTCAACCTGAGCGGATGCATCTCGGTGGCCGGCCATCCCGCCATCCCCTGCGTGGTGCACGACATGTCGCGGTGGGGTGTTCGCCTCCGGCTCGTCGGGACCGAGCGGGTGCCCCCCGCGTTCACGCTGACGATCGACGCCACCGACACGGTGATCGGCTGCGAGACGGTCTGGAAGAACGCCGACGAGATCGGGGCCCTGACCGACCTGATGGAGTAACCGAAAGCCGAATCTGGTCCTCGCTCCAGATCGGCCCCGGATCGCCTGGCGAACCGGCGTGATCGAGGAGCCGCGGCCGCGCGGTCTCAGATCCCGAGCCCGCGTCCAGCGCGCCTCAACCGCGGGCGAGGGCCGCCTCGAATTCCTCGGCCGGGAGGTGCGCGCCGCCGGTCGTCCAGACCACGTGGGTGGCCGCGGCGCCGACCTCCGCGGGCAGCGTGGCGGCGAAGCGCCCGGCCGCCGCGAAGCCCGCCGCCGCCGAGGGCTCCAGGCGCAGGCCCGCCTCGGTCCACATCACCCTGAGCCAGCGGTACAGCGCGTCGTCGGGAACCGTGACCACGGCGGCCACCAGCTTCTCGAGCGTCCGGGCCACCAGCATCGACGCGGAGGCGCAGGCCAACCCGTCCGCCGCGGTGCGGTTGTCGAGCCCGACATCGTAGACGCTGACCGGACGCTCGAGACCGGCCGCGAGCTGGACCAGCATGCACGGGGACGCGACCGGCTCGACGAAGACCGGGTGCACGGCGTCACCGAACACGAGCTTCAGGCCGAAGGCGACGCCGCCCGGCGCGCCACCCACGCCGCAGGGCAGATAGACGAACAGGGGATGCGCCGGCCCCACCGCGATCCCGGCCTCCGCGAGCTGGCGCTGAAGGTCGAGGGCCGCGGCCGCGTAGCCGAGAAACAGGTCGACGGAATCCTCGTCGTCGACGAAATGGGCGTCCGCGCGGCCGGCGAACGCGCCGCGGGCCGCCGCGACCGCCGCCCCGTAATCGCCGCGATGCTCGACGACGCGGGCGCCGAGTTCGCGCAGGCGCTGCTTCTTCCACGCCTTGGCGTCGTGGGACATGTGGACCTCGACCGCGAAGCCGAGCGAGCGCCCCATCAGGCCGACGCTGAAGCCGAGATTGCCGGTGCTGCCGACCGCGATCACGTGGCGGGCGAACAGGGCGCGGAATTCCGGGTCGGCGAAGGCCGCGTAAGATCGCCCCTCGGTGAGCAGCCCGGCCCGCGCGGCCAGGTCCTCGGCATAGGCCAGGACCTCGTAGACGCCGCCGCGCGCCTTGATGCAGCCGGTCACCGGCAGCGCGTGGTCGGCCTTCACCAGCACGCGCCCGTCGGCACCGTCCAGGACGTCACGGGACAGGCGCTCTTCCAGCGGGACGAGCGGCGAGTCGATCCGGCCGGCGCCCTCTTCGGGGAAGAGGCGCGCCAGGAGCGGCGCGAACCGCTGCCAGCGCGCCACGGCCGCGTCCACGTCGGCACAGCCGGTCGCGAGTCCGGGCAGGACGGACGCGGTGGCGTCCAGCGCCGGGTTCATCCAGACCGTGGGGCTGGCGCGCCTGACCGCCTCCGGAATCCGGTCGCCCGATAGTCGAGTCTCCATCCCGCCGACGGCTGCCATGGCGCTCCCGATCCTGCCCGGTTTGTCCGCGCCGACCCTGCGCGAGCGACGCTCATGCGGCCAATTATAT
Organism: Methylobacterium sp. Leaf361; assembly: GCF_001424445.1. Taxonomy (NCBI): domain Bacteria; kingdom Pseudomonadati; phylum Pseudomonadota; class Alphaproteobacteria; order Hyphomicrobiales; family Methylobacteriaceae; genus Methylobacterium; species Methylobacterium sp. Leaf361. Next base: position 274,369 of record NZ_LMPY01000001.1, on the reverse strand, counting down.
TTTCTGGCTCGGTCTATTAGGCTAGCTTATGATCGCGCATGCCCGTGAGGCTCGACGCGCGCCTGGCCGGCGACCTGTTCTTCTTCCTCGTCCTGGTCGAGGCGGGCGGCTTCGCCCGTGCGGGCGACCGCCTCGCCGTCACGCAGAGCGCGGTCACCCAGCGGATCCAGCGGCTGGAGCGGCGCCTCGGCTACCCGCTACTCGAGCGGGGCGCCCGCGAGATCCGGCTGACCGCCGCGGGTCACGACCTGTTCGCCGCGGCGCGGAGCGGCTTCGACGGGATGGGCGAGTCCCTGCTCCGGGGGGAACGGCGCGAGGGCCGGGCGACGCTGCGGATCAGCTGCGTCCCCTCCCTGGCCTCGGAATGGCTCGCGCCAAAGCTGAAAGCCTTCAGCGACACGCATCCCGACATCGACGTCGCCGTCTTCGGGGAGACCCACGACCTGGATCCGGGACGCATGGTGCAGTCCGGTATCGACGTCGCGATCCGCTACGGCCCGGCGCCGCCTCCCGATGCGACGGTCGTCTTCGATCATCCCGAGCCGGTCTACCCGGTCTGCGCCCCGGCCTACCGGGATGCGGCGGATCCCGGCGGGGCCGTCGTCCTGCTCCACGACGCGACGCCGTGGGAGGCGGCCGCGAGCGTCTCGGAGGAGTGGGATCGCTGGATACGCGTCCACGGGGCGCCCTGGGGTGGCCGCGTCCAGAATCTCTACTTCAACCTCGCGCAACTGGCGCTGCGCGCCTCGCTCGGCGGCTTGGGCATCGCCCTGGGGCGATCGCTGATCGTCGCGCCCTATCGCGCCGACGGGCGCCTCGTGCCGGCTTGCGACGAAGCTGTCATGAACGGGCTCCGGTACTTCGTTCTCGTGCGTGCCCTGCCGCCCGCGGGGCCGGCGGCAGCCTTCGTGGACTGGCTCGGCCGGACGATGGCGGGTCCGCCGGGCTCGCCCGAGGCGCCGCGTCGGGGCGGTGCGGCAGAATGCGGATAGGGCACCGTCCCGCGCGCGCCGCGCTCGGCGCCCTTCGGTTCGAACGCTCGATCTACCGCCCGGCGGGTCGATCCGTCGACAGCGCGGCTGCCAGATGTGCGACGAAGGCGTTCACCTTGGGACTGACCAAGCGCCGGGACGTGTGGAGCGCCCACAGCTCCGTCGGCGGCCCCTCCAGCCAGCCCCAGCAGGCGAGGCGTCCGGCCGCCACGTCGCCCCCGACCAGCGAGCGCGGGAGCAGCGCCGCGCCGGCGCCCGCCACCACGGCGTCGCGCAGCATCGGCAGCGAGGACAGGCGCAGGACCGGCACGGGCGCGTAGGACCGGCGCGTCCGGCCGTCATGAACCTGCCACGTCTCGTCCTGACGCGGCGTCCAGCGCACCGCCGCCGGCACGGTCGCCGCGTCGGTCCCGGCCGACGGTTCGAGACGCGGGACCTCGGGCGCCGCCACCAGCCAGAGCTCGTCCCGCAGGACACAGCGCCCGACGAGGCGCTCGTCCGGTTTCGGATTGACCCGGATGATCACGTCGAAACCCTCCTCGATCGGGTCGACGAACCGGTCCTCGGCGGAGATCTCCAGCTCGACCTCGGGATAGGCGCGGGCGAAGTCCGCGGCGACGCGGCCGAGTTGCGTGTCGGACAGGAGCAGCGGCGCACTCACCCGGAGCCGCCCACGGGGTCGGTCGAGGCCGCCACCGACGACGGCGCCGGCCTCCGCGATCTCGCTGAGCAGCGGCCCCGTCCGGGCGTGGAGGAGCGCCCCCGCCTCTGTCAGGCGCAGGCTGCGCTCGCCCCGCTCGATCAGCCGCGTCCCGAGGCTCGCCTCGAGCTCGGCGACGCGCCGCGACAGCGTCGCCTTCGGCCGCCCGCTTGCCCGGGCGGCGCGACCGAAGCCGCCGTGGCCGGCGACGAGATTAAAGTCGGCGAGCGCCGCGAGGTCCATGTGCTGTTCCAGATCCGGGACACCCAGTCCCGATCTTGCCGACTATGGCTCAGAAAAGGAACGGCGCATCTTCGGGTCATCGGCGGCCCGCTCGGGGCCGCCCCGCATCCAGGAGATCCGCCATGACCATCCTCGTCACCGGTTCCACGGGCCGCATCGGCTCCGCCGTCATCGATCATCTCGTCGCCGGGGGGGCCGCCGTGCGCGCTCTGACCCGCTCGCCCGAGAAGGCGCGATTCCCCTCGGGCGTCGAGGCCGTCCGCGGTGATCCCGCCGACATCGACGCGATGCGCGCGGCGCTGGTCGGGGTCGACACCCTGTTCCTGCTCGTCGCCAACGCGCCGGACGAGCTGACCCAGGCGATCACGACGCTCAGCCTCGCCCGCGACGCGGGCGTGCGCGGCATCGTCTATCTCTCGGTCTTCAAGAGCGAGGCCTTCGTCGATGCCCCGCACTTCACCGGCAAGCACGCCGTCGAGCGGATGATCGCGGCCCTCGACCTGCCCGCCACGGTGCTGCGGCCCTCCTACTTCATGCAGAACGACCTCGCCCAGAAGGAGCCGCTTCTCGGGGCCGGCCTGTATGCCGTGCCCCTCGGGCAGGCCGGCGTCTCGATGGTCGACGTGCGCGATATCGCCGAGGCGGCGGCCAACGCGCTACTGCGCCGCGAGCGCGCGGCCGACCGTCTTCCGGCCGAGACCTACGACGTCGTCGGGCCGGACGCCCTGACGGGCGACGCCCTGGCGGAGATCTGGTCCGAGGCCCTCGGGCGCGCGGTCCGCTACGGAGGCGACGATCTCGACGCGCTGGAGCAGCGGCTCCGGAGCTTCGCTCCCGCCTGGCTCGCCTATGACCTGCGGGTGATGATGCGCCGCTACCAGGAGGACGGCGCCGTCGCGACCGAGGCCGAGGTTGCGGACTTCGCGAGGCTCCTCGGCCGCAGGCCGCGCAGCTACCGCGACTTCGCGGGCGAGGTTGCCCGCGACTGGCGGGGCGCCTGAGCGGGGAGGCCCCGCGGGTACGGTCTCACGGGCACTGTCACGCGGGCACGGTCTCACGGGCCGGGAGGCGGCGACGCCTCCCGCCACCGCAGCGCGTCGATCAGGCTGCGCAGGGCGGGCGTGACCTGCCGGTCGGGGTAGTAGAGGTGGCAGCCGGGAAACGACGGACACCACGCGTCCAGCGCCTGGACGAGACGGCCCGCGGCCAGGTCGTCGGCCGCCTCGTCTTCCAGCATGTAGCCGAGCCCGGCACCGGCCCGGATCGCGGCGGCCGCGAGCCGGCCATCGTTCACGACGAGCTGGCCGGCCGTGCGCACCCGGATCTCGCGGCCGTCGCGGGCGAATTCCCAGGGCAGCAACCCGCCGCCGCCGACGAGCCGGTAGTTCACGCAGCGATGCGCTTCCAGGTCAGCCGGGCTCTCCGGGCGCGGATGACGGGCGAAGTAGTCCGGGGTCGCGACGACCACCGTGCGCAGGTCGGGTCCGACCCGGACCGCCACCATGTCGCGCTCGACCGTCTCGCCGAAGCGGATCCCGGCGTCGAAGCCGGCGGCGACGATGTCGGTCAGGGGGTCGTCCACGATCACCTCAACCGAGACGGCCGGGTGATCGATCAGGAAGGCGGGCAGTCTGGGCTCGAGGATCGCCCGCGCGGCGTACGCGAAGGTCGTCAGCCGCAGCCGCCCCGACGGCGCGCCGCGCCACTCGGCCAGCGCGTCGAGCCCGCGCGCGACGTCCTCGAGCGCGGGGCCGACCGACCGCAGCAGCCGCTCGCCGGCCGGAGTGAGCGCGACGCTGCGGGTGGTGCGGGCCAGCAGGCGCACGCCGTGACGCGCCTCCAGAGCCCGCATCGTGTGGCTGAGCGCGGAGGGCGACAGCCCCATCTCCGCGGCCGCCCGCGTGAAGCTGCGATGGCGCGCCACCGCCGCGAAAGCCGCCAGATCGTCGAGGGTGCCGCGCCGCATTCCTGAACTCTGCTCACAGACGCATGCGGAATACCACGGCTAATCCCGATCCCGACGCCGGACTACGTCCCAGTCCTCAACAGTGAGGTGCGGCGATGAATCTGAGGCACTATCGAACCCTGGGACGCTCGGGTCTGGCCGTGAGCCCCCTGGCGCTCGGGACCATGACCTTCGGCGCCGCCCGCTGGGGCAGCGACGCGACGGTCTCGGCGGCCATCTTCGACCGTTACGTCGAAGCGGGCGGCAACTTCCTCGATACGGCCGACGTCTACGCGGGCGGCGCGAGCGAGACGATGCTCGGCGACCTGATCGCCACGCGCGGTCTGCGCGACCGCCTGGTCGTCGCGACGAAGTCGGGCTTCCCGCGCGCGCAGGGCACGCCGCTCGCCGGAGGCAACAGCGCGCGGAACATCCGCTCCGGTCTCGAGAGCTCCCTGCGTCGTCTCAGGACCGGCTGGATCGACCTGTACTGGACCCATGTCTGGGACCGGACCACGCCGCCGGAGGAAGTCCTCCGGGCGCTGACCGACGCCGTCGCGCGCGGCGACATCCTGTATTACGGATTCTCGAACGCGCCCGCTTGGTACGCCGCGCAGATCGCCGCGCTGGCCCGTGCCCACGGCCTCCCGGAACCCATCGGCCTGCAATACGCCTACTCGCTGCTCGACCGGGGCGTGGAACTCGACGTGCTGCCCGCGGGCCGCGCCCTCGGGCTCGGGCTGGTGCCCTGGAGCCCGCTGGCGGCCGGCCTGCTGACCGGCAAGTACGGCCGCGAGAAGCTCGCTCAGGCCGGTCCGGCAGGCTCGCTCCCGGACCGGGCCGGCGACGCGGCCGAGGGCGGCAGCGACGGCCGGCTCAACGGCGACAACCCCTTCGGCGGCATGCTGTTCACCGAGGCGAACTTCGCGGTGGTGGACGTGCTGCGGGCGGTCGCCGCGGACGTCGGCCGACCGATGGCGCAGGTGGCGCTGGCCTGGGTCGCGCGGCGCCCCGGCGTCGCCTCGGTCCTGGTCGGGGCGAGCCGCCCGGAGCAGCTGGCGCAGAACATCGCCGCCCTCGAGGTCGTCCTGACGCCCGAGCAGCAGTCCCGCCTGGATGAGGCCGGGGCTCCGCCGCAACTCAATCCCTACTTCATCTTCGAGCTGCCGACTTCGCGCATCTTCGGCGGTGAACGGGTCGAGGCGTGGTAGGCCCGCGTCCGCGATCGGCTCGGGGGATCGAGACCGGGCTTGCCGGTGATTCCCGTCACTCCGAACGCGCCACCTGGGTGCGGAACAGAGTCGCGAGGGTCCGCAACGTCCTGTTGTGCGGCTCGGCGAGGGACACCGTGTAGGCGCCCGGATCGATGTTCGGGACGGAGGCAGTGATGCGCACCGTCCGCTCGTCGATCTTGAGGACGGGCGCCCGCCACGTCTGACCGTTCGTGCCGCGGAACACCGCCAGCGTGTCCGTGCCGAGCCGGGGCGCGGTCCCGGGGAACGCGACTTCCGCGGCCCAGAGCTGCCCCGGCGACACGCGGAGCGCGTCGCCGGCATCCGGCAGGCTGTGGTGCAGATCCGGGACGTGCGGCGGCCCGCTGACGAGATGGCGCGGCTCCGGAACGAAGCGCGCCGGCGGCTCGGTGTCGGGGGCGATGAAGATCGAGGCGACGTCTTCGAGGATGCGCAGGCTACCGTCGGCGATCTGGACGATCGCGAGCGCGTAGCGTCCGAAGGACATCCCCGCGACGTCGATCTGGCCGGTGAAGCCGGACGTCGCGGCGGCGGGTTCACCGTACCACTTGGCCACGTCCGGACGGAGATCGCTCTGGAGGGCGACCCACGATGTCCCGGTGCGACCCGTCAGCCGCAGGTAGATCGCCTTCGGCGCCGGCCCGGAGACATGCAGCCAGCCCCGCAGGAACACGGAGGCCCGCGCGACGACCGACGAGAGATCCAGGCTCCGGTTCAGGCGCTCGTCCGTGCGCAGCACGTCGAGGCTCCAGCCGCACTCGCTGCGACGGACCGGCCTCAGCGTCAGGCGACGGAACGCGTCGGGCAGCTCCGGAACCGGGCGCGCGCGCGCCGCCGCCATCACGGCGGGCGACGCTTCCGGCGCGCGGGCCGCCTCGTCCCACGCGATCGCCGCGCTGGTCCAGGAGGCGGCGTTCGTCCGGTATCCCAGGGTCTCGAGCCGCAGGTCGAAACCGTGCCGCAGGTGGCTGGGAACCCGTCCGTGGCGCAGCGGCCGCGCTCCGATCAGGCGCTCGTAGAGGGCGCGGACCGACCCGAGGTGGCCGTCGGTGTCGGGGAAGGATTTCCGGCCGATGGAGGCCTGCATCCGGGCGAGGCGGGCGCGATCGTAGTGCAGCGCGATGAGGCGCGCGCGGACGGCGCCGGCATCGTCCGGCGGGACCTTGAACCCGTCGATCCCGTCCTCGACGCGCTCGGCCAGGGCCCCGATATCGGCGACGACCGGGACCAGGCCCGCCTGCCACGCCTCCGTCAGCGCGATGACGAACGTCTCGGGCCAGGTCGAGAGGTGCAGCGAGACATCGCAGCCGGCCAGCAGGCCGCCGATCGCGTGCTGCTCGTAGGCGCCCGTGACGGTGACCTGATCCGGTCCGAAGCCCGCGACCGCCTCGCGGTACGGGTCGTCGATGCGGCCGATCACCTTGAAATGGATGGGATAGGCCTCGCAGCTTCGGATCAGGTTGATCGCCTGCTGGCCGCCCTTGTGGGCCGCGAGATTGCCCAGGATCGCCACGGTCAGCCGATCGCCGTCGCGCCTGCGCCTGGACACCGGCCGCGCCCCGGCCTGCGCGGTGTTCGGCGCCACCATCGGGATCTCGACGATCCGGTCGGCGGGGATGGCGGGGAAGTAGCGCCGGAGGTACCCCGCCGTGGCGGGCGTGCTCGTGACGAAGGCGTCGATCGCGTCGGTCACCAGGGTCATCATGCCGTCGCGGCGCGCCTTGGAGCCGGGCGGATACTGGTTTCCCGAGACCAGGCAGGCGTCGCACTGGTCCGCCCCGCGATTGACGACGTCGCAGAACCGGCCGGTGTGATCGAGCAGCAGCCAGCGCTCGCAGATCAGGAAATGGTCGTGCAGGTGGTAGACGGTGGGTATGCCGCAGGCCCGCGCGATCAGCGGCAGCGACAGCGGGACGTGCATCAGGTGATGGATGTGGACGAGGTCGACCTGATGCTCGAACAGCAGCCTCTGGAAGATCCCCTCCACGAACGGGTCCGTCGAGAGCGGCGGCGTGACGGGACCGCAGGCGAAGCTCTCCGCGATCCCCGGGCCCTCGAGCCGGAGCGACCAGCGCCCGTCGCCGAAGACGGAGAAGAGGAACAGGACGCGGTACGGCTCGCCGAGTTCGGTCAGCAGTTCCTGATAGACCTCGACCCCGCCGCCGGGACGATGCCCCATCCGGTTGTGAGTGAGCATCAGGACCGTGCGGGGCGCTGACGGTTCGAGGGGCGGTCGGCGCGTCTGCGTCCGGCGCCGGTCGATCACCGCATCCAGGATCGTCGCCACGCGATGGTCGTAGAGGTGTTCGGCGCGGGTCCGCGCCTGCGCGGCGCGCGCGCGCGCGATGCGGGCCTCCGGTTCGGTGAGGGCAATCAGGATCGCCTCGACCGCACCGGCCTCGTCGTCGCAGAGCGCGATCTCGGCGTCCGGCGTGTAGTAGGCGGCCGTCTCCGGCTCGGGCGACACCACGACCTGGTAGCCGCCGGCCAGCGCCGTCTCGAACAGCCGCGGCGGCGGCGTCGAACCGGTTGCCTGATCGGCGCGCGCCGCCGAGAAGATCCGGGGCAGGGTGAGCACGACGCGACTGCGGTTCGCCAGGAGGGCGAAGTCGCGGTTCCCGCAGCGCCAGTCCGTGACGAGCGCCTCGTCCTCCAGCTCCGGCGGACCGATATGCGCGTTCCACGGCAGCGCCAGCTTGAACTTCACGTCCCGCGGCAGCTTGGCCGAGAGCGCGTTCAGGGTCGCGACCCTGTTCGGCCAAGCCGTTCCGATGAAGAGGAGATCGTAGCGGTAGCGCGCGTCGTCCTCGAGCACCGGGAGATCGTGGAAGAGCGACGAGGCGCCGAGGGCGAGGTGGTGCGCCCGGCCCCCGTAGGCCGGGACCGTGGCAAGGTCGTTCGTGAAGACCAGATCGAAGACCCCTGACCCGCGCACGTTCGCCTCGCGCTCGTACGGATCCTCCGTGGTCCAGAGCACGCTGGTCCGCGCGAGCCCCGCGAGCCGACCGACCAGGGGCGCGTGTGCCCGCGCGCCGCCGAAAGCGATCAGCGTGTCGAGACCCTGCTCGACGAAGGTGGCCAGGGCATCGCCGTGCCCGCCGACATGAACCCGGCCGACCGCGGGATGCCGGCGCAGCGCGTCCGCGATGGCGAGCACGAGGTAGCGGTTGTGGGTCTGCGGCTCGGTGTCGAGCAGCAGGATCGACAGGTCGGACATGCGCGGTCTCGTCCGTCTCAGCGGCGGCGTGATCAGGCCGGGACCGTCAGGCGGCTCAGATCGAGCAGGCGCGCCGCGCGATGCCGGTAGGTGTGCTCGCGGAGCGCCCGCGCCTGCGCCCGGCGCGCGATCGCCTCGATCGCGGCGGGCTCGTCGAGCGACCGCTCGATGGCGCGCGCGATATCGGCCGCGCCGTCCACCAGCAGGATCTCCGTGTCCGGCTCGAAATGCGCGCAGATTTCCAGGCCGGTGACGAAGAACAGCTGCGCCGAGCCCGACAGGGCGACCTCGAAGGTGCGCGGTCCCGGCGTCGCCTGCGGGAGCGACAGCCGGCGATTGGCCACGTCGAGGTCGCGGCCGATGTTGAGCGTCAGCCGCGCCGCCGCGGCGTAGTCGGCCATCTGCGCCGGCGTGAGGCGGCGGTTCACCGCGCATCGGAGCGTGTCCGGCCACTCGGCGCCCAGGATCTCCACGACGTGCCGGCACAGCAGATCGTCGATCCGGCGCATCAGGGCGACGCGGTTCGGGTAGGCGACGCCGCAGAAGAACAGGACTGTCTCCCGCTCCGCCACCGGGGCGATCGGCCGGAAATGCCGGTCGGGCGCCGCGGCCAGCGGCAGGTGGTGGACGTCGGGGTGCCGATAGTGCTGCGCCGCCCAGGCATCGTTGCTCACGACGATGTCGGCGTAGAGTTCCGCCTTGAAGGCGTAGTCGAACTCGTACGGGTCGTCCGTCAGCCAGAAGATCAGGACGGCACCCACGGCGTCCGCGGCGCGCCGAAGCGCGCGCAGATCCGCCAGGTCAGGCACGAGACTTCCGACCGCGATCACGACATCCGGCCGGGTCGCCCGGACCACCGCGACCGCCAGTTCCAGAGGGGTGTGTCTGACGCGCTCGGCGCCGAGCAGTTCGGCGAAGCCCTCGGCCAGATCGCTCCGGATCCCGGGATTCCTGTTGAGCGCATCGGGGAAGGTGCTCGTGACCAGGACGTGCGGCCCGGCCAACGAGATCGCGCTGACGAAATTCATCCCTCGTGACCTCGGCGAGACGGGCCAGTTTTAATTGCAGGTTAATGCCAATTGTAAGTAGACACGCAACTGTCGCATGTCCATTTCGTCGATTAATTTCCCCCAACCACTTGGCGATTGGGTAATTTCGGGCAATTTAATGTTGGCAATCAGGAAGTATGGCACGGGATGAAGTGGCAATAGGCGCGCCGCACCCGCCGCGCGAGCCCTGCGCCGAGGCGTTGCGCCCCTTCCTGCCGTGGTTGACCGGCACGCTCCTGCTGCTGGGCCCGAAGCCCGACGCGGGGAGCCGCGCGCGCTGGGCTTCCGACGCCACCCTCGTCACCACGGCGGATGGCGCCGACCTGCCGGCTTCCACGCTCTTCGATGGCGTCGTGCTGACGGAGCTGCTGTCGTGTCGCGACGACGGGGGCCGGGACGCGCTCGACGCGACGATCGCCTGGGCCCAGGAACGGCTGCGGCCCGGCGGACGGCTGATCCTCGTCATCGACAACGCCCTCTCGCTCCACGGACTCGCTGCGGGCTCCGAGACGGTGGGGCAGCGCGGCTTCCCGAGCCTCGAGGGACGCCTCAGGTCGGACGGCCTCCGGCTGCCCACCCGGGCAGGCCTGAAACGGTCCCTTCAGGCCCGAGGCCTGGCCAATCAGGAATGGTGGTTCCCGTTCCCGGGGCGGGAGGAGCCCGTGAGCTTCATCGCCGAGCGGGGCCTCGCGCGGCCGGGTGGGTTCGATCCCGGAATGCTCGCGATCGGCGCGGCCGGGCCGGATCCGGCAGCCCGCGCGGGCGCGCTGTTCTCGCCGCGGCGCGCCTGGGCCACGGTGGCGGAGCAGGGGCTCATCGGCGATCTGGCGCCCGCCTTCGTGATCGCGGCATCGGCGGAGCCGCTGCCGCCGGACGACCGGCTGGCAATCCACGCGGGTTTGCGCCGCCGGCCGGAATTCGAGCGGCTGGTGACCTTCGCGGAGGCCGGGTCGCAGATCGCGGTGCGCCGCGCGCGCGCGAATCCCGACCTTCCCGCCGCGGTTCGAGGCGTCACGAACCTGTTGCCGTCGGAGACCTACGTGCCGGGCTCCCTCTGGTCTGAAGTCCTCGAGGCGCGGCTGGCGCGGGAAGGCTGGTGCCCGGACGCCGTCGCCGCCTGGGCCGGAACGTGGCTTCAAGCCGTCTCGCGCCGCTTCGCGGCGGGTGCGCCGCTCGAGACCCAGACGATCCTCCCGGGACCGGCCCTCGACGCCATCCCGAAGAATCTCGTCTCGGGCGTCGACGGCACGTTCATAGACCTGGAATGGGAGCTCGGGGTCCCTCTGGACGCTGGCCACCTCGCCGTGCGGGGCCTCGTCAACGCGCTGACCGATGCGCGAGACTGGCGTCCCGGCAGGCCGTCCACGCTGACCCTTCTGGACGCCCTGCGCGCCCTGCTGCCGCGACTCGGGCTGGCTCTGGACGATGCGCAACTCGCCGACCGGCTGGCCCGGGAAAGCCGTTTCCAGACGATCGTCAGCGACCGGGTGACGGAGCGCGGCCTGGACTGGGCGGCGGCGACGCGCCTGCCGGTCGGCGAAGAGACCCGGACCGACGCGGATCCGCGCGCGGCGCTCGCGGAGGCCTCCGCGGAGATCGCGCGGCTGCTCGAGGAGAACGCGGCCCTGCGCGCCGCGCGCGCCGCCGACGCCGCCGCGCACGAGGCCGCCGCGCGCGAGAGCGTCCGCCGCACCGACCGCGTGATCGCCTACGCGGCCGAGATGCACCGCGCGCGCGACCACCTTCAGGACACCCTCGACACTCGCCGCGCTTCGGCCGGCGACGGCAGCCGCCTGTCCCTTCGCCTCCTGCGTCTCATCAGAGGAACCCCGTGATGCGGCTGCTCGTCGCCTGTGACCACCTGGCGCTGACGGGCGGCCTGCTCCGGTTCGAGCGGGTCGGACGGGTGCTCGCGCGTCGCGGTCACGCGTTCGCGTACCTGACCCTGGGTACGGGCGAGGACGGGTTCGAGACGCGGCTGCCCGTCCTGCACCGCGAGGACGCCGCGCGAGAGAGCTGGGACGCCGTCATGGTGCCCGGCGGCGGATTCCCGGATGCCACGATCGAGGGATTCGCGGACCTTCGGGCCCCGAACTTCGGCGCCCGGATCCAGCACCTCCTCAACGCGCCGGTGCGGCGCGACGCCTACGCGCGCGTCACGCGGACCCTCGCGCCCGACCTCGTCGTGGCGAACAACGACCACTGGGACGACGCCGCACTCCAGGCCCTCGGCCTGCCGTGGCGGCGCCTCGTCGGTGCGGTCGATACCGGACTGTTCGCGCCGCCCGTCTCGCCGCCCGCGCGCGGCGCCCGGCGCCGGCTCGGCGGCATCGCCAGCAAGCGCCCCGCCGCGCAGCTCGCGGCACTCGACAGGCTCGGCGACGCTTGGGCCCTGCACTGGTTCGGACGGCCGGACTGGGGGCTGGTGGGCGCGCGCGCCGATCTGGTGGCGTCGGGCCGCCTCGTCGTGCACGGGCCGCTGCCCGAGTCCGACCTGCCCGCGTGGTATCACGGGCTCGACGCGTTCTGCAGCGCGGAGGCGCATGCCGGCTGGTGCAACCCGGCCGCGGAAGCGATGGCCTGCGGCACGCCGCTCGTCGCGACCGTGCACGGCACGCTGGCTTTCGCCGAGGACGGCGTCACGGCCCTGGTGGTGCCGGACGGTCCGGACGCGGCGCTGGGCGCGGCCATCGCGGAGGCCGTGGACAGGATCGCGACCGATCCGGCCGCCGCCGCGTCCCGGGCCGAGGCGGGACGGGCGCGGATCCGGGCGCTCGACTGGGACACCTACGCGGACGGCCTGCTCGCCGTCGCCGCGGAGGCGATCGCGCTGCGGGCGGGCCGGACCGATGCGGCGCGCCCGTCCGGCCCGCCGCGCGAGACCGCGCTGCGCCTCGCCGACCTCGCGAGCCGGGACGGGCCCCTGCCGGAGGATTTCGACGCCCTCGGCTATATCCGGCTGCACGCCGACCTCGCGGCGCTGTTCGAGCACGCGTGGCAGGGGCAGCTGCACTACCTCGAGCACGGCCGTCGCGAGGGCCGCATCTACCCCTCGAACCTGACGCGGGCCCAGCAGAAGGCCGCCCAGGCCTCGCGGATCGCGCTCGCGGTCGACGGGCTCGACGGCTCCGGCAAGTCGAGTATCGCGCGGCACGTCGCCGAGGCGCTCGGCGCGACGGTGCTCAACCCGTTCAGCGGTCCGGTCGGCGCCATCCTGGTCCACCTCGCCCGGACGGGGCAGCACGCGCTGGCCGACGACCTGGCGCACGCGGCCGTGGCGGCGGCGATCGCCAACGCCCCGCCGGGACCGGTCGTGTTCGACCGGCACTGGTTCACCGCCTCGCAGCTCCTCTCGCCGGCCTTCCGTCCGGGTTGGGAGCCGCGCCCGTTCACCGTCATGTGCTGGGCGGACCGTCCCACCACCATCGCCCGCATGGTCGCGCGCGGCGTCCCGAACCCGTCGGAGCACATGACCGAGGCCCGGATCGCCAGCTATCGCACGCTCGCGGAGGAGCTGCGGGTGCCGCTCCTCGACACGTCCCGCATCGCGCCGGAGGAGGGGGCCGCGCAGGTGCTGGCGATGCTGGGCGAGAGCGGCGACACGGCGCGGCGCGCGTGATCGCCGCCTCGCGGCGCGGCCTGTATGGTCGCGTCTCGGAATCGGGTGGCCACCACCGGCCATCGGCGTCGCGGGAGGGCGGGGCGTTCGTGTTGAAACTCGCGCGTGGCGACCGTGGCCGGAACATCCTGCTGCTCGGCATCAGCCTCCTCTTCGTCGCCGCCGGCCTCGGGATGATCGCCACCGGCGCGGATGGCGGCATCACGACGACGGTGTTCTTCGGCGTGTGCGCGGCCGTCGCCGTGTGGCAGCTGCGGCCGGACCTGCTCGAATCGGAGAGCCGGTCGGCGGGGTCGCTGGCGGCGCAGTTCCCCGGCCCCGTGATCCTGCGCGCCTCGGTGCGGAAACTCCTGTTCCTGGCCCTGATGGCCGCCGGCTTCGGCGGCGTGACGCTCTGGATGGTGCTGCACGAGGCGCCCTCCACGGCGATGCAACTGCTGCTCTGGCCGGGCGTCGCGCTCTTCCTCGGCGGCGTCCCGTTCCTCATCCTGACGGCGATCCGCGGCTCGGCGCTGCACCTCGACGAGACGGGCTTCACCGTCGTGCAGCTGGGCCGTGCGCGGCGCGTCCGGTGGCGTGACGTGAGCGTGTTCGAGCCGGTCTCCATGCCGGGTTCGGGACAACGCCTCGTCACGTTCGACGACGCGAGCGCCGGCGCGACGCGCCTCGGGGCGATGAACCGGCGCCTGATCGGGCGCAACGCGGGTCTGCCGGACAGCTACGGGTTGGATCCCGACGCACTCGCCAGCCTGCTCACGGCCTGGCGCAAGCGGGCCCTGCAGCGGGAGGACGATGGCTTCTGAGGCGCTTCGTCGGCTGCGTCCTGGCGAAGAGGTGGCTGTCGGACGGCGCGCCTCAGCGCGTGACGATGCCGGGCTCCTGCCGACCGGGACGGGGCTGCACCACGAGGAGGCCCGCCGAGTAGATCAGCGAGACGAGGAGCGCGACCGTCAGCGCGACCGCGGCACCGTAGGGCTGGATCATCAGGTGGAGTGTCAGCAGGGTCAGGCCGAAGCCGAACACTCCGCGGATCGCGACGCTCGCCAGCCGCGCCATCGCCGCCCCGCCGATGCGGCGATGGAGGATGACGAAGGCGCTCGTCATCGTGACCGGGAAGGCGGCGATGACCCCGGTCCTGGCGGGGCCCAGCGCCGTACTCAGCGCCAGGAGGGCCGCGACGAACAGCGCGACGGCGCTCGCGCGGATCATCAGGTCCAGCGGGCGCGGCCGCGCGACGACGGCGCTCCGCACGAGGGTCGCGCGCACGACGTGCCGGGTCGAGAGCGCGCCGGCCCCGTAGACCAGGGCGTTGAGCAGGAACGCCGTCGTCGGCGTCCAGGTGAGTGCCGAGACCGGCAGGGCCGCCGCGAGCCACGCGAGGATCGCCGGCCCGAGGGTGGCGGTCATGTTCCGGCCGGCCGCCCGGTGGGCGTAGACGATCAGGAACAGGCCCGTCGCGGCGTTCGCCGCGAAGCCGTTCAGGGCCGCCCCGGCCACGAAGGCGGCGTCGTGCTCCATCGCCATGAACACGTAGGCCGGCCCCGCGGAGACCGGCAGGCTGACGACGAGCGCGCCCCAGACCGGTCCCAGCCACTCGGCCAGGACGGAGGCGAGCACCACCACGGTCCCGGAGGTCAGCGCCCGGATCAGGGCCGTCAGCCAAATCGCCGCCAAGGTCGTTTCCCGCGCGTCGCGCCGCCGACCCGGGCCGGCATCGGAGCCGCGCCCTCGCTATCATGCGCGGCCTGTCCGGGCCAAAGCACCCGGCTGGCGAATCCGCCCGTCTGAAACCGGTCGCGGCGACCCGCGAGCGCCGGTGCGCCCCCGGAACCGGGGCGGGCGACCTCAGCCGACGGCGCGCGCGGCTTCCCGGACCTGGCGGGTGGCCGCGTCGACCTGCTCGTTGGCCCGCGCGATCGCCGCCATGCCGCCCGCGATGGTCCCGACCCCGCGGGAGGCCGTGTGCATGCTGCCGGAGATCTCCTGGGTCACCGCCGACTGCTCCTCCACGGCCGCCGCGATCGCCGCCGAGATCTCGTCGAGCGCCCGGATCGTGCCCTGGATCGAGCCGATCGCCGCCACCGCCTCGCGCGTGGTGGCCTGCGTCGTGGTGATCTGGTCGCGGATCTGATCCGTGGCCTTGGCGGTCTGCTCGGCCAGCGCCTTCACCTCCGACGCCACGACCGCGAAGCCCTTGCCGGCGAGGCCCGCCCGGGCCGCCTCGATCGTGGCGTTGAGCGCGAGCAGGTTGGTCTGGNAGCGCCTTCACCTCCGACGCCACGACCGCGAAGCCCTTGCCGGCGAGGCCCGCCCGGGCCGCCTCGATCGTGGCGTTGAGCGCGAGCAGGTTGGTCTGGGCCGCGATGCCCTGGATCATGGTCACGACGTCGCCGATCTGCGCCGCCTGCCCGCTCAGGCCCTCGACGATGGTGCTGGTGTGCCGGGCCTGCTCGACGGCCTCGCCGGCCATCCGCGCCGCGTGGCTGACCTGCTGGCTGATCTCGCCCACCGAGGCCGACAGAGCGTTTTCCAGGTAGCTGGAGCGTGGTCGACATGGTCGGTGGNACGATGGTGCTGGTGTGCCGGGCCTGCTCGACGGCCTCGCCGGCCATCCGCGCCGCGTGGCTGACCTGCTGGCTGATCTCGCCCACCGAGGCCGACAGTTCCTCGGCGCCCGAGGCCACGCTCTGGATATCGCCGGAAACCCGCCCGGCGAGGTCGACGGCCTCCGCGGTTCGGCGGCTGGCGCCCTCGACGGCGGTGCCGATCGCGTCGAGGTCGACGCCGATCGCCCGCTGCGCCGCGACGCGCCGGTGGCGCTCCTGGACCTGCGCGGTGATGTCGGCGGCGAACTTGACGACCTTGAGGACGCAGCCGCTGGCATCGAGGATCGGGTTGTAGGTCGCCTGGATCCAGACGTCACGGCCGCCCTTGGCGATGCGGCGGAACTCGCCGCCCGCGAACTCACCCCGGCCCAGGCCCTCCCAGAACGCGCGGTAGCCGGCACTCGACCGCTCGGCCGGGTCGACGAACACGCCGTGGTGCTGGCCCCGGATCTCCTCCAGGCGATAGCCCATCGTCTCGAGGAAGTTGCCGTTGGCCTCCAGGATCGTGCCGGCCGGATCGAAGGCGATCACGGCCTGCGACCGGTGCAGCGCCGCGATCTGACCGGCGTAGTCGAGCATCAGCAGCTTCTGCGCCGTGACGTCGGACGCGAACTTGACGACCTTCACGACGCGGCCCGCGCGGTCGAGCACCGGGTTGTAGCTCGCCTGCACCCAGACGTGGCGGCCGCCCTGGGCGATCCGCTTGAACTCGGCGACCTGATGGGTGCCCTGCCGCAGGGCGTCCCAGAAGGCGTGATACGCCGGGCTGTCCCGGTGCGCCGCCTCCACGAACAGGGCGTGGCGCTGGCCCCGGATGTCGGGCAGGGCGTAGCCCATCATCGTCAGGAAATTGGCGTTGGCCGTGATGATGGTGCCGTCCGGCTCGAACTCGATGACGGCCTGTGAGCGGTCGAGGGCATCGAATTTCGCCGCCAGACCTTCACGACCGCGCAGGGCGCCGAGCATGATCCCATCCCTTCTTGTCATTGCCGGGGATCCCGAGTGCGAACACGCGGTTCTTCTTGGGATCTGCCGCTGATTTACTGTCACGTCATGACGGCCTCGCATAATGATTGCGCACAATCGTGAACGATGACTTAAATCTGAACGGCACAATAGTTCGAGATTGAGAGGGTTTGGGATAGTGCGAAACTACCAGAGCAGTAAATTTTTACGCAATCTTCGATCTCAGTGCCCGTAAACTATACAATCGTGGGTACGTATTTCGATGCCGAGATCCGGCGCCGTCATGCTCTCAGGTTGCACGGAAGTTCATATGCTAACGTAGAATAAGATTTCTGGTCTTCGCTGCCGGATCGGCGCACCGCGGCGCGATGCGGCTGGATGCCACGCGCCGGCACGATTCGACCGACCTGACGCCCGCGGTCGAAGAGACGCGGCCGGCTCCGTCAGATGTAGGTCGAGGCCAGCGCCGGCGAGCCGTCCAGGGCGTGGGCCAGCCTCTCCAGCCCGTGGGCGATCTGCTGCCGAGTCGAAGGGCCGCCGAGGCAGAGGCGGACGGCCTCGGGCGGCGTCCCCGCGACGCAGAAGGGGTCGCTGCCGACCACCCCGAGACCCGCCGCGCGGCCCTGGCTGGCGAAGGCCGAGCGCGTCCATCCCGCCGGCAGGGTGATCCAGACATGGAAGGCGTGCGGGTCCGCGACGTAGGCCGCGCCGGGCAGCAGCGCGGCCGCGAGGCTCTGGCGCGCGGCCGACTCGGCGCGGACGAAATCCACGATGGCGTCCGCCGTCCCGTCCGTGATCCAGCGCGTCGTCAGCGCGGTCGAGATCGGCGACGCCATCACGGTGGCGGCGCGCAGGGCGTCGCCGAGGGGCAGGGCGGCCCGCGCGTTCGGGGCGATCAGGAAGGCGAGGCGAAGGCCGGCGCCCAGGCACTTCGCGACGCCCGCCACGTAGTAGGTGATCTCGGGCGCCAGTTCGGCGAAGCTCGGCGGCGGTGCCGGGCAGATGCGCGCGTAGGCGTCGTCCTCGATGATGGTGACCGCGTAGCGGCGGGCCGTCGCGATGACGGCCTCGCGCCGGGCGCGGGACAGGGTCGCGGTGGTCGGGTTCTGCAGCAGGGGATTGAGGTAGAGGGCCTTCGGCGCCCCCCGCGTGCAGGCGGCCGCGAAGGCGTCGGGGTCGAGCCCGTGGCGGTCCATCGGGAGACCGACGAGGCGCAGGCCCCGGTGCGCCGCGAGGGTCCGGATACCCGGATAGGTGATGCGCTCGGCGCAGATCGTGTCGCCCGCCTGCGCGACCTGTCCCAGGATGCTGGACAGGGCGCTGTGCGCGCCGGGGCAGATCAGCAGGCGCTCGCGCGCCGCCGCGATCCCGCGACCCGCGAGCCAGCGCAGCGCGGCCTCCTTGTCCGCCTCCGTCCCGCCGAAGCCCTGGTAGCGCAGGAGGTCGGCGAGATCGCCCGAGAGCTCCGCGAAGGACGACCGCATGCGGGCCCGCAGGCCGGGCAGGTCGGGTTCCGGGGGCAGGTTCATGGTGAAGTCGACCGGTCCCGGCCGCCGGGGAAGGGCCGGCCCAGCGGTGCGGGCGGCGTCCGCCGGGTCGACCACGAAGGTGCCCCGGCCGACCCGGCCCTCGATCAGGCCGCGCCTGTGAGCCTCGACGTAGCCGCGGGACACGGTCGTGAAGTTGAGGTCGAGCGTGGCGGCGAGCGCGCGCTGGGTCGGCAGGCGCGTGCCCGGAAGCAGGTGGCCGGTCCGGATGTCGTCCGCCAGCGCGTCCGCGATGGCCAAGTAATGGGGCTTGCCCCAGCGCCTGAGGTCCGGCGTCCAGATACCGGCCGCGTCGCCCCGGTCGACCGACCGTCCTCCCCGCCCGCCAGCCTTCATCCGTCAAGCACCCGCGACCTGAAAACCGATCAATGATCGATTGTATGGCTTGCAAGCGCCGTACCGGGCGCGTGACGGCCTATCACGGTGCGACCGATGCGTGCAATGCGTACAATATTCGTCGCCGAAGCGCGCGCCATCTGGCGACGACTTGCGCAAATCCTGATGATGAATTGTGCGTCGTCGAGTATAACTGGGCGGATCGACTTCGCTCAATTGATCGTATCATTGTATGCATCGCAGGGCGCGTTATTGAATGCATTCCTGACGGCTCCGATCTGGCACATGGCTTGCCATCCGACTGTCTGAACGTGCGCAGCACCCCCTGCCGCGGGTCAGACCATCGAGGAGCGTGAGCAATGCCTGCCGTGAACCGCGAGCCGCACAAGAAGGGCGACGTCCTGGTCGACTACGAGGAGAAGGTCTTCGAGGACGTGAAGGCCGAACCGGGCCAAAAGGCCCTCGTCACCTTCCACACCGTGGCGTTCGAGGGCTCGATCGGCCTCGTCAACCTGCTCCAGGCCACCCGCCTGCAGCGCAAGGGCTTCGAGACCTCGATCCTGCTCTACGGCCCGGGCATCACCCTCGGGGTCCAGCGCGGGTTCCCCCGGCTCGGCGACGAGGCGTTCCCGGGCCATCTCAACTTCAACAACCAGCTCGAGAAGTTCATGGCCGAGGGCGGCAAAGTCTACGCCTGCCGCTTCTCGACACAGGCGCTGTACGGGCACAGTGAGGCGGCCTTCATCGAGGGTATTCGCATGATCAACCCCCTCGACGTGCTCGACTGCATCCTCCTGCACAAGCGCGACAACGCGGTGATCATCGACACCTGGACCGTCTGACGACCGCGCCAATGCCCCCGGCGGCCGCGCGCGACGCGCGCAGCCGCTGGCTCAGCCGGAGGACCACCCATGTCAGAGACCCGGATCGTGCGGGCTGCCGCGATCCAGATCGCGCCGGACCTCGACCGCCCGGACGGCACCCTGGAGCGCGTGCTCAACGCCGTCGACGAGGCCGCCGCCAAGGGCGCGCGCTTCATGGTCTTCCCCGAGACCTTCGTGCCCTACTATCCCTACTTCTCGTTCGTTCTCCCGCCCGCGCTCCAGGGGCCCGAGCACCTGCGCCTCTACGAGCGTGCGGTCGCCGTGCCGGGTCCGGTGACGCAGGCGATCTCCGCGGCCGCACGGCGCCACGGGGCCGTGATCGTGGTCGGGGTCAACGAGCGCGATCACGGATCGCTCTACAACGCGCAGCTGATCTTCGACGCGGACGGCGCCCTGAAGCTCAAGCGCCGTAAGATCACGCCGACCTACCACGAGCGCATGATCTGGGGGCAGGGCGACGGCGCCGGCCTCGCCGTGGTGGAGACGGCGGTCGGCCGCGTGGGGGCGCTCGCCTGCTGGGAGCATTACAACCCGCTCGCCCGCTACGCCCTGATGGTGGGCCACGAGGAGATCCACGCCGCGCAGTTCCCGGGCTCCCTCGTCGGCCAGATCTTCGCCGACCAGATGGAGGTGACGATCCGCCACCACGCCCTGGAGGCGGCCTGCTTCGTGGTCAACGCCACCGGCTGGCTCACCGACGCGCAGGTCGCGCAGGTCTGCCCGGACGAGCGCCTGCGCGGCGCCTGCCGCGGCGGGAACTGCACCGCCATCGTGTCGCCCGAGGGCAAGCACCTCGCCGATCCCCTGGGACCGGGCGAGGGCATCCTGATCGCCGACATGGATCTCGCGCTGGTGACCAAGCGCAAGCGGATGATGGACTCGGTCGGCCACTACGCGCGGCCGGAGCTCCTCAGCCTGCTCCACGACGACCGCCCGGCCGCCTTCGTGCAGCGGCCGGCCCGTTCGCAGACCGCCCCCCGGAGCCCCGACCATGAGCAGCAGCCCGCTTCCGACGCGCCGTCCCATATCCCCGACGGCCCCGACGGGCCTGATCGGGATGCCGACGGAGCGCCTGATCAACGCGTTGCAATCCTGCGGCGTTAGGCTCGCCGACAGCCGCGCCGGCGCGCCGAGCCGCCGCGGCGGCGCCGGCCCCTCGGACCACAAGGCGATGACCATCGCGGGCCGCACCGTGATGGTGCCGGTCCACACCGAGGCCGCCTTCGACTCGCCCTTCCTCGTGCGCCCGCCGGACGCGGACGGGATCGCGGTGATCGAGCACGCGGGCGTCGTGGTCGGCCACGTCACCTTCCCGGGCCGCCCGCGCTTCTACGCCCTCTCCACCTTCGACGGCGTGCCCTACGCGAAGATCGCCGTCCTGCACGGGCGCGACGTGCTGGCCACCACGGTGCTGCAGACCTGCATCCGCTACCAGAGCCGCGCGAAGACCTGCCAGTTCTGCTCGATCGGCCAGTCGCTGGCGGCCGGCCGCACGGTGGCCCGCAAGACGCCCGAGCAGCTCGCCGAGGTCGCCCGCGCCGCCGTGCTGCTCGACGGCGTGAAGCACATGGTCATGACCACCGGCACGCCGAACGCCACCGACCGCGGCGCCGCGATCCTGTGCGAGAGCGCCTTCGCGGTGAAGGCGGCCGTCGACCTGCCGATCCAGGCCCAGTGCGAGCCGCCCGACGACGACCGCTGGTTCGAGCGGATGAAGGCCTCGGGCATCGACGCGCTGGGCATGCATCTCGAGGCCGTCACGCCCGAGGTGCGGGCGCGGATCATGCCCGGCAAGGCGGGCGTGCCGCTGGAGCGGTACTACGACGCCTTCGCGGCCGCTGTCCCGGTCTTCGGGCGCGGCCAGGTCTCCACCTACATCCTCGCCGGCCTCGGCGACGCGCCGGAGGCGATCCTCGCGATGGCCGACCGGCTGATCGGGATGGGCGTCTACCCGTTCGTGGTGCCCTTCGTGCCGATCTCCGGCACGCCGCTGGAGAGCCATCCGGCCCCCGGGCCCGACTTCATGCACGCCGTCCTGAAGCCGCTCGCGGAGATGCTGGGGCGGGCGAACCTGCGCTCCACCGACATCAAGGCCGGCTGCGGCCGGTGCGGTGCCTGCTCGGCGCTCTCCACCTACGAGCGCGCGGGGGAGACGGCCTGATGTTCGACCCCGTTCCGCCGTACCGGCCCAGCCACTTCCGGGTGAAATTCGCGGTCGCGCCCTGGGAGCGGCGCGCCTGCGCCGCCCTGCGGCGGCAGGTCTTCTGCGCGGAGCAGGGGATCTTCAGGGCGGACGATCGCGACGCGATCGACGCGCACGCCATCCCGGTCTGCGCCCTCTCGACGCTCGGCGGCGACGCGGACGCCGTCGTCGGCACCGTGCGGATCCACGAAGACGGCGCGCGCCCGGGAACGTGGTGGGGCTCGCGCCTCGCCGTCGCCAAGCCTTTCCGCAGCGCCGCCGCCCTCGGCACCGGCCTCATCCGGGTCGCGGTGTCCTCGGCCCACGCGCGGGGCTGCACCCACTTCCTCGCGCATGTCCAAGAGGGCAACGTCGCGCTGTTCGAGGCCCTGCACTGGGAGAGCCTCGACGCGCTGGACCTGCACGGGCGGCCCCACCGCCTGATGGAGGCGGACCTCGCGGCCTACCCGCCGATGCACGATCCCGAGCAGGGCCTCCTCACCTTCCGCAGGGCCGCGTGACCGCCGGGATCGACGTCCGGGCGCTGGCCCGCCAGATCCGCGAGGCCCGCGGGGTCGGCCACAAGCGCGACATCGACGCGGTGGTGCGGCGGCTCGGGCTCGGGAGCCGGCACGCGGCCGTGCCGGTCGGCGACGATTGCGCGGCGATCCCCGACGGCGACGGGCACCTGCTGCTGGCCATCGAGGGCTTCCTCGACAGCTTCGTGGCCGACGATCCGTACTTCGCGGGCTATTGCGGGATCATGGTCAACCTGAGCGACGTCGCCGCCATGGGCGGGCGCCCGCTCGCCGTCGTCGACGCCCTCTGGGCCCGGGAGGTCGGGGGCGCCGACCCGATCCTGGCCGGCCTGTCCGACGCCGCCGCGCTCTACGGCGTCCCGGTGGTCGGCGGCCACACCAACACCCGCGCGGCCGCCGGCAACCTCGCGGTCGCGGTGCTCGGTCGGGCGGGACCGCGCCTGCTGACGAGCTTCGACGCCGCGCCCGGCGACGACCTCGTCGCCGCCATCGACCTGCGCGGGCGCTTCCGCGACCCGCACCCCTACTGGGACGCCTCGACCGGCGCGCCGGGCGCGCGGCTGCGCGGCGACCTCGCCCTGCTGCCGGGCCTCGCCGAGGACGGCCTGGCCGGCGCCGCCAAGGACATCAGCATGGCGGGCATCGTCGGTACGGCCCTGATGCTGCTCGAATGCTCCGGCGTCGGCGGCGTCATCGACCTCGACGCGATCCCGCGGCCCGACCACGTCCCGCTCGCGCGCTGGCTGACGGCGTTCCCGAGCTTCGGCTACCTCGTGAGCGTCCGCCCCGACCGCACGGCGGCCGTCACCGCGCGCTTCGCCGAGCGCGGCATCGCGGCGGCCCGGATCGGGGGCCTCGACGCCGGCCGGGCCGTCCGGCTGCGGGACGCCTCGGGCGCCGAGGCCGTCGTCTGGGACTTCGCCGCCGGCCCGCTGATCGGCTGCGGCAGGGACGGCCCGGGGGCGACGCCGTGAAGCCGCTGCGCGTCGCCCTCCTGACCCACTCCACCAACCCGCGGGGCGGGGTCGCCCACTGCCTCGCCCTCGCCGAGGCCCTGTGCGAACTCGGTCACGCGGCGGTGGTCCACGCGCCCGACCCGTCCGGCCGCGGGTTCTTCCGGGACGCGTCCTGCCCCACCGTGGCGGTCGCCGCCGAGCCGGTCGCGGGCGGGACGGTCGACCTCGTGCGGGCCCGCATCCACGACTACCTGCGCCACTTCGCGAGCCCGGCGGCCCGCGATTTCGACGTGTTCCACGCCCATGACGGCATCGGCGGCAACGCCCTCGCGACCCTGAAGCACCGGCGCCTGATCCCGGGCTTCGTCCGGACCGTCCACCACGTCGACAGCTTCGCCGACCCCGTGCTCGCGGGCTGGCAGGACCGCGCGATCCGAGAGGCCGGCCGGCTGCTCTGCGTCAGCCGCCTGTGGGCCGACTGGATCCGAGACGCGCTCGGCGCCGAGGCCGGGATCGTCGGCAACGGGGTCGACCTGTCGGTCTATCGCCCCGCGGCCGCGGAGGGCGACGCGGCTCTGCGGGCGCGCTGGGGGCTCGGCGCGGGTCCGATCGTCCTCAGCGTCGGCGGCCTCGAGGAGCGCAAGAACAGCCTCGGCATCATCGCGGGGTTCGCGCGCCTGCGGACGCGCCACCCGCACGCCCAACTCGTCGTCGCGGGCGGCGCCTCGCTCCTCGACCACGCCGGCTACCGCGAACGCTGCCGCGCGGCCCTCGTCGCCGCGGGTCTGGACGTGGGCCGCGGCGCGGCCGTCATCGAGACGGGGCCCGTCGCGCAGGCCGACATGCCGGCGCTCTACCGGGCCGCGGACCTGCTGGCCTTCCCGTCCTGGACCGAGGGGTTCGGCCTCTGCGTTCTGGAGGCCGTGGCCTGCGGAACGCCGGCGATCGTCTCCGACCGACCGCCCTTCACCGAGTACCTGACGCCGGCCGACGCGCTGTTCGTCGACCCCGCCGACCCCGACAGCATCGCTGGAGCCATGGCGGCGGCGCTGGAGCCGCGGACCTGCGCCCGCCTGCGCGTGGCGGGGCTGGAGCGCGCGGCCGCCCATTCCTGGCGCGCCTGCGCGACGCGCCACCGCGACGCCTACGCCGCCTGCGCCCGCGGCGCGTCAGCCTTCACGGAGTTGCAGCCATGACGACAACGACCCGTCACGTCCCCGTCGCCGTCGTCGGCGGCGGCCAGGCCGGCCTCTCGGTCAGCTACCACCTGAAGCAGCGCGGCATCGCGCACCTCGTCTTCGAGAAGCACACGGCCGCGCACACCTGGGCGACGCAGCGCTGGGACACGTTCTGCCTCGTCACCCCGAACTGGCAGTGCGACCTGCCGGGCCACCCTTACGACGGGCCGGACCCGGACGGGTTCATGAGGAAGGACGAGATCGTCGCCTACCTGAAGGCCTTCGTCGCCAAGGTGCGGCCGCCGCTCCGCGAGGGCGTGGCGGTCACGCGCGTGGCGCGGCGCGACGACGGCGTGTTTGCGGTCCGGACCTCGGAGGGCGACTACACCGCGGACGAGATCGTGGTGGCCTCCGGCGGCTACCACACGCCGATCGTCCCGCGCATGGCCGAGAAGCTGCCGCCCGCGATCACCCAGATCCACTCGAACCAGTACCGGAACCCGGCGCAGTTGCCCGACGGCGCGGTCCTGGTCGTCGGCTCGGGGCAGTCCGGCGCGCAGATCGCCGAGGACCTGCATCTCGCCGGACGGCAGGTGCATCTCGCCGTCGGCGACGCGCCCCGCTGCGCCCGCTTCTACCGCGGCCGCGACGTCGTCGCGTGGCTCGCCGACATGGGCTACTACGAGAAGACCGTCGACGATCACCCGCTGCGCGACGGCGTCCGGGACAACACCAACCACTACGTGACCGGTCGCGACGGCGGCCGGGACATCGACCTGCGCCGCTTCGCCCAGGAGGGCATGGCGCTCTACGGCGTCCTCGAGGACTACGCGGCGGGCGCCCTCCGCTTCCGGGACAACCTCCGGCCCGCGCTCGACCAGGCCGACCGGACCTACAACGGCATCAACGCGGCCATCGACGCCCACATCGACGCGGCCGGCATCGCGGCGCCGGTCCAGGCGCCCTACGCGCCGGTCTGGGAGCCGGGCGAGCCGGTCACCGCGCTCCCCCTCGAAGGGTCCGGCATCGCCAGCGTGGTCTGGTGCATCGGCTTCGCGCCGGATTTCCGGTGGCTCGACGCGTCCGTGTTCAACGGCGCCGGCCAGCCGAAGCACAGGCGCGGCGTCACGGCCGAGACGGGCATCTCCTTCATCGGCCTGCCCTGGCTGAACACCTGGGGCTCGGGCCGCTTCGGCGCGGTCGGCCGCGACGCCGAGTACATCGTGCAGGTGATCGCGGCGCGTCTCGGCGCCGGTGCGGTCGGCCTGAAGCGGGCGGTGTGAGCCGGATCACCGCCGGGTCGAACCCGGGCGGGGCCTCCCCTCGGTCATCCCGGCATTCGGACCGGTCACGCCGGGTATCCGCGGCCGAAGTGCCGATCCCCTCCAGTGTTCCGGAGCGAACGCTGGTCCAGGATCGACTTGTTCGCCTGTATCGCATCGGTTAGCCACGCCCCGTTGCGGCGCCTGAGTCGCGTCAGAACCAGGGATCATCCATGCGAGCACGTACCGTCGGTATCGGAATTGCGGCGATTCTGTCCGCGATGACCAGTGTGGCCTCCGCCGAGACGTTGCCGGCACGCAAGGCCGGCCTGTGGGAGAGCAAGACCACGTCGCCCGACGGCAACACGACCGCGCGTCAATGCATCGACGAGAAGACCGATCAGATCGCGCAGGCCGCGTTCGGGGGCGGCCAGAACTGCGCGAAGCGCACCATCGTCAAGACGAGCACCGGCTACAAGGGCGAGACCGAGTGCAAGCTCGGCCCGATCTCGGCCGCGGGCACGACCGAGATCAGCGGCGACTTCAACAGCAAGATCCACATGGAGGTGGATACGACGCTGACCGGCATGCCGAACGCCAAGGAGCCCGTGCGACGCCAGATGGTGATCGACGCCACCTACATCGGTCCCTGCGCGGCCGGACAGAGCCCGGGCGACATCATCCTGCCCGACGGCAAGATCGTGAAGATGCCCCAACCGGCGGCCCGATAGGCACACCGGCAGGCGCCTCGGGCGCGGGCGAGCCCGTCGGGTGCCGCCCCGCGTCCCCCTGGGCGCCGCCGCGGAGATCCATGCCGCGAAACCGGCATCCCTCCGTGAGACGGCGAGCGACAGCCCGCGAGGCAGGGGAAGGTCTGATTAGCGGATATTAAATACATTTCGCTAATCGTGCGCCGTGCAGCCGCAGAATTGTTCTATTCGGCTCCGTCGAGGCCGCCGTGTCGCTACAGAGTGTCTCCATTCGTACAAAGCTGGTCGTGGCCTTCTCGGTCCTGACCGTTTTCGTGATCGGGCTCGGCGTGCTCGGGCTCGTGAGTACGCACAAATTGCGCGAGCAGGCGGTTGAGATCGATACGAACTGGCTGCCGAGCATCCGGGCGCTGGGCGAGATCGACACGCTGACCGCCCGCAGCAGCGGCCTTCTCCTGCGGCACACGCAGGCGACCGATCCGGCGCTGCTCGCCAGCATCGAGAAGGATATGGACAGCTTCGACCGGAAGCTGGCCGACCGGGTCGCCGTCTACAAGGGCCTGCTCAGCTCGCCCGAAGAGCGGTCGCTCTTCGACGCGTTCAACCAGGAATCTCAAACCTTCAAGGCGGTGCGCAACGACGTCGTCGAGCTGTCGCGGGCCGGGAAGAAGACCGAGGCCTATCAGCTCTACGAGACGAAGGGCCTCATCCCGCGCCGCGCCGCCTCCAAGGCCCTCGAGAAGCTGATCGCCATCAACAACGCCGGCGCCGATGCCGCGCAGGCCCAGGGCACCGCCGTCTTCAACGAGACCTGGACGGTGAGCCTCGTCGCGATCGCTCTCGCCGTGGCGGTCTCCGTTCTGTCGGGCGTGATCATCGTCCTCGGCGTCACCCGCGGCATCGCCGCGGTGGTGCGGCCGATGCAGGCGCTGATCGCCGGCGACCTGTCGGCCGAGATCCCGCATCAGGGCGAGAAGACCGAGATCGGCACCATCGCGTCGGCCGTCGCGGTGTTCAAGCAGGGTCTTATCCAGATGAAGGCGCTGGAGGCCGAGACCGCGCAGGCGCGCCTCGCCGCCGAGGAGCAGCGCCGGATCGGCATGCGCCAGATGGCCGACAGCTTCGAGGCGGCGGTCGGCGGCATCGTCGGGCAGGTCTCGGCCTCCGCGACCGAGCTGCAGGCCACCGCCGGCTCCATGTCGGCCATGGCAGGCCAGACCTCGGCGCAGTCGGGGGCGGTCGCGGCCGCCGCCGAGGAGGCCGCCTCGAACGTCAGCACCGTCGCGGCCGCCGCCGAGGAGCTCGGCGCCTCCGTCCAGGAGATCGGGCGCCAGGTCCAGGGTTCGGCCGAGCTGGCCCGCTCCGCCGCCGGCGAGGCGGACGAGACCGGCGCCCTCGTTCAGGAACTCAGCGGCGCCGTCGCCAAGATCGGCGACGTGGTGGGCCTGATCTCCTCGATCGCCGGTCAGACCAACCTCCTGGCGCTGAACGCCACGATCGAGGCCGCCCGCGCGGGCGCGGCGGGCCGCGGCTTTGCGGTCGTCGCCTCCGAGGTGAAGGCGCTGGCGGAGCAGACCGCCCGCGCGACCGGGGAGATCTCCAGTCAGATCGGCCGGATCCAGGGCGTGACCGGTCAGGCGGTCTCCGCCATCGGGACGATCACCGGGCGCATCCGCGAGATCAACAGCGTCGCCACCTCGATCGCGGCCGCCGTCGAGGAGCAGGGCGCGGCGACGCAGGAAATCGTCCGCAACGTCACCCAGGCTGCGCAGGGCACCGGCGAGGTGACCAGCAACATCGCCGGCGTGGCCGGCGCCGCGGAGGAGACCGGCGCGGCGGCGAGCCAGGTTCTCGGCGCGGCCTCGGAGCTGTCGCGCCAGTCGGAGCACCTGTCCGCCGAGGTCGGACGGTTCCTCGCGACCGTGCGCGCCGCCTGACGCGCCGACTGAGGAGCCCGGCGATATAGGCCGCTCCGGCCAGTTCATCGCCGGGGTGTGCCGCAGCACCTCGGCGGGGAAAGCTTGAGCTTACATCAGGGTTACACCGCGAACACAGTCGCGGACCTGATGGAGACTTCCATGACCCTCGTTGCCCGCTTCGCCCTCGCCACGGCCGTCGCCGCCGCCACCGTCGCGGTTCTCGCCGGGACCTACGTCGAGATCCTGGACCGTGCCCTCCCGATGCACTTCGTCTGAGACGGCGGGTGCGAACCGGTTGAAGACCGCATCCCGGGTCGCCGCCGTCCGGCGGCGGCGACCCGGGATGCGGGAGGGAGGTGCAGATGACTCGAATCCTGACATCCGTCCTCGACGGCGCCGTGTGGGTCGCGGACGCGCTCGACGATATCCTCGTCGAGGCGGCTCTCGGCTTCGGCGCCGCCGTACCGCTGATCGCCGACCCGTCCGGCGATCCGCCGACCGGCGCAACCACCGGCCAATCCGAGACAAGTCCCTCGTCGATCCGGACTTGACCGCCCGGGATGCCCGGCCGTCGCCGGTGCCGACCCCGGAGGTGTCGCGACGGTCCGGATGACCGGGTTCCCCGGTCGGGCCGCAGAGAGTCGGGCCGCAGAGACGTGTGGCCTCCCACAGAGGGAACGGACCCGCGCCACGAACAGCGGCGGCTCGGCGAGCGTCCCCGTCCGCACCTGCCCCGTTCGGGAACGGCTCTAGCGCTTCTGCGTGTTCGGCGCCGATTGGTCGGTCTGCGGCTCCATCTTGGTGGAGTCGGGTTTCGTCGGCGTGTTGTTCTGCGCCTGCTTGTCGTCGCAGGCGGCGAGGCCGAGCAGCATAAGAGCGGCGAGTGCGATGCGGGTGCGTGCCGGCATGGATCCTCCCTGTGGCGTGTGAGGGCGCGGAGATCCTGTTTGGCGATATCGCCAAACAGGATCTCCGCGCCGCTCGCTGCGCGACGCGGTCCCGTCAGCGGCCGCCGGCCGGCGGCTTGGAGCCGGATCCGGCATCGTTCGGACCGGTGCTGTTCGTCGTGCCGGAGCGGCTCATCGAGCCGGTCGACGGGCCGCTCCCGGCGGCGCCGGGTGTCGAGCCGGACCCCGCGTCGCTCGGGCCGGTGCTGTTTGCCGTGCCCGACCGGCTGGTCGCGCTGCCGGCATTCTCGGCTGCCGTGGCGGGAATCGCGGCCGCGAGGAGGGCGGCGATGGCGAGACTCGTGACCTTCATGGCGGATCTCCCTCTCGGTCCGGCAATCGCTCTCGCGGAGCCGTTACCGGTCGTGCGGGCAACCCCGCGCCACCGACGCTGTTCCGACCGCGTCGCCGACCGGCCGGCACGGGTCCCGGATCACGATGCTTCCGGTGGCGCGTCCTCCCGGACCGCAGCCGGGGTGGCGGCGCGCGCCTGCTCGTCGGGCATCCGGTAGCCGCGATCCCAGGTGGCCCAGGATTCCGAATCCGCCGGATAGGGGTTGGCGGTGATCGGATCGCCGCGGTCGCGGGCGTGGCGCCCCTCGTCGCTGATCGCGGCGGGTGAACGGGTCGACGGTGTCATCGGCGCTTCTCCGGCACTCACATCCCCGGGGCCGGAACCTCAGCGGTCAGCCTGGGCGTTGCAGGATCTACCGGACGCTCGCGCGAATGTTCCCCGCCTGGGTCGGTGCTCAGCGGCCCGTGTACCCGCGCGTCGCCGCCGCCGCCTTCAGGCGCTCGAACGCCGTCGCGTAGCGCTCGCGCAGGAACGCGGCGTTGGGCGGGATCCGGGTCGGACAGAGGTTGTCCTCGGTATCGGACATCTTGATCAGCAGCGCGGCGAGGTTGCCGGCCGCGATCAGGGTGGTGATCCGCTCGGAATACGCGATCCGACTCTGCGGCTTCGTGAGAAGCGTCACCGTCTCGACGATGTCGGCCTCGAAGCCGGCGGCGCGGAGGTCCGCCGCCGTGCGCGGAGTGTCCTCCAGCACATCGTGCAGGAGCGCCGCCTGCATGACTCGCATCGGGTCGATGTCGAGCCCGTCGATGAGTCGGGCGTGACCGGCCCGGGTTTGGGCGGCGTTCGCGACGCGTTCCAGGTGCCGCATGCACGGCTCGCCGCCCTTGTCGAGCTGACCCGCATGCGCCGTGAGGGCGAAGGTATGGGCATCGAAAATCGTCGGCACGCGACCGGCTCTCCAGATCGACCGGCCCGGATCGGCGCCGCACCGGCTTCCCGTTCCGGGAAGTCGGGTCCCCGCCGCGGCGTTCCCGCCGGGTCGCCCGCCGCGGGGCGCCCCGTCGCCGGATGCCGTCCCGGGGCGGGACTACCTCATTTCGTGGATGCGCAGTCTTCGCGCTCGATTCAAAAGTTCACGTTGGCAACACTATTGCTCAGCTCCCGTCGAATCGCCATCTGTTGTTCCATAATCGGACAAGCGGCGAGTCGCGCTTCAGGATCGAGACCATGACGTCCGGAACACTCGAGAAGCCGCTGGATGTCGGCGGGCCGCTGAGCCGCAGGGCGGCGGCGCTGGCCAACGTCCGCTGGTTCCGCGCGCTGGCGTGGCGCGCCCTGCGCGACGGCGGCCCGCGGGCCGAGCTGCGCGCGTCCAACGCGCGGGCCGCGGCGCGGATCGTGCTGCGCCAGGCCAAGCGGGAGGCCCTCGTCGCCCGCTTGGCGCGACAGGCCCTCGACGCCTCCGTCTAAGTGCGGGGCGCCGGGTCGGCCGGGCGCTGGGCCCGGCCGCAGTGGTGCGCCTCAGCGCTTGAACTTGCCTTCGTACTTGAACTCCGGCGCCGCCTTCAGCTGGTCCTTGCTGGCGCCGATGATGGCCTTCCACTTCTTCGCGTCGGCGTCGTAGCCGAGCGCGATCGAGCTCGGCGAGACCGCGACGTAGCGCTCGCCCAGGCCGAGGAAGCCGCCCACCGAGACGATGTAGCCGGCCAGCTTCCCGTGATCGATCACGAGGTCCTTGATCTCGCCGACCGTGTTGTTCTGCGCGTCGGTCACGTTGAGGCCGATGAGGTTGTAGCTGAGCACCGCGTCCTGCGGCACGGTCTCGAATTTGGGCGCGACCGTCTGCGGCGCCTCGTTGGCGGCGAGCGCGGGCCCGGCGAGGGCGGCGGCGGCGAAGGCGGCGATGACGAGGCGGCGCATGGTGTACTCCAGTGGCCCGGTATGGGTGGTCTGAAATGGCCGCCTCGGGCGCATCGTTCCGCGACTGCACGGAAATGTTAATGCGCGGAACATGGAACCTTCGGCCGGCGCGCGACCCGCGCGGCGACACCCCTCACGAGGCTCCGGCGCGGTGAACGGGGTGGCCAACTGTATCGAAGATCGACCGGGACAGATTGGCCGGCGGCGCTCCGACCGTTCCTGGCCGGCCGCGCCCCGGCACGGCATTCCGGGACCCGCACGTATCGGGAGGGGACATCCGTGGCGGGGGGAGTGATCGAGACGACGCGCGGACCGGCGACCGGCGCCTGGGTGGACGGCCTCATCGGCGTCGCGATCTTCAGCGCGTCGCTGGTCGCGACGCGCCTCGCGCTGACCGGCATGGACGCCCTGTTCCTCAGCGCGGCCCGGGCGGCGCTCGCCGGCCTCGCCGGCGCGGCCGCCCTGCTGGCGCTCCGGCAGGCGCGCCCGCGGCGCACCGATCTCCCGGCACTCGCGATCGTGGCCGCGGGCGTCGTGGTCGGCTTCCCGCTCCTCACCGCCCTGGCCCTGCGCACGGTCGGCGCCGCGCACGGCACCGTCTTCGTCGGCCTGCTGCCCCTCGCCACCGCCCTGTTCGGCGCGCTGCGCTCCGGCGAGCGACCGTCACCGGTCTTCTGGCTGCTCTCGATCACCGGCGCGCTGGTCACGGTCGGCTTCGCCGCGCGGGGGCTCGACGGTCCGCCGGGTCCCGGCGACGCCTTCATGCTGGCCGCGATCCTGCTCTGCGGGCTCGGCTACGCCGAGGGCGGCGTCCTGGCCCGCCGGTTGGGCGGCTGGCAGGTGATCGCCTGGGCCACCGTCCTGTCGCTGCCCGTGAGCCTGCCCCTCGCGCTGCTGCTCCGGCCGGTTGAGCTGACGGCGATCCCGCTGCCGGCTTGGGCGGGCCTCGGCTACGTCGCGCTGTTCAGCATGCTCATCGGCTTCGTGTTCTGGTACCGCGCCCTGGCGCGCGGCGGCATCGCGTCGGTCGGCCAGCTGCAGCTGCTGCAGCCGTTCCTGGGCCTCGGCGTGGCCGCGCTGGTCCTCGGCGAGCGCATCGAGCCCGCCATGATCGCCGCCGCCCTGGCCGTGGCCGCCTGCGTGGCGCTGGCGCGGCGCTTCGCCTGAGAACGGCGCGGAGCCGTCGGCCCGGGAGCGTCAGCCGGACTTCGCCACGACCTCGATGTCGCGGTCGAGCCCGCTCTCGACCTTGAACTCGCGGGTGTAGACCTGCCCGTCGTGGCGGGCGATCAGCACGTAGTCGCCCTCCGCCAGGGTGACCTGCGGGAAGGCGCCGATCGCCTCGCGGATCGTGTCGCCGCCGGGGGTGAGGACCGAGAAGGCGGTGCCCGCGAAGGCCTCGGCGCCGGGGGCGGCGACGAGCTTCAGGGTCACCGTCGCGGCGCGGTGGTTGAGTGTCGCCTCCGTGACCTTGCCGTTCTCGACGCGCAGGTCCGCGCGCTGGATCGCGTTCGATTCTCCGTAGGTCGAGACGACGTGGTACGTGCCCTCTGGCAGGCGCAGCAGCTCGCCGGTCTTGATGCCGGCGCGCACGAGCCGGCCCTCGGAATTGGTCCCCACCGGGACGAAGACCGAGAACATCACCTGACCGGGCGGGATCTTCTGATCGCCCACCGCACCGGCCAGCTTCAGGGCGCCGGCGGCCACCCGCAGCGTGTCGGTCGTCGGCTGCCCGCCCATCACGATCCGCTTCGAGGCGCTGGCGAAGCCGTAGGTCACGGTCGCTACGTAGGCGCCTGGCGCGAGGGTGAAATGCGGCTCGGCCTCGGTCGAGCGGGCGACGATCGACGGCCGCGTGCCGTCGCCGCGATCCTCGTAGATCCGCCACGCGAGCCCCTGGCGCAGGGCCGTGCCCGGTCCCGACAGGAGCGCTGACAGGGACAGCTGCGCGTCCGGCTCGGCCGGGGGCAGGGACGGCGGCAGGTTCGGGGTGGTGATCGACGGCGAGGGCAGGGCGCCGCCGAGCCGGTTCTGGAACGGGTCCTGCTGCGCGAGCGCGGCCGGCGGGCCGGCGGCGAGCATCGCCAGCGCGGTCGCTGCAAGCCTCATGCGCATCGGTCGGCCCTTCTCTGCTCGTCTCGCCGGTCGCGACACCGGATCGTCCGGGCCTGCCTCTGACTCCCGACCGTGGCGGCGGCAAGGCCGCTCTTCCACCGGCGGCCCGCGCATGCCACATCCCGGTCGGGACGCGATACCGGGACGGAGCGCATGACCGCCACCCTCGATCTCCTGAAGACCCGACGCTCGGTGCCGCCGGTGCTGCTGGACGAGCCCGGGCCCGACCGGGCGCAGCTGGAATCCATCCTGACGTCCGCCTCGCGGGTGCCCGACCACGGCAAGCTCGCGCCCTGGCGCTTCATCGTCATCGCCGGCGAGGCCCGGGCGAAGGTGGGCGAGGTCATCGCGGCGACCTTCGCGGCCGACAATCCCGACGCGGCGCCCGAGCGGCTCGCGCAGGAACGCGCCCGCCTGACCCACGCGCCGGTCGTCGTCGCGGTGGTCTCGCGGGCGGGCCCGCACGTGAAGATCCCGGACTGGGAGCAGGTGCTCTCCGCCGGTGCCGCCACCATGAACCTCGTGATCGCCGCGAACGCCGCCGGCTTCGCCACGTCGTGGCTGACCGAGTGGTTCGCCTACGACCGCCGCGTGCTCGACGCCCTCGGCCTCGCGCCCACCGAGAAGCTCGCCGGCTTCGTCCATATCGGCCGGGCGCGCGAGGTGCCCTCCGACCGGCCGCGGCCGGCCCTCGACGAGATCGTCACCTACCTCTGAAGGGACCGGCCGTGCACTACGACCTCGACCTGCCGCGCGAGTCGCGCGCCCTCCCGCACAACCCGCTGAAGGCCATCGTCGCGCCGCGACCGATCGGCTGGATCAGCGCCATGAACCGCGCGGGCGCGCTCAACCTCGCGCCCTACTCGTTCTTCAACGCCGTGGCCGACAACATGGTCGCGTTCTCCTCCTCGGGCCGGAAGGACGCGATGACCTTCGCCGAGGAGGGCCGGGAATTCGTCTGCAGTCTCGCCACCTGGGACCTGCGCGACGGGATGAACGATTCCTCGGCGCCGCTGCCGCGCGGAACGAGCGAGTTCGCCTTCGCCAACCTGGAGACCGCGCCCTCGCAGAAGGTGCGGCCGCCGCGCGTGGCCGCCTCGCCGGCGGCCCTGGAGTGCCGGTGGCTCCAGACCGTGCCGCTGGTGCCCCTCTCGGGCGGGGAGGCGGAGAACTTCCTGGTGATCGGGCAGGTGGTATCGATCTACGTCGACGAGCGGTACGTCGCGGATGGAATGGTCGATACGGCGGCGATGCACCCGATCATGCGCGGCGGGTACTTCGACTACTTCCACGCCACCGCCGACACGCGCTTCCAGATGCGCCGGCCGAAGGGCGCGGGGGAGTTCACCGGGTCCTGAAACAGGAACCGGTCGCGCGCGGCCGATTGAGGACTTGTTTACCATAGCGGGCGCAGGTTCGGGCGGTCTCCAGCACCGTGCCCGCCCGGATGTTCCTGTTCACCACGCCGTCGAGCCCACCGGAGAGCCCGCCGCCCCAGGCGCGGGCGCTGCCGGGCACGCCCGCCTCCGGGCCGGTGGTCCAGGCCATCCGCGACGGGGCGACGGCGAGCGGCGTCGGCTTCGACTATCTCCTCGCCACGGCGCGGCGGGAATCCGCCCTCGATCCCGCCGCCAAGGCCGGCACGTCCTCGGCCACCGGCCTGTTCCAGTTCATCGAGCAGACCTGGCTCGGCGTGATGAAGAATGCCGGGCCGCGGCTCGGCCTGCAGGCGCAGGCCGACGCGATCACCCGGCAGTCGGACGGCACCTACACGGTTCCCGACGCGGGCCAGCGGCAGGCGATCCTCGACCTGCGCCGCGATCCCAAAATCTCCGCGACGCTGGCCGGCGCGCTGACCCAGCAGAACGCCGACGCCCTCACGGGCGCCCTCGGTCGCGAGCCGACCGCGGGCGATCTCTACGCGGCCCACGTGCTGGGCGCGAAGGGCGCGGCCGCCCTGATCTCGACCGCCCGCGCCTTCCCCGAGCGCGCCGCCGCCCTCGACCTGCCGGAGGCGGCCGGTGCCAACCGGGCGCTGTTCTACGACCGCGCCGGCCGGCCGCGGAGTGCTGCCGAACTCTATGCCAGCCTCTCGGCGGCGGCCCAGGGCGCCGCGGCCACCGACCTCACCGGCCTGCGCCAGGACGGCGCCGCGGCGCCGCAGGCCGTCTCGGCCTACGCCAGCGCGGCGACCGCGTTCGGCGGGACCTCGGACCTGCGCAGCCTGTTCCAGACGGACCAGCGCGGCGCGGCCTCCGACGCCGCGGCCCGTCTCTGGCAGGCGCGCAACAGCGCCGCGCCGGTGCAGCACGCGGCGCCGACCTATTTCCCGCGCTCCGACGCCGAGCCGCCACCGCGCGTCGCCGTCGCGGAGCCCGCCGTCACGGGTGCCATCACGGGTGCCGTCACGGGCGCAGCGGCCGGACCGGCGGCGACGCCGCCGGGCGCCGCCCTCCTCAATCCGCCGCTGCCGCCCCGCCGACCCGCGGAACTCGCGGCCGCGGCGTCCATGTCCGGCAGCAGGACCAGCCTGTTCGCCCCCCGGAGCGGTCGATGATCATCCGCGACTTTCTGGCCTGGACGCAGGACGCCTCGGCCGAGCGCCGGGCCGAGGCGACCGCGACGCTGGCCCGGACCTACCTCTACGGCGACCTGGGCGCCGACGCGGCCTGGGAGGCCAA
Source organism: Methylobacterium sp. Leaf361 (assembly GCF_001424445.1). Taxonomy (NCBI): domain Bacteria; kingdom Pseudomonadati; phylum Pseudomonadota; class Alphaproteobacteria; order Hyphomicrobiales; family Methylobacteriaceae; genus Methylobacterium; species Methylobacterium sp. Leaf361. The sequence continues at coordinate 238,305 of NZ_LMPY01000001.1, read as the reverse complement.
GACCGCGCTGCTCGCGCTCCTCGACGACCCGTCGCCGCTCGTGCGCCGGGCGCTCGCCGAGACCTGCGCGGCCTCGGCGCGGGCGCCGCGCCCGCTGGTCGTCGCTCTGTCCTCCGACGTTCCCGAGGTGGCGCGGCCGGTGCTCGCCCGCTCGCCGGTCCTCACCGACGCCGACCTCGTGGACGCGGCCGCCCTCGGCGACGAGGCTACCCGCGCGGTGATCGCCGCCCGGCACCACCTCTCGCACGCGGTCGCAGGCGCCCTGGCGGAGATCGGCGAGACCGACACGCTGGTCGTACTCGCGGCCAATCCGACGGCGAAGATCACCGCGGGCCGGATGCTGCGCATGATCGAGCGCCGCGGCGACGAGGCCGCCCTGCGCGAGGCGCTCCTCGCCCGCGCCGACCTGCCGCCGGAGGTGCGCCATGCCCTCGGGATCGCGGTGGCGCGGGCGCTCACCGACTTCGTCACCGACCGCGCTTGGCTCGGCGCCGAGCGCTTGGACCGGATGAGCCGCGAGGCCGGCGAGCGCGTCGCGCTCGAGGCTTGCGAGGGCTTCGGCGCGGCCGCCGTGACGCGGCTGGTGACCCATCTGCGCGCAAGCCGGCAGCTGACCGCGGGCCTGATCCTGCGCGCCGTGCTCTCGGGCCGGACGGACTTCGCGCTCGCCGCCCTGGCCGACCTGTCGGGGCAGGATCATGCCGGGGTCGCCCGGGCCATGCGCGACCCGCGCCTGTTCGCGGACCTGCACGACCGCGCCGGGCTGCCCGAAGCGCTCCTGCCGGCGATGCAGGCGGCGCTCTCCGCACGGCATGAACTCGCCCGCGCGGCGGCCCCGGTCCGGGGCACCGGCCTGTCGCGGCGCCTCATCGAATCCGCCATCGGAGCCTGCGGCGACCTGTCGGATCCGGAGATGCACCCGGTCATCACGCTGCTCAACCGCTACGAGGCCGAAGCGGCCCGCGACGAGGCCCGCGAGGTGGCCCGCGCCATCGCCGCGCAGGCGCTAGCGCGCGAGACCGCCCGCCGGGAGGCCGAGGCCGCCGACGCCGCGTGGCGCGCCGCTCTGGAGAGCCAGCGCCGGACCGCCTTCGCGGAGGAGACCGATACGGCGACCCCGGTCGTCGTGGCGATCGCCGACGCCGCGGACGGGCCTGCCGAGGCCGAGCCGGTCAACCCGGTGGGCGCGATCCTCGACGCGCTGCCCGAGCAGATCCTGGCCTGGTACCGGCCCGAGGAGGTCGACCCGGAGGTCCAGGCCGCGACCGACCTCGTGCTCGACGGTCTGGGCGACAGCATCCTCGATCATTTCCGCGCCAGCCGGGACCCCGCCGGGCCGGAGCCGGCCGCGAGCGAGGATAAGCCGGAGCGGATCGCCGCCTGATCGCCGCAGGAATCCGCCAAGGCTCGCCGCTCGGGGGAGCGATGGCACCGGACATCTCCCGATATCGCCGGCTGCCGGGGGAGGAGCCTCGCTACGTCCTGGCGGAGGCGCGGACGCTGATCGCGGAGCGTGCCTACCTGTTCAGCCTCTACGCGGTCGACGTGGTCGCCTCCGACGGGCTGACCGGCCGACACGTTCTCGCCGTGCCGGTCGCGATCAGCGCGGTCTCGATCACGGTGGGCCTCGTCCTGACCGAAGCGGATTCCCGCAGGGCCGAGGCGGGCGATCTCGCGGGCGTCGCGTCCCTCGCCCAGGCCGTGCAGGGCGGATACCGGCGCTTCCGAACCTTCCCGGCGAACGAGCTCGGGCGTTTCGTGCTCTGACGGCTCAGATCCGAGGCGGGCGCCCGGACTTGAACTCAGTTCGGCGGCCGATAGGCCTCCGGCGGCAGGTCGCGGAAGAAGGTCTCGCCGGGGGCCTGCCCCGGCGCCGGCTTCGGTGCGATCCCGCTGCCGCTCCCCTCGGTGATGTAGCGCTGGCCGCCCGGCTCCGGCAGCACCGGTGCGGGGGTCTGGGGGGTCGGCGGCACGATGTAGCGCTTCTGATCCGGCGCCCCGGCGCTCGGGGACGGTGCCGGGGGCGCGACGGGCGGCGCCGCGGGTGGCGCGACGGGCGACGCCACGGGCACCTGCGGCGGTGACGCGGCCGGCGTCCGCACCGGCGGAACCTCGTCTCGGCGTGCCTCGGCCGCGGCCGGCCGGCTCGGGCGGCCGATGGCGGCCCGCGGCGCGACCCGACGCGGCGGGACGCGCGCGACAACCGGCGGGGGGCGGGTGCCGGGCAGGGCGATCCGGAGGCCCTCCACCGCCCGCACGAGGTCGCCGAGGCTGGCCTCGGCCGTGCGGCACAGCCGGATCCGCAGGGAGATCGCGCGGCGCGCGAGCGGCTCCGCCTGGAACAGAGCGGGCGGCTGCCCGCCGGCGGACGCGGCGCCGCGTCCGCTCTCGATCCACTGCCACGCGTAGAGGCAGTCGGCGCCGAGCGCGATGCCCACCGGGCCGTAGGCGTTCCGCAGCGGCGGCCGCACCGTCATCGCCTGCCCGGGAAACCGGACGGCGATCTCCCCCGCGATCCCGAACTCGCTGGGCTTGGCCAGCCGCGGCGGGAAGGCGAGGAGCAGGTCGGCGGTCTCCCGGCGCAGGGCGATCTCGGCGTGGTTGCGACCGTCGCCGCCGGCATAGCGCAGCCGCTGGTCGAACCCGTCGCGCTCGCGCGTCTCGATCACCGCGGTCAGCGTCCCGGCGCCGGGCAGGGTCAGGACCGGGACCGTCTGCGCCCGCGCGACGGCGGGCAGCAGGAGACACGCCAGGGCGCAGAGCCGGGCCGAACGGATCGCCGCGCGCCTCACGGGGTGGTCCGCTCGGTCGTGGCGGAGGTGTCGTAGGCCGAGCGCGCGGGCAGCTGGAACCGCTTCGCCTCGGAATTCTCGGGTCGCCCGCGCTCGGCCTGCTGGTCCTGCCACAGGGTCCCGGCGGCGGGCGGCGACAGGAATTCGGGCTTGTCGACGCCGCGATAGTCCGGGAGCAGGGCGTAGCCGAACCGCTCGTAGGGCATGGGGCCCGCGCCGGGCACGCGCCGGGCCACCAGGGGCGGCGCCGGGGTCGCGGGCTCACGGACGTAGGTTCCCGCGGGAACGGGCTCGGCCAGGACCCGCACGAGCCCCGGCGGCGGGTAGCGGAGCGCGTTCTCCATGGAGACCGCCAGGGGAAACTCGTTGCGCTGCACGGCGAGGGGCTTGGCGTCCGTGCCGGCCGCCGGCAGGTCCGGCCGCGGCACCCGGTTCATCGGCGGCGTCTCGACCCGCGCCGCGGGCGCGGCGTGCCGCCCGGGTGCGGGCCCGGCGGCGGCGGGCACGGGGTCGCAGGGCAGCGGCGACCCGCCGGCATTCTCGCGGAACAGCAGGTCGACCACCTTCGCGAAGAGGCCGTCGTAACGGTTCACGACCTCGAGGTACGGACGCTGCCGCTTCAGGCGCTGCAGCGTGAGGGCGTAGCCGAAGACGGTCCCCTCGCTCGGCATCCAGGCGACGGCCCGCTGGAACCACTCCAGCGCCGTGTCGAACTGGCAGGAATTGTAGGCGTACCACGCCAGCCCCTGGGCGCCTTCGCCCGAGGTGGAGGCCGTCACGACCTGGGCGTAGCGGGCGATGCGCGCGGGCTCGATCGCGGGCGGGCGGGGCAGCGTCAGCTTCTGCTCCAGGATGTCGATGTAGAGCAGCTCGTTGCCCACGAACTTGTCGCGCCACGCGTAGGCGACCTCCTCGGCCTCGCGCGCCATGTCGAGCTGGCGCAGGGTCAGGGCGAGCCCGTGGGCGACCATCGCGTCGCCGCCGCGGGCGATCGCCTGCTTGAACCATTCGAGCGCCTCCCGAAACTGGCGGCGCTTGTAGGCGTACCAGCCGAGGAGGCTCGTCTGGGTGGGATCGCCGCTCTTGCGGGCGACGGCCTGGAAGGCCGCGAGATCGGCGGGGGTCGGGGTCTCGGCGCTCTCCTCGTGCAGGAAGGCCGCGATCCGGGCACGGGTGATGTCGAGGCGGATCGCGTCGAATTCCGAGGCCCCGTTCGCGCCCCGGTGCCCCATCTCGATCAGGCGCTCCGCCTGCGCCATGCGCAGATGCGCCATCGCCTTCTGGATGGTGGCGAGGCGCACGCCGGAATCGGCGTTGCCGTCGAGGATCGACTTGTAGAGCTCGAAGGCCTCGTCGCCCGAGCCGGTATCGCCCAGGGCGTCGGCGACCATCCAGATGCTCTGGACGTCGAGCGGATCGAGGGCGCCGGAATCGGCGCGGTAGAGGTCGATGATCGCGTCGGCGTCCTTGCCGGTGAGCGCCGTGATCCGGGACCGGAACTCGGCCCGGCGGAGCTTGCGCGCGAGCTCCTCGGAGGGCTGCCACGCGGGGTCGATCGACCTGCGCGCGACGATCGCCGCGCGGAGGTCGTCGAACCGCCCCGCGGTGAAGAGGTCCCACAGGGGCGCCTCTTCGGGTGGGCTCGGCTGCAGCGCGTTGAGGTCCGGCGGCTCGTTCCAGCCGGGATAGAGCCGCTTCAGGCGGGCGATCTCGGCCTTCATCCGAGCCGTCTGCTTCTGGGCCGCGTAGTAGCGCAGCGCGCTTTCGTCGACCATGTCGGTCGTGCGGGACGTGGCCGGGTCGGCCAGGATCGCCGGGGCGCGCGGGCCGTCGCCGTAGACGATGCGGGGCTCGGACCGTGTCGGCGCGGCGGGAGCCTGCGGCGCGGGACCGGGTCGCGCGTCGACCTGCGCGGCGGCCGGCGCGGCGGTCAGCGCCAGCATCAGGAGGCAGGGCGCGGCCGGTCGGAGACGTGCCGGCCGACGACCGGTCAGGACTTCAGGCATGACGGGTAACGCATGCGGGCCGCGGTCAGGGCGAGGAGGCTCAGAGTGGCCGGGTAGTAGTTCTGGTTGCCGATGTCGCCGCGCGCATCCTCGGGGAAGGGCGTTCCGTCGAGGGCGCAGGCCACCAGGGCCGGGAGCCCCATGTAGCCGGCCTCGGTGAGCCACTCGACCTTCCGCCCGTCGCCGGTGTCGACGATCGGCAGCCGTTCCCGATCGGCGCCCGACCACAGGGCCTGGAACGGCGCGAGGTCGTCGGGCCGCACCAGTCCCGCCCAGACGAGGTAGAGCGGGATCCGGATGGCGTTGTAGGAGAACAGCGGCGGGAAGCCGTTCGCGGGACGCGGCGCCTCCTTGGCGGAGATCCACTCGGTGGGCAGGTTGCTCGGACCGAAGCGCGACTGCCGCAGCAGGGCGAGGCCGCTGCGCGTCAGGGCCGCCCAGTCGTATTCCGGCGCGACGAGGGCGAGGCGCGGGAAGGCGGGGAAGATCCAGTAGGAGAGGTTGATCAGCGGACCGTCCGGGCGCTCCCGGGCCGAGAAGCCCGAGACCGCGGGGAGCAGCAGCGCCCCGTGAGAGTCCCGGAACAGGATGGTCTTGCGCCCGAACTCGATGGCGATCCGGCGCGCGGCGGTCCGGTAGCTCGGCTCGTTCCAGGCCTCGGCCGCCTCGGTGAGCGCCCAGGCGATCAGGATGTCGCCGTCGGTGGCGTTGTTCATGTCGCTCACCGCCGGACGCTTGTCGGGTGACCAGCGCCACGCCAGCAACTCGTCGCCGCGGACCATCAAATTGGCCCGGGTCCAGCCCCAGATCCGCTCGAAGCTGACCCGATCACCGGCCGCCACGGCGAGCAGCATGCCGTAGCCCTGGCCCTCGCTGTGGCTGATCTGACCGTTCGCGGTGTCGACCACGCGCCCCTGGTCGGTGATGAACCGCGCGCGGTAGGCCCGCCACGCGGCGTCGTTGCCGAGCTTGCCGGCGAGCCCCTGAATCGCGGTCCGGGGCGCCTGCGCGGGCTGCGTGCCCGGCTGCGCGGTACTCGGAGGCACGGCGGGCTCGTCCTGGGGCGAGGCGGCCGCCGCGGGCAGGATCGCCGCGGCGAGGAAAGCTGCGGCGAGGGGGGTGCGGGCGCGGCGACTCATGGATTCTTCCTGCCGACGTTGCGCACGAGGCTCGTGGTGGCCAGGCCGAGGCAGAGAGCCATCGCGAGAGTCATGCCCACGTAGTATTCCGTGTTGATCGACAGCCAAGCCGCGGACACGAGGCGCAGGTTCGGCAGAGATCGCGGCTGCGTCTCGACGATCTCGATCCGCTCGGGCCGGGACGTCACCAGCGTGCCGTTCGACGCGTCGAGGAAGGCGGCGCTGCCGCCGAGCCTCGCCCAGACCACCGGGTCGACGAGGCAGGAGACGGACGCCTTCAGCAGCGACGCGTTCGGCGCGGTCACGATCACGGTGTTGCTCGCCTGGACCGGGGGTCCCTCGGCGATGAGCAGCGAGGCCGTGGCCGGAACCTCGACCGTCTCGTCCGGCTTCACCTGCGCCGTGATCGTCTGGCGCAGGGAGTGCACCGTGCCGGTGATCTCGTTCCAGACGCTGTCCAGGGCCGCCCAGATCTGGCGCGAGCCGCGTGTCGACGCCTCCCAGCGGTCGATGAGCTCACGGTCCGACGCGGAGCCCGGCGAGGGGGCCGGGGCCTTGGTCGGGGAGGGCCCGGCGCTCGTCTCGCCCTGGGACGGCGGCGCCTGCTGGGCCGGGGCGGGCTGCGCCGGGCGCACCTGCGGGATCAGCGTCGGCAGGGCGCAGCGCATCGGCAGGTTGCGGCGCAGGCGATCGAGGGTGAGCACGCCCTCGGGACCGAACTGACCCGGGGTGGCGACCATGTCGGCGCGGCCTTCCCAGACCCGCTGGACCTGCTGCGGATCGAAACCGACCGATTCCAGGAGCGCCGGGTCGAGGGCGCGGGCGGGCGCGACCACGAGCTGGCTCGTGTCGGACACGACCTGCTGCTGGGTCACGACCTCGAAATCGATGACGCGCTCGGCCGCCATCGCCAGTCGGGCGGCGAGGGTCGCGGCCGCGTCGGCGCTGTCGCGGTCGGGCGTCGGCAGCACGAGGCGCGCGCGCTGCCCCGGGACGACGAACGGTACGGCGCCCCCCTTGATCGCCGCGAGGTCGGGGCTGCGCGCCGCCCGGGCGAAATGCGGGATCTCGATCCGCGAGCGGTCGAGGAACAGGAAGCGCGCCTGCTTGGCCGCCGGGCTAAGGGTGTCACAGACCTGGTCGGCGGCGTTCGGCAGCTGCGCCGAGATCTCGACGTGGTTCACCCCCGGGCGCCAGAGGCTGAAGGGCAGGGGAATCGCGCTGTCGTCGAACACCTCACCGCGCCCGTCGGGCAGCGGGACGCTGGCCGCGTTGCGCCCGTTGATGTCGATGACGATGCGGGCCTCCGAGGAGAGCCCGGCCACGTAGGCCCCGGCCAGGTGAAGCATCACCTTGCCGTAATCAGCCGGGACGAAATCCCCGGGAAAGCGGAGGGCGAAGCCGACATGAAGCAGGCGCCCCGAGAACTCGCGGGACGTCACGCCGAGGCGGTCGAGCGTCAGGTTCTCGCCACCGTGCACCATGTAGCCGCGGAAGAGCTGGACCGCCTTGAGCCCGCTCGGCGTCCCGTTGTCGGGTGGGACGGCGAGGTTGGTGATGGCCTGACGGACGTCCTCATCGCGGGCCCCGGTGACGACCAGGGTCGGCGGTGTGTTCGGCCGCGTCGGCAGGATGGCGAGGCGGGGCCCGCTGATCGGGCCGAGTTCGGGAACGCCTTCGATGCCGGCGATCTCGGAGGCGGTACCGACGACGAGGTTGATGCCGTTTCGGCCCTGCAGTGGAGGGCCGAAGGTCACCGTCGGACGGGCGACCCGTCCCACGAGGGCGAGGGCCTGCACCGCCTCGATCATGCGCTCCAGGCGAGCGAGGTTCGGGCGCTCGTTCAGGATGACCTGGATCGGCAGGGCGCCGCTCTCGTCCGGCTCCGCGGCGGCGAGAGACCGGACGTCCATGTCGGTCGCCGGCGGGACCACGAGGCCGGATCGCGACGGGTCGATCTGCGTCCACAATTCGTAGGTCGCCCCGACCGAGCAGTCGACGCGATGGCGCTGGCTGGCGGTGAAGGTGACGGCGTTGTAGCCGGGCTTCAGCACGCCGTCGCCGATAGCGAACTCCACCACCTTCACGGCACCGGGCGCCTGGATGCGGGTCCAGCCGACCTTCGTCCCGTTGACGAAGGCAGCGAGTTCGGAACTCTCCGGCGCCACCGAGATCGCCGACAGGTAGGAGAGGCGCAGCCGTGCCGGTCCCCGCGTCTGCGCCTCGGTGAGGTAGACGGGGTAGCGCAGAGAATCCTCTTCCCCGGTCAGGCGGAAGCCGCGCGGGCCGGACGGAAGCCGGCGCGCCGGCGCGATGGTCGCTTGGATCGCCGCGCGCGGCACCGTCTGAGGCGCGGCGGTCCGGGGCGGCTCGGACGGGCGCGCGGTCGGCCGCGTCTCCGTCGCCGACGCGTCCGGCCGGCGCGCTGGGCCCGACCCGTCCTCGGACGGCGCGCGCAGGGCGTTGCCGCTCGGCGGGACCGTCAGCCGTTCCGCCGGCCCCGAGCCCAGGAAGCTCTGGGCCAGGGCAGGAACGCTCGCGAGACCGAGCAGCAGTCCCAGCACGGGGAGGCGGAGCCGAGCACCCATCGCCGTCACGCCGCGCTCGTGCGCCGGCGGCGAAGCTCGGCCAGGGTGCGCTCGTTCTCGTAATCCATCATCAGGCGGACCCAGTCGTCCCCGCTCTCGATGTCGGTGGGTTTGGCGGTCGCGGGCAGCGACGGCGCCGCAACGGGGGTCGCCGTTGCCGGGACGGACGGCACCGGCGCCGGTGCCGCGGCGGCGTCGTGCGGTGCGTCGTAGACCGGCGCCTCCTCGATCTCGACGGGCCTGGGGCGTCGGCTCGCGAGAAGATAGCGGAGCGCGCGGAACGGCTCGACCAAGCCCCACCACGCGAATTGCAGCGTGCCGGTGGGAATATCCCTGTGCCGCCGCCGCCGCAGCTGGAAGCGCCGCATCGCCTCGGCGTCCCCGTACATGAGTCCCGCGAGCGCAGGGTAGTCGCGGATGGCCAGCGTGCCGAAGTTCACCCGCATGACGAGCTCCTGTCCGTCGCGCGTCGCCTGGTCCAGGTGGACCGGAAGCGGCGCGGTCCGGCGCGCGCCGGCCGTCGGCTCGACGCTGAGCGTCCCCCGCAGCGGCGGGCGCGTGAGCCCCGGATCGAGGGCGCCGCCGAGGAGGCGCAGGGTGCAGGCTTCGGCGGAGACGCGCTCGATCGAGACGTCGACGCTGTGCCCGGCGACCGTGAGGACGCCGCGGCGATCGATCGCCAGGGAGGGCGTGCGCTCGAGCTGGCGCCGCTCGGCGCAGACCCCGAGGGACGCGCCCGCGGTGAGCAGGTTGAAGAAGTTCCACAGCCCGACCACCAGCATGAGGTTGGTCACGCCGGGCTCGTACAGGTAGCGCCACGCCGCGACGGCGCAGCCGAGCATCAGGAGCAGGTAGATCAGGAAGAACGGAAGGGCGAGCGACGAGATGTGGTCGTGGTCGAGGGTCGCCCCCTTGTTGGTGACGTTGAAGGTCGGCTTGCGGGGCGACGCGATGACAGAGACGATTGCCTTGGCCAGGTAGACGCCCTGGATGTACTCGTAGAGTTCCGACACGAACGGCCATCGGAACTTGCCGTAGATGTAGTTCTGGATCATCAAGTTGATGATGATGTAGGTCAGCGTGTAGGCGATCGACTCGTCCACGCTGGCCACGAAGATCTTCAGGTCGAAGAAGATGTGCAGCAGCGGCGCGAACATGAAGATCAGCCGCGGGATCGGGAAGAACCAGAAGGTCATGCTGGAGAGGTAGGCGATCTTCTGGATGGGCTTGAGGCCCTTCTGGAAGGCCGGGTTCTTCAGCAGCAGGATCTGGAACATCCCCTGGCACCAGCGGGAGCGCTGGCCGATGAAGTCCGCCAGTGTGTCGGGCTGCAGGCCGGCGATCAGCGGCTTGTCGACGTAGGCGCTGTTCCAGTTGCGCGAGTGCAGCTCGAAGGCGGTCTCGCAATCCTCCGTGATGGTGATGCCCGAGAAGCCGCCGGCCTCGTCGAGGGCGGTGCGGCGCAGAAGGGCCGCCGAGCCGCAGAAGAACGAGCCGTTCCACTTGTCGAGGCCGCGCTGCGTGACCGCGTAGAACATCTCGTTCTCGGAGGGCATGCGCTCGAAGGTCCGCAGATTGCGCTCGACCGGGTCGGGGTTGAGGAACGCGTGCGGCGTCTGCACGAGGAACAGGCGCGGATCCTGCGCGAAATAGCCGACGGTCTCGGTCAGGAACGAGCGGAACGGGACGTGGTCGGCGTCTAGCACCGCCACGAGGTCCCCCCGGGCATGGGCGAGACCGTTGTTGAGGTTGCCCGCCTTCGCGTGCTCGTTCCGGGCGCGGGTGAGGTAGCGGGCGCCGAGCTCGTCGCAGAGCGCCTGCAGCTCGCCCCGACGGGCGCGCGCCGCCGCGGCCTTGGCCGGGTCGGCATCGCTGCACTTCTGGTCGGTACCGCCGTCGTCGAGCAACCACACCGTGAGCTTCTCGGGCGGGTAGTTCAGCTGTCGCGCCGCCGCCAGGGTCATGGCGAGGATCGCGGCATCCTCGTTATAGCTCGGGACGAACACGTCGACCGTGGGCAGGTCGGCGGCCGGGGCAGCCGGCGGCGGGTCGCGTCGCAGCGGGTCCGCGTTGATAATCAGGCTGACGAACAGGATGAAGACGCAGTAGAGCTCGGCCACCAGCAGGATCAGGCCGAAGCCGAAGCTGACCGGGTCGCCCGGCGAGGGCAGCGTGTTGGTGAGCCGCCACAGGATGTAGCGCAGCACCACGAGGCTGCCGAGCGCCATGAAGACGAACCGCGTGCGCGGCCCGTCGAGCACGGCCCACAGCACGATCATCACCGCCATGGCGGCGAGGCTCATGGCGAGCTGGGCCTGCGTCCCGACCGGCTGGCTGAGCAGGGCGAGGCTGGCGACTGTCGCCCCAACCCAGGCCAGCCAACGCAACGCCTGCCTCACGCTACAGCCTCCCGGGCCAAAAATCCCTCGGATCGAGGTGCAACGGCTCTACCGCCGGGTTTGTACAGCGACGATGGTCAATGAACAAACCCATTCGTAATATCCAGCCCACTCCACTTCGCCGGAAATTACAGTTAACTTAGGAATGCGGGCAACCCAGATGATGCCCGGCGCGGCGAAGTCGATCGGGCTGCGAGAGCGGGATCGGGACGCGCCGTTGAGCCGAATACATTAATATTCCGTTCTAAAGCTTCGCTATAACCGGCTTCGGTGCGGGGCAGGCGACGCAGAGCGCCACGGATAGTCGGAACGACCCGCCCGGCGGACCGCGCCCGCGTCGGGGGGCACGGCCGGATTGCGCCGCGGGCCTTAATCGACCCTTAACGAAAATCGCGCCTCGCTCGGCACCGACCCCCGGGCGTACGGATGACCGCGAAGCCGCTGCAGATCTCCCTCGGATTGCTCAACGCGCTGCAGGTGGCGATCGCCGCGGCGGCGGGGTTCGCGGCCGCGCTCCTGATCGTCGTCCCGGCCGCGCGGCCCGGACCCGCGGCGTCCCCGCAGGAGATGGTCGGTTCGGCCTCGCGCGCCTACGTCGCCGCCATCGCGGCGCGGCTGCGGCAGACCGTGGTCGATGCGCGCAGCGCCGCCCTGATGCTCCGCGACGACGAGGGCCTGCTCTCCGCCGACCAGCGCGCCGCGCGCCTGCGCGGGTGGCTCGACCTCAACCCGGTCTACCGGGACGCCGTCCTCGTCGCGCCCGACGGTACCGTGCTGGCGGCCCGGGACGAGCGCCGCGTCGGCAGCAGCGTCGCGCGGCAGACGTGGTTCCTGCGCGGCCGCGCGGCCGGGGTCATCGTGGTCAGCGACGGGGCGGAGGCCGACTCGCCGTTCGGGACCGCCGTCGCGCTGGGCGAGCGCGGTCAGGACGGCCTGCTGCGCCTCGACGCCGACCCGAGCTATCTCACCAAGGTCGAGGAGGAGGTGCGGCGCGCCGCGGCGCTGCCCGAGACCCTCGGCTTCCTCGTCGCCACCCCGGACAGCCGGGTCCTGTCGGGGGCCCCGAGCCCGTTCCGGACGACGGCCGTCTCGGCCACGACGCCGATGCGTCTCGCGGCCGAGATCGGTTCGCCGGGATGGCTGGTGACGGCGCGGGCCGTGCCCTCCGGCGCGTCGCTCGCCGCGTCGCCGGACTGGCGGATGCTGGGCGTCGGGCTCGCCCTGATCCTCTGCGCGGCGGCGCTCGGCTTCGTCGCGGGAGAGCGGCTGACACGACCGCTGCGCCGCCTCCTGAGGGGCGAGGGCGAGACCGAAGCGCCCCGCACGTGGATCGGCGAGTTCGCGGCGCTCTCGGACGTCTTCGCGGGGCATCGCCGCAGCGCCGGGCTGCAGATGGCCGGCGCCGGGTCCGAGGTCGCGCGCCTCAAGGCGCGGCTGACCACCTTCGAGGCGGTCTCCGGCTGGGCCTGCTGCGAGATCGATCCGGATACCGGCCGGACCCTGCTGGATTCGCGGAGCGCGGCCGGCGACGACGGGGCCCCCGTCGCCGCCCCGTTCGCCGCCTGCTTCGTCGCCGAGGACCGGCCCGTGCTCGACCGGGCGCGCGACGCCGCCCTCGCGGCCGACGGCCCGCACGACGTGACTCTGCACCTCCGCGACTGGCCGGAGCAGCAGGTCCAGGTGAGGCTGCTGTGCCTCGCCGACGCCAGGGGCGATCGGCGGCTCTTCGCCCTGATGCGGAAGCTGCCGGGCGGCGAGGGGGCGACCGTGCCGCAACCCGTCGAGCCGCGTCGCAACCTCGTCCTGCGGCGGGTGACCGACGGCATCGTCCACGAGTTCAACGACGTCCTGACCGTCGTCCTGACGAATCTCACGCTGCTGGCGCGGCGCCACCCCCTCGGGGACGACCAAGAACGGCTGGTCGGGCGGGCGACGGCCGGCGCGCGCCGGGGCGCGGCGCTCACCCGCCGGATGCTGCACCTCGTGCGCGGCGACGAGACCGGCATCACCCTCGCCGAGACCGACCTCGCCACCACCTTCGAGGGCTACCTGCCGTTCCTGGCCGCGAACGCCCTCGGCGAGATGCCGGTCCTCAATCGCATCCCCGCCGGGTTGCCGCCCGTCCTGTGCAGCGAGCGCGTGCTGGAGCTGCTGCTCCTAAACCTGGCCTTCCATATTCGCGACGCCGGCCTCGCCGGCTTCGCCATCGCGGCCGTCGAGGGCACCCCCGAGGACATGGGCGCCGCGGCGGAAGTTGCGGCCTACGTGCGCGTGCTCGTCAGCAGCGGTCGCCGCCCCGAGGCCGCGCCGCTGCCGACGGCAGCAGGCCCGACCCTCGCGGCGGCCGCGGCGCTCGTGACCGAGACCGGCGGCCACTGGCGCCTGATCCGCGACGGGACCGGCGCCGAGCCGTTCCTGGCCGAGTTCTGGCTGCCCGCCGCGCCCCCGGCTGTCGCCACGCTCCCTCCGATGCGCGCTGCGGGGCTGAAGATCCTGCTCGTGGAGAGCGACGGCCTCGTGCGGGCCAGCGTCGCAGAGGTGCTCGCCGATCTCGGCCACGCGGTAGTCCAGGCCGCCTCCGGCGCGCACGCCCTCGAGATCCTCGCCCGCGACGCCGCCTTCGACGCGATGATCGTCGATCAATCGATGCCGGTGATGGCGGGCCTCCAGCTCGCCGCCACCGTGGTCGAGCGCTACCCGCAGATCCGGGTCATCCTCGCCAGCCCACACGGCCAGCTGCCGCGCTCCGCCGACGCCTTCCTGCGGATCGACAAGCCTTTCCGCAACGAGGACCTCCAAGTCGTCCTCGACGCCGCGGTCCGCGCGCGCGCGGCCTGATCGCCGCGCATCCCGACCGATTGAGCGACCGCGCGGTTCTCGCGCTCGCTCTCCGCGCCGACGCCCTGATCGAAACTCAGTCCTTCCAAAAGTGGATGTTAACTATTGTCGACGAGTGTTGGTTAAAGCGTAAATCGTACCTTAACGGAGCTTTCGAATATGGGCGGGACTGCGGAACCAGCTGCCCGACGTCCTCGCACTCCGTACACGACCGTTCTGGCCCTCTCGTGCGCCTGCGCGGCGGCCTCCGCCACGCAGGCCGCCGCCGCCGACCTCCCGGCGCGCAGCGCCGGCGCCGACTGGTACACGGGCGCCTCGCAGCAGGCGGTCGACGACAGCTGGGCCGTCGCGGTCGACGGATCCACCAGCGTCACGTCGAACAGCTCGGCCTTCGGCTCCGTGACGGTGACCGCCGCGCCGAACGGCTCACCCACCCGGGACGGCCTGCGGGTCCGCGTGGACGCCATCGGCGGCACCTACTCGTATCCCGGCCGGTCCGTCGCGACGCGGGTCACCGGCTACCAGCAGGAAGGCGCCCTGCAGGCGGGTTACGAGTGGGTCTGGAAGGACGCGGCCCTCGCAGGATTCATCGGCTTCAACGTCCGCAGCAACCAGCTGTCGATTCCCGATCCGGGCAACCCGGTCGTCGGTACGGGCGTCGGGCTGAAGGTCGCGGGCAATTTCTACGCGACGCCGACCGACCGGACCATGGTCTCGGCCTACGGCTCGTACTCGACGAAGTTCAACGCCTACTACTCGCGCCTGCGCGTCGGCTACATGCTCGCCGACGGCGTCTATATCGGCCCCGAGGCGCTGTTCCTCGGCGACGACTTCTTCCGCCAGTACCGGATCGGCGCCCACCTGACCGGCGTCCGCTTCGGGCCCGTCCAGATGTCGGTGGCCGCCGGCTACGTCCGGGATCGGGTACAGGGCTCCGGGTACTATTCCAGCATCGAGGCGCGCTCGACCTTCTAGATTTTGGCGCGGGCTGCCTGACGGGACGCGCGGCTCGTTTCAGAAGCCGCGCGGACCGGAGACGCTACCGGGACGTCGTCAGCAGCCGGCCGGGCCGCAGCGGGTCCCAGACGCCTTCGAAGACGGGCTGCATCGCGTCGTTGAGCGATTGCACCTGGGACACCGGCGACGGGGCCACTTTTGGCTGAATGCCGACGACCGTGGCCGACGCGCCGAGGAGACCGATCAGGCAGAGGCCGGCGATCGCCCAGCGCGGCGCACCCCAGGTGTGGAGCACGCCGGCCAGCGTGACGAAGATGGCAAATAGGCCGATGAACTGATGCATTAGACACCTCTCAGCGGTGTCTAGAGCGAGAATAGAGCCAAGGACTCTGTTCCATAACGGAACACAAGTTACCAACGGCGTGGATACTGGAGGCTCATTCCTGGACTCGGGCGTGGACCCTCGCAGGTCGCCGACATCCTCTGTGCCGCAAGGATCGGCCAGGCAGCGCCGATGGGCCTCCGACGGGCGTGGCGGCTGAGTGCGCATGTGCCTGCACCCGCTCGGGTCGCTTCCGACCGATGTGCGATGGTTCGATTAGAACGGCGGTGCCCGGTCGAGAACCGGCGCCATCCCCCCTCCCGCGCGGGAGAGGGGGCCCGCGCCTCTCGCGGCACGGGCTCGGCCCTGGCCTCCGTGCCGACTTGATCGCGCACGGCGCTCGCGGCCCCGCGATCCCGTCGACGTGAGGCCGACGGCGGCACGCGGCGATCCGTGTCAGAGACGGCTGACGAGGAAACCGAGACCGAAGCCGACGAGACCGGCCACGATCAGGGAGGCGTGCGGCCACTCGACGGATTTCTGATGACCTTCCCAGGCGACGTGGCGGCTCCGGTCGTAGGCCTCGGCGGCGTGGTCCGAGACCTCGTCGGCCGCGTGCCGCACGGCGTCCTTGGCTTGGCCGTAGAGATTCTCGGCGGTGCCCTGCGCCTCCCGGAGACGCCCCTCGAGCGCGTGACGGTCCGAGTCGACGGCGTCGCCGACCGCGCCCTGCACCTTCCCGCCGAACGCGCGCGCGGCGCCCGTGACCCTGTCCGTGTCGACCATGACCATGTTCTCCGAATGTGTCGCGGCAAGGTGCCGAAGTCGCGGTGGTCGGACCCCGTTCCCTCTGTGGCGACTGGGGCAACAGCGATCTACGCCGGGCGTTCCCCGGCTCCGTGGCGGAGTCCGGTCGAAACGATCGTGGGCGGTCGAGGAATGCCCCGTCCTGCCCGCCGGTACCGTGTTCGACACGTGCGCTCCTTGAGCGGACGAGCGTCGCGCCAGGCGCAAGTCGCAGCCTCATTCAGGCCGCACTCACCGCCGAAGCGGCGAGCTTGAGCGTGAGGGGACCGGATGAACGAGGGCGGACGAGCACCGCGCGGCGGGCTGCCCATTCTGCACAGGTCCCTGTCGCGCAGCGCGGTCGCGGCCCCGACCCACGGAGTGACGACGCCGCTCGACCGGCGACGGCTGAACCTGCGCTGGCTCTGCGCCAGCTGCCTGATCGCCACCTGCGGCGCGGCCCTCATGGGGGCGGCGCTCCGCATGTCCGTCGACACCGATCTCGCACCGGCCAAGCCGACATTCCGCCAGGGGCCCGCCCAGGTCGCGGAGGGGCAAGGGGTGGTCGGACAGCGCGGCGACCGCCTCGTGCGGCGTCAACTCGTCGCCTCGGACCGGGAGGAGTTCTCCGCGCCGGTGACCCACCAGGTCGGCGCGCGCGAGATTATCCGGACCCAGCCCTTCGTGCGACTGGTCACGAGCCTGTCCTCCGGCGACGCGGTCGACGGGCAGATCCCACCCTTCGATCCGACGCGCCAGCTCGCCGCGGACGGAGAGGTCGCCCCTGTCGCAGACGAGCCGGTGGACGATCCGTCCGGGACCACGGTCACGATCACGCGCTCCGCGCTCGCGGGCACGCCGGTTCCCGACGACGCGCCCGGCCTGAGCGACGAGGACGTCACGGCCCTCGTGGAGAGGCAGTCGGATGAGGCGCGCGAGACGGGGCCGCGGATCGCCGTGCCGCTCGCGCCGCAGCGGCTGCTCTCGCAGATCCTGGTCGCCGCGCCGGCCGACGCCGCCGCGACCGCCGCCGGCGCCGATACGGGCCGCGACCCGTTCCACGCGATCGAGGTGCGGGTCGTCCCGGAGAACATCACCGACCTCGCCGAGACCCAGCCCGCCTCCGGCCTGAGCCTGACCGAGACGCGCGACGTCGTGCTCAAGCGCGGCGAGACTCTGGCCGACGCGCTGGCGGCGAACGGCGCCGAGCCGGCGCGCGTGACCGCCATCCTGGCCGCCTTCAGCGAGCATGCCCGCACCGGGCTGGCCGAGGGGCAGCACGTTGACCTGCTCCTCGTCCGCTCGCGCGCCGGCGAGGCCGCGCGCCGGATCGCCCGGGTGACGCTCTACGGCGCGGGCGGCGTCGAGGAGATCGTCGCGGAACGGGATTCCGGCGGCTTCGTCACGGTGGCGCCGCTGTCGGCCCAGGTCGCGGCGTCGCGTTCCGGTGACGACGGCGACGGAGAGGGCTCGGGCGCCAGCCTCTACAGGAGCATCTACGAGGCGGTCCTGCGCAACGGCCTGCCCGACATCCTGGCCGAGCGCATCGTCGGCATCTTCGCGTTCGGCCTGGACATGCAGCGCCGGATCGCCCCGTCCGACCGGCTGGAGGTGCTGTTCAGCCCGAGCGAGAAGGTCGGCGGCCCGCCGGAGGTGCGCTACGTCGCCGTGACGCTCGGCGGGGTGAAGCACCGCGCCTACCGCTTCGAGGCGCCCGAGGCCGGGACGGCGAGCTACTTCAGCGAGACGGGCAACTCGCTCCGCAAGTTCCTGATGCGCATGCCGATCGCCGACGGGCGGATCACCTCGCCCTTCGGCACGCGCGTCCATCCGATCCTCCACTACGCCCGCTTCCACAACGGCGTCGATTGGGCCAACAAGGCCGGCACGCCGATCATGGCGACGGGCGACGGGACCGTGGCGTATGCGGGCCCGCGCGGCGGCTACGGCAATCGCGTCGAGATCCACCACGCCAACGGCTACGTGACGGCCTACAATCACCTGCAGCGGCTCGCGCACGGCGTTCAGGTCGGCGCGACCGTCCATCAGGGGCAGGTCATCGCCTACATGGGCTCGACCGGCCTCTCGACGGGCCCCCACGTCCACTACGAGGTGAGCGTCAACGGGCGCTTCCTCGACCCGATGACGATCCGCCTGCCCGACAGCCAAGGCGTTTCGCCCAGGCTGATGACGGCTTTCGAGCGGCAGGTCGCGGCCACGAATGCGCTCCGCCACCACGGCGCCCTGGCGATGTCGGTTCTGCCGCTCTGACGCAGTCGCCCGGACCTCAGCCGGCCGCGGAGGGCCGCGTGCCGTCATCCGAGTGGGTGCCCGCCCCGGTCATCCGGCGGTCGACGGCGGCGAGCGTGTCGAGCAGGCGCTTCCGGAGCCGCGCCGCGCCCTCCATCTCCAGGGCGTCGACGTCGACGTAGAAGTCGATCCCCCGGGCGTGCTCGGAGAAGATCGTCTCCGGGGCCTCGGCGGTGAGGTCGCCCTCGATGGCGTAGGGGACGATCTCGCGGCTGATGCCCTTCATGCGGATCGGCTCCTGCGGGCTCGCCTGGACGATGTCGCTCACCAGCGCGTAGGTCTCGTAGCTCAGGGTGATGCCGCCCGGGACAGCGGCCGCCTGCAGGCGGGCGGCGAGGTTCGCCTCCGCGCCGATGATCGTGTAGTCCATCCGCTCGTCGCTGCCGAAATTGCCGACGTTGCAGTAGCCCGTGTTGATGCCGATCCGGGCCTGGAACGGGCGCTCGATGCCGGATCGCCGCCAGCGGGCGTTGAGCTGGCCCAGGCGCTTCTGCATCTCGATCGCCATTCGAACGCAGGCCTGCGCGTCCTCGCGGACGCCCCGGCTCTCCGGGTCGCCGAAGAAGACCAGCATCGCGTCGCCGATATACTTGTCCACCGTGCCGCCGTGCTTGACCGCGATGGCGGTCATCTCGGTCAGGTACTCGTTCAGCAGCGCGGTCAGTTCCTCGGGCTGCAGGCGCTCGGTGGTCGCGGTGAAGTCCTTGATGTCGGAGAAGAAGATCGTCAGCTTCTTGCGCTCGGTCGCCACCGACACGTCCCGCTCGCCGCTGAAGATGCTTTTGTAGACCTGGGGCGAGATGTACTTGGCGATCTGCACCGAGACCGACGCCAGGAACCCGTTCGACTCGGTCAGCTCCCTGTTCATCCGGTCGATGAGGCGGGACTGGCGCGCCTGCAGCAGCAGGAAGGTGGTGCCGGCGAGCGCCGCCAGGATGAAGTAGCCGAGCAGGTACTTGAAGGCGAAGACGTTGGCGGCGATCGGCTGGTGCAGGACGATCTCCTGGATGCCGCGGACGTCGCCGACCTTCCAGTCGGTCTTCGGGCTCAGGGGATGGGCGTTGTGGCAGCGCACGCAGGCGGATTCCATGCGGATCGGCGCCGCGATGCGCACCTGCCGGTCGAAGATGGACCCCGTCGTCTCGCTGACGAAGCCGGTCTTGGGGTGCGCCCGGAGGTCCGCCAGGGCCTGGGTCTCGAAGCTGTCGAGATCGTGCGGCTTGCGGTCCTTGAACGGGAGATCGGAGACGAAGCGGTACTTCACCGCGCCGTCCCCGCCGCTGATCCGCTCGCCGAGTTCCAGGGAGAGCGTCGCGGGGATCGGGATCGCGTTCGGCACCCCCTTGTAATCGTGGCGCGTCTCGACCCGGCCGGTCGCGGCGTTGACCGCCTGGACGACGTCGCTGGCGTAGAAGCTGCGCATCTGGTCGATGATCCGGCCGGTCTCGATCGCCTGCGTGGCGAGCATGCGCTCGGACAGGCCGCGCAGGTCGAGCCAGACCGCGACCGGCAGCCCGGCCAGGCCGAACAGGATCGCCGCCACCAGGAGCGGTCCCATGAACCGCTGCTGGCGCGCGACCGACTCGTCGAAACTCGACATCTCTCGCGACCCCGGGGCGCCAGGACACGGCCCCCATACTGGTCAGCTCCATATACAATGATGTCTTTCCCGAGAAGCATTGACTTTTCGGGCGCACCCCGAACCGCGGCATCAATGCAATGTCTGCGCGAAACACAGTCGACGAAATCAATCGACTTGGGGAGGTCGTGGCGCGCCCTCCGCCGTCGGCTCTCCGGAACGCGCGCCGAGCCGCTGTCGCGGGATCGGCGCATCGTCGTCGGTCGGGAGCGGCGCATCCCGAGCCGTGCCTGCGGCGGATCCTTCGAACGGCACCTATAGTCCGCGCGTCGACGGCGTGATTCCGGCCAGGCCATCTCAGATAGGTGCGGGCGCTGGGACGATTCGGGATCGGTCCGGGGAGGGTGCGATGGCGGATGTACTGATCGTGGGAGCCGGTCCGGTCGGTCTGACGCTCGCCTGCGAACTCGCCCGGCACGGGGCGCGCTGCCGGGTCGTCGATGCTGCGGCGCGGCGGTCGCCCTATTGCCGCGCGATCGGGGTTACCCCGCGCACGCTGGAAGTCTGGGAGGACATGGGCCTCGCCCGCGAGATGATCGACGCGGGTCTCTGGCTCACGGGCCTGCGCACGATCCTGCACGGCCAGCCGCCGGTCGACGCGGTCAGTCCACCGCTCGATCTGCCCTACGCGTCGCTCGGTCTGCCCCAATTCGAAACCGAGCGCGTCCTGAACCGTCAGTTGGAGCGCTTTGGCGTCCGGGTCGAGCGCGGCCTGCGCCTGACGGCCCTTGAGCAGGACGGCGCCGAAATCCGCGCGCACCTACAGGAGGCGGACGGTGCGGTCGCGGAGGCGCACTTCCGCTACGTCGTGGGCTGCGACGGTGCCCACAGCACGGTCCGGCGCCAGCTCGACATCCCGTTCGAGGGCGAGGCCTATCCCTGGCCGTTCATGCTCGGTGACGTGCACATCGCCTGGGACGTACCCTACGGCCTCGCGGTCCGGGCCCTGCGACTGAACGAGGACGCCCCGCCCGACATGTTCATCGCCATCCCGCTCCCCGAGCCGGGCCGCTACCGCG
This sequence comes from Methylobacterium sp. Leaf361, assembly GCF_001424445.1. Taxonomy (NCBI): domain Bacteria; kingdom Pseudomonadati; phylum Pseudomonadota; class Alphaproteobacteria; order Hyphomicrobiales; family Methylobacteriaceae; genus Methylobacterium; species Methylobacterium sp. Leaf361. The sequence goes on along the minus strand of NZ_LMPY01000001.1, from coordinate 217,510 downwards.
TCTCGATGCTCGCGCCGCAGCATCTGGTGCCGGCGGGCGGGTCGGACCACGGGATCCAGGCCGAGCTTCAAGGCCCGTCGCTGGCCGACCTGCAGGCCGTGGCCGACGATCTCCTGCCGGACGGCTCGCGCCTGTCGGACCTGCGCTGGTCGTCGGTGTACCGCATCAGCATGCGCCTCGCCGCCGCCTATCGGCGCGGCCGCTGCTTCCTGGCGGGCGATGCCGCCCACATCCACCCGCCGACCGGCGGGCAGGGGATGAACACCGGGATCCAGGACGCCTACAATCTGGCCTGGAAGCTCGCCCTGGTTCTTCGGGGCGCCAGCCCCGAGGCTCTCCTCGACAGCTACGAGGGGGAGCGGCGCCCGGTGGGCGCGGACTTGATCGCGCGGACCCGGACGGCGAGCGAGGGATACGGTCGGGAGCGCGGCGGCGCGCCGGACCGCCTCGCCGACACGCAGGTCCTCGTCAGCTACCGGAACACGGCCTGGATCGCCGGCGACGCGACGGAGCCGACGGAGGCCGGCACGAGGGCCGGCGACCGGGCGCCCGACGTCAACGGGCTGGTCCGCGACGGACTCGGCTTCCCGACGCGGCTCTTCGACGAACTCAGAGGCACCGAGCACGTCCTCCTCATTCATCCTGCCGGGATGTCGGACGCCGTGGCCGGCCCCGATCTGCCGATCTGGGCCCGCCAGCACCGTACCCGCGTCCGGGTCGTCGTCATCGGCAGCGAGGTGCCCATCCCGGGCGTGACGACGCTCGCGGATCCGACAGGGTCCTTCGGTAAGGCTTACGGCGCGGGAACCATGGCCTGCCTGATCCGGCCGGATGGGCACCTCGCCTGGCGCGGCCAGACGTGGCACGAGCCCGGCCTGCACGCGCATCTCCTGCGCCTGTTCCCGTCGGCCTTCCCGCAATGAGCGCAAGCCGTGGCCGGCATCCGACCGACAGCCCGGCCCCTCGTCCGAGGCCCAACCGCATCGACGCGCCCGCGTTCAGGCGCCCGGCCCGCCATCCCGTCCGGTGACGCGCTTCGACCAGTCCTCGACCGCGCCGGTCCGCAAGCGTCGGCGCAGGAGCAGGCGCCAGCTCTCCGCCAGTTCCGGGATCGCGCTCGCGGCCTGCAGCTCGGACCGGTTGCGCGTGTCGAGGTAGAGGAGGTGGATCAGGCGCGCGAGCGACCAGTCCGGCCGCGGACGGGCGCGGAGCTCGATCCTGTCGCCCGGCTCGGCGACGCCGTCCTCGAGGACCCGCCAGTACCAGCCCGTCCGCCCCGTTCTCTGCACGGCGAGCGCCATCCCGGATCGTCCGAAGCGTCGGTCGAGCTTGAAGCAGGGCTGGCGCCCCTGGCTGACCTGTAGCAGCGCCGAGCCGAAGCGGGCGACGTCGCCGACGCAGACGTCGCGCTCCGTCCAGCCCGTCGTCACGAGATTCTCACCGAAGGCGCCCGGTGCGGAGAGCAGCGGATGATCGCCGATCTCGGTGGCCCAGGCGGCGTAATGGTCCTGCGGATACTGGTGGAGCGCCTTCTCGGGACCGCCGTGGTACCGGAGATCGGCCTGGGCATCGCCCACGAGACCGGTCGCCGTGATCCGCCACGGCGCGGGAACGGGGTTCTTGACGATGCCGCTCGGCGGACCGTCCGGTCCCAACGGCGCGACCGGGCCGGCGAGGACGAGCGGGAGGACGGCTGGGAGAAGAGGCGCCGTCATGGCCGCGTTTCCTCCGTTATCCTACAGCCGGCTTCGTCGCACCCGTCCGGTGCCAACTCCCCGCGCATCGATCCCGTGCCCGGTGCCGCGATCAGCGAGCCCACGAGGATCCCGAGCGCGAGGTCGTCGACCTGCCCGAAGGCGTGTTCCCGGACGCGTCCGTCGCGGTCGATGACGATCGTGGTCGGCGTTCCGCGCATACCGTAGCGCCGCATCGTCTGCGGGATCGGACCGTCGTCCTCGAGGAGGTCGACGGCGATCGGCAGGGTCAGACGATACTCGTGGATGAAGGCTTCGAGGGCGACTTCGGTCATGGCGGCATGATGCTCGAACACCGCGTGCAGGCCGATCACCGCGACCGCGCCGTTGCCGGCAAACATCCGGTGCAGCTTCTCGGCCTGCGGCGTGCCGTGCGCCACGCAGCCGGGGCACAGCATCTGGAACGCGTGCAGCACGACGACCGTGCCGCGCAGCGCGGCGAGCGAGAGCGGCGCGGGCGTGTTGAACCAGCGACTGGTCACGAGTTCGGGGGCCAGGATGGTCATGCCGCTTCTCCGGAGCTCCAGTCGTCGATGACGGGCGGCCGTCTGGTCGCATCGGCCGCTGGCCGCGCGGCGCCCTGTCGAGGCGCGGCCCGCGGGTGTGGCGGCCGGGCGGTGGCAGCCGCCGGGCCGCGGAGGCTCACTGGGAGCGGAGGCCGAACGAGATCCCGTAGGCGGTGCGGCGCGCCGCGAAGATCTCGTCCTTCGGCGCGTCGATGCCGTCTGCCAGCTGTCCCGGGTCGAAGGTGCCCTGGTCGCAGGTCTCGTTCGGCTCGATGCCGGTCACGGCGATCGTGCCGAGGGTGACCGCCTTCCGGTCGTCCTCGTTGGTCCACCGCTGGGTGATGTCGCTGCCGAGATCGTCGTTGGGCCCAGCGAGCAGGGTCACGACGTCGAACCCCGCCGGGCCCTTCGACAGCTCTTCCCGCAGCGCGTCGGCCAGGAAGTGTGCAGGCTTGCCCTTCGCCTCCTCGTCGCTAAGGGTGATCTCGCCGGCTCGGGGCACGATCTTGAACTTGAAGGGCACGGCACGGCCGTCCGCGTTGAGCCCCGTGAACGTGTGCACGCCCCAATAGACGAGGCCGGCATAGCTGCCCGGGACAGGCTTGCCGGCGACGAAGGCCGCCTGGCGCGTCGTCTCCGGATTGGCCTTCGCGAAGGCCGCGATGGCCTCCGGATTCGGCTTGCCGTCGGGGCCGGGAACGCGGACCTGCAGGAACGCGAGCATCTGGTCGACGGTCCGCGCGAAGTGGACCGGCGTGTTCTCGAACAGCAGATGGGTCTCGCCACCGTCCGACAGGAGCTTGATCGAGAAGCCGCGCAGAACGGTCCTGGTCACGTCCGGCACCGACGGGTTGCCGCCGCCGACCGAGAACCGCCCGACGAGAGGCCACGGCCGCGTGAAACTGATCGACCGCGTCACCTGTCCCACTTCGGCCGCAGGGGTGTAGGTGCCGCGGACGCACTGCCCTTTGGCGAAGGTCGGGCGCACGCCGGGCCGACTGCCGGCGACTGTGCGCAGAGCCTCCACCAGGTCCTGGGCATCGGCGGCGATCGCCCCTGTCGGCGGCGCGAGGAGCGCGAGAAGGATCCCGCCGAGGCGTGCCAGCGCCGCGATCCTCGGCGCGGTCGGCGCCCTCACGGGTCGGCGATCGATCACGTCTGCGCGCGGCGAGAGCCCGGCCGCGGCCGGGGGTGGATCGTCGAGGCGGGCATATGCCATGGTGACTCGTCCTTCTCTGATGCTCGGAGGGGGATCTTCCGGCGGTTCGGCGATGGCAGTCGCCGAACCGCTTCTCTCGCGCCCTACTTCTGAGGGGTCACCTTGCCCGGCAGCGACAGGTTGCCCGAGGCGACCTTGAAGACGTCGCTGACGCAGAGCAGCGGCGCGTGCAGGTTGCCGTTGACCTTGAGGCCGGACGTCACCCCGTCGAACGAGGCACCCTTGATGCCGGTGATGAGCGAGACCGGGATCTCGACCTGAACCGTGTCGCCCCGGAAGGTGGTCGGGTAGTCCGGGCTGTCGATCAGGAGCGGGACCTTCGGCCAGGTCGGCGGAACCTTCGGCTTCGCGCCGTCCGGGATATCGACGACCTTCAGGCCGCCGCCGCAGGCCGCGTCCTTGGCGAGCACCACCCAGTGCGGGTGCCAGACATGGCGGTTCCTGGCACCGTAGGCCGCGTCGTCGAAATCGGGGTGGAAGGTGACGGCGAGCGCCACGATACCCTGAGCCTTGTCGAAGCCGATCGCGTCGCTGTCGAGGGTCGTCGGCCAGACGTAGGCGTAGACGCTCGAGCCCTCGAACTTGCCGGTGGCATCCGGCTTGTCCATGCCCGCCTCGCCCCGGACCCGGGTGGTGAAGATGGCGGTGTCGCCCTTGGTCGCGATCGTCGTCTCGACGATGTCGAACGACGCCAGGACAGCGGGATTCGGCTGCGCCCGGATGGGCTCCGCCGAGGCGCCGGTGGAGAGCGCGCACAGACCCGCCGCCACGAGGCCGACGCCCCGTGCCTTGATCCTCGTCATGACGATGTGTCCTTTCAGGTCTCTCGTGGTGCTCGGAGGTGCGGCGATCCATTCGCGAAGGACGTCCAGGTGGCAGCCTGGACGTCGGGATCGGCCGCTTCATGCTCGCCGCAATCGAGCCGGAGATCCCGGGTCCCGATCGCGGCGTTCACGAAGGCGCAATGGTGGGGCTGGGCCTCGGCCGGATGGGCGTTCGGCCTGAAATGGCGGCAGCTGACGCACATCCGCTGCACGGGGATGGCACCTGCCTGCTGCAGGGTCCGGATGAGCTTGATCTGGGTCAGGAGGAGATCCGCCTGCTCAGGCGGCGTCAGCCGCGCCAGAGCCGACATCACCTGTGACGTCGCCGCGGCGAGGGCGCGCCCGAGCGCGCGGCCTTCGTCGGTCAGGCGCACGATCACCGCGCGGGCATCCGCGGGATCGGGCGCACGCGTCAGCAGGGCCTTGCGGGCGAGCGCGGCGAGCGTGTCGGCCATGCTCGGTGCCGAGACGGCCAGCTGCGCGGCGATCTCCTTCGCTCTCAGGCCGGCCGGGCGTCCCGCGAGCAGCGCCAGCACCTGCGCCTGTGTCGGATTCAGGCCCGCATCGCCCGCGGCCGCCCACAGATCGGCCCGCAGCACGAGGGCGACGCGCTCGAAGCCCTCGCGCAGGCGGATCAGGACGGGATCTGGGTCGGCCGCGTGGTCCATGGATCGATAATTAGGAGTCCTAAGTATTGGAGTCAAGCCGAGTTGCAACCGCCGCTCCGCACGCGCACCGCAGCTCTGGAACGGGCCATTGCTTGCGGAGGACGACCTCCGACGGCGACGGCTCCGTCCGGCACGATCGTCGGTCGCGGCGCCACAGGATCGGCGCCGACATCAGGACGAAGCGACGCGCGCGAAACAGTCGGACCTCCGCGGCGACGAACAAGGGAGCGCCGACCCCTTTTCCGACGTCCGGAACGGTCGTGACGCAGGTGCATTCTCTTCCGGATCGAAGAGGAGCATCAGCATGCGCATCGTGGGACAAGCATCCGCCATCGCTCTCGTGACACTCATGAGCGTCGGTGCGGCTGAGGCGAAGGGCTGTATCAAGGGCGCGATCATCGGCGGTCTGGCGGGCCATTACCTCGCCGAGCGCGGCGTCGTCGGCGCCGTCGCCGGCTGCCTGGGCGGCCGCTACCTCGCCAACCGGCAGGCGCGGCGCAAGGAGATCGAGTACGGGTCGCGGGTCCAGCCGCGCGACACCGGGTACGGCGCGCCCCAGGCCTACCCGCGCCGGTCCTACAGCTACTGAACACCGGCGGGGGCAGCTCGGGCCGCCCCCGCGTCTACGGTCTTCGATCCGCTGTATTGCCTGTGCGATGAGACCCGCGCGGGACCGATGGCGAGGCTGATCGCGTCCGATCTTGGGAGACGACAGCCGGGTTGGATCAGCCCTTCTTGCCCTGCTTGTAGCTCTGGATGGCGCCCTGGCAGCCCGGCGACAGCTTGGCCATATTCTTCTCGAAACAGGCCTGGGTCTCGGGCCCATCGTCGGGCGGCATGCCACCGCAGAAGGTCGTGAAATCGCCCATGCATTGCTGCTGGAGCGCCGCCTTGTCGTCGGCCGACATGGGCGCGGCGAGCGCGGCCGTGGCCCCTGCGGACAGAAGCAGAGCAGTCGTGATCAGACGTACCGGCATAGCGATGCTGTTCCTCGTGTCGATGAACCGCTCAGAAAGCCGGACGGGCGCCAAACCGTTGCATGCGGTGCGCCGATGATCGGAAATAAAAAAAGAGGCGCCCGGCCGGGCGCCTCTCTGCTCCGCATGAATCCGGGTCGGATCAATCGTCCCAATCGTCGTCGTGGTGACGATGACCGTACCCGCGACGCTCGATCACGCGAACATCCGGACGATCCCAGTCTCGGTGGCCGAAGCGAACGCCGCGATAGCCGTCGCCGTAGCCTTCGCGCACGATCACGCGAGAATGGCCGTGACCCGGACCGTAGCCGTAGCCATAGCCGCCACCCCACTCATGGGCCTGAGCGGCAGAGACTGCACCCAGCAGCGCGGTGCCGGCGACCAGGGTCGTGATAAGCTTCTTCATACTCCAACCTCGTTCATTGAACTGAAACGAGAAATGCAGTCGCCAATCATCGCGTTCCAAGGCTCACGAAATTAATCAATCCTGCCGTTCATCGACAATTCATCTTCGATGATCCGCGCCTCATGAGCCGGAACCGAGCCCGGATCCTTATTGATCAGCATTGCTCGACTTGCGGCCGGTTCGTCCCGTCGGGCAAAATAGCCGGACGGGACGACGGTCGTGTCAGCGACGGGTGCCGGTCGAGCTGGTGCCGGTGGTGCCCGTCGTGCTTCCGCCGCTTCGCGACGTCGAACCGGTCGAGTCCGTCCCGCCGGACTTCATCTCGTGGCCCGGCGCGTATCCGGACGCGCCCGGGCTCCCGGCCCGGCTCCCGCGATCCTGCATCTCGTGGCCCGGAGTCTTGGACGAGGCCCCCTGCTCGGCGGCGACGGCGCTGCCCCCGAGTGCGAGGGTGGCGAGGACGATAATCGGCAAGCGTGTCATGGGGCGTCTCCTGTTTTGGAGCCCCTAAACGGCAGGATCTCCGGGACCGTTCCGACAATTCGTCCCGCTATCGACGTCGTGACTGCGCACGATCACGCTGTGAACGCCTGTTCCACCGGAACCTGTGCCGTTCCATCGCCACCTGTGCTTATTCTCGGACCAGCGCGATCCTGAAGACCGCGCGGTTATTCGGAGAGGCTCCGAGCTGACCGGCCTCGTGCCTTCGCGACGGCGGGGAACGGTTTGCCGCGGAGCACCGTAACTGGGGCGACGCGGGACGCCCCCGCTGTGAGGAAGGCATCCATGATCCGCACGCCAACGCTGATCCTGCTCGGCACACTGACACTGGCCGGAGGCATCCTCGGATCAACCTCGGCCGCCTTCGCCGATCCGCCCTGGGCCCGCGGAGAGCGGGGCTTCCGTCACGGCGGCCCGCCACCCTGGGCGCCCGCGCACGGCTATCGCCGCCACCGTGAGTTCGGTGGCTACGGACGCAGGGACGCGCGCTTCTACGAAGGGCGACGTTACGGTGGCTATCGCTACGATCGCTACTGACGGTCGCGATATCGCTCCGAACTCGCGCGGTCGACGGCTACCGCCGCGCGAGACGACGCGCCCGCGATTCTCGCAGGCATATGCGCCGATTGGATATGCGCCGATTGATGGTCCGGCGACGCGCTCACGCCCCTCCGACCGGCGCCCGCGCCGGCAAGCGGGTGGCGAGGACCTTGTCGATGCGACGGCCGTCCATGTCGACCACCTCGAGACGCCACCCCTCCGCCACGAACGCGTCCCCCGCCGCCGGAATGCGGCCGAGCTGGAAGATCACGTAGCCGGCCAAAGTCGTGTAGTCGTCCGTGCCCGGCGGATCGTTGAAGGCGAGACGCTCGAACGCGTCCTCGGCCGGCATCATGCCGTCGATGAGCAACGAGCCGTCCTCGCGCTCGACGACCGCCGGGTCCTCACCGACCTCGGGTATGTCGCCCGCGATCGCCTCGAGGAGATCCGTCTGCGTGACGATGCCCTCCAGGCTGCCGTACTCGTCGACGATCACCGCCAGCTGCACGGGGTTGCGCTGGAAGCTCTCCAGCGCCGTGAGAACCGTCATGCCCTCGTGGACGACGTTCGGCGGCCGCATGGCGGTGGCGATATCGAGGGTCCGCCCGTCGAGGATCTGATCGAGCAGATCCTGCTTGCGCAGCACGCCGACGACCTCGTCGATGCCGCCGCGGCTCACGACGACATGGGCGTGGCTGCAGGCGCGGACCGCCCGCGTGATCTCCTCGGGCGATCCGTCGAGGTCGACCCACTCGACCTCGTGTCGCGGCGTCATGATCTCGCGGACCCGGCGGTCCCCCAGCCGGAAGATGCGCTCGACCGCTTCCTGCTGAGCCTCGCGGATGAGGCCTGCCTCGCGGCTCGCCTCGACCAGGAGGTTGAGCTCGGCCGTCGAGTGGTGGCCGCCCTCGCCGTGGCCGGGCTGCAATCCGCACAGGCGCAGGACGCCGTTGCCGAGCCCGTTGAGGAACAGGATGGCCGGGCGGAACACGAACAGGAACACGCTGAGCGGACGGATCACCGCCAGGGCCGTGCGCTCGCTGCGCTGGAGCGCGAGGCTCTTCGGCGCCAACTCGCCCAGCACGATGTGCAGCGCCGTCATGATGACGAACGAGATCACCACGGCGACCGTGTGGGCGGCCGCCGTCGAGAGCATGTCCGGCAGCCACGTCAGTGTGGGCAAGATCAGGTGGGCCAGCGCCGGCTCGCCGACCCAGCCGAGCGCCAGGGACGAGATGGTGATGCCGAGCTGCGTCGCCGCGAGGTGGGCGTCGAGGTGGTCCGTGGCCCAGAGCAGCGCCTTCGCGTTCACGCGCCGCTCGGCGACGAGTTCGGCGACGCGACTCCTGCGCACCGCGACCAGGGCGAACTCCGCTGCGACGAAGAAGCCGTTCGCCAGAACCAGGGCGAGGACGGCAAACAACCCTAAGGCAGTCGCCCAACCGTCGTCCAAAATCGACACCTCCCGTGTGGCCGTCGCGCCGGCCGCGTCCCGACGGTCTCTACAGGAGAGCGGCGGCGCGGCCTACGGGCATCAGAGCCCGGCCGGCCTCAGCGTTGTCCCCGGCGAACCTCAGCAAACACCGGGCCGCCCGCGCCCGGCGTCGGACAATTCTGTAGGGCGTTCGCGAGCGCGGGCGCTTGTCCGCGAGGACGATGCGCCGACCGTCAGGCACTCGCGAGCCGCGCCGACGACGGTGCCCCGGGCGTGACCCGCCAGCCCCGGCGAGACAGGTTCATGCCGGGCGCCGGGACTGGGGGACATCCCAGGCCACGCGCGGCACTGATCCGCGGTCGGATGTCAGTGGCTGCCGCCGAGATACGCCGCCCGCACGGCCGGATCGTTGCGCATCTGCTGCGCCGGGCCCTGGAAGCGGATCCGGCCGTTCTCCAGCACGTAGGCGTGGTCGGCGACGCCGAGCGCCGCCATGGCGAACTGCTCGACGAGCAGCATCGTCACCTGCTCGGCCTTGAGCAGCCGGATGATCCGGAAGACCTCCTCCACCAGCTTGGGAGCGAGGCCCATCGAGGGCTCGTCGAGCAGGAGGATCTCGGGCCGCAGCATCAGCGCCCGGCCCATGGCGAGCATCTGCTGCTCGCCGCCCGAGAGCGTGCCGGCGAGCTGCGCGCGCCGCTCCTTGAGCCTCGGGAACATCTCGAAGGCCCGCTCGCGGTCGGCCGCGACGTCGCCCTTCGGACGCGAGCCGGTCAGGCGCGGGAAGGCACCGAGGGTCAGGTTGTCCTCGACCGAGAGCGTCGGGAAGACGCGCCGGCCCTCCGGCGAGTGCGCGAGGCCGAACCGGGCGACGTCGTGGCTTTCGAGCCCGCCGATCTCCTGTCCGTTGAGGCGAATCGAGCCCGCCCGCGGCCGGATCATGCCCGACAGGGCGCGCATCGTGGTGGTCTTGCCGGCGCCGTTGGAGCCGATCAGCGCCACGACTTGACCCTTCGGAACCTGGAAGTCGAGGCCGTGCAGAACCTCGACCTGGCCGTAGCCGGCCGACAGACCCGTGACCTCAAGCATGGGTCATCTCCTCGTCGGCGACGGGGCTGCCGAGATAGGCCTCGACCACCTTCGGATCGGCCTGGACCTCGCGGGCGCTGCCCTCGGCGATCTTGTGGCCGAAGTCGAGGACGCTGACGCGGTCGCACAGGCCCATGACCACGTCCATGTGGTGCTCGATCAGGATCACCGTGATGCCGGCATCGCGGATCTTGCGGATGATCGTCGTCAGCTCGGCGATGTCGGGTGCGGTGAGGCCCGCGGCCGGCTCGTCGAGGAGCAGCAGGACCGGGTCGAGGGCGAGCGCGCGACCGATCTCGAGGAGCCGCTGCTTGCCGTAGGGCAGGTTGCGGGCCTCCACCTGCGCCAGGGCGCCGAGGCCCACGAAGTCGAGGATCGCCATGGCGCGGGCGCGCTGCTCGCGCTCTTCCCGACGCCGCCGGGGCGTGCCGAGGATCGCGTCGAAGAGAGTGCCGCGGAAGCTGTGGTGCAGGCCGACCAGCACGTTCTCGAGCGCGGTCATCTCGCGGAAGAGTTGCACGTTCTGGAAGGTGCGGGCCACGCCGGCAGCGGCGATCTCCGACGGGGTGCGCCCGTCGAGGCGCTTCGTCCCCTGGCCGCGCGCGAGGGTCACGCTGCCGCCGGTCGGTTTGTAGATGCCGGTGAGCACGTTCATCATCGTGCTCTTGCCGGATCCGTTGGGACCGATCAGCCCGTGGATCGTGCCCGGCCGCACCGTGAGATCGACGCCGGCCAGCGCCTTGAGGCCGCCGAACTGCATTAGCGCCTGATCGACGGTGAGGAGCGGGTCGGCGCCCCGGTCGCCGCTCTGCACGCTGAGGGCCGCGCCCTCGGCGTGGAGGCTCTTGCCCTCGGCCGTGTGGGCCGGGCGCAGGGCGGGGATCTTCTCGCGGAGGAAGCCCACGATCCCGTCCGGCAGGTAATACACCACGAACAGGATCATCAGGCCGAAGACCGTCAGCCGGAAGTCTGTGACCGATTCGAGCGCGAGCGTGGCCGGGAAGAAGGCGAGGCAGAGCGCGACCGGCACCAGCAGGGCGAACCGGTTCTCCCGGCGACGCAGGAAGGCGAGAGCGCCCACGACCAGTGCCGCGGCGGCGATGATCCCCGCCATGATCCGCACCAGGCCGATATCGGCGAGCACGTTCGGCATCATCACGATGATCGCCGAGCCGATGATCGGCCCCGCGCGCGACTTGCGGCCGCCCATCGTGACGGCGAGGAGGAACAGCACGGTCAGCTCGAACCCGTAGGAGTTCGGCGCCACGTAGCGCTCCGACCAGGCGAACAGCGCGCCGGCGAGGCCGGCCAAAGCCGCCGAGATCACGAAGGCGTAGACCTTGTAGCGGTAGACGCTGACGCCCATGCAATCGCAGGCGATCGGCGAGTCGCGCAGCGCCTCGAAGGCGCGGCCGTAGGGCGAGCGCACCACCCGGTTGACGACCAAGATCGTGGCCAGGAGCGCCAGACAGACCAGGTAGTAGAACTCGAGCTTGCGGCCGGCCGCGCCCCAGGGGGCCTGGAGGCCCAGCAGCGAGAAGTCGAGGACCCGAGCCGGCGGCAGGGTGATGCCGAGGGGACCGTTGGTCAGCGGCGTCAGCTCGTTGATGAAGATCTGGACGATGGTGCCGAAGGCCAGCGTCACCATGGCGAGGTAGGGGCCGGTCACCCGCAGGGCCGGCACGGCGAGCAGCACGCCGAAGGCGGAGGTCACCCCGATCCCGGCCAGGATGCCCCACCAGATCCCGAGCTTGAAGTGCAGGAACAGCACCGCCGCCGAGTAGGCGCCGACGCCGAACAGGCCGGCATGGCCGAGGCTCACCTGCCCGGTATAGCCGACCACGATGTCGAGCCCGAGGATCAGGATCGCGTAGATCGCGATCACGATCATCAGGTGGATGTAGTACGAGCTCGTGACCACGTGCGGGAAGACCGCAAGGCCGACGACCAGCAGCACGGCGCCGAGGATGCCGACGTGGCGCGACAGGCTGGGGGCGGCCGCCGGGGCGGGCGCTTCGGTGGGGGCGAGGGTCTGCGCCATGGCTCAGGCTGCCGTGAGAATTGCGCGGGAGGTCACGCTCAGACCTTCTTGATGACGGCCTTGCCGAACAGGCCGACCGGGCGGATGGAGAGGACGACGAGGAGCAGGATCAGGCCCGGCACATCCTTGTAGCCGGTCGAGATGTAGAAGCCGGTCAGCGTCTCCGCGACGCCGAGGATCAGGCCGCCGACGATGACGCCGAGGCCGGATTCGAGGCCGCCGATGATCGCCACCGCGAAGGCCTTGAGCGCCAGCACGGAGCCCATCGTCGCCCCGGTCAGGGTGACGGGCGCCACCAGCACGCCCGCGAAGGCCGCCGTCATGGCGCTGATCGAGTAGGAGAGGGTGATGACCTTCTGGGTGTTGATGCCCATCAGCCCGGCGGCGTCGATGTCGTTGGAGGTGGCGACGACCGCCTTCCCCCAGATCGACTTGCGATTGAAGATCTCCACCGCCAGCATCATCAGCAGCGCGCCCGCGACGATCAGCAGTTCCATCGGCAGGACGCGCACGCCGCCGACCTGGAGCGCCGTCTCGGGCAGCGGGGAGGGGAATTTGAGGTCGTCACGTCCCCAGACGTTCTCGGCGACGTTCTTGAAGATGATGCCGAGCGCGATGGTGGCCATGATCCACCCGTACTCGGACTTGATCTTCACGGCCGGGCGCACGCCGAGGCGCTCGACCACGGCTCCGAGGGCGAAGCCGAAGACCAGGACCAGCGGGATCATCAGCCAGTAGCCGACGAACGGCACCAGGGTCAGGCCGAACAGGGCCCCGAGGGCCAGCGCCTCGCCCTGGCCGAAGTTGAGGGTCTTCGAGGTCGCGAAGGTCAGCTGATAGCCGAACGCGATGGCGGCGTAGATCATGCCGACCGCGACGCCGGACGCGATGAGCTGGAGCAGGATTTCCATGGGATCGCTGTCGCCGGAGGGACGTCCGGTCGCGCGGCGGGCGCCGCGGGACCGCTGTGCTGAGCGCCGGCGGGCTGTGACGCCGCCGGCCCCGAGGGAGACGCCGCGCCCGTCGCGGGCGCAGCGTCCGGATCCTCAGTTCGAGGACTTCTCCTTCAGACGAACCACGCCGGCGTTCTTGGCGTCCTCGTCCTTGGCGTAGACGATCTTGCCGTCCTGCACCTTCCCGAACACGACCATGTTGCGCGAGATGGCGTTGTGATCCTTCGCCGTGAAGGGCTTGTCGTAGGTCGTGACCACGCCCTCGACCTTCTCGTTCAGGTTCTCCAGGGCGGCGCGGATCTTGGCGCCGTCGGTGCCGCCGGCCTGCTTGATCGCCGCGGCGAGGAGGTAGATCGAGTCGTAGCCCTGGGCGCCGGCCACGGGGGTCGGGATCTTCGTGACGCCGTAGGTCTTGTAGTAGTTCTCCAGGAAGGCCTTGCGCTTCGGCAGCGTCCGATCCTCGATGAAGGTCTGGGGCATGATCACGCCGTTGCCGTTCGTGCCGGCGATGTCGATGAAGCTCTGCATCGAGGACGGCCAGCTCGTGATCATCGGGACCTTCCAGCCGAGCTTGGCCATGCCGTTGGCGATCTGGGCCAGTTCCGGCCCGATGCCGTAGGCCAGGATCACCTCGGCGCCGGCCTGCTGCGCCTTCAGCAGCTGGGCCGTCATGTCGACGTCCTTGATGTTGAACTTCTCGACCGCGACGGGCTTCACGTTCTTCGTCGCGAGATACTTCTCGATGTCCTCGCGCCCGAGCTGCCCGTAATTGGTCGAGTCCGCCAGGACCGCGATCTTCTTGTGACCCTGGGCGAGGGCCTCGTCAACCATCAGGCCGGCCTGAAGCACGTCGTAGGCGGAGTTCCGGAAGACGTAGTTGGCGTCGTAGTCCGGCTCCTTGAACTGGTTGGTGATGATCGTCCCGGTCGCGACGTTGTTGAAGACCGGGATCTCGGCCTCTTGGTAGAAGCGCTGGGCGGCCAGAGCCACGCCGGTATTGATGAAGCCGACGCTCGCGACGACTTTCTCCTTGTTGATCAGTTCCTGTGCGACCTGCGCGCCGACCTCGTTCTTGGCCTCGTCGTCGCGCTCGATCAGCTGGATCGGCCGGCCGAGAACGCCGCCGGCCTTGTTGATCTCGGCGGCGGCGAGCTTGGCGCCGTCCCGCATCGAGACACCCATCGAAGACGAGCCGCCCGTATAGGGCCCGCTCAGCCCGATCTTGATCGGGTCCGCGGCCCGCGCCGGGGCCGACACCATCGTCAATAACAGCACCGCGGCTGCAGCGCGACCTGCGAAGACCATCGTTTCCTCTCCAAGATTCCGCGTGCGCGGTGTGCCCTTCACCGTGGCACTCTGGGAGGGAGATCTCCCGAGACGGGTCGAGCCGTCAAGCTGAGATTTTGGGCGATCCCAGACGATTAATACAGATTGTCCGTTCCACATGTCGTAAAAGCTGCAGGCACCACAATTTCACGTCGTTGGTGCCGGCAGTCGGATTAAGCGCCGGGCGCGTTCGTGATAGGGCGGCGGCGCCCGTCGGCCGACACATGATCCGGCGCCCCCACCTGCGGAACTCTGCGAGCTATGCGCGGCGGCGCCCGCGCTCCGCCTGGGTCAGGCCGTCGTAACCCCAGCTGTCCTTCGGCACCTCGTGGATGACGATGTAGGACACCTCCGCCAGTTCGGCCCCGAGGACGGTCTTCAGGAGCCGGTTTACTTCTGCGATGAAGCGCGATTTCTCATCGGGCGTGTTCGTGTCCGCGCTGATGATGGCATCCACTTGCGCGGCTCGGGCAATCGGCTCAGCACCGACGCTCCATCCCGCGGCAGGCACCGCCTCGACCAGTACGCCGACCAGAGGCGCGACCTTGTGCAGGACGGTGGCCATCAGCCGGGTGATGCCCGCCTGGATCGCCGTGATCTGCTCGGGTGCGAGGGGCGTACCCGCGACTTTGACATTGATGAAGGGCATGGCCGTCGGTCCGTGGCTTCGCGACCGCCGCGGCGGCCAACGGACGAAGGGTTACGTGACCTTGAGAGTTCGGATAATTTGAAAGTTTGCCGCCCTGTGTTCGGCAAAACCGAATGATGTGGACTTATCTCCGCTGGCGCGAGCCACGTCACCCTCGGCTCCGCCGCCCCGTGATCGAGCCTCGCGACGCGGACAGGGCAAGGTCCGAACAGCGGTCGGGTGCCTCTCGCGGTCTCTCCTCGAGAAGACCTGGCCAGTGCGATCGATCACCGTTCGTACTCGGGCAGAGACCGAGAGGACTGATGTTCGATGACCGGGGTGTCTGCGGCGCGCCGAGAGCCCGTCACTGATCATCGGGCCCTTACGCGACGTGCTCCCTTATGGTCTCGAGAAGAATATCGGTGAGCCGCGCGACGGCCGGCGCCAATTCGGCTTCGGCCTGATGGAGTGTCAGTGACGCGCTCGGAAGAGGCGGCAGGCCGGTCGCGGCCGGATCGAGAACGCTTAGCGTTTTCGGCAGGCCGACGGCGGTGCGCGCGGTGACACCCAAGCCACCTTCGGCGGCGGCCCAGAGTCCCGAGAGGCTGGGGCTGGTGAAGACGAGCCGCCAGGGCAAGCCGCGACCGTCCAAGGCAGACACGGCCGCGGACCGGAACGTGCACGGCGGCGTGAAGGCCGCGAACGGGACGGGTTCCCGGACCGGGTCCGCGAGACCCGGCCAGTCCGGGGGGCCGATCCAGTGGATCGGCACTTCGGCGACCCGGTGCGCGTGAGGGGCACCGTTGCCGTCCCCCCAGACCAGCGCGACGTCGAGCTCGCCCTTCAGGGTCTTCTCGACGAGCTGCGCGCCGAGCCCGACCTGAACCTCGATACGCACACGCGGATAGGCCCGCGAGAACCGCTTGAGCACCGCCGGCAGCCAGCCCTCGGCGAAATCCTGCGCGAGGCCCAGCCGCGCCCAGCCCTCGAGCTCGGGTCCGCGCAGCCGGTCGACCGCCTCGTCGTTGAGTTCCAAGAGCCGCTTCGCGTAGCCGAGCATGCTCTCACCGGCGGCGGTCAGCGCGAGACCGCGTCCCGCCTTCTGCACGAGCGGCTGACCAACCTGTTCCTCCAGCTTCCGGAGCTGCGTGCTGACAGCCGATTGCGACCGCCCCAGTCGCTCGGCCGCGCGGGCGAAACTGCCGAGCTCGAACCCGGTCACGAAGGTGCGGAGCACGTCCATGTCGAGGTTGGTGCGCGTCGCCATAGTTCGATTTCCGGAAAGTCTTTATTCAGGTGTTTCAAATTTTCCGGACGATCCTGGGGGCGTAAACGGGGAGCGTCAAGGCGGCCAGCCGCTCGACGTCGCAGGAGACCGCATCCCGTGCCCCTCGTTCGCATCTCGCTCCTCAAGGGCAAGTCACCGGCCCATATCAGAGCCATCTCGGACGGCATCCATTGCGGCCTGCGCGACGCCTACGGCGTGCCCGCAGACGACCGCTTTCACCTGATCCATCAGCACGCGCCGGACGAACTGATCTACGATTCCGACTATCTCGGGCTTCACCGCACCGACGACGTGGTGATCATCAACATCGTCGCGGGCAATTGGCGGGACACGGCGAAGAAGAAGGCTCTCTACAGAGCGATCACCGACAACCTCGTCGCCGATCCCGGTCTTCGTCCGGAAGACGTGCTCATCGTCCTGTCGCCGAACGCGCGCGACGAGTGGTCCTTCGGCAACGGCCTTGCGTCCTACGTCCAGGACGACGCGGACTGATCCATCCGGGGCAACGCGATCTGCCTGGCGGGACCGCCGCCTCGCGCTGACCGGTTCCGAGCCCTAGGCCGGGACGCGCGCGCCGTCCCACGCGAAGACGCTTCCGGTGTCCAGCACGTCGAGCCCGCCGAGCACGCGCAGAAGATGAGCTGCGCTCTCGTCGGGTCGAAAGACGCCGGGGGCAGCCGGATCTGGGCGGAAGGGCCGCGACAGGTTGGAAGCGACCGTGCCCGGATGGAGGCCGACGACGATCGCGTCCGGGCGGCTGCGGGCCACCTCGATCGATAGGGTCCGCAGGATTTGGTTCAGAGCCGCCTTCGAGGCGCGGTAGGCGTACCATCCGCCCGAGCGATTATCCTCGATCGATCCGACCCGTGCCGACAACGCTGCGAACACGCAACGTCCCTCTCGCGCCAGCAGCGGGACGAAATGCTTGGCGACGAGGGCGGGACCGATCGCGTTGATGGAGAACACGGCGGCCATCGCGCCGGGATCGAGCGCCTTCAGCGCCTTCTCGGGCGCGACGCCGTCCTGATGGAGGATTCCGGTCGCGACGATGACAAGACCGACCGGTCCGGCCTCCGCGACCGCGGCCGCGGCCGCAGCGATCGACGCCTCGTCGACGAGGTCGATCGCGTGGCTGCGGATGCCGTGCGGGAACGATGGCTGCGAGCGCGAGAGGGCGAATATCGGAGCGTAGGCTCCGCTCGCGGCCAATCCGGAGACAAGGGCTCGGCCAATGCCGCCGGAGGCGCCGATCACGACCGCGCTGGTCGAAGTCGATGAGGTCATGGCGACGTCGTCTCAGCGGGCGCGCGGATCGGCTAACTTCAGTGGAGACCAGCCCGATTCGATGGCTGGCGTTGCCTCGCCCGATACATAGGCGCCCTCTGGCCGCTTGGCAGCCGCGATGACCGCGTCGTCGTGCACCCTTCCGGCTCTCGGTTAGGGCGAAGGCCTGATCCGCACCATCACAGGTGCGACCGGCTCATCGCGAACAGGTCTCGATCTCGTCGCGCGCGCAGGGCGGAGACCATTGGTCCGTCTAAGCGCAGCTTCCCCCGAACATGCTCGACATGTTCGGGGGATCACTGACCGGTACAGCGAGCGTGGATATCGTCCGCTGATCGGCGCCCCTCTTGGATGCACTCGGTCGAATGCCACTCTGAGATATATCTCGCTGAAACCTCAGCAAGTTTAACTCAGAGCGGCAAGCAACTTAGGCCTTCTTTATCGTACGAGCCGTCGGCGTATCAGGAGCACCCTGTCGTCGAACCGCAGGTATCGCACTTCAAGCAGGTGCCGTTGCGGACCAGCGTGAAGTTCGCGCATTCCGGGCAGGCCTCGCCGACGTAGCCCTTCATCTTCGCCTCGGCCCGCCGGTCGGCGACGCTCCTCTCCGCCTTGGCGAAGGGGAGGGTGTCGGCGATCGTCTCGGCCTGACCGGCCACCGCAGGCTCCGCCTTCAGCGCCGTGCTGCCGCGGAGCGCGTGGACCGTGCCGCCGGCAGGCGCCGACTGTCCGGCGCTCGCCGCACCGACGCCGAGGCTGGCACCGGCCGGGCCACCCTGGATCAGGGTGAGCCGGTCGGCCGAGCCGCGCAGCAAGCCGCGGGACACGACCGAGGAGGCCGGCGCGGGCTTCGGGCCCTCGCGGGTCGTGTCGCCGCTCTCGCCGCCGCCGATCACCGTGCCGCCGATCTCGGCGGGGCTGACATGGGCGAGGTCGGCGCGGCCGAGATACGAGACCGCCAGCTCGCGGAACACGTAGTCGAGGAGCGAGGTCGCGTTCTTGATCGCGTCGTTGCCCTGCACGAAGCCGGCCGGCTCGAACCGCGTGAAGGTGAAGGCCTCCACGTACTCCTCCAGCGGCACGCCGTACTGGAGGCCGAGCGAGATCGCGATGGCGAAGTTGTTCATCAGGCTTCGGAAGGTCGCGCCCTCCTTGTGCATGTCGATGAAGATCTCGCCGAGGCGGCCGTCGTCGTACTCGCCGGTGCGCAGGTAGACCTTGTGGCCGCCCACCACCGCCTTCTGGGTGTAGCCCTTCCGGCGGGCCGGCAGCTTCTCGCGGGAGCGGATCCGCTCGACGCGCTCGATCACCCGCTCGACAATCTTCTCCGCGGCCGCGGCGGCCTTGGCGGCGGCCGGGGCCTGGATCAGGGCCTCGATCCCCTCATCGGACTCGTCTTCGTCATCCGAGATGAGCGCCGAGTTGAGCGGCTGCGACAGCTTGGAGCCGTCGCGGTAGAGAGCGTTCGCCTTCAGGGCGAGGCGCCAGGACAGCAGATAGGCCGCCTTGCAATCCTCGACCGTGGCGTCGTTCGGCATGTTGATGGTCTTGGAGATCGCCCCCGAGATGAAGGGCTGCGCCGCTGCCATCATGCGGATGTGGCTCTCGACCGAGAGGTAGCGCTTGCCGATCCGGCCGCACGGGTTGGCGCAGTCGAAGACCGGGTAGTGCTCGAGCTTCAGGCCCGGCGCGCCCTCCAGGGTCATCGCCCCGCAGATGTGGGTGTTGGCGGCCTCGATCTCCTTCTTGGTGAAGCCGAGGAACGGCAGCAGCTCGAAGGTCGGGTCCGACAGCTTCTCGGCGGGGACCCGGAGGGTCTGCGTGAGGAAATCGTCGCCGAGCGTCCAGCGGTTGAACACGAACTTGATGTCGAAGGCCGACTTCAGGCCTTTCTCCACCGCGGCGATCTTCTCGTCTGTGAAGCCCTTGGCGCGGAGCGTCGTCGGGTTGATGCCCGGCGCCTGACCCATCGAGCCGTGGCCGACCGCGTAGGCCTCGATCTCGGCGATCTCGGATTCGCGGTAACCGAGCGCCCGCAGGGCGTCCGGAGCGGCCTGGTTGATGATCTTGAAGTAGCCGCCGCCGGCGAGCTTCTTGAACTTCACGAGGGCGAAGTCGGGCTCGATGCCGGTGGTGTCGCAATCCATCACGAGGCCGATCGTGCCGGTCGGCGCGATCACGGTGGCCTGGGCGTTGCGGTAGCCGTGCTCCTCGCCGAGCTTCAGCGCCCGGTCCCAGGCGGCGCGGGCATGGTCGCCCAGATCCGCCTGCGGGATGTTCGCGTGGTCGAGGGCGACCGGCGCGACGTTCAGGAACTCGTAGCCACCGGCCTCGCCGTGGGCGGCCCGGCGATGATTGCGGATGACCCGCAGCATTGCGTCGGCATTCTCGTCGTAGGCCGGGAAGGTGCCGAGTTCGGCCGCCATCTCGGCCGAGGTGGCGTAGGCGACGCCCGTCATGATCGCCGTGAGCGCGCCGGCGAGCGCCCGGCCCGCGTCGGAATCGTAAGGAAGGCCCATGGTCATCAGCAGGCCGCCGATATTGGCGTAGCCGAGACCCAGCGTCCGGTAGCGGTAGGAGAGTTCCGCGATCTCCTTGGACGGGAACTGCGCCATCATCACGGAGATCTCGAGCACCACCGTCCAGAGGCGGTTGAGGTGCTCGAAGGCCTCCACGTCGAAGCGCTTGGTATCCCGGTCATACATCGTCAGCAGGTTCGCCGAGGCGAGATTGCAGGCGGTGTCGTCGAGGAACATGTACTCGGAGCACGGGTTCGAGGCCCGGATCCGCCCGCCCGCCGGGCAGGTGTGCCAGTCGTTCATCGTGGTGTTGAAGTGCAGGCCCGGGTCCGCAGAGGCCCAGGCGGCCTCGCCGATCCGCTCCCACAGCTCGCGGGCCTTCAGGGTCTTGGTGACCTTGCCGGTGGTGCGGGCGGTCAGCTGCCAGTCGGCATCCGCCTCGACGGCGCGCAGGAAGTCGTCGGTCAGCGAGACCGAGTTGTTGGAGTTCTGGCCGGCGACCGTGAGGTAGGCCTCCGAATCCCAGTCGGTGTCGTAGACGGGGAACTCGATCTTGGTGAAGCCCTGGCGGGCGAACTGCACCACGCGCTTGATGTAGGAATCCGGCACGGAGGCGCGGCGGGCGGCCTTGATCTCGCGCTTGAGCGCCGGGTTCCGCTCCGGATCGAAGCAGGCATCGCCCTCGGCCTCGCACTGCGTGCAGGCCTTCATCACCAGGGTCAGGTGCTTGGAGACGACCTTCGAGCCCGTCACCAGGGCGGCGACCTTCTGCTCCTCCTTCACCTTCCAGTCGATGAAGGCCTCGATATCCGGATGGTCGATGTCGACGATCACCATCTTGGCGGCGCGCCGCGTGGTGCCGCCCGACTTGATCGCGCCGGCCGCCCGGTCGCCGATCTTCAGGAAGCTCATCAGGCCCGAGGACTTGCCGCCGCCGCCGAGCTTCTCGTTCTCCGAGCGCAGCATCGAGAAGTTCGAGCCGGTGCCGGAGCCGTACTTGAACAGGCGCGCCTCGCGCACCCACAGGTCCATGATGCCGCCGTCGTTGACGAGGTCGTCCTGGACCGACTGGATGAAGCAGGCGTGCGGCTGCGGGTGCTCGTAGGCCGAGGCCGACTTGGTCAGCACGCCGGTCTGCGGGTCGCAATAGTAGTGGCCCTGGCTCGGGCCATCGATGCCGTAGGCCCAGTGCAGGCCGGTGTTGAACCATTGCGGCGAGTTCGGCGCCACCATCTGGCGAGCCAGCATGAAGCGCAGCTCGTCCATGAAGGCCGAGGCATCCTCCTCCGACGAGAAGTAGCCGCCCTTCCAGCCCCAGTAGGTCCAGCAGCCGGCGAGCCGGTCGAAGACCTGCGTGGCGGAGGCTTCGGAGACGAAGCGCTCGTCCTCGGGGATCTCGGCCAGGGCCGCGTCGTCCGGCACCGAGCGCCAGAGGAACGAGGGGACCGCGTTCTCCTCGACCTTGCGCAGCCGCGCCGGAACGCCCGCCTTGCGGAAGTATTTCTGCGCGAGAACGTCGCTCGCGACCTGGCTCCAGCTCTCCGGCACGTCGATGCCGTCGAGGCGGAACACGACCGAGCCGTCCGGGTTGCGGATCTCGCTCAGGGCCTTGCGGAAGGGGATCCCGGCGTAGGGCGATTGTCCGGCCGTGGTGGAGCGACGCTCGAACCGCATGAAACACACCTCTCCCGTCGGGACACGAGGGTCCCGGCCCCGCGCGACGCGGGGTCTAGCCCGATAGTGGGATTCGCGGCCGACCACGCCCGGCTGAGAGACGTGCCTCGGTCCCGCGAACGAAAATTAGGAACGGCCGCCCCTGCCCAACGCACCACTTCCGCGGGGCGCGACCGATGCAGGGAGATTACCGCCGCCTTCACTCTCACGTCAACAAGTGGTGTTCGACGGCCTTGTTCCCCGCTAGATGTTGTGCCGGCTCGCAAAAGCCTGTGGATATCGTCCCGGGCCGGGATAAGTGTCCTTCCGGCTTTCGGGAATCGGATCGGGAAAATTTTAGATTCACAACCCTAGGGAGCGGAACCGGCGGATGGCCGGAACCGGAGGCCGAAAGCGCGGGCCGAGCGTTGCCCCGGGGCGACACTTCCGTCATGCGGCTGGACTCACACGCGCGCGGTCACCATAACGGCGCCGACGAGCGCCCTCGCGGCGCGCCACGATTCCGGGACCGGCGATGGCGCTGAAGGACACTTTGCTGCGCATCTTCACGTGGTGGAACGGCCAGACCGTCTCCGTCGCGCTCCAGACCGCGCGCAGCGGCATCTTCGTCGGCGAAGACGAGTTCGGGAACAAGTACTACAAGGCGGAGGGCGCGCTGATCGACCGCTCGGTGGGCTCGGAGCGCCGCTGGGTCGTCTACAACGGCTACGCCGACGCCTCGAAGGTGCCCCCCGGCTGGCGCGGCTGGCTCTGCCACAACGTCGACGTCGCGCCGAGCGAGGAGACCTACCAGCCGAAGGCGTGGCAGAAGCCCCATATCGAGAACCAGACCGGCACCGCGAACGCGTACCGGCCGGCGGGCTCGCAGCTCTCCTGGGGCCAGCGGCCGGCCGCGACCGGCGATTACGTGTCCTGGACGCCGGGCGAGTAGAGCCGCGACCCGTCGCGGAGCCGGCGCCCTTTTGCCGCCACCGTTCCGGTGTTCATGACGGGTCAATCCCGATCGCCCGCCGCGCACCCGTTGGCGCGGCCGGTCACCCTCGTCCAGGGGTCCGAGTCTTGAGCCGCATCACCGCCCTCGCACGCCGCGCGCTCGCCCCCGGCCTCGCGCTCCTCGTCTGCGCCGGCCCCGCCGCCGCCGACAAGATCAAGAACCCGACCGCGGTGTTCTCCGGCCTCGACAAGATCACCGGCCGGATCGTCAATTTCGAGGTGGCGGTCGACGAGACCGTGCAGTTCGGCGCCCTGCAGCTCACCCCGCGGGTCTGCTACACGCGCCCGCCGACCGAGAGCGCCAAGACCACGGCGTTCCTCGAGGTCGACGAGGTCACCCTCGACAACAAGTACCGCCGGATCTTCACCGGGTGGATGTTCGCGTCGAGCCCCGGCCTGCACGCGATCGAGCACCCGATCTACGACGTGTGGCTGGTCGACTGTAAGGGCGGCAGCGATGTGATCGCCGAGGCCAAGGAGCAGGAGGACGTCCCGGCCGTGGCGGCCAAGCCCGAGAAGGCGAAGCGCCCCGGCAAGGATGCGACCAAGACCGCCCAGCAGCTCAATGCCAACGGGCAGGTGGACGTGGAGGCGCCGCGCGGCGTGCCGGTGCAGCCCCGCCAGAAGCCCTCGCGAAAGTTCTTCCCGTCGAACGAGGGGCCGGCGCCGGCCCCGCCGCCGCAGCAGCAGCCGCAGAACCTGTTCGACGCGCTGTTCCGCTGACGCCGCCCGCGGGCGGGTCGTCGCCTCAGGCGACGTTGAGCCGTCGCCCGCGATTCCACGCCAGGAACGGGACGCCGGAGAGCAGTCCGGCGAGCGCCGGGCGCGTCTGGTGGCAACCGTTCACCGACACCCGGGGCAGGGCCTGGAGGTGCGCGGCGTGCTCGGCGAAGAGGTGGCCGGGCCGCGTGGTCACGGCCGTCGCGAAGCCCATCTCCCGCGCCAGGGCGAATTCCCGCGGGCCGGCGGAGGTCGGATCCCCGACCGGGTAGGAGAGGTGCCGCACCGGCCGCCCGAGTTCCGTCTCGATCCGCGCGCGCCCCTCGGCGATCTCGCGCGCCGCGATCGCGGGAGCGTGCTTGGCGAGCATCGGATGGCTGACTGTGTGGGCGCCGACGGTGACGGCCGGGTCGGCGGCGAGGTCGCGCAGCTCAGCCCAGGACAGGCACAGGTCGGCGGCGAGGCGCCCGGGCGGGAAGCCGGCCTGACGGCAGAGGGCCGCGATCCGGTCGAGGAGGTCCGCCTCGTCCCCGCGCCGCAGGTCGCGGTACAGGGCTTCGAAGGCCAGCGCCTTCTCCTGCGGGCTGCGCGCCGGAAGGTCGAGACTCCGCGCGCCGACGTCGATGCGCACCCGGTCCAGGCGCGCGATCGCCTGCTCGAGCTCGATCCACCAGAGCCGCCCGGCTTGGTCGGCGAAGCCGCTGGTGACGAACAGGGTCCACGGCGCGCCGTGGCGGGCCAGCACGGGACGGGCGTACTCGACGTTGTCGCGGTAGCCGTCATCGAAGGTCAGGACCGCGAAGGGCGGCCCGTAATCCGGTTCGGCCAGCCGCTCCGGCACCGAATCGAGACCGATGATCTCGAAGCCGCGGGCATCGAGCTCGCGCAGGGTGAGATCGAGGAACTCGGGGGTGATGCCGAGCAGGCGGTTCGGCGCGAAGGCCGGGACCGGGTCGGGGCTGACGTGATGGAAAGTGAGGATCACGCCGAGGCCGCGCGCCGCGGGGCTGAGCCAGCGGTCCGCCCCGAGCGCCTGGATCGCGCGGAACCCGGACGCGAAGACCCGATGCTTGGCACGCGATGACAGCATGGCCCTGAACCGTTCGGGCCCGCGGCCCAGCTCGGCACAGCCTTGGCTCGCCCGGGTAAACAAAGCCGAAAGCATGCGTGGCCGCGGCGAAAGCAAGCTATCATTAGCCACGACTGTTCTTTGACGGACCGTCCGGCGCCGGTATCGCGCCATCATCGATCGGAGTGACGGGCTGTTCAGCCGCTTGCCGTCAGGGTGCGCGCGGCACGGGATCGCGCGCGGTCCCCGGGAGATCGGGTCATGGCGGTCGGTGTCCACGTAGCGGGAACGGACATGGTCGATTCGCGCAGCGCCGAGGGGCTCGTCGCGGAGGTCATCCCCGATCTGGCCGCGGCGGAGGCGCTGTGGCGGCGCCTGGAAGCCGATCCGGCGAGCCTCGGCACGCCCTACCAGCGGTTCGACTGGATCAGCGCCTACCTGCGGGCGACGGGACAGGCCGAGCGCGCGCGCGTCGCGGTCCTGCGGGATGACGACGGACGGCCGCGCATCCTCGTCGCGTTCACCCTGAGCCGGGAGCACGGGCTGCGCCTCGCGCGCACGGTCGGCGGCACGCACGCCAACTATCACATGCCGCTCTTCGCCACCCGCGACGCGGCGGCCATCGGGCCAGGCAGCATCGTCGCCGCGCTGATCCGCGCCGGCCGCGCTGAGGGTATCGACGCCTTCGCGCTCAAGCACCAGCCCCGGATGTGGGACGGGGCAGCGAACCCGCTCGCCGCGACCGGCGAGGCAGAGGCCAGCGACGGCTACGGCCTCATGCTCGGGCCGGATCCGGAGGCGACCGTGCGCCGGGTTTTCAGCGCGGACGCCCGGAAGAAGCTGCGCTCCAAGGAGAAGCGCCTCGTGGAGGCGCACGGCGCGATCGTCTACCGCCGCGCCGAGACCGCCGACGAGGCGGCGCGCCTGCTGGCGGCGTTCTTCGCGCAGAAATCGGCCCGCTTCGCCGGCATGGGCGTGGCCGACCCTTACGCCGATCCCGCGATCCGGTCCTTCCTGACGGCCGCGTCGACCGGCGCAGAGCCCGCCGTGGAGCTGTACGCCCTGTGTCTCGCCGAGAGCGGCCGCGTCCTCGCCACCTTCGGCGGTGCCGTCAGCGACCGACGCTTCAGCGGCATGATGACGGCGTTCGACGGCGACCCCGAGGTCGCCCGTTACAGTCCCGGCGACCTTCTCCTGCAGCATCTCGTGCGCGACCAGACCGCCCGCGGCCGGCAAGGATTCGATCTCGGCGTCGGCGAGGCGCGCTACAAGGCCAGCATCTGCGACGAGACGATCAGCCTCGTCGAGACGATCATCCCGGTCACCCTGCGGGGCCGGGCCTACGGCGCCCTGCGCCGGGGCCTGACGCGGACGAAACGGCGGATCAAGCGCGACCCGCGCCTCTACGCCGCCCTCAAGCGGCTCCGCACCTTGCGCCGGTCCTGATCGGCGCGCGGCCTAGGCGGCGTTGAGGCGCAGCTCCGCCCGCGCCTCCTCGACATCGGACGCGGCCGGGCGATCCTGCGCGACCAGGATCTGCCCTGCGCCGGCCTCCTCGGCGAGGGCGTAGAGGTCGGCCAGCGCCGGATCTTCGGCATCGGCGTTCGACGCGATGACGACGCTGTCCATGAAGCCGGCCACGAGCTCGAGGAGGTCGACGGCCCCCGGCGCGGCGTGGAGCCGGAAGACCACCCAGTCGTAGGCCTCGGCCATGGCCTCGAAGGTCAGGGCCAGGGCATCGGGCTCGTCGAACAGGACGGTCGACTCCAGCAGCCCCGCCTCGATCCGATGCTGGCCGCCGTCCCGGCGTGCCTGGATCACGTCGAGGAACGCGGCCTCGCCGGCGATGAGGTCGGCGAAGCCGAGCCGCGCCGTGCCGTCGTTCGGCAGGTTCAGGTCGACGGCGACGAGGCTTCCCTCGCGACCGAGGGCGCGGGTCAGGGCCTCGGACAGCGCCGGGACGCCGCGACGGGCTTCGGTCTCGACGATCAGGACGCGGCGACCCGCCTGCGCCTCCGGTGCGCGGGGCGCCGCCGCGATGCGCGCGACGAGCGGCGCGAGATCGAACGTGTCGGGGGAGCGGAGCGCCGCGGCCGCGGCGGGCGCCGCCGACGCGGCGGCAGCCGCGCCCGACGCCTCGGACCAGCGGGCGGCCGGTGTCGCCTCCGGGAAGGTGAAGGACGGCCGATCCAGCACCGGCTCGCGGCGCCGCCGATCGTCTGCCGGATCGCCGTCGCGGTCGCCGGCGGCGCGGCCGGACTCGGCGAGCAGCGCGCTGGCGATGACCCCACCGACCGAGAGCATCAGCGTCAGCAGCGTCGCGAAAGCGACGATCGGCAGCTTCTTCGGGAAGGACGGAACCTCGGGCGTTACCGCGCGGGACACGATGCGGGCGTCGGCGGGGGTCGCGGCCTCGCCGTCGCGCGCCGCCGCCTCGCGGTAGCGACCGAGATAGGATTCGAGCTGCTCGCGCTGCGCCTTGGCCTCGCGCTCCAGCGCGCGGAGCTGGATCTCGCTGGCGTTGCCGCGGACGACGACGTCCTGCTGGCCGTCGACGGCGGCCTGGAGGCTCTCGACCCGGGCGCCCGCGATCTTGGCGTCGTTCTCCATCGTGCGCACGACGCGCTCGGCCGAGGCCTTGATCTGGGCGTCGAGGTCCTCGAGCTGGGCGTGCAGCTCCTTGATCCGCGGGTGAGCCGGCAGGAGGGTCCGCGACTCGAGGGCGAGCTGGGCGCGCACGGAGATCCGGTTCTCGACGATCCGGCGGATGACCTCGTTGTTCGCGACGTCGGGAATCTCGAAGGCGCGCCCGTCCTTGATCAGGTCCTTGATGGCCTTCACCTTGCCGTCGAGGTCGGCCTTCAGGCTCCGCGCCGCGGAGAGCTGGCTCGACAGCTCGCCGAGCTGCTGGGCGTTGAGCGGCCGTCCGGCCAGGCCGGTGCTGCCCACGAGGCCGTTCTTGGCGCGGAACGCCTCGACCTTGGCCTCCGCCTCGGCGACGCGCTTGCGCAGCCCGTCGATGTTGCCGCCGAGCCAGGTGGAGGCGTAGCGGGCGGTGTCGACCTTATCGGCCTCCAGCGATCCGATGTAGAGCTTGGCGATGGTGTTGGCGGCCTCGGCCGCGAGCTTCGGGTCCTTCGCGCGGAACTCGATCGTCAGAATGCGCGACTTGCCGGCGGGGAAGACTAAGAGGTGGTCGAAGTAGGCGTCGAGGACCCGGTCCTCGGCGGGGCGGTCCAGGGGATTGGGACCGATGCCGAGCATCATCAGCACGCGCTGCACGGCGCCGATGCTGCCCGCGCCGGGATCGAACTCGGCGTTGCCGACGAGCTTGAGCCGGCGGATCGCCTCGCGGGCGAGATCGCGGGACATCACGACCTGCACCTGGCTCGCCACTGCCTGCTCGTCGATCGGCGCGAGCTGGTCGCCGCGCTCCTGCGCGGTGCGGGCGAAGGCCGGGTCGCGGCTCTCGAGCAGCACCTTCGCCTCGCCGGTGTAGCGGGGGCTGACCACGTTGACGAAGACGCTCGCGCCCAGGGCGACCACCAGGGTCGGCCCGACGATCCAGCCGATCGAGCGCCGCAAGATCCGCGGCAGCTGCGCGAGGCCGAGGCCTTCCTCGGCGCGCGGCTGGGATCCGGGCACGGCGTAGGTCGAGCGTTGACGGATCGTGGACATGCGGACGCTCTGAACGCGGAGACAGGCCGGGCGGGCATTACTGCCGTCCCGCGGCCATTAGTGGATGTTAAGGTTGCTCAAGAGTTAAGGGCCGCGCGGACCGGTGACGGCGCCGCCTCCGTCGGGCGGTGATCAAGTTTCATTAACCTTAACGGCCTACATCACCCCGCAACTGCATCCATGACGGCGATGGTGATGAACCGGCGCGCTCTGCTCCTCGCACTCGGCTCGACTCTGGCGCTCGGCGGCTGCCTGCGGCCGAGCTTCCGCACCGACCAGCTCGATGCCACCGGCACCGGCTCGATCGCCGCGCGGTACACGCTGGCGGCGGGCGACAAGCTGCGGGTGATCGTGTTCGGCCAGGACAACCTGTCCAACATATACGCGGTCGACGGCGCGGGGCGCATCGCCATGCCGCTGATCGGGACCGTGCAGGTGGGCGGCCAGACGACTGCGCAGGCGGCCAAGGCGATCGAGGCCAAGCTGGCCTCCGGATACGTG
This sequence comes from Methylobacterium sp. Leaf361, assembly GCF_001424445.1. Taxonomy (NCBI): domain Bacteria; kingdom Pseudomonadati; phylum Pseudomonadota; class Alphaproteobacteria; order Hyphomicrobiales; family Methylobacteriaceae; genus Methylobacterium; species Methylobacterium sp. Leaf361. Next base: position 188,917 of record NZ_LMPY01000001.1, on the reverse strand, counting down.
CGCGAGCCGCACGTCACCGTGGAAGTGGACGCCTACCGACCCTTCTACATCCTCGGCGAAGTCACCACCTCCGGTCAGTACCCGTTCGTCAACGGCATGACCGTTGAGACGGCGGTGGCGATCGCGGCCGGTTTCGGCCCCCGGGCAGCGCGCGATTACGCCGTCCTGACCCGCGACGCCGGTGGCTCGCTGATCTCCGGGATCGTGCCGATGACCTACGCGGTCCGGCCGGGCGACACGATCGTCATCAAGGAACGCTTCTTCTGAGCGGCGCGGCGCCGGTCACTGCCCGCCCTGCCACGGGTTGATCACCCGCATGGCGGTCTTCTGCGCTGGGATCGGCGTCGCCACCTCGGGCATCGGCTGCCGGGCGCGAGCCATCATCCGCCGCGCCTCCTGCGCGGGCACGGCGCCGACCGGCGTGAACAGCCCGGCCAGGACCTTCCGCGTGCCCCGGCTCACGAAGCGCGAATTCTGAACCGGCTCGAAATCCCGGATCGCGTGGCGCTTGTCGGGATTCCCGGTGAACACCCGGGCGCCGGAATTCAGCACGACGATGTCGCCCGGCCGCAGCGTCTCGTCCTTGAGCAGCGCCGCCGTCGCGCCGCCCTTCATGTCGATGGGGGTCTGGCGCTCGCTGATCTCCCGCTCCTTGACGCGGATCTTGAGCGGGAGCGCCGCGTAGCGGGTCTGGAAGCGGCGGCGCGCCGCCCCGAGCCGCGGGGTCGCGTGGCGGCCGAAGGCGCGGCCGTCGAAGGCGGGGGCCGGGGCAGGGGCCGGCTGGGCCTGCTGCGGGGCCGGCCGGGCGCCGAACAGCATCTCGAGGAAACCGACCTCGGCGGCCTGGGCGCGCAGCGCCGACCCGGCGAGGAGACCGCCGGCCGCCATGACGGCCAGCAAGCTGCTCGTGCGAAGCCTCATAGCACCCTCCGGAAGCGACGCCCGACGCGAGCATCCGACCCTCAACCGCAAGGCGTACTGGAGGGTTCCGGATGATTTAGAGTCTGCTTAGGAACGCCCCGCGGCGACCCGCCGGCGCGGGATTCGACGTGCCCGCGGTCAGGAGCCCGGGGCGCCCGAGCGCGCAGGGACGCGGTCTAGCCCGGCGCCGACTGCTCGCCCTCGCCGATGCAGTCGAGGGCGCGCTCCACGGCGCTCACGGCATCCAGGAGGTGCTGGACGGTGCGCTCGACCTCGATCGCCGGACGCCCCATCGCGGCGGCGCGGGCGCTCACATCCTCGAGCTGCTCCAGCAGGGCGAGGAGATCACCGGCCACGGTCACAACTTCGCAGCGAGCGAGGCGGGTGACGGTCGGGCGCGGACGGAAGGGCAAGACGTTGCTCATCGCGGAGGGTTGTCGCCCGAAACGACCGGGATTCGCCAGGGGGAGGGGGCCGAACTCAACACGATTGGCCGGCCCTATCCGCCGCAATCCCGGTCTGTGGTGGATTTTCCGTGGCCGGCGCGCATCGGAGGCGGCAGAACGGATTTACATCTTGCGCGCGACCTTGACGGAGGCGCCTCCGCGCTGACCATGCCGCGAGACGTCCCGTGAGGGCCGCTCCGGCCGTGGCCGGTCGCGGGCCGGCCACGGCCCGCTTTCAGGATACGCGATGCGCTTGACCCTTCTCGCCCTCTCCGCGCTGACGCTCGGCGGCCTCTGCGCCTGCAGCACCAGCGACGGCCCGGATTCCCGCAGCGGCCTCGCCGAGACCTTCAACCTCGACAACTACCGGGCCTCGGGTAACACCAACGGCACCCAGACCCGCCGCGACGTGAACCGCGCCTACACCCAGCCGACGCTGCCGACGATCGGCAACCGCGGGATGTGAGGCGCGCGCGGCGCGTCACCGCTTGGTGAGCGCGTCCGCGAAGGTGGCGATCCGGTTGCGGGCGTAGACCGGCAGGCCGGCGCTGATCGAGTTGCCGGTGTTGAAGCTGGAATTGCCCATCAGCACCTGCGCAGGCAGCAGATTCTTGAGAACCGGCACGCGGGCGTACTCGGCCTTGCGGTCGAGGACGTCGCCCTTGATCGCCAGCGCCATGTAGGTCGTGACCACCGTCTTGGTCGGGTCGTTCGGCATCGGCTGGAACACGGCCAGGAACTTGCCGAAGCGCAGGATCTGATTGACCCAGAAGATCGTCTGCTCGAGGCCGCCGGTGACGGGGGCATCGATCTTGGTCAGCGCCTTGAGCCGGTCGCCCTGGTCCGGCCCGAGCACCCGCAGCTCGCTCTGGAACGAGACGAACTCGGCGATCTTCTTGGTCGAGCCTTCCTCGAGCTTGTTGGCGAGCTTCACGCCGAGCGGCAACTTGCCCTCTAGGTCGTAGCGCGACTCGATGCAGGCGCCGGCGCCCTCGCACCACGGACGGTCGGGACGCTTGGCGAAGGCGGCGGCCGGGTCCTTGTTGGGCGTCACGTCGGCGACCGCCAGGGTGCGGTGCTTGATCGCCGGATCCATCTTCTGGACGAAGGCGAGGTTGGCGAAGGCCTGGAGGTCGATCGCCTCGGGCGGCCGCGGGACGACGAAGCGCCCCTCGGCGACGTAGACCTTCAGGGTCTCGTGCCGCGGCTTGGTCACGCCGTTCACCGTGACCGTGTAGTCCGGCTCCTTGTAGCCGGGATACGGGGCGAGCGCCGCCGCCTCGGCCGGCCGCGCCTTCAGCCAGTCGAGGTACGGGATCAGGCCGTTCTCCGGCGCCGACGGGTTGTCGCGGTGGTCGGTGAACAGGATCTGGCCCGGCTTGATCGCGGCCGGATCGACGGCCGTGACCGAGGGCACCTCCTTGATCCGCTCGGGCCCCGGCGCCGGGGCGGTGTTGGCGGCGGGCGTCTGGGCGCGTGCCGGGAGGGCCGGGAGCGCGGCCGTGAGGGCGGCCGCCAGGGCCGCGGGAAGCTGCTGGCGCAACGGGGTTCTCGTCTGTCGGGGAGGGCTGTCAGTAACCGGGGTCTTCGCCGAACAGGTAGTCGGGATCGCGGCGGCGCGGGCGGCGCGCGTCGTCGTCCCCGCCGAAGGGCGAGCGATTCGTCTGGCCCGGCCAGGGCTTGTAGGGATCCTGACCGTAGAGATCCACGTCGCCCTGCGCGCGGCGGCTGCGCGGCGCGGGACGCTCGCCGAACGGGTCGAGGAAGTCGGATCGCGGCCGCTCGCCGGTCATGTTGCCGTAGTAGTCGCCCGCGACGCTCGCGCCGTCGTCGCCGGCGAGATCGCCGTCCTGCGCGTCCGGCCGCATGGCGTAGAGCGTCTCGCGTGGCACGAGGCGGTACTGGGTGTCCGCCATGCGCCCGTCACCGCTGGTGCGGAAATGTTCGAGGAATCCGCCGCCGGCGACCCGTACGCCGCTGCGCGGGTCGACCGGCAGGTCGGCGATGAACGGGCGCGCCTCGGGGGAGGGGCCCCGCAGCGGCGCCTTGGCGACGCCGTTCGCCCAGGCCGCCTGCAGGATCGCCGAGGCGATCGGCACCGAGACGTGGCCGCCGGTCTGGCCGCGGCCGAGCGTCTTGCGGGTGCCGTCGGCGTTGTCGTAGCCGACCCAGACCACCACGCTGATCTCGTTGGTCAGTCCGGCGAACCACGCGTCGTTCTCGTTCTCCGAGGTGCCCGTCTTGCCCGCGACGTAGGCCGAGACCTTCGCGAGCGCCGCGGCCGTGCCGTGCTGCGTCACGCCCTGCAGCATGGTCTTCAGCTGGTAGAAGGCCACGCGGTCCGCCGAGGCGATCCGCACCGGCTCCTTGGCGGCGTGCGTGTAGAGCGGCTTGCCGTCCCGCTCGACCGATTCGAGAGCGTAGGGCGCCGGGCGGGCGCCCTCGTTGGCCACCGCCGCGTAGAAGCCCGCGAGGTCGAGCATCCGCACCGGCTGCGCGCCGAGGACGAAGGGGTAGTAGGGCTCGCACTCGGCGTAGATCTGCGCCTCGAGGGCGATGTCGCAGACCCGCTTCAGGCTCGCCGGCGCCTTCGGGGCGATCCCGCCCTGGAGGAGCCGGGCGGTGACGAGGTTCTTGGAGAATTCCAGGCCGCGCCGCAGGGTCGTCGGTCCCGAGCCGCCGCCCTCGTAGTTCTTCGGCGACCAGGAATCGCCGGCCCCGCCGATGGGCGGCAGGGTCACGGCGGAATCCATCACCAGGGTGTTCGGCTGCAGGCCGGCGTTGAGCGCGGCGAGGTAGGTCAGCGGCTTCAGCGTCGAGCCGGGCTGGCGCACCGTCTGGGTGACCCGGTTGAGCTGGCTCAGCGGGTAGGAGAAGCCGCCGGCCATCGCGAGGATCCGGCCGGTCTGGTTCTCCAACACCAGGGCCGCGCCCTGGACGGTCGGCCGGACGCGGAGCTGCGCGCGCGGGCCGCCCTTGCCGGCGCTGACCTTCACGCGGATCACGTCGTAGAGCTGCAGCTTGCCGCGGGCGATGCCGGGATCGAGGGGGGCGATGCGGCCGTCGGCGAGACCGACCTTCGCGCCGCCGCGGCCGGTCTCCAGCACCACCGCCATCGGCCAGTGAACGTCGTAGAGGACCGGGCGGGCGCTCTCGAGCGCCAGCAGCCACGCCGGCTTCTTCTGCGGCACGGCCGCGACCCTCTCGCCGCGGCGCGGCTTCGCGGCCGGCCCGGCCTCCGGTTTGGCGTCGGGTTTCGCGGCCTCCGGCCGCGCCCCGGTGACGGCCGGCGCGGCCGAGGCGGAGCCTTCCGGTGCCGGCGTCGCCGCCTGGATCCGCCGGACGCTGTCGGCGAGGTTGAGTTCCGGCCCCGTGAAGGCCTGACGGCCGGTGCCGCGCTCGTAATTGGCGAGGCCGTCCTGCAGGGCGTCCTCGACGGCGCGCTGCAGCCCCGCGTTGATCGTCGAACGGACGGTCAGCGAGCCGGAGGTCAGCGAATCCACGCCCGCGAAGGTCCGGGCCTCGCGATTGAGGAAATCCACGACGTAGAAGCCGGAATCGCGCCGCGCGGTCTCGATCGGCCTCAGACCGAGATCGGACTTGATCGCCGCGCTCATCTCGGCCTCGGTGATCGTCCCCTCTTCCTTGAGGCGGGCGAGCACGTAGGCGCGCCGCTCCCGCGCGCGGTCGGGGTACTTGTCCGGGCTGTAGAAGTTCGGCCCCTTGGGCATGCCGGCGAGGAGCGCCGCTTCCGGAAGGGTCAGCTGCCCCACCGGCTTCCCGAAATAGCTCTGCGCGGCCATCTCGATGCCGTAGGCGCCGCGACCGAGATAGATGCCGTTGAGGTAGAGCCCCAGGATCTGCGGCTTCGTCAGGATGCGCTCCAGCCGCGACGCGACGATCATCTCGCGGATCTTGCGCTCGTAGGTGACGTCGTCGCCGACCGAGAGGTTCTTGACCACCTGCTGGGTGATGGTCGAGCCGCCCGCCGGCCGCCCCGGCGAGGCGAGGTTGGCGATGAAGGCGCGGATCACCCCGCGCTCGTCGATGCCGTGATGGGTCTCGAAGCGCTTGTCCTCGGCGGCGATGAAGGCCTTCTGGACGAGGTTCGGAACGGCCGTGATCGGCACCACGATGCGGCGGCCGTTCGGCTCCGACGCCTCGGCGAAGGGCTTGCCGGCGCCGTCGAGGATCCGGGTCATCCCCGGCAGGGCCTTGTCGCGCAGGGCCTCGGCGCTGGGCAGATCCTTGGTGGCGTTGTCGTAGAACTCGATCACCGCCTTTGCGTCGAAGGGCGAGTTCGCCGGGTTCTCGCCCTTGCAGAACTGCTTGTAGCTCGTGTTGAGCTCGGTCAGGTCGAGACCGTGCAGGATCTTCGGCGCGGCCGGACCGGCGACCGTGGACGGATCCTCCATCGCGGTGGTGATCAACTCGTCGAGATTGATGTCCTCGATGTCGAAGGCCTTGCGCATGTGGGCGCAGCCGTCGCGCAGCAGGCGCACCACCTCCGGGCCGTCCGTCGCGGGATCGAACTGCGTCCGGACCGCGTCCGGCCGTGTCGTGACCTGGCTGAGCGTCAGGGCGGTCGCGAACAGCTTGATCAGGATGGCGTTCATACGGGCCGGATTCGGGGGACGCGACGGGGCGAGCGCGGACCTTTCGGGAGCGCGCCTGAACAGGGCGTGCACAACGCGGCTGATTTAAGGAGACGCCGCACGGCAACGCTTTGGCCGACTCCCACGTTCGTGAGGCGCGACGACGCCGGGGGGCCCATGATCAACGACCTGTGGTACAAGAACGCGATCATCTACTGCCTGTCGGTCGGCACGTTCATGGACGCCAACGGCGACGGCATCGGCGACTTCGCCGGGCTGGAGCGCCGACTGGACTACATCCAGGGCCTGGGCGCCACCGCGGTCTGGCTGATGCCGTTCCAGCCCTCGCCCAAGAAGGACGGCGGCTACGACATCGCCGACTATTACGGCGTCGATCCGGATTACGGCTCGCTCGGGGACTTCGTCGCCTTCACGCACGCCGCCAAGCAGCGGGGCCTGCGCGTCCTCATCGACCTCGTCGTCAACCACACCTCGGACCAGCACCCGTGGTTCCAGTCGGCCCGGTCCGACCCCAAATCGCCCTACCGCGACTGGTACGTCTGGTCGAAGGAGCGCCCCGCGAGCGCCGACGAGGGCATGGTCTTCCCGGGCGTTCAGGAAACCACCTGGACCTACGACACCGAGGCCAAGGCCTGGTACTTCCACCGCTTCTTCAACTTCCAGCCCGATCTCAACACTGCCAATCCGGAGGTGCTGGCCGAGATCCTGAAGATCATGGGCTTCTGGATCCAGCTCGGCGTCTCCGGCTTCCGCATGGACGCGGTGCCGTTCGTCATCGCCGAGAAGGGCGCCGATGTCGGCGGCAAGCCCCGCGAGCAGTTCGAGATGCTGCGCGACCTGCGCGAGTTCCTGCAGTGGCGCCAGGGCGACGCGATCATCCTGGCCGAGGCCAACATCCTGCCGAAGCAGGACCTCGACTATTTCGGCGACGACGCCGACCGCATGCACATGATGTTCAACTTCCAGGTCAATCAGGCGACCTTCTACGCCCTGGCGGCCCACGATGCGCGGCCCCTCGTCAAGGCGATCGAGCGGACGAAGCCGCGCCCGCTCTCCTGCCAGTGGGGCATCTTCCTGCGGAACCACGACGAGCTCGACCTGGGACGCCTCACCGACAAGCAGCGCCAGAGCGTGTTCGACGCCTTCGGACCCGAGAAGGGGATGCAGCTCTACGACCGCGGCATCCGCCGCCGCTTCGCGCCGATGCTGGCGGGCGATCCCCGCCGGATCCGGCTCGCCTACTCGCTGATGTTCACCCTCCCGGGTACGCCGGTGCTGCGCTACGGCGACGAGATCGGCATGGGCGACGAGCTGGCTCTGCCGGAGCGCGACTGCGCCCGCACGCCGATGCAGTGGACGAGCGAGCACCAGGGCGGCTTCTCGACGGCCCGGCGCACCGTCCTGCCCCTGATCGACCACGGCCCCTACGGCTACGCGCACGTGAACGTCGCCGACCAGCGCCACGAGGAGGGCTCGCTGCTCAACTGGATGCAGAGCATGATCCGGCAGCGCAAGGAGGCGCCGGAGATCGGCTGGGGCGACGTCGTCGCGATGGAGACCGGGCGCCCGTCGGTCCTGGCGCTGCGCTACGCGTGGCGCGGCAATGCCATCCTGTGCGTCCACAATCTGGCGCCGGAGCCCGTGGAGGTGGCGATGGCGTCGGGATCCGAGGATCGCGAGCACGACATCCTCGTCGACCTGCTCACCGGCGCCCGCAGCGAGGTCAAGGACGACGGCCGCCACTGCCTGTTCCTGGAGGGATACGGCTACCACTGGTTCCGCGTCGGCGGGCTCGACGCGCTGCTGAAGCGGCGGCCGACGTGAGGAACACCGGGGCCCGGCTCGCCCTCGGCCGGCCGACACGGTAGGACAGGCCGGAGCGAGGTGGGACATGGCCCGGACGAAGCATCATCCCCTGGACGCGACGATCGCCGACGTCCTGCCGGATCTCGCCGACGGCGAGGCCTACCTGCGCCAGGTCCTGAGCACCATGCGGATGTGCCAGAAGCATCACGGCGACGCCTGGGTGCGGATCGGCGTGACCGGCCGTTCCCCGACGCCGTCCTACCGGATCGACCGGCCGGACGAGACGGCGCCCGGCGACGGTGCCGTCGAGGCGGGCAGAGCCCTGTTCGGCGCCTATGGCGGGCGGTCCCACGACCGGTTCACCCAGGTCAACGCCGCGGAGACCCGCTGGAGCTCGCGGGCGCTCGGCATGGCCGAGATGCTGGCGCTTCACGACAGCCTGCGCCGCCCCAGGGGCGACGCGGCCTGAGCGTGCCGCGCAGGGTGCCGCGCAGGGTGCCGCCCACCGGCGTTCTACGCTAAACTGGGGCGGAGGGCGTCCGGAGCGGCGCCACCAACACGCGGGACGACATGCCAGGTACGCCACGCGCCGGAATCATCCCGGTCACGCCCTTCCAGCAGAATTGCACCCTGATCTGGGATGACGCCACCAAGGTCGGCGCCGTCGTCGATCCCGGCGGCGACCTCGACCGTATCGAGGCGGCGATCCGCGAGCAGGGCGTCACCGTCGAGAAGATCCTGCTGACCCACGGGCACGTCGACCACGCCGCCGGCGCCGACGAGCTGCGCGAGCGCCTCGGCGTGCCGATCGAGGGCCCGCATCAGGCCGACAAGTTCCTGCTCGATTCCCTGCCCGAGACGGCGGCCAATTACGGCCTCGGCGCCGCCCGGCCCGTCACGCCTGACCGGTGGCTCGACGAGGGCGACGCCGTGACGGTCGGCGGGCTCGGCTTCGACATCCTCCACTGCCCCGGCCACTCGCCCGGCAGCGTCGTGTTCGTGAGCCGGGACGCGCGCTTCGCCCTCGTCGGCGACGTGGTGTTCAAGGGCTCGGTCGGCCGCACCGACCTGCCCGGCGGCAACCACGAGCAGCTCATCCGCGCCATCAAGGACAAGGTCCTGCCGCTGGGCGACGACGTCGCCTTCATCCCCGGCCACGGACCGACCAGCACTCTCGGCGCGGAGCGCGTGTCCAACCCCTTCCTGCAGGATTGACGCGCATGGACAGGCGCCGCATCGGCCGCTCCGACCTGACGGTCGCGCCGTTCTGCCTCGGCGGCAACGTCTTCGGCTGGACGGCCGACGAGGCCGCGTCCTTCGCGATCCTCGACCGGTTCGTGGAGAGCGGCTTCGACTTCATCGACACCGCCGACGTCTACTCGCGCTGGGCCCCGGGCCACGTCGGCGGGGAATCCGAGACGGTGATCGGCAGGTGGCTCGCGGCCCGACCGGGCGCGCGTGACCGGATCGTCCTGGCGACCAAGGTCGGCATGGACCTCGGCGAGGCCGGCCAGGGCCTCTCGGCGGCCCATATCGAGCGGGCCTGCGAGGCCTCGCTGCGGCGCCTCGGGGTCGACCGGATCGACCTGTACCAGTCGCATCTCGACGACGCGGCGGTGCCCCTCGAAGAGACCCTGAGGGCGCACGAGCGCCTGATCGCGGCCGGCAAGGTCCGGGCGATCGGCGCCTCGAACTACACCGCGGCCCGGCTCGCGGAGGCGCTGGCGGTCTCGGCCTCCGCGGGCCTGCCGCGCTACGAGTGCTTGCAGCCCGATTACAGCCTCGCCCAGCGCGGCTACGAGGCCGAGCTTGAGCCGCTCTGCCGGGCCGAGCAGATCGGCGTGATCGGCTACTTCTCCCTGGCGGCCGGCTTCCTGACCGGCAAGTACCGCAGTGCCGACGACGCGGCGGGACGCCCGCGGGAGAACCGGGTCGCCAAGTACCTGAACCCCCGCGGCCTCGCGCTGCTCGACGTCCTCGATTCGGTCGCGCAGGCCCACGGCGCGAGTCCGGCCCAGGTCGCGCTCGCCTGGATCATCGCCCGCCCCGGCATCACCGCGCCCATCGCGAGCGCGACCTCCGTGGCGCAGCTCGACGAGCTGCTCGGCGCCGTCCGGCTGACGCTCGCACCCGGGGCGATCGACCGCCTGGATGCGGCGAGCGCGGGCGGCATCGAGGGCTAACGCAGCATTAAGCGACGGGCGTCACAAAAGCGACGGGACGGGCCCGCCGCGGACCCGTAAAATCGTGCAATCTCAACGCGGAACCCCTATATCAGGCGGACCAAGCGAGAGTTCAGGCGCGGGCGCCCGAGGGCGCATCTGCCACCGACGCGATCAGGCCCGCCTGCCGAGGAAGTTCATGGCCGACACCCCCCAGACCGAGCCCGCCGATTACGGCGCGGAATCCATCCGCGTGCTGAAGGGCCTCGACGCCGTCCGCAAGCGGCCCGGCATGTATATCGGCGACACCGACGACGGCTCCGGCCTCCACCACATGGTGTACGAGGTCGTGGACAACGCCATCGACGAGGCCCTGGCCGGCCACGCCGACCTCGTCACCGTGACGCTCAACGCCGACGGTTCCTGCACGGTCTCCGACAACGGGCGCGGCATCCCGGTGGACATTCACAAGGAGGAGGGCGTCTCGGCGGCCGAGGTCATCATGACCCAGCTGCATGCCGGCGGTAAGTTCGACCAGAACTCGTACAAGGTCTCCGGCGGCCTGCACGGCGTCGGCGTCTCGGTGGTGAACGCCCTGTCGTCGTGGCTGCGCCTGCGCATCTGGCGCAACGACAAGGAGCACGCGATGGAGTTCCGCCACGGCGACGCCGTGGCGCCCCTGGAGATCATCGGGCCCGGGAACGGGAGGCGCGGCACGGAAGTCACCTTCCTGCCGTCGACCGACACCTTCACGATGATCGAGTTCGACTACGGCACGCTGGAGAAGCGCCTGCGCGAGCTCGCCTTCCTCAATTCCGGCGTCCGCATCGTCCTGACCGACGCCCGCCACGCGGAGAAGAAGCGCGAGGAGCTGTACTACGAGGGCGGCATCGAGGCCTTCGTCCGGTACCTCGACCGCTCCCGCAAGCCGATCGACGGGATGACGAGCCCCGTCGTCGTCAGCTCCGAACGCGATGGAATTCGCGTCGAGGTCGCGTTCTGGTGGAACGACTCGTTCAACGAGACGGTCCTGCCCTTCACCAACAACATCCCGCAGCGCGACGGCGGCACCCACATGGCCGGTTTCCGCGCCGCCCTGACGCGCCAGATCACCGGCTACGCCGAGTCCAGCGGCGTCGCCAAGCGGGAGAAAGTCTCGCTGACCGGCGAGGATTGCCGCGAGGGGCTCACCGCGGTCATCTCGGTGCAGGTGCCGGACCCCAAATTCTCGTCGCAGACCAAGGACAAGCTCGTCTCGTCCGAGGTGCGCCCGGCCGTGGAGAACGTGCTCAACGAGGGCCTGTCCACGTGGCTTGAGGAGAATCCGAGCCAGGCGCGGTCGGTGATGGGCAAGGTGGTGCTGGCGGCCTCAGCCCGCGAGGCCGCCCGCAAGGCGCGCGAGACCGTGACCCGCAAGGGTGCGCTCGATATCGCCTCGCTGCCCGGCAAGCTCGCCGACTGCCAGGAGCGCGACCCGACCAAGTGCGAGATCCTGCTGGTGGAGGGCGATTCTGCCGGCGGCTCGGCCAAGCAGGGCCGCGACCGGACCTTCCAGGCCGTGCTGCCCCTGCGCGGCAAGATCCTCAACGTCGAGCGCGTGCGCGCCGACCGGATGCTGTCCTCCGCGGAGATCGGCACCCTGATCACGGCGCTGGGCGCCGGGATCGGGCGCTCCTCCACGGACCGGGAGGGCTTCAACCCGGAGAAGCTGCGCTACCACCGCATCATCATCATGACCGACGCGGACGTGGACGGCTCGCACATCCGCACGCTCCTGCTCACCTTCTTCTTCCGGCAGATGCCGGAGCTGATCGAGCGCGGCCACCTCTACATCGCGCAGCCGCCGCTCTACAAAGCCGAGCGCGGCCGCCGGGCGATCTACCTGAAGGACGAGCGCGCCCTCGAGGATTACCTGATCGACCAGGGCACCGACGGCGCGATCCTGCGGCTCTCCACCGGCGCGGAATTCGCCGGGGCGCAGCTCAAGAGCCTCGTCGAGGAGGCCCGGACGTTCCGGAGCATCCTGCAGGGCCTGCACACGCGCTACGACCGCTCCGTGGTCGAGCAGGCGGTGCTGGCCGGCGCCTTCGATGCCGAGGCGGCGTCGCGGCCGGGCGAGGCCGAGGTGCTGGCCGACATGACCGCGCGCCGGCTCGACGCCATCGCCGACGAGATCGAGCGCGGCTGGCAGGGCGAGTCGTTCGAGGACGGCTATCGCCTCAGCCGGACGCTCCGGGGCGTTCGGCAGGTCTCGACCCTCGACGCCGGCCTGATCACATCGCAGGAGGCCCGGCGCCTCTCCGAGCGGGCCGACGCCTTCCGGGAGATCTACGGCGAGCCGGCCACGCTGATGCGGAAGTCCGACGAGACGGTGCTGTACGGGCCCGTGGCGCTCTTCGAGGCCGTGATGGCCTTCGGCCGGAAGGGCCTTCAGCTCCAGCGGTACAAGGGCCTCGGCGAGATGACCGCCCAGCAGCTCTGGGAGACCACGCTCGACCGCGACGTGCGCTCGCTGCTGCAGGTCAAGGTCAAGGACGTCACCGATGCCGACGACCTGTTCGTGAAGCTGATGGGCGACGTGGTCGAGCCCCGGCGCGAGTTCATCCAGGAGAACGCGCTGAGCGTCGCGAACCTGGACGTGTGACGCGCACCGCTGCGGGCCGCGCGCCCGCGCGTTCTAGTCCGCTCCGACGACCGCGAAGGGATCGATCAGCCCGCACCGGATGCAGCAGTAGACGAGTTCCACGTCCGAGCTGACGCCGAGCTTCGATTTGATGGCGTAGTGATAGTTCGCGACGGTCTTGGGCGAGAGGCTGAGATCGGCCGCGATCGCGTCCGTGTGCCGTGCGTCGAGGATCATCCGCAGGATCTCGAATTCCCGAGGCGACAGCTGGTCGATCGGCGACGTCTCCTCCGCCAGCCGGCTCGCGGCCAGCAGGTGCGAGATCTCCGCGCACAGGGTCAGCTTGTTGTTGAACACGCTTCGCACCGCTTCGATGAGGAGATCCGAAGCGCTGCTCTTGGTGATGTAGCCGCGGGCGCCGGCGCGTATGGCCTGGAGCGCGTAGCTCACTGCGGCATGCACGCTGAAGACGAGGATGCGGGCGCTCGGATCCACCTGCCGGATCTGACGGATGGCGTCGATCCCACCGCGGCCGGGCATGCTGATGTCCATGATGACCACGTCCGGCTCCACCATGCGGTAGGCGCGATAGGCCTCCGCGCCGTCCCCGGCCTCGGCGGCGACCTCCATGTCGGGCTGCCGCTCCAGGAGCCGCCGATAGCCCTCCCGCACGACGGCGTGATCGTCGACGAGCATCACGCGTATGCGCCGTTTGGTCATGACACCTCTTCGCCCGCGAGCGCGGCGTGAAAGCGGACCCGCAGGCGGAATCCGCCGCCCGGGGACGTTTCCGTCACGATCTGCCCGCCGAGCGCGTGGACGCGATCGCGCATGCCGAGCAGGCCGAGACCGGAATGCGGGCGCTCCAGCGCCTCCACGGGGGCGCCGCTCCCGTCGTCCGTGAGGATCAGCTGGACCTCGGCGCCGCCGTCGGTCTCCGCGACGTTCAGCGCGATCGCGACGGTGCGCGCGGCCGCGTGGCGGACGGCGTTGGTGAGGCCTTCCTGGACGATCCGGTAGATATGGGCCGCCGCGTCGGAGGGCAGGCGATCGGCCTGCGCGTCGGCCGCGAGCGTGACGTGGATCCGGCCCCCGGCGCGCTGCGCCTGGGCGGCGATCAGACTCCGGAGCGCGACCCGCAGCCCGAGATCGTCGATCTCGGGCGGCCTGAGTGCGGCGAGGGTGCTCCGGAGCGCGCGCACGGCGTCCGACGCCATGGTGGCGAGTTCGGCACTCTCGGCCACGACCGAAGGCGACGAGGAGCGCGCGCCCTCCTGGATCGACCGGGCGAGAAGGCTCAACGCCGTCAGACGCTGCGCGACGTCGTCGTGCAGTTCGAGCGACAGCCACCGCCGCTCCTGCTCCTGGGCATCGATCAGCCGGCGCGCGAGCTCGGCACGTTCCCGCGTGGCGATTTGGAGATGGCTGGCAAGCTGATTGAAGACCGTCGCGATGCGTCGGAGCTCGCGCAGGCGGAGGCTCGGCAGACGCCATCCGAGGTCGCCCTTCGCGACGCGATCGATACCGACCAGGATCTCGTTGGCGGGATGCAGCGCGTGCGCCACCGCGCCGTAGACCAGCACGCACAGGACGACGGTCATGGCCGCGAGTGCGCCGGACACCTGTCTCAGCACGATCCACGCTGACCCGACGACCGCGTCGGGATCGATGTCCGCTTCGACGATCCCGATCCGCGATCCCTGATGCTCGAGGAGCAGGCGGACGGTGGATCCGGCGAAGAAGAGGAACCGGTAGAGCGTCGCGAACCAGTCGGGTGCGGCGCGCGCGTGCGCCTCGACGCCCAAGCAGCTCGACCGTGTCGGACCGGCCTCCGCCGGGATCAGCTGCACGCACTGGCCGGGTTGCAGAGCGTACCGGGTGACGATCTCCCAATCCGGGAAGCGTTGGGGAATGTCGGCCGCCCGCTCGATTCGCAGGAGCTGGAGGCGGAGCTGCTTGTGCACCTCATCGGCCGTCTCGGCGTTTCGGTGTCGGGTCTTCGCCGCGACGTCGTGCATCGCGTAGGCGGCCGCTCCGGCAGCGCAGAGGATCGCGATCAGCGCGATGCGTCCGACGAGGGCCCATTTGAGATCCAGCTCGCGCGCGTCCCAGACGGCCAGGACCTGCTTGAGCCTGAAGGGTGTCACCCGTGTTCTCCCGAAAGGCCGAGAGTATGCGAGCCCGCGACCGTCTTGGAAGGGTCCCCGGCAAGGTCGTGCGATTTGCCCGGGTCGGTACGGGCGTTCTGCCGTAGCGGGTCCGAAGGCGCACGGTCTAACAGGACGGACCCTGTCGCGAGCGCCGCCGACGGTAAAGCGGGCTCGGCGTCAGCGGACGGGTTCGATCCGGGCTCGCCCCAGCGCCGATCTGGAGATTGTCGATGCGTTTGCGCCAGAGCTGCTGTCTCGCCCTCTTCCTCGCATGCCTCGCGCCGGACGCGCGCGCGGGCGAGATGGTCATGGTCACCGGTGACGACGCCATTCAGTGGCGCGCTGCGCCGCCCTCCCTCCCGAAGGGCAGCGAGATCAGCATCATCGCCGGCGATCCGGACAAGCCCGGACCGTTCACGCTCAGGCTCCGGTTCCCGCCGAACTACATCATCGCTCCGCACACGCACGCGACCGACGAGAGCGTGACCTTGCTGTCCGGCACACTCGTCCACGACATGGGGAAGACGATCGACGCGAGCCGGGGGCAATCTCTCCGGCCGGGTGCCTTCCTGTATCTGCCGGCCAAGATGCCCCACGCGCTCTGGACGACGCGCGACCCGGCCGTGATCCAGGTCTCGGGAACAGGGCCCTTCGGGCTCGACTACATCAATCCCTCCGACGATCCGAGGAAGACGCGCTCGGACAAGTGATCGTCCACGGGGGTACGATCCGCGCGCGACAGTCGCTCCGACCCGCCGCAGACGCTCTCGAGAGGCCTGATCGCGCGCGGCACACCGACATGGCGACGCCGCCGGTCATCGAGGCGAACGACCTGTCCCACTCGGTCGACGTGACGGCGACCGCGGCCCGCGCCGACCTCTGCCGCGCCCGCGGCAGCGCGCGGGCGTTCCGCCCGTCCGGCGCGGCGAGGGCGGACTGAATCCGTGCTTCCGCGGTCACCGACCGGCTTCAGGGCTGCACCGCCCGAGCGGGCCGCGACGCTCGGACGGTCTTGGACGCCTCGATCCTGCCCCGCTTGACCACCGGCGACAGCCAGGCGCCGTGCGGGGTGATCGGCGAACGGGCCACCGGCATGCTGGAGCGGGCCCGCGGCCTGTAACAATCGTCGCCGCCGTGAGCACGCCCGCGGGCGGAGACCATGATCATCCTCCGCTCTCGCAGTGTAAGCCTTGCTAATCGGCCCTCGACACGCGCATAAGCCCCAGCTCGACGGCCGGAGAGATGCAGTCGTGAGCACGCCGCACACGCTCGTTCGGTTTCTGAAGGCCAACGCGTTCTTCGCTGAGCTTGGTCCGGAGGCGATCGAGACCATTGCCGGGCTCTGCACGACGCGCAGCCTCGCGCGACACGAGATCCTCTTCCAGAAAGGCGATCCAGGCGATGCCCTCTACGCCGTGCGGCGCGGGCAGATCCGGATCGGGGCCGGCTCCGACGACGGGCGCGCGGTCACCCTCAACCTGCTCGGGCCGGGCGACGTCTTCGGCGAGATCGCCTTCCTAGACGGCCATCCACGGACCGCCGAGGCCGTGGCGCTCGAGCCGGCCGACCTGTTCGTCGTCGAGGGGCGGGCCTTCCTCAAACTGCTCCACGGCGATCCCGCCCTGGCGGTCCGGATCATCGGCCTGCTGTGCCAGCGCCTGCGCTGGATGAGCGCGCGCATGGAGGAGGCGACGCTGCTGCCGCTCGACATGCGCCTCGCCCGGCGCCTGATCATGCTGTCGGAGGATTACGGCGCCGAGATCCAGGTGACGCAGCAGGAACTCGCGGCCTTCGTCGGCGCGGCCCGGGAGAGCGTGAACCGCGTCCTGCAGGACTGGCAGAGATCGGGCCTCATCGATCTCGGCCGCGCGCGCGTCACCGTGCGGGCCTCACACCGGCTCGTCGCGCTGGGCGCGCGGGCGCAGACATGATCGGGTCGACAGGGCTTCACCGCATGAGAACGACAGCGCGCCTGGCGGCCACGGCCGCCCTCACCCTCGCGGCGTCGAGCGCCGCAGCGCAGACGCGATGTACGGAGACGACGCGCTTCGATCCGCCCTTGCGGATCCTGCACTGCGCCGACGGCCTGACGCTCGAAACCGAGCGCGCGGGCAGCCTGCGCCCCGTGGGTTCCGACGGTGACGGACATCTCAAGGGCGCCGAGATCGGCGGCAACGCGGTCTTCGTCACCATCCCGGCGAGCCGCCGCGTCCGCCGAGACGGCTTCCAGATCCTCACCCCCCACGCGGTGGCCTCGGTGCGGGGCACGGTCTACGCCGTCGACGTGACGCGGGCGCGCACCTCCGTCTTCGTGGCGCAGGGACGGGTTGACGTCGCCCGGCGCACCGACCCGCAGGTCGCCGTCACGCTCGGGCCGGGCGAGGGGGTCGACGTCGATGACGGCCGCGACCCTCTGGAGGTCCGGCGCTGGCCCCAGGAGCGCGTCAGGAGCCTGCTCGAGCGGTTCGGGCGTTGAGCGAGGCCGGTCGGCCGGCAGCTCCGACGCCCGACCGGACCTTCCGGCTGGCGCGGCGCGTCTTCCTGCTCGCCGCGTCGCTCGGCGCGCTCGCCTGGGGCGCCTGGCTCGGCCATCTCCATCTCGCCGGGCGCGCGACGCCCCTCGACCGCCTGGAATCCGCCCTCACGGACCTGCGCCTGCGGCTCGCCGGCCCGCGCACGCCGCCCGCCAACCTCACCGTGGTGGCGATCGACGACGCGACGGTGCGGCGCGAAGGCGGCTTCCCGGTCTCGCGGACCACGATGGCGCGGATCGTCGAGCGGGTGGCGGAGGCCCGCCCGCGCGTGATCGCCGTCGACGTGCTGTTCCTCGAGGCGGGGCGGCAGCCGGAGGCGGACAGCGCGCTCGCCGTCGCCCTCGGGAAGACCACAGCGATTCTGGCTTCGGCTGCGGTCTTCGACGGGAGCGCCAGCGAGGACGGCATCCCGTTCGCCACCGCGCTCCACCGGCCGTCGCCGAAGCTCGGCGAAGACGTCGCGTCCGGTGTCGTCAACGTCGCCGAGGACGCGTCGGGCGTACCCCGCCATCTCCCCCTGGTTGTGCGCACGGCCGACGGCGCCGCCGCGTCCTTCGTGCTGCGCGCGGCCGCCCTGGCGGCGCGCAACGACCCCGTGCTCAGCAAGGGGCGCGTCCAGATCGGCGACCGCGCCCTGTCGCTGGACCTCGGCTACCACCTCCCGCTGCGCCCCTACGGTCCGCGACGCACGATCGCGACGGTGAGCGCGGCCGCCCTCCTCGACGGGACGGCGCCGGCCGCGGCGCTCTCGGACGGCATCGTCGTGATCGGCGTCACCGCGCTCGGCGGCGGCGACACCTTCGCCACCGCGTTCGATCCCGTCTTGCCCGGCGTCGAACTCCTCGCCACCGGCATCGCCCACCTCACCACGGGGGACGCCCTCGTCCGGGACGCCGGCGTGCGGCAGCGAGACGCCGCGGCCTCGGTCCTCCTGGCGGTCGGGTCCGCGCTCGCCATCGCGCTGCTGCCGCCGGGCCCGGGCCTGATCCTGGTCCTGCTCGCGACGGCAGGATGGCTCGCCGCGGGCGCCGTCGCATTCGCCCACGGCATCTGGCTGAGCGCCGCCCTGCCGCTCGCGGCCGTGGGACTGCCGGCGCTGGTCTGCGCGGTCGGCCGCCAGACGCTCGAGCGCCGCCAGAGCGCGCGCGTGGCGCGGTCCGAGCAGGTGCTGCGGCGGATGCAGCCTGCCGCCCTGGCCGAGCGGCTCGCGCGCGATCCGGGTTACCTCGCCGAGCCGGTCGCGCGCGACATCCCCGTGCTGTTCGTCGACCTCACCGGCTTCACGCGCCGGAGCGAGCAGCTCGGCCCGGCGCGGACGCGGGCGATGCTCAAGACGTTCCACGATCTCGTGGACGAAGCGGTGACCCTGCGCGGGGGCGTCGTGGTGAACTTCATGGGCGACGGCGCCATGATCCTGTTCGGCGCCCTCGATCCGGACCCGGACCAGGCGGCGCACGCCGTCCAGGCCGCGGAGGAACTCATCGTCCGCACGCGCGCCTGGATCGCGGACAGCCCGGTCCTGCACGGATCCGGGCCGGCCCTCGATCTGCGCATCGGCGCGCATTACGGGCCGGTGATCCTCTCGCGCCTCGGCAGCGACACCAACCAGCACATCACCGCGACGGGCGACACGGTCAACGTGGCGAGCCGCCTTCTGGCGGTCGCGGCGGACGCCCACGCTCGCCTGGCACTCAGCGCCGAGCTGGCGCAGGCGGCCGGGCTCGAGCGGTCGGAGGGCGCTTTCGAGAGCCGGACCGCGGCGATCCGCGGCCGCAGCCAGCCCCTCGAGGTCTGGCTGCGCCACCCGCGCGCGACGACGTCCTAGCCGCTCCCCCGAGCGCGTCGCTGACCGACCGGAGGATCACACTGAAACTGTGACTCGGGTCACAGTCCCCCCGGGCTCTCCGGTGCATCGTCCCCGTATCGCAACGGGAGACAACTCATGACGATCACCTCGACGAAGACCGCGATCCTGTCCTGCCTCGCCCTCGCCGCCCTGGCGACCGCGCCCGGACGAGCCGAAGCGCGCGGCTTCGGGCACGGAAGCTTCGGGCACCATGGCGGCTTCCATCACGGCTTCCACCACGGCGGTTTCCATCACGGCTTCCATCACCGCTTCGGCGGCCATGGCTGGTGGAGCCCGGCGGGCGGATACGCCGCGGGCGGCTTTTTCGGCGACTGTCACCTGTTCTTCAGCCCGGTGTGGGGCCGCTACGAGCGGGCCTGCCGCTGAAGCCGTCACGCCGCGGGAGCAGCGGCCAGGCCGATCGACAGGCGAGGGGATGACGACGCGCCTCCGGCCGCCCCGGGACGGCCGGACACCCTCGGACCGCTGCTCCGATGATCGCGCCAATCGGGATTCCGGAGGAGCATCGCTTATGCATCATCACGGCCTGCGCATTCTGCTCGTCGACGATGACGCGGAGATTCAGCGTGTCGTCTCCGGATACCTCGATGGGCACGGGGTCGACGTCGTCCCGGCGTCGACGCGGGCCGAGGCGCGCGGAGAGCTCGCGGATCCGTCGCAGTTCAACCTCGTGGTGCTCAATCTTCGCCCGGGCGCGGAGAACGGCCTCGACCTGCTGCGGGACCTGCGCGCGGTGAGCGATGTTCCCGTCATCCTGACGACGGCCCATCGCTGCGAGGAGTTCGACCGCGTGCTCGGCCTCGAACTCGGCGCCGACGACTACATCGTCAAACCCTACGGCCTGCGCGAATTCCTGGCGCGCGTGCGCGTCGTCCTCCGCCGCGTCGCGGCGCAGGCCTCGTCCCGTCCCGCGGAGGCGCCGTGCCGGCGCTTCGACGGCTGGGTCCTCAACCGTCGACGCCGGCGTCTGATCAATCCCGACGGGGAAGAGGTCGTCCTGGGCAAGCGCGACTACGCGCTCCTGGCGGCGTTCCTCGACGCACCTCAGCGTCCGCTCAGCCGCGAGTACCTGCTCCAGGTCACCCGCGTCCACGACGACGTCTTCGATCGCTGCATCGACGTGCAGATCCTGCGGCTGCGCCGGAAGATCGAGCGCAGGCCCAGCGACCCGAAGCTCATCGTGACCGAGCGCGGGGTCGGCTACGTCTTCGCCGCTGCGGTCGAGAGCACGTCCCACTAGGGCCGTCGCGAGCGGCGACCCCGGTGGAGACAGGGGTGCACGGCCCGCGCCCCCCTGTGAGCGACGAGCCGCGAAGGCGCGCGTCAGCCCTTCACCAGCTTGCACGTGCTCTCGGAGAGCGGCTGGAACGCCTGGTCGCCCGGGATCGTCTTCAGGATCTTGTAGAAGTCCCAGGGCCCCGTCGATTCCGCCGGGGACTTCACCTGGGCGAGGTACATGTCGTGGACCATGCGGCCGTCCGGGCGCAGCGTGGCGTTGCGGGCGAAGAAATCCTGGATCGGCAGCTCGCGCATCTTGGCCATCACCTTCAGGCCGTCATCCGTGCCGGCGGCTTCGGCCGCCTTCAGGAAGTGGAGCACCGCCGAGTAGTCGCCGGCCTGGACCATGGTCGGCATCCGGCCGCCCATCCGCTCGCCGAAGCGCCGCGCGAAGGCGCGCGTCTGGTCGTCCATGTCCCAGTAGAAGCCCGTCGTCAGGATCATGCCCTGCGCCGCCGGCAATCCGACGGAGTAGATGTCGGTCAGGAAGATGTTGAGCCCGCCCAGCCTCTGGCCACCCTGCAGGATGCCGAACTCGCTCGCCTGCTTGATGGTGTTGATCGTGTCGGCGCCGGCGTTGGCCATGCCGATGATCTTCGCGCCCGACGCCTGTGCCTGCAGCAGGTAGGACGAGAAATCCGGATTGGGGAACGGGTGCTTGACCGACCCGAGCACCGTGCCGCCCTTTGCCTTCACAACCCGGGTGACCTGCGCCTCCAGATCGTGCCCGAAGGTGTAGTCGGCCGTGATGAAGAACCACGTGTTCTTCGGATCGTCCGCCAGCGCCGCGGCGGTGCCGGCCGCGAGCGAGTGGGTATCCCACGACCAGTGGGCGCCGGTCGGCGAGCACGCGGCGTTGGTCAGTGCCATGGAGCCGGCGCCGGAGTTGATGTCGATCTTGCCCTTGCTGCGCGCGACCTCGCGCACCGCCAGCCCCGCGACCGAGGAATTGGTGTCGAAGATGGCGTCGACGCCCTCGGTATCGAACCACCGGCGCGCGATCGACGAGGCGATGTCCGCCTTGTTCTGGTGATCGGCGAAGACGAGCTCGACCTTCCGACCGTTGATCGGACGTCCGAAATCCTCGACCGCGAGCTGCGCGGCCGTCACCGAGCCGCGGCCGGCCAGATCCGAGTATCCGCCGGACATGTCGGTCAGGATGCCGATCTTGATGCCGCCATCCGCGTACTGCGCGGAGGCGGGCAGGGCGGTGAGGGCAGCGGCGCCGAACGCGGCGGCCGCCACCCAAGGACGACGGATCATTGTTTCCTCCCCAATCTCTTGTTCTTCAGCGGCTGCCCCGTACCGGAAGGCCGCCTGTCCTTCGAAACCGCGTTCCCTCGGTCTCAGAGATAGCTGCGGCCGTCCAGGTAGGCCTTGCGCCAGCGCCGGATCTCGACGCGCTCGAAGAGCCCGACCTTGTAGAACGGGTCCGCGTGGATGAGCGCCTCGGCCTCCGCGCGGGTCTCGACGTCGACGACGTAGAGGCCGCCGCCGGCGTCGCTCCCGTCGTCGTTCAGCTTCGCGCCGCAGGCCAGGAGCCGGTCCTTGATCCGGTCGAGGTAGACGAGATGC
Organism: Methylobacterium sp. Leaf361; assembly: GCF_001424445.1. Classification (NCBI taxonomy): domain Bacteria; kingdom Pseudomonadati; phylum Pseudomonadota; class Alphaproteobacteria; order Hyphomicrobiales; family Methylobacteriaceae; genus Methylobacterium; species Methylobacterium sp. Leaf361. The sequence goes on along the minus strand of NZ_LMPY01000001.1, from coordinate 166,939 downwards.
TCCGCGCGGTTCGCCCTGCGGACGTCCAGGCTCCCGGCCTTGTCGAAGGTCTCGATCATGTAAGGCATGGCGGTGGTCCCGTCAGTTGGCCGCGATCGCGGAGGGATGCTGCGCCAGCGGCGTCACGCTGATCGCCATATACGGGTAGAGCGGCAGCGAACTCAGGATTTCGTGAAGTTCATCGTTTCCCGCCACGTCGAAGACACTGTAATTGGCGTACTGCCCGGCGATGCGCCAGAGATGCCGCCATCGGCCATCTTGCTGGAGCTTCTTGGCGTAGGCCTTCTCCTCGGCCTTCAGGCGAGCCGCCTCCTCCTTCGGGAGGGACGCCGGAATGTTGACCTGCATGTGGACCATGTAGAGCATGACGTCGAACCTCTGCCGCCGGTCGTTCCGGGGCGTTTGACCTGCGGTCTGCTGCGTCGCGAAGCGCCGGACGACGCCGACACGACGCCGAGACGCGGCCGAGACCGGCGCGGTGCTGCCGTACGCGCCGCGGCGCCCGATGGCCAGACCGGATCAGGCATCGGCTCGGATCAGGTCGGCGGCCTTCTCGGCGATCATGAACACCGCGGCCTGCGTGTTGCCGGAGACGATGCGCGGCATGATCGAGGCATCGGCCACCCGAAGGCCGGCCACGCCGCGCACGCGCAGGCTGGGATCCGTCACCGAATCCGGATCGTCGCCCATGCGGCACGTGCCGCAGATGTGGTAGATCGTCTGGCCGTCGCGGCGGGCGAAATCGAGCCAGTCCGCGTCGGTCCGGCAGTCCGGACCGGGGTTGAGCTCGGCCCCGCGGAAGCGCTCCATCGGCGCCTGCGCGACGATGGCGCGGGCGATCTTCATGCCCTCGACCATCGCCCGGCGATCCTCCGCGGTGGCGAGGAAGTTCGGGCGGATGGCGGGCGGCGCGAGCGGGTCGGGCGACGCGGCGTGGATCGTCCCGCGCGATTCCGGTCGCAACTGCGTGACGCCGATCGTCATGCCGGGCAGGCGGTCGAGCTTGCGCTCGGCGGCGTTGGCGTAGCTCGCGTGCATGAAGAAGTACTGCACGTCGGGCCCGTCGAGCCCCGGCCGGGTGCGCACGAAGCCGTGGGCGAGACCGGTCCCCAGCGCCAGGATGCCCTGCCGCGTCGCGAGGTAGCGCGCCGCCGCGAGGCCGAGGCGCAGGCCGCGGGTCTGCTCGTTCAGCGTCACCGGCAGGCGCACGCGCCAGTTCATGCGCGTGCAGTAATGGTCCATGTAGTTGGCGCCGACGCCGGGGAGGGCGCGCCGCACGGCGACGCCGAGCCATCCGAGGATCGCCGGATCGCCGAGGCCGGACAGTTCCAGGATCTGCGGGGTCTGGGCCGCCCCCGCGGCGAGGATCACTTCCCCGCGGCAGCGGAAGAGCCGCTCGCGGCCGCCGACCAGAGCGGCGACGCCGCTCGCCCGACCCGCGTCGAAGGTCAGCCGCAGGACGTGCGCGTCGGTCACGACGGCGAGGTTCGGGCGGGCCAGGGCCGGCCGCAGATAGGCATCGGCGGCGCTGACGCGCCGGCCGCGCCGCTGGTTCACTTGGTAGTAGCCGAAGCCGTCCTGGCTCTCCGCATTGTAGTCGGGATTGCGCGGGTAGCCTGCCGCCTGCGCGGCGGCGATGAAGGCCTCCGCGATCGCAGGACGCTCGGCCACTTCCGTCAGCGGCAGCGGACCGCCGCGGGCACGCAACGGTTCGCGGCCGCCCTCGTAATCCTCGAGCCTGCGGAAATAGGGGAGCACGTCCGAGAATCCCCAGCCGCGGCACCCGGCCTGCGCCCAGGCATCGTAATCCTGCGGCTGTCCGCGCACGTAGATCATGCCGTTGATCAGCGTCGACCCGCCGAGGCCCTTGCCCCGCGGGACCGCGATCACCCGGCCGCCGGTCGCCGCCTCGGGCTCGGTCCGGAACCGCCAGTTGTAGGATGGGTGCTGGAGCAGGCGGCTGAAGCCCGCCGGGATCGCGACCCAGGGGCTGCGCGCCCGTCCCCCCGCCTCGAGGAGCAGGACCCGGTGCGTCCCGGACTCGGTCAGGCGGTTGGCTAGGACGCAGCCCGCGGTGCCGCCGCCCACGATCACGTAGTCGAACGCGCCGGCCGCGACGGCGTCGATGTCGGTCGGTCCCACGGTGCGCCCCAAGCTCAGTCCCCGGTTCCCGCCTCAGAGGGCGCCCATGTGGCGGGCCATCAGGGCGATCTGACACTCCAGCATCGGCAGGCCCTTCTGGACGCGGCAGCCCGCCATCAGCGCGGCGGCGAGCAGCGGCGTGGTCTCGGGATCCATGATCGCCTCGGCGACGAACTGGCCGGCGTGGAGGGCGCCCAGGTCGAAGGGGGCGGCGTCCTGCGGGCGCATCCCGAGCGACGTGCCGTTGACGAGGAGATCGTGCTCCGCCTGGACGCCTTCGGCCGCGACCGCCAGCCCGGGATAGGCGGCGCGCAGACGCTCCGCCAGCGCTTGGGCGCGGTCGGCAGTGCGGTTCAGGATCGTCAGGCGGGCGACACCGGCCTCGGCGAGCGCGAAGGCGATGGCGCTCGCCGCGCCGCCGGCCCCCGCCAGCGCCGCGCTCCGGCCGCGCGGCTCCAGGCCCGACGCGCGCAGCGCCTCGACGAAGCCGATCCCGTCGAGCATCGTGCCGACCATGCGCCCGTCCGCCTCCCGCCGGACGCAGTTGACCGCCCCGATCTGCTCGGCCTCCCGGGTGAGGGCGTCGCACAGGCCGGTCATCGCGGTCTTGTGCGGGACCGTGGCGATGAAGCCGCCGAAATTGCGCAGGTGCCGCAGCCCGTCCATCACGGCGGCGAGGCCGTCCGCCGCCACGTGCAGCGGGACGAGGACGCCGTCCACGCCGTGGCGGGCGAAGAGCGCCCCCATCACCTCGGGCGCCTTCACGTGGTAGATCGGGTCCGCCAGGATCCCATAGACCCGGGTCCGCCCGGTGATCCCGGTCGCGGTGACCGCGCTGCTCATGGCCGTCCTCCCGTCCATCGCCTGTCCCGACCGGTCCCGGCTCACGTCATGTAGAGGCCGCCGGCGACGTCGACGGTCTGACCGGTGACGAAGCTGGCCTCGGCGGAGGTCAGGTAGAGGGCGAGATCCGCGACCTCCTCGGGGGCGCCGAGCCGGCCCATCGGGGTCAGGCGCACCTGCTCGTCATTGACGGCACGGCCCACCGCCCGGACCATCGGGGTCTCGATCCGCCCCGGCGCGATCGCGTTGACGCGGATGCCGAACGGGCCGAGTTCGGCCGCGAGGTGCTTGGTGAGCCCGATCAGGCCGGCCTTCGAGGCCGCGTAGTGGCAGGCGACGATCGGCGAGTGGGTCTTGCCCGCCACCGACGACATGTTGACGATCCAGCCGCGCCCGGCCGCGCACATCGCGGGCGCCAGCGCGCGGACGGTGTTGAACGCCCCCGTCAGGTTGACCGCGATGACGCGGTTCCACTCCGCCGGATCCATCTCCCAGACCCGGTGGGCCGCCCCATCGTGCTTGGGCGAGATGCCGGCGTTGTTGACCACCGTGTCGAACGCGCCGCCCATCGCGGCGGCGGCCTCCGACAGGGCCGCCTCGACGGCCGCGTAGTCGGCGACGTCGAGGCGCAGCGGCAGGGCGCGACCGTCTCCGCCCTCGATCGCCGCGACGGTCGCCATGACGTCGTCCGGGTTCACGTCGGCCACGCCCACCAGGGCGCCCCGCGCGCCGAACCCTTCCGCGATCGCCCGGCCTATCCCGCGGCCGGCCCCGGTGACGAGGACGCGCCGGCCGGCGTGGCTCGGGCGCCGCGCGATCGCCTCGGCGTTCGTCTGCCGCTCGGTCATCTCAGATCCCCAGATAGGCGCGTCGGACGTGGTCGTTCTCGAGAAGGGCCGCGGACGCGTCGGCGAGGACGATCTCGCCGTTCTCCAGAACGTAGCCCCGGTCGGCCACCTGCAGCGTGTGGAACACGTTCTGCTCGACGATCAGGACGGTGGCGCCGGTCTTCACGATCCGGTCCACCACCGCGAAGACCTGCGCCACCACGATCGGGGCGAGGCCCAGCGAGGGCTCGTCGAACATCAGGAGCTTGGGACGGGCCATCATCCCGCGGGCGATGGCCACCATCTGCTGCTCGCCGCCCGAGAGGGAGCCGGCATTCTGGTCGAGGCGCTCGCGCACCCGCGGGAACAGGTCGAGCACGTCCGCGAGCGTCTCCGACTGGCGCTCGCGCGCCGCGCGGCGGTAGGCGCCCATCAGCAGGTTCTCCCGCACCGTCATCTCGGGGAAGAGCTGGCGCCCCTCCGGGATCAGGGTGACGCCGCGCGCCACCATCTCGTGGCCCGAGAGCCGGGTGACGTCCTCGTCCTCGAACAGGATCCGGCCGCGGGTGGGCTTCACCAGGCCCGCGATGGTCCGCAGCGTCGTCGTCTTGCCGGCCCCGTTCGCGCCGACGATCGTCACCACCTCGCCGGCGCGCACCTCGAGCGAGACGGCGTGCAGGATGCTGGTCGCGCCGTAACCGGCATCCATGCGCTCAAGCGTGAGCATGGGCGAACTCCTTGCCGAGATACGCCTCGATCACGGCTGCGTCGCGCACCACGTCCTGCGGGCTGCCCTGGGCGATGATCTGCCCGGAACTCAGGACGATCACCCGGTCGGAGAGCGCCATCACCGCCTGCATGACGTGCTCGATCGCGATGATGCTGACGCCGGTGTCGCGGATCGACAGCATCAGGTCGATGGCGCGGCGCACGTCGGTCTGGTTGATGCCGGCCATGACCTCGTCGAGCAGAAGCACGCGCGGGCGCATCGCCATCACGCGGGCGACCTCGAGCCGCTTGAGGCCCCCGATGGTGAGGCCGCGCGCCTCGCTCCCGAGCCAGGGCGCGAGCCCCATCCGCTCGGCGGTCTCGCGCGCGACCGCCCGGGCCTCGCGGACGTCGCTGTGGCGGTGGAACGCGCCGACCATGATGTTCTCCTCGACCGTCATGGCCGCAAAGGGCTGCACGATCTGGAAGGTGCGGCCGACGCCGAGCGTCGCGAAATCCGACGGCCGGCCCGGCCGGTGCCACGTCCCGTCCGGCGCGCGGACGCTCACCGTGCCGGCATCGGGCTTGAGGAAGCCCGAGATCATGTTGAAGACGGTGGTCTTGCCGGCCCCGTTGGGGCCGATCAGGCCGAGAATCTCGCCCTCCCGGAGCGTGAAGCCGACATCGTTGGTGACGTGCAGGCCGCCGAAGCGCTTCTGCAGGCCCTCGACCCGGATCAGGTCCGCGCCGACCGGCGGCCGCTCCGGGGCCCGCGGAACGGCCGGAACCGACGCCGCCTGCGCGCCGCGGCCGCCCGCGCGAGCCCGCGCGAAGCGGGACACGAGGCCCATCAGCCCGTTGGGCAGGAACAGGACGACGAGCACCAGAACGAGGCCGTAGACGAGGCCGTGGAGCCCTAGGGCCTTGGCGCCCAGCCAGCCGCGGGCCAGTTCGGTGATCGGCACGAGGAGCAGCGCGCCGAGGAGCGGCCCGAACACCGTGCCGAGTCCGCCGATCAGCGCGAACATCGCGATCTGGATCGACAGGGTGAGCGAGAACATCGCCGCCGGCTCGATGAAGGTCAGGTACATGGCGTGGAAGGTGCCGACCATCGCGGTGAGCCCCCCCGACACCGCCACGGCGACGAGCCGCACCTGCACCGTGCGCACGCCCGCGGCGCGCGCGGCCGATTCCCGCTCGCGGGTGGCGACGAGGTAGAAGCCGATCCGGTGGCTACGCATCCACCACGCGACCGCCAGGGTCAGCAGGAGGAGCCCGAAGGCGATGGCCAGCGGCGGCCAGCGGTCCCGGAACACCATCCACGTCCAGCCAAACTTCAGCGGGATCATCAGACCGGTGGCGCCGCCGGTCAGGTCCCGGAAATGCAGCGCCAGGACGCGGAAGACTTCGAGGAAGGCGATGGTCGCCAGCGAGAAGAACGGCCCGTGCAGCCGGAAGCACGGGTAGCTGATCGCCAGCGCCACCAGCACGGCGAGGGCGGCGCCGGCCACCATGCCGATCCACGGGCTGATCCCGGCGCCGACGAGCAGCATCCCGCAATAGGCGCCGAGACCGTAGAAGATGCCGTGGCCGAGGGAGAGCTGGCCGGCGTACCCGCCGACGATGTTCCAGGCGGTCGAGAGCGCGGCGAAGACGCAGATCGTGATGAAGACGTGGTAGATGAACGGGTTGCCGACCGCGACCGGCACCGCCACCAGGGCCGCGAGGACGAGCGCCAGCGCCGCCGCGCCCCGGCGCGGGAAGGCGGACGATGCGGCGGACGGTGCGGCTGTCGGGGCCGCGGACGGTGCTGCGGCGAGCGGGATATCGGTCATCGCGGGCTCCCTCACGGCGAGACGTGGGACAGCCGCAGCTGCCGCCCGAAGAGGCCCGAGGGCTTCAGGATCAGGATCGCCAGGAACACGCCGAAGACCGCGACCTCGCGCATGTCCGCGCCGACGTAGAAGCCCGTGACGCTGTCGATCAGGCCGATCAGGATCGCCCCGACGAAGGCGCCGCGGATGGAGCCGAGGCCGCCGAGCACGACGACCACGAAGGCGATCAGCACGAAGTAGGTGCCGCTGTTGGGCGAGGTCGGGTAGAGCGGCGCGATCAGCACCGCCGCCACCCCGACGCAGGCCGCGCCGATGCCGAACGTCAGGGCGTAGATCCGGTCGACGTCGATGCCCATCAGCTCGGCCGCCGCGCGGTTCTGGGCGACCGCGCGGATCGCCCGGCCCGTGCGGGTGCGCGCCAGGAACATCTGGAGCCCCGCCACCAGCACGATCGCGGAGCCGAGGATCACCACCTGCCCGAGCAGCACCCGGACCGGGCCGATCTCCAGCGGCTGGCGCAGGCCCGACGGCGGCGTGTTGGCGATGTCGGCCCCGAAGACGAGGAGGGCGAGGTTGATCAGCACCGTCGACAGGCCCACCGTGGCGAAGATCTGGATGTGATGGTCGCCCGCGGCGAGCAGGGGCTGGATCAGGAACCGCTGTGTGAGGGCGCCCAGCAGGAACAGGACCGGCACGACGAGGATCACCGCCGCGAAGGGGTGCAGCCCGAGCCCGGTCACCGCGAGATAGGTCAGGTACATCCCGACCATCAGGAACTCGCCGTGGGCGAAGTTCACGACCTTCACGATGCCGAAGATCAGGGTCAGCCCGACGCTGACGATCGCGAACAGGCCGCCGAGCATCACCCCGTTGGCGAGCACTTGGAGGAAGACGTCCATCCCCGATCTCCGTGGACCTGCGTGACGGCGGCGCTGTTACCTTCGGAGACCTGCGGTTACTTGCGCATCTCCATGGGCGCGACGGCGGCGCTGTCGGGATAGACCGTGACGAGCTTGCCGCCCTGCCACTGCATGCCCATCATCGCGGCGCGTTCGTTCTGGTTGTTCTTGCCGAACTTGAACCCGTAGCCGACCGCGGTGACGCCGTCCTTCACGTCGATGGCCTGGACGGCCTTGACGATGGTGTCGGGCTCGAAGCCCTTCGCCTTGCCGATGGCCTCGAGGATGAGCTTGGCGCCGACGTAGTTATTCAGGGAGTGCCCGGAGCGCGGGGCGCTCCCGTACTTCTTCTGATAGGCCGCGACGAAGTTCTCGATGCCGGGCGTGTACTTCGTGTTGACGAGGTACTGTGTGAAATCCGTGTCGAGCACGCCCTCGATGACCTTGTGGCCGACCGCGTCGGCGGTGGGCTGCATCGAGTAGCCGCCGCCGCCGCCGATGATGGCGCCCGGCTTGAAGCCCGCCTCGTTGGCCTGCTGCAGGAACAGTACGGAATCGTTCTGGTAGGACGTCTGGAGCAGGACGTCGATGCCGCGCCCCTTCAGGTCGAGGACGAGGGAGGACATGTCGACCGTCGAGGCGGGGTAGCCCTGCGCGGTCACGACGTTGAGCTTGGCCTGGGCGGCGAACTTCTTCTGAAAGCCCGCCACCGAGGTGCCGTAGCTCGAATCCTCGTAGATGATGCCGATCTTCAGGTCCTCGGGCTTCTTGCCGAGCCCGGCGGCGACCTTGTTGACGATCATCTCCACCGCCAGCTTGGCCATGTCCTCGGCCGTCGGGTTGGTGCGGTAGAGGTACTGGAGCCCGCGCCCGGTGACCTCCTCGGCCACCGCGCCGAGCTCGAAATACGGGATGCCAGACAGCTCGGCCACCTGGCTCGCGGCGATGGAGCGGGCGGACGAGTAGGAGCCGAAGATCGCCGCCACCTTCTCCAGGGAGATGAGGCGGCGTGCCTCGCCGATCGCTTGGTTGTTGTCGACGGCGTCGCCGCGGGCGAGCACCACCTTCTGCCCCTGGACGCCGCCGGCTGCGTTGATCTCGTCGACGGCGATCTCGACGCCGCGGGCGCTCTCCTCGCCGAGCAGGGCGAGCTGCCCGCTGAACGGGAAGAGCGCGCCGAACTTCACGTCGGCGGCTCGGGCCGTCGTCGGTCCCGCCGCCTGGGCCGCGGCGCCCAGCACGAGGGCGGCGGCGAGTGCACGCGCCAGAACTCTCATCGTTTCCTCCCGTGTCAGTCGTCGACCCGGCGCTTCGCGCGCCTTCCGGTCGGGTCAATCGTCGGCGTCAGTAGGCGAGGGCGTCCTTGCCCTCGAAGCTGGTGATCGGCGGGTAGGCGCGCTGGTCGGTGATCACGTCGATCACCGTCACGGCGCCGCCGGCGAGCGCGTCGCGCAGCGCCGGTGCGAGATCCTCGGGGCGCTCGACCCGCGTCCCGGCACAGCCGCAGGCCCGCGCGATGGCGGCGTGGTCGACCGCCTCGAAGTCGCAGACGTCGGTGAAGTCGCCGAACAGGCTCAGCTCCGCGTGCTTCTGGTAACCGAGGATCTGGTTGTTCAGGACGACGACGATGACCGGCAGCCGCATCCGCCGCGCCGTCTCCAGCTCCGACCAGACGTGGCCGAAGCCGCCGTCGCCGGTCACGCAGATCACGGGCGCGTCCGGGCGGGCGGCCTTGGCGCCGAGGGCGAAGGGCAGGCCCCAGCCGAGGCCCGCGATGCCGCGCGGCGTCAGGAAGCGCTGGCCGGCCTTCCGCGCCGTCAGGAAGTTGGCGATCCAGATCGAGGCGTAGCTCGCGTCGGCGACGACGACGGTCTCGGCGGTCGTGACCGCGTCGATCTCCGCCATGATCCGCTCCGGCCGGATCGGCGCGGCCTCCATGTCGACGAGGCGGGCCATGTCGCCGGCCTGGGCCTCGCGGGCGCGGGCGATCGTGTCGGCGAGCGGCGCGCGGCGGCCCTCCAATCCCGCGAGGTCGCGCTGCCGGAGCGCCTCGGCGAGGGCGGCGAGGGTCAGCTTGGCGTCGCCGACGAGGCGCAGGGCCTCGTAGTTGCGGCCGACCTCGCCCCCGTCGACGTCGAGATGGATGAAGCGGGCGTCCGCCGGGTAGAGCGACCAGCTGTCGGTGCCGTTCTGGTTGGTGCGGTTTCCGACGAGGAGGACGACGTCAGCCTCCGTGACGAGGCTGCGCAGATGGGACGAGCGCGCCCGCGGCGCCATGAAGTACCCGACGACGCCGACGGAGAGCGGGTCGGTCTCGGCGACGGCCCCCTTGCCCATCACCGTGGTGGCGACCGGCAGTCCGAGACCCTGCAGGGCGGTGAGTTCCGGGTAGGCCCCGGAGGAATGGACGCCGCCGCCCGCGATCACGAGGGGACGCCGCGCGCCGGCGATCAGGTCCGCGGCCTCGGCGATCCGGGCCGGGTCGGCGACCGTGCGGTCGAGGGGGTAGGTGCCCAGGCTCGCCGACCGGCGCGGCGCGGCGGCCTCGAAGTCCGGCCGCTCGTCGAGGAGGTCCAGGGGCACCAGCAGCACAGCCGGCCCGGGCCGCCCGGAGGCCGCGGCCGCGAAGGCCATGTCGACGTAGTCGTCGATGCGCTCGGCGACCGCGACCCGGCGGACCCACTTGGCGACGCCCGCGAACAGGGCGAGGTGGTCCAGTTCCTGGAAGGCGTTCCGGTCGGTGAAGCGGCGGTGGACGTCCTGGACGATCGCCACGACCGGGATCGAGGCCTTCAGGGCTTCCGCGAGGCCCGGCACCAGCAGGGTCGCGGCGGGCCCGTTCTGGGCCGCGACGACCGCGACCCGGCCGGAGATCCGCGCGTAGGCGTCGGCCATGGCGGCGCCCGCGTTCTCGGTGCGGTAGCCGATCTGGCGGATGCCGTGGTGCGGCGCGGCCAGGAACAGTGCCGAGGGGATGCTCTGGCCGAACACGTCGCGGACGCCGTGCCGGTGGAGCGCGGCCGCGAGGGCGTGGGCACCGGTCATGTTGGCGCGCTCGGACATCTCGGACATCAGCGGCTCCCCTGCGCGGCGTCGCCCATCGACAGGACGATCTTCCCGATATGCTGGCCCGCATCCATGCGGGCATGGGCCTCCGCGACCCGCTCGAACGGGAACACGGAATCGATCGGCGGCCGCGCGCGGCCCGCCGCGAGCAGCGGCAGGACGTGCTCGGCGAGGGCTTCGGCGAGGCGCGCCTTCAGGGCCACCGGCCGAGCGCGCAGCGTCGAGCCCGTGAGCGTCACCCGCTTCATCAGCAGCGGCTGGAAGTCGATCTCCGCCACCCGCGAGCCCTGCTGGAAGGCGATCTGCGCGATGCGCCCGTCGACCGCCACGGCATCGAGGTTGCGGGCGATGTAGGGGCCGCCGACCATGTCGAGGATCACGTCGGGCCCGCTCCCGCCGGTGGCGGCCTTGGCCACGGCGACGAAATCCTCCCGCCGATAATCGATGGCCGCGTCCGCGCCGAGCGTCAGGCAGGCCGCGCATTTCTCGGGCGAGCCCGCGGTGACGATCACCCGGGCGCCCCGGGCCTTCGCCAGCAGGATCGCCGTGGTGCCGATACCCGAGGAGCCGCCGTGGATCAGGAGGCTCTCGCCCGCCTGCAGCCGGGCGCGCTCGAACACGTTGCTCCAGACGGTGAAGTAGGTCTCGGGGATCGCCCCCGCCTCGACCGCCGGGAGGCCCGCCGGCACGGGCAGCGCGACCGCCTCATCGACGACGGCCCACTCGGCGTAGGCGCCGCTATGGACCAGCGCCAACACCCGGTCCCCGGTCCGGAAGCGGCCCGCGCCGGGCCCGAGCGCCTCGACGATCCCGGCGAGTTCGAGCCCGAGCACGTCCGAGGCGCCGGGGGGCGGCGGGTAGCGGCCCTCGCGCTGCATCACGTCCGGACGGTTGATGCCCGCGGCCTCGACGCGCACGAGCACCTGGCCCTGCCCCGGCTCCGGGCGCGGACGCTCGACGATCCGGAGGACCTCGGGACCGCCCTGTCCGTCGGCGATCACGGCTCGCATGCCCATGCTCATCGCTCCGTTTCCCGGCTCGCCGCCGCTTCCGGGAGAAGCAGCACCTTCATGGCCTGCCGGCTGCGCGCCAGCTCGAACGCCGCCCCGGCTTCCGTGAGGGGGCGGCGGTGGGTGATCAGCGCCGCCAGCGTCCCGGCATGTGCCGCGAGGAGCGCGAGCGCGGCGTCGAAGGCGCGCGCCGTCGTGTCGTGGGCCGCGCGCAGCTGCTTCTTGCTGCGCACGAAACCCGTCAGGTCGAGGTCGAGGGAGCCGGAATGGATGCCGGCCACCACCATCACGCCGCCCGAGCGCAGGACGGCCAACCCGTCACTGACCGACCGGGCGGAACCGGTCGCCTCGACCACCCGGTCGGCCTCCCCGTCGAAGGCGCGCCGGACGGCGTCGTCCAGGCCGATGCAGGCGAGATCGACCGTGTGGCGGATGCCGATCCGCCGGGCGAGGTCGAGGCGCGCGGCGTCGTCGAGCCCGGCAAGCAGCACGTCCGCGCCCCGCTGCTGTGCCACGAAGGCGATGCAGAGGCCGATCGGGCCCGGCCCGAGCACCGCCACGCGGTCGCCGGGACCGACCTCCGCGACGTCCACCGCGTTGACCGCGACCGCCAGCGGCTCGGCCAGGGCCGCGACGGTCAGCGGCAACCCGTCCGGCAGGCGGCGGCAATTATCGGCCGGGACGACGACCTGATCGGCGAAGGCCCCGTCGGCGTGCAGGCCGACGATGCGGCGGCCCTGGCAATCCTGCGGCCGCGCGGCGGCGCAGGCCGCGCAGGCGCCGCACGGCACCGTCGGCCAGCAGGTGACCCGGTCGCCGACCGCGAGCGCGGTCACGCCGTCCCCCACCGCCCGGACCGTGCCGGAGAACTCGTGACCGAGAGTGACCGGCATGAACGCGGTCATGAACCCGTAGCCCGGGGTCCACTCGAAGGCGTGGATGTCGCTGCCGCAGATGCCGGCCGCGGCGACCGCGACGGTGACGCGTCCCGTGCCCGGGGCAGCGGGCGCATCGACGTGGACGAGGTCCGCCCCGAAGGCGGCGGTCGCCTTGCGCAACGCAAGCATTTCCGTCCCCTCTCTCCCGCCGAGCCTGCCGGCCCGGCGGCCTGCCTCGCGGCACGTGCCGTCGACGCTAGGCGTAATTTGTTATAACAAACATCGGACGAAGGGGAGGAATATGTCAAGCGCTTCGGCGTCCGAACCGGAAACAGGCGATATCGTGCCGGACTGGGTCCGTCCGATCGTCAAGGAGAGCCTGAGCGAGCGGGCCTACCGCGAGCTGCGCGTCGCGCTGATGCGCGGGCAGTTGCGACCCGACACGCGCCTGCGGCTCCGGCCGATGTCGGCCCGGTTCGGCATCAGCGCGACCCCTATGCGCGAGGCCCTTCTCAGGCTCGTCGCCGAGAAGGCCCTCGCCCTCGACGCGCGCGGCAGCGTCGTCGTGCCCCGCCTGACCTTGGATCAGCTCCTGGAGATCCGGGCGATCCGCACCGATCTCGAGGGGCGTGCCGCCGCCGCTGGGGCAGCCAGCCGCGCGGCCGAGGTCGACGACCTCGAGGCGATCCACGCGCAGATCTCGCACTGTCACGCGAGCCGCGACTTCGCGCGGGCGGTGAACCTCAACACCGAGTTTCACCTGACGCTGTGCAGGCTCGGACAGATGCCGATCCTGTACGAGATCGTGGAGTTGCTGTGGGTGCGCTGCGGCCCGATCCTGTCGCACCTCTACGATGACGGCGTCCCCGACTGGGAGCCGCACCCCCATCGCCGCATCATCGACGCCCTGCGCCGCGGTGACCCGGAGGCGGCCCGGGATGCCGTGCGCGAGGACATCGAGCGCGGCGGGAGCGGCCTGTTCGCGCATGTCCGCGCGGCCGCCACAGGGTGATGACCGGCTCGCGGAGAGTCCACGAGCGATCGATCGATGGCCGAAGCAACGAGCCGACCTCGGCGGCCACAGCCCCGAAGGCGCCGGCGTCGATTGGCCCGCGGTTGCGGAACGCCGGAGCTCGATTATCGTGCGCCCATGCGCGCCGATCTCGCCGTCCTCGCTCTGGTCTTCGCCGCCACGGGCGCGCGCGCCCAGCAGCAGCTTCCGACCGTCCCGGAATTGCTGACGGCCGAGGCGAACGCCGCACGCGCCTGCGAGAGCACCGGCGATCCAGCCATCACGCGTGAGCAATGTCGGCTGCGCGATCGGCTGAGCGGACGCCTGGCGCAGGCGGGCTATTGCTGGGGCCGCAAGGGGCAGGCGGACGAGAAGAAGGAATGGCACGCCTGCCAGCCGGACTCGATCTACGAGGATGATATCGAGGCCGTGCAGCGCTGAGCGGCAGGCTTCGTCGTCGAACGCGGCTCCGCCACGCGAAGGTCTGTACGCCGGGCTACAGCAGGACACCGTTCCGCAGAACTGACGGCGCTGTGCGCGAGTCGTAGCTGTGGTGCTGCGCGGCGTTCGCGGAGCCACCGGCATCGAACTGGACGCATCACCTGAACGCCCGCGCTTCAACGTCCATCCGAGGAACAGAATTAGCATTGCTCGCACGATCGGACCAATGAACAAGTCATTATCTCAATAAAACTGTCGTTCTCCTCAAAACACCAGATCCAACGGCGTGAAATCTCCACGGTATCGCCGTCCAGAAGTACACGAAAATTCTTGAAACGCTCATGCAGAGTGTTAGACCGCCATCGTTGCTCGTGACTCCGACTACGATACGGTCGCCATCGATGATTCACACGATCAAAGGTAGGCTTTTCGCGCTTCTCGGGGTGCTGGGTACACTCCTCGTAGGATCAGCAGCGCTCAGCAATTACGCGCTCTACAGAGATTTCCGGGGCCTCGAATCGATCTACGCCGACAGGGTCATGCCGCTCAGCCAGTTCGGCGCGATGCGCGATGCCTTCGATGCCATGCTGACCGCGACGCGGGATTTCGAGTTCCACGCGATTCAGGCGTCCGAAGCCGTGACGATCCTCGATCGCCAGCTGGCACGGGCGAAGGAAGCCTGGTCCGCGTACCTGACCACGTACCTCACGCCCGAGGAGGCACAGCTCGTCGCGAGCCTGACGACGCGATTCGATCGGGACGTGGCGATCGTCACCGACCTCGTCCGCGCCTTGACGAAGGGGGACCTCAACGCTGTGACCGCGACCCGGATCGATCTGCTCCGCGCGATGGGTCCGACGACGGCGGCCATCGGCGAGTTGTCCGACCTGCAGGTCCGCGAGGCCCGCGCCGAGTTCGCACGCGCGGACGCGATGGCGCGGCGCCTGCGAATCCTGCTCTTCGCGACACTCGCCGGGGCCGCGCTCGCGGTCGGGTACGGCATTCGCGTGATCCTCGTCCAAGTCACCCGCCCGATCGCGCGGACCACGGCGACGATGACCCGTCTCGCCGCGGGCGACCTCGACGTGCGGATCGACGGTGCGGACCGCGGCGACGAGATCGGCGCGATGCTCAACGCTGTCCAGGTCTTCAAGGACGCGCTCGTCGCGAAGCGCGCGACGGATGCCGCCGCCGCCAACGAGGCGGCCGCGAAGGCGCGCCGCGCCGAGACGTTGGACAGCGCCACCGCGGCGTTCCGTGCCCGGATGGATCGCCTGACCGAGGCGCTGTCCGCCAGCGCCTCGTCCATGGAAGCCGCCGCCGCGACGATGGACCGGAGCGCCGGCGAGACCGCGACGCAGCTGCTCCAGGTGTCCTCGGCGGCCGAGCAGACAGCGGTCAACGTTCAGACCGTCGCGGCGGCCGGCGAGGAACTGGCGACGTCGATCGGGTCCATCAACGGCCAGATCACGCGCTCCTCGGACATGGCCCGGCGCGCGGCCACTGAGGCGTCGGAGACGAACACCCTCGTGATGAGCCTCGCCGACGGCGCCGAGCGGATCGGGACCGTGGTCAGCCTGATCGCCGGGATCGCCGCGCAGACGAACCTGCTCGCGCTGAATGCCACCATCGAGGCGGCCCGCGCCGGGGAGGCGGGACGCGGCTTCGCCGTCGTCGCCACCGAGGTCAAGGCGCTGGCGGCGCAGACCGTCCGGGCGACCGAGACGATCTCCGAGCAGGTCGCGACCATTCAGAAGGAGACCCACCGCGCGGTCGACGTCATCCAGGCGATCACCGCCGCTGTCCTGGACCTTCGGACCATCGCCACGGGCGTCGCGGCCGCGATGGAGGAGCAGGAGGCGGTGACGCAGGAGATCGTGCGGAACGTCAGCCAGGCCGCCGACGGCACCCAGGCGGTCACGGTCACGATCGGGCGCATCACGCAGGCCGCGGGCGAGACCGGCCGGACCGCGGCCGCGGCTCTGGACGCGGCCACCGCCCTGTCGCGACAGTCGGAGACCCTGAACGCGGCGGTCGCGGAGTACCTGGCGGCGGTGCGGGCCGCCTGAGGCGACACGCTCAGCGGCCGGGCGATCCAGGGAGCGGTGGCAGCCGCATCAGGGGCTCGCCGACCCGCAGGATCGATCCGACGGCGAGACCTGGGCAGAGCGTGAAGCCCGGAGGCGTCAGCACCACGATGGTGGAACCGTGCTCGAACCAGCCCATCTCGGCGCCCTTCGCGAGGCGCGCCGCGGTGGGCAGGGTCCGTCCGCCCGTCTCGCGCAGGGCGAGACCCTCGGGCAGGAAGCCGAGCCGCAGCCCGGCAACGAGGATGGCCGCCACCGGCACCAGCGTCACCGCGTGGCCGCCCTCCGCGAGGCGCAGGCGCAGGACGGCGCGCTCGTTCCGGCAGAACAGCGCCTCGACGCGTTTCAGGGCGATCGGATTCACGTTCCAGGTGTCGCCCCAGATATGTCGCACCGACTCGACCCGCAGGTCGTGCGGCGCGTGGAATCGATGGTACATCCCGGCCGTCAGGCGCAGGGTGGCGTAGCTGCCGCCCTCGTGGGCGCGCGCCAGCGCGACGTCTCCGCCGAGCAGGTCGGCGAGCGGGTAGGACAGGCCCTTGATCTGGAACAGGCGTCCGGCCTCGATGAGCCCATGGGCCCCGAGGATCGCGTCGCTGGGGCTCGTGAGCAGGGCCGGATCGGCCGCGATCGGCCGGGCACCGGGACGCAGGGCCCGCACGAAGGCGGCGTGGAGGCTGGGGAAGGGTGTATCCCGCGCGTCGCGGAGGTCGACGTCGCAGAACAGCCGCCAGGTCGATATCGAGAGGTCACGGATCAGCGGCTGCTCGATCCGGCTGAACCAGCCCATGAAGCGGGTGGCGAGACGGCGCGGCAGGCGGTTCGTCAGCAGGAAGTTGAGATCCTCCTGCGCCCCCACACGCGCCAGGACCGTCCGCAGCCGGGATCCGGAAACCGTCATCATGCCGTGAACCGCCTCCGGTAGGGCGCGGGGCGATGTCCGCGCTCCTCGTCACCCTGTCCGCCACCACCGTCGCCGCGGTGCTCGCCCTGCCACGGGCGGCCGAGCGCCTGCAGCTCTCCCGGGCGAAGCATCGCTCGCTCACCGGCCACGCCCGCATGGCCCGGCGCGTCGCCGGGCTGATCCCGAACTACGCCTACTCGGAGCGCGCCTTCTTCCGGTCGGACGATCCGGACGAGGCGGTGGCGCGCCGGCGCGAGGCCGGCTTCGCGCGGCTCTCCGACCTGTTCCGGGCGCGCTTCGCCCGGACACGCGCCGAGACCGAGGCGGTCCGCGACGGGCTCTCGGATCTCCAGTTCACCGGGCTCTACCGGGTGCCGTTCCAGTACGCCCGGCACGTGCGCGCCCATCTCGGCACCGGCGCCTTCGCGGCCGCCGCCGCCGGCGTCACCGTCACGGACCTCGACGGCAACGTCTTCTACGACCTCGCCGGCTCCTACGGCGTGAACCTGTTCGGCGTCGATTTCTATCGGGCCTGCCTGGAGGAGGGCGCGGCGCGGGTCTCGGCTCTCGGTCCCGTGCTCGGGCCGCTCCACCCGGTCGTCACCGGCAACGTCGCGCGGCTGAAGGCGATCTCGGGCCTCGACGAGGTCTCGTTCCACATGTCCGGGACCGAGGCGGTGATGCAGGCCGTGCGGCTCGCCCGCTACCACACCGGCCGCCGCCGGATCGTCCGCCTGTGCGGCGCCTATCACGGCTGGTGGGGCGAGGTGCAGCCGGGCATCGGCAACCCGGTCCCGACCCGCGACACGCTCACCCTGGCCGACATGTCCGAGCGGACGCTGCGGGTGCTCGCCGGCCGCCGCGACGTCGCCTGCGTCCTGGTCAACCCGCTGCAGGCCATGCACCCGAATGCCGGGGCGCCGGCGGATTCCGCGCTGGTCGACAGCGGCCGCAGGGCGTCCTTCGACCGCGCCGCCTACACCAAGTGGCTCCACGACCTCCGGGCGGTGTGCAGTGCCCGCGGCATCGTGCTGATCCTCGACGAGGTCTTCCTCGGCTTCCGGCTCGCCCGCGGCGGCGCGCAGGCGTATTTCGGCGTGCGCGCCGACATGGTCACCTACGGCAAGACCCTGGGGGGCGGCCTGCCGGTCGGCGTCCTCTGCGGGCGCGCCGACCTGATGCGCCGGTACAGGGAGGACCGGCCCGTCGACATCTGCTTCGCGCGGGGCACCTTCAACGCCCATCCCTACGTGATGGGCGCGATGGGCGCGTTCCTCGACCGGCTGGACAGCCCGGCGGTGGCCGCACTCTACGCCGACCTCGACGCGACCTGGGACGCGCGCGCGCGTCACCTGAACGCCCGGCTGGCGGAGGCCGGCCTGCCGGTGCGGGTCGCCAACATGTCGACGGTGTGGACGGTCCTGTACACCAAGCCGTCGCGCTACAACTGGATGCTGCAATTCTACCTGCGCGCCGAGGGGCTGGCCCTGTCGTGGGTCGGGACCGGCCGGATGATCTTCAGCCTCGCGTACGACGACGCGGCCTTCGAGGCCGTGGCGACGCGCTTCGAGGCGGCGGCGCGGGCCATGCGGGCGGACGGCTGGTGGGACGGCGGCGCGCCGAGCGACAGGGCGATCCGCCGGTCGATCCTGCGGGAGGTCGCGGCCATCCGCCTGGGCGGCCTCGGCGGCCGCCTGGGCCTGCGGGCACCGGATCTGGGCTGATCCGGCGCGCCGGGCGACGGGCCCGGCGCGCGACCTATGCTCAGGCGCCGCGCTCGTGCGGCTCCCGCTCCTCGACCAGCTCGCCGTGCAGCAGGGCCAGCGGCGCCTTGTGGTAGAGCTTGATGTCGTGGAACGGGTCGGTGAGGATCTTGGTCACCCAGACGAGGCCGGTCTGGACGTCGCGCTGGACGAAGAGCTGCAGCATCCGGAACAGCAGGCCGGCGAGCGCCAGCCACAGCCAGATCCAGCCGACGTTGCGGATCAGGTCCGCGGTGCTCTGGTGCGGCGCGATCAGGCCGAACAGGCTCGGGTCGAAGTAGAGCGGCAGGGGCGACAGGGCCCAGATCGCCAGGAGCACGACCTTCCGCTGCAGGTTGTAGCCGACCTTGATCTCCTCCTTGTGCTCGTGGGTCGCGTCGTTGACGTGGTCGTAGCCCTTCGGCTCGAAGAACAGGTGGCCGGCCTGCCGCGAGGTCATCGCCACCAGCCAGCCGATCAGGGCCGCCGTGGCCGGATCCCTGAACGCCAGGGCGTAGGCGACCAGGAAGCTGATCGCGCTCACCACGTGCAAGCTCTGATTGACGCGGTTGTGGTGATAGTAGCGGTGGTCGTCCCAGCGCTGGACGCGCAGTGCCTCCCGAAAACTCGCCATGATGTGGGTCCCCGATCGATGGTGGTGGGTTGGTCGAAGCTGATGCGCGGTCAGGCGGCGCGCTTGCGCAGGCGCAGCAGGGAGAAGTGGCCGAGCGGCGGGAGCGCCCGGCGCTCGACGATCTCCACCGGCGCGCAGGCGGCCCAGGCCGCGTAGCGCTCCCAGGCGAACTCGGTCCGCCATCCGAGGCGGCTCGTCACCGGAGCGAGGGTGCGCTCCACCGCCCGCCGCAGGCCGGCCTCGGCGCCGATCCGCGTGGTGATCACGATCTCGCCGCCGGGGCGCAGCACCCGGGCGAACTCGTCCAGCGCCGCCTCGGGATGGGGGACAGCCGTGACGACGTACTGCGCCACCACCACGTCGAAGGCGGCGTCCGGGAAGTCGAGCTGCTCGGCGTCCATGACGGCGAGGCGCTCCACGTTGCGCAGACGCAGCCGCGCCACGCGCTGACGCGCCTTCTCGAGCATGGGGGCCGAGATATCGATGCCGACGATGCTGCGGGCGCGCCTGTAGGCCGGCAGCGACAGGCCGGTGCCGACGCCGACTTCCAGGATGCGGCCGCCGATCCGTTCGGCGGCGGCCGCCGCCAGGGTACGGCCCTGCGCGAAGACGGGCCCGAAGACCAGATCGTAGACCGGGGCCCAGCGGCCGTAGGCCTTGGCGACGCCGTCGCGGTCGAGATCGGGCCCGAGCGTGCCCGCGCGCGAGGAACCGGTGTCGTGCATTCCGAGGGCCATGGGCGTCCTGTCTCGTTGTCGGCTAGGTCGGCCCGACGGCTCGCCTCGACCGTCGGGTGCAGGTCTGAGGCAGGCGTTCACCAGCTCAGTTCGCGTCACCGCGCGTCCGCTTGGTCAGACCAAGATCCGGCCAAGGGCTCGCGCTTGTCCGCCTCGAGAGCGCCGAGCGGCGTCGCGACAAGGCAGGGTGCGGTCACAATGGGCGAGGGAGGCGGGATCTCGATCATGCCACGCCGCCCGGATCATCAACGACCCCACGCCGCCTCTCCGCAGAAGTCTTTCCGCCGGCAAAGCTATGTCGTTCGTTTGACAAGCTTGTGACATATCCGTCAAACTCGCCAACGGCCATTCCATTTGCTGGCAAAATACTGATGTGCCACGCGCCATATCTATGCACGAGGGGTGATATGCGATCCTTCGAGCTACCTGATCTTGCCCGGTGACGAACGCCTCGGCCGCGCGTCGGCCGTGCTTCGGCTTCTCGCACACGCAGTGTTCACGATGCTCCGAACACCCTGCCGTTGCGGCCTCGTCGCAGATCCCGAGATGCGCGATGATTTGAGGGCGGGAAGCCTGCAGGTCGCGCCTTCGACATCTTCTCGCCCTGATATCGACGAGATGTGACCCGGTATCCCCAGCAGGACAGGGCGCGACGACGCGCCGAAGGAGTGTTTCGCGTGATCGAGAATTTGCGGCGTCAGACCATCGCGGTCGCGGCCATTGCCGGGATCGCTCTCAGCGCCGGGCAGGCGCAGGCCGCGCAGTGCGGCAACACCGCGGCCGGCTTCGATGCGTGGAAGCGGCAATTCGCCGAGGAGGCGCGCGGCCGGGCCAGCGCGGCCAGCCTCGCGGCGCTGCAGAACACAACCTACTCGACCGCCACCATCTCGGCGGACCGGGGGCAGCACAGCTTCAAGCTGTCGCTGGAGCAGTTTCTCGCCAAGCGCGGCGGCCCGACCATCGTCAAGCGGGGCCGCGCGCTGAAGCAGCAGAACGCGGCCCTCTTCGACTCGATCGAGCAGCGCTACGGCGTTCCGCCGGGCCCGCTCCTGGCGATCTGGGGCATGGAGACCGGCTTCGGCGCGGTGCGCGGCAACGTCAACACGCTCTCCGCGGTGGCGACGCTCGCCTACGATTGCCGGCGTTCCGAATACTTCACGGACCAGCTCTACGCTGCGCTGACCCTGGTCGATCGCGGGCTCCTGACACCGAATACCCGCGGCGCGGCGCACGGCGAGGTCGGGCACACCCAGTTCCTGCCGAAGAACGTGCTGGCCTACGGCACCGGCGACCTCAACAACGTCGGCGCCGCCCTGTCGTCCACGGCCAATTTCCTCAAGGCGCATGGCTGGCGGGCCGGCGCCGGCTACCAGCCCGGCGAGCCGAACTTCGCGGCGATCCAGGGCTGGAACGCGGCGCCGGTCTACGAGAAGGCGATCGCCATTCTCGGGCGCCAGATCGACAACAATTAGCAGTATCTCGGCCTCGAATAGACCGAGACGTATTGCGAGAACTGCGGCGGCGCGCCCGAAAATGGTCCCGATCGAGCCAAGATCGACCATCGCATCGCCCCAGAAAAGCCGGCCCGACCCCGCTGTCTCACGCTGAGCGGGGCCGGTCCGCCCGCCGCGGATCCGTATCCTGTGCGGAGGGCGGCAGCCGGCAAGCCCCGCCTCGCGACGAGGAGCATGGGCAACCGCGATGGCTGTCGAATCCGTGCCGCTGGACGGCCTCAAGACCCGGAACGCGCGCAGCACGTGGCTCGCGCCACTGACAGTGCTCACCGGCGCGGTGACGCTCGCCGCCCTCGGGGGCAGCGTCCTGCATCGCGCCCCGGTCCCGGTAACCGGCATCGAGAACGCCCGGACGGAAGCGCCGGTGCCCGCACCGTCCGCGGAGGACAGGGCCGAGACCGCCGCCGCCGAGCCGGAGGCCGCCGAATCGCCCGAGCCCAGTCGTGACGCTCTCGGCAATTCGCAGTCACGATGGGCCTGGAATCAGATCGCCCCACCCTCGCTGACGCCCGAACCCGTCCCCGAAGGCGCCGATGCCGGCGCCGACGCGCAGCCCGGAACGCAGGTCGCCGAGACACCGCTCAGCGCGATGGTGGTCCCGCTGCCGATCCCCCGTCCGCCCGAGTTCCGCGGGCCCGCGGGCACCGCACTCGCCCGGCGGTCCGACCGGCGCATGGCGCGCCGCGAGTTGCCGCCGGCGGCTCAGCCCATCCCCCAACCCGAAGAGCGCTCGTTCATCGAGAAGCTGTTCGGCATCGAGCGCGGACCGGCGCTGGCCTACACGGCGCTCGAGAGCAAGCCGGCCGACGTCGCGCCGCCGCAGCAGCGCGTCTCGCCGCCGCTGGCCCCGGCCCGGGATCCGGGCCCCTCGGCCGGCATCGCGGTCTACAACATCGCCGCCCGGACCGTGACCCTTCCGAACGGCGAGCGCCTGGAGGCGCATTCCGGCCTGGGCGAGGGGCTGGACGAGCCGCGCCTCGTCAACGTCCGGATGCGCGGCCCGACTCCGCCCGGCACCTACGATCTCACCGAGCGCGAACGGCCCTTCCACGGCGTGCGGGCGATCCGCCTCACGCCGGTCGGCGGCAACGAGGCGGTCTACGGCCGTGTCGGCCTGCTGGCACACACCTATATGCTGGGCCCGCGCGGCGACTCGAACGGCTGCGTGTCGTTCCGCGACTACGACCGGTTCCTCCAGGCCTTCCTGCGCGGCGAGGTTCAGCGGCTGGTGGTCGTCAGCGGCACGCAGGACCCGCTGCCGAGCCTCGCCGCCGGCACGGTCACGACCCGCATGGCCCGCAACGGCGGCTGACGACGGCTCGCCCGCGGCAACGGCCGCAAGCGCGCAGACGGTCTACCAGCACTGCTCGCGCGGCGCTTGGAACGCGCCGTGCTGGCCCGCAGAACGCGGTGGCGGCGCGTTCCGGCGCCGCGACACGCGAGTCCCCGGTCCAGACCATGCCCGCACAACGATCGGCCGCCGCGGCCGTCCGTATCCTCCTGGCGCTCTCCGGTGTCCTGGCGGCCGACTTGGCCTGGAGCGCCTCCGCGCCGGACCGCGTCGGCGCGGCGGTGGTCGGGGCGCGCTTGGCGGACCGGATCGTCGGCACCTGGGAACTTGTCTCCTACAAGGTCGAGGACAAGGAGACCGGCACACTCGTCGACGCCATGGGCGGCACGCCGCGCGGTCGCGTCATCTTCACCAAGGACGGCTGGGTCGCCTTCAACCTCGAGGGGAGCGCCCGCACGCCGGCGACCACCGACGCCGAGCGGGCCGCGCTGATGAAGACCCTCGTCGCCTATATCGGCCGCTACCGGATCGAGGGTGACCAGTGGGTCACCAGCGTGCAGACCGCGTGGGCGCCCGAATGGGTCGGCACCGAGCAGCGCCGCACCATCCATATCGACGGCGACTACGCCGACGTCACGACTCCCTGGCGCGTGATGCCCAACTGGGATGACGGCCGCCTGTCGCGCAGCATCATCCGATTCAAGCACATCCCGTAGCGGCGCGCCTTCGCCACGCCGTCGCGTCGAGCGACCGATCGGGCGACCGATCGCGGCCAGTCTATCGGCGGGTCGCCGCCATGCGCGCCGGTCGTCGCGACGGACTGACAGGATGGCGGCGATTGCAACCCTGGCAGTAATTGTCCTTTCAGGCCCCGTCCTCTATGAGGCCACCATCAATCTGCTGAGCCAAGCCAGCCAGCATCTTCCCGCCCACCCGGCAATCGCGCCACCGCGCGAGCGAGGTCTTGAACCGGTGATCCGTTCTCCGGCGAGATCGCGCGCCTATGCGGAGGGAAGGCCTCTGCGTCGCGCGAGCGCGCCCCGTCGTCCCACGATCCGTGCGGCTCGGGGACGACGGACGCGATGCGGGCCAGGGCAGGACCGTCGTGCCGGGTCGAGCGAGACCGCGAGCGTGCCGCGACGGGAACGGGGAAACGATCCGGAAGGCCGGACGGGCGGGATTCGCGCCCGTCGCATCGAGTGTCTTCCGTACGCGCGGCGGCCGATCGGGCCGTGCGGTACGCAAAAGCGGGATCTGCCCATGCGTGGCGACGACGAGACCCAACACCGGCGCGACCGCCGGGCCGCGGACGTGCTGCCCCTGAGCCGGCGGCGGCTCCTCGGCACGGCCGCCACCGGCCTGGCGCTGGCGGCCCTGCCGGGCGCGTTGGCCCTGGCCGAGGGCGCGGACAGCAAGGTCGACGTGCTGCTGATCGGCGGCGGGATCATGAGCGCGACGCTGGGCGTCTGGCTGAACGCGCTGGAGCCGAACTGGTCGATCCAGATGGTCGAACGGCTGGATCAGGTCGCCCTCGAGAGCTCGAACGGTTGGAACAACGCCGGCACCGGACACTCGGCCCTGGCGGAGCTGAACTACACGCCCGAGAAGAAGAACGGGCAGATCGAGATCGCCAAGGCGGTGGAGATCAACGAGGCGTTCCAGGTGACCCGGCAGTTCCTGGCGCATCAGGTCAAGACCGGCGTGATGACGGACCCACGCGCCTTCATCAACTACACGCCCCACATGAGCTTCGTCTGGGGCGACGACAACATCGCCTACCTGAAGAAGCGCTGGGAGGCTCTGAAGGCGAGCCCGCTCTTCGCCGGCATGGAGTACTCGGAGGATCCCGAGCAGCTCCGCAAGTGGGTGCCCCTGATGATGGAGGGCCGCGACCCGAAGCAGAAGGTCGCCGCGACCTGGTCGCCGCTCGGGACCGACTGCGAGTGGGGCGAGGTGACCCGCCAGTACGTCGCTCACCTGCAGAAGCAGCCGAGCTTCAACCTCCGGCTCTCCACCGAGGTCGAGAGCATCACCAAGAACGGCGACGGCTCGTGGCGGGTGACCGCCAAGAACCTGAAGGACGGGACGCGCCGGACGACCGACGCCAAGTTCGTGTTCATCGGCGCGGGCGGCGGTGCCCTGCACCTCCTGCAGAAATCCGGCATCCCCGAGGGCGACGAGTATGCCGGTTTCCCGGTGGGCGGCTCGTTCCTGATCAACGACAATCCCGACGTCGCCACGCTCCATCTCGCCAAGGCATACGGCAAGGCGTCCGTGGGCTCCCCGCCGATGTCGGTGCCGCATCTCGACACGCGCGTGATCAACGGCAAGCGCGTGATCCTGTTCGGGCCGTTCGCGACCTTCTCGACCAAGTTCCTGAAGGAGGGCTCGTACTTCGACCTCCTCAGCTCCACGACCACCAGCAACATCTGGCCGATGATGAAGGTCGGCGTCGACGAGTTCCCGCTGGTCGAGTACCTGGCGGGGCAGCTGATGCTGTCGGACGACGACCGGATCGCGGCGCTGCGCGAGTACTTCCCGAAGGCCAAGAAGGAGGAGTGGCGCCTCTGGCAGGCGGGGCAGCGTGTGCAGATCATCAAGCGCGACCCGAACAAGGGCGGCGTGCTGAAGCTCGGCACCGAGATCGTCAACGCCAGGGACGGCAGCATCGCGGCGCTCCTCGGCGCCTCGCCCGGCGCCTCCACGGCGGCGCCGATCATGCTGCAGGTGCTGGAGAAGGTCTTCGCCCAGAAGGTCGCCACGCCGGAATGGCAGGCGAAGATCCGGGAGATCGTGCCGAGCTACGGCACGAAGCTCAACGACGATCCCGACCGCGTCGCGCGCGAGTGGACCGACACGAGCGCGCAGCTCCAGCTCCCGACCCCGCCGCAGATCGACCGGGCCGTGCTGAAGCCGGTCTCGACCGGCAGCACCGTGCTGAACAGCAGCGCCACGCCGGTGAAGGAGCCGGTCCACGACCTCGCGCCGTGAGCGGTGCGTCCCGGGGCGCCGACGGTCGCGCGCCCCGGGAGCGCGTCGGCGCTCAGAGCCCGACCCGACCCAGGGCCGGCAGCTTGAGACCGGGCCGGCGCAGGTCGATCCCGGCGACGCCGCCGAGCAGGTTCAGCTCCAGGCCCTCGACCCAGCCGAGGGTTACCCCGGCATAGCCGCCGAGGTTGATGCGGATCCCGGTCCGCGACGGCGTCAAACCGATCCAGCGCCCGTCGTAGGGGAAGTCCTTGCCGATCGCGGTGGTGGGCAGGCTCTCGCGGATCTCCGGCACCGCCGCCATGACGGTGGCCACGAAGGTGTTCGAGTTCGGGCCGGGCCACACGACGTAGTCGCCGGGCCGGCTGAACCGGTACTCGGCCACGGCCTGCCGGATCCGCGGCAGCATCGCCTCCGCCTCGGCGCCGTCGGCCGCGAACACCACCGTCGGCGGGTTCCCGAACCAGCGTCCGTCCGGCACGAACCGGTCGACCCAGATCGGCTGGCCCCAGGCCGTGTAGTCGAAGCGGCTGTAGGCGCGGGCGCCGCGCTCCTTGACGACGATCCAGCTATGCGTGGCCACGATGCCGCGCCAGCTCACGGTCCGCGCCGAGAAGATGCGCAGCACGGCGCCGTGATGCGCGTCCGCGCGCGGCAGCAGGCCGGCGCTGGACCGATCCGCCAGACGCCAGTCGCCGCTCGCCCGCGTCGCGTAGAGCAGGGCGGAGATCGCCACCGGCACGAGGAAGAGCGCGGCGAGCGCGAGGAGGGCGATCCTGAACAGGGTCACGGGCAGTCCGGCGGGGAGGGCGGGATAGAATCCGCATGTAGGTAGCGCCCGCATCCGCGAAACTGCGACCGACGCACCCCGGGGCTGCGCGCGCGTCAGGGTGGGGAGGCGAGGGCGTCCAGCAGCAGCGTCGCGGCGAGGAGATCGGCGCAGCCGCCGGGGCTCAGGCGCGCGGCCACGAAGGCGCGGTGGATCGCCGCCGCGCGCGCGCGCCAGTCGGGGGCCGCGATGCCTCCGGCGTCGAGAAAGGTCGCGGCGGCCGCGCGCGCGCCGACGAGGCCGTCGGCACCGCCGCGGTGCAGGAGGTTCGTGTCGTCGACGACCGCCAGGAGGGCGAAGAAGCAGTGCACGCGCGCCGCCTCGGCATCGTGGGGGGCGCACGATCGGCCGAAGCGGAGAGCGGGCAGGGCGACGGCGCGGATGGTCGGAAAGCCCGCCGCGGCCTCGGCGCTGGCGCCACCGACGCCGAAGCGCCGCGCCGCGCGGCCGCCGTGGCTGACGGCCGAGACCGGCGCCCGGGTGATCGCTGTCCCCCAGAGATGACCGACCGCCTCCGCCAGCCCTTCGGCGCTCGCGCGCTCCGCACCGGGCCCCACGCCCCGAGCTCCCGCCGCGGCACAGATCAGCCCCAGCGAGAAGATGGCGCCCCGATGCGCGTTGACGCCGCCGGTCGCCCGCATCATCGCGGTCTCGGCGGCCAGACCGATTGCCCGGAGTTCCGCCATTACGGCATCGCGGGCGCCCGCCGCGACCAGTTCCGCGAAGAACGGCCGGAGCGCCGCCGCGCTGCGGCGGAGCGTCTCCGCATCCATGTCGTCGTGGCTGCCGGAATCGACCGGGCTCACGAGGCCGGGCTTGGGCCAGGTCTCCAGTTCGCCGATGAGCGCCGCGTGCGCGAGATCCGCGACGCGTTCGGCCCAGGGCGCGGCGGCGTTGCTCCGGTCCGCGCCCGGCGCGATGAGGCTCTGATCGTCGCGCAGGGTCGAAGCTCCCCAAGGGTTCGCCGGCGTGGCCGAAGCGGCGTCGGGCGGCCCGGGATATACCGGATGGCCGTGCCGGCACAGACGCGGCGTTCTCCGAGCCGGTTCGACTGTCCTGCCCTAGAAGGATCCGACGAAGCGCTCGGGCAGCGTCCAGAGGTCGGGCGCCTGGATCGCGCTCTTGCGCTCGATCGCGTCGGCGAACAGCCGCTTCGTGGTCTCGAAATGGGCCTCACCCGGACGCATCTGAACGGGACGGCGCGGGACGCGACCGATATCGGCCTTCACGAAGGTCAGGAACTCCGTCGGGTCGATGGCGTGGTGGGAGTTCGGGATGCCGATCGGCGCGGCCGCATTCCGCTTCTGCTGGCGCCTGAAGAGGATGTCGTGGTCCAGATACGCCAAGTGGAACAGGAACAGGTCGCGGAAATCGGGGCGGTGATCCTGGATCAGGCAGTGGAAGCCGACGTGCCAGTCGACCCGCTCCGACACGATGGTCGCCTTGCACAGGGTGGATATCGGCCGGATGTATCCCCGCTGGCCGGAGATCGGCGCCGCGACGTCGATAGGGGCCTCGTCCCCGACGTGCATGACGTCGGCCCCGAACAGATCGAGGATGGGGGGCAGCGGCCGCGCGGCGATGTAATCGGAGAGTGTAGACGATACGTCCGGATCGGGGAGGATCAGCTCGTCGCTATCCGCATAGAGAACATATTTGAAGCCGATGAACAGCGATGCGCAGAAATCCCTGACCGTGTGGGCGCGCTCCCACTCGTTCAGGGGCAACCGCGGCAACCGGACGACGTTCGCGCGCAGTCCGGTCGTCGAGCCGTCGTCGGAACCGTGGTCGAGGATATAACAGTTTTCAGCCCCGACTTGTCGCTCGTAGTGCTTCAGCCAGAGCGGAAGCATGGTCTTTTCGTTGTAGGCCATCGTGACGGCGGCGAGCGGCCTCTTGTGCAACGGTATTCCTTCCCGCCAACGCGGCCTTCACCGCGCTTCTACAGCGCATTCGCGAAGCGTTTGATCGGAGCTTAGTGGCAATGGATCGTGCGCAGCAACTCCTGAGGTCGTTGACCAAGGACGCCCGCATCGTGGAGATTGGCCCGAGCTTCAGCCCGCTCGCGCCGAAGCGCGACGGCTGGAACACGTTCGTCATCGATCACGCGCCGCGCTCGGAGCTCATCGAGAAGTATCACGACCAGACGGTCGACCGCATCGAGGAGGTCGATTTCGTCTGGACAGGCGGCTCGATCGCGGACGCGGTCCCGCTCGACCAGCACGGCACCTTCGACGCGTTCATCGCCAGCCACGTCATCGAGCACACGACCGACATCGTGACCTTCCTGCGCGCCGCCGAGACGCTGCTTCGGCCGGACGGCGTGGTGATCCTGGCCGTGCCCGACAAGCGCAAATGCTTCGATTTCTACCGTTCCCTCACCGGGACGGCGGACGCGGTCGCGGCGTTCCTGGAGAAGCGGAACCGGCACACGGTCCGGACCCACATCGACTACGCCCTGAACATGGCGCTGAAGGACAACGGCACGGTCGGCGCCTGGTCGGGCCAGGACACGCGGCCGGCCATTCCCGCGAATCCGCTCACCGACGAGCCGCAGTGGCTCGGCGCCGCGCAACTGCCCTACTACGCCGACGCCCATGCCTGGGTGTTCGTGCCGGCGAGCTTCAATCTGATGATCCTGGAGCTGGCGCAGCTCGGCTACATCGATCTGCGCGTCGAGGATTTCCTCGACCGGGACGCGACGGAATTCTTCGTGTGGCTCCGCAAGGGACGCCTGCGGCTGGCGCCGGACGAGATCCGCGAGCAGCGCACCGCGCTGATGCAGCGCGCCATCGTCGAGCTGGCGGAACAGGTGCAGCAACTGCCCGAGACGTCCTTCGTCGAGATGGCCTCGGCGGGGGCGCTGCGGGATCAGCTCCTCAAGGCGACCTACCGGACCGAGGCGCTCCGCACCGTGCTGGCGGCGCTGCGGGCCAGCATCGGCCGTTTCGGGCTGGATCGGGCCAAGTTCAAGCGCCTGATCGGCGCGGCGAGCCAGAAGGTTCCGGGGAACCTCTCGGCGGCGGTCCAGCACAAGATCCTGCTGACCGAGGCGACCAAGATCCTCGACGGCATCACGGATTCTGCGGTCGAGACCGACGACCGGGATCCCGCCGTCATCGACGGCGCCGTCTTGGTGGCGCCGCTCGGCGCGGCCCAGTTCGGGGATCCGCTGCTCACCGCCGAACTGGAGCGCGAGCGCCAGCGCGCCAGGGCGGTCCGCATGGTGCTGGACGCCGTGCTCGGAAGCCTGCGCGGCCGCGCCCTCGACAAGAAGCGGTTCCGGGACCTCGTCACGCAGGCGGCCGCGCGGACGCCGAATGACGGCCCCGAATCGGCGCGCCACGCGGTGCTGTCCGAGGAATCGCGGCGGGTCCTCGGCCTGCCGGTCGCCTGAGGCAGGCCGCGGCACCGACCGCGCCGTGGCGCGAGCGGCGCCCGGCGCGCCCGAAGCGGGCCCGGCCGGCCGTCACGCCGCCGACGCGACCGCCGGGGAGATGCGCTTGCGGGCCTTCTTGTCCTCGGTGCTGCTGACGAAGGCCTGCGCCTCCTCCTTGCGCTCGAAGACGTGCGGCGCGACCCCGCGCTTGTTCAGGGCCTCCTCCATCTTGAGGCGCAGGAAGGCGCTGGTCGCGTAGCGGGTCGTGGTCGCGTAGTAGTTCGCCTGCAGGTACTGGACCATGCCGGCGTAGTCGTCGACCAAGTTCTCGTTGAGCCGGAAGCCGTCGTGATTGATCACGGCGTTGACCCGCTGGCCCGCCTTCCGGCAGGCCTCGACGATGGTCATGCGCAGCTCGTCCATGTCGCCCTTCACCCGGCAGTACCAGCCTTCCAGGTTGACGAAGAGGATGTTGCGCTCGCCGTCGTAGCTGACGCGGGACTTCAGATCGAGGTTGAGCAGATCCGAGATCAGCTCCATCGGCTCCTCGCGGAAGATGCGCGGATCCATCGGCACCGGATTGCGCACGACGGGGGCGAAATCCATGTGGGCGAGGATGTCGCGCTCGATGTCGATCCCCGGCGCGACCTCGATCAGCTCCAAGCCCTCCGGAGTCAGCTGGAAGACGCAGCGCTCGGTCACGTAGAGGACCGGCTGCGACCGCTCGACCGCGTAGGGGCCCGAGAAGGTGTTCTGCTGGACCTGGGTGACGAACTTGCGGGCCTTGCCCTCGTTCACGATGCGCACCTGACCGTCGGACACCGCGATCTCGAGACCGCCGGCCGTGAACGTCCCGGCGAACACGACGGTGCGGGCGTTCTGCGAGATGTTGATGAAGCCGCCGCAGCCGTTCAGCTTGCCGCCGAACCGCGAGGTGTTGACGTTGCCGGCCGCGTCGCACTCGGCCATGCCCAGGCAGGTCATGTCGAGGCCGCCGCCGTCGTAGAAGTCGAACATCTGGTTCTGGTCGATGATGCAGTCGGCGTTGGTGGCCGCGCCGAAGCTCGAACCGGACGCCAGCACCCCGCCGACCGCGCCCGCCTCTGTGGTGAGGGTGATGTAGGGAGTGATCTTCTCCTCGTTGGCGACCGACGAGATGCCCTCGGGCGCGCCGACGCCGAGATTGACCACGCCGTTCGGCGGCAGCTCGAAGGCGGCGCGGCGCGCGATGATCTTGCGCTCGTTGAGCGCCATCCGTTTGATGCCGGTGACCGGGACCCGGATCTCGCCGGCGAGCGCCGCGTCGTGCATCACGCCGTAGTTCATCCGGTGCATCTCGGGCTCGGCGACCACCACGCAGTCGACGAGGATGCCGGGCACGCGCACGTCCTTCGGCAGGAGGTAGCCGTCGTCGACGATGCGCTCGACCTGGGCGATGACGATGCCGCCGTTGTTGCGGGCCGCCATGGCCTGGGCGAGGCAGTCCAGGGTCAGCGCCTCCTTCTCGTAGGAGAGGTTGCCCGACGGATCAGCCGAGGTGGCCCGGATGAAGGCCACGTCGATCTTGGTCGCCGTGTAGAACAGCCACTCCTCGCCATCGACCTCGACGAGCTTGACGATGTCCTCGGTGGTCAGTTCGTTGACCTTGGCGCCCCCGTGGCGCGGGTCGACGTAGGTCTTCAGGCCGACCTTCGAGAACAGGCCCGGCTGACCCGCCGCGCAGGCCCGGTAGAGCTGGGAGATCACGCCCTGGGGCAGGTTGTAGCCGCGGATCAGGTTGTCCTGCGCGGCCTTGGCGACCTTGGGCATGCGGCCGAAATTGGCCGCGATGACCCGCGTGAGGAGGCCGTCATGGTGCAGGCGGCCGGTGCCGAGCCCTTTGCTGTCGCCGGCGCCGGCCGTCATGATCAGGGTGAGGCCGCGGGGTGATCCGGTCTCGACGAATCGCTTCTCGAGGGCGGCGTGCAGGGCCTCCGGGATGCAGCTCTGGACGAACCCCGTGGTGGTCACGACGTCGTTCTCGCGGATCAGCGCGATCGCCTCTTCCGCCGAGATGACCTTGTTCTTCCTCATGGAGCCCGTGATCCTCCCCGGCACGTGGAGGAGCGGCCGGCCGTGATGCCCGTCGCCTCCGACTGTGCCATGCGCCGCCCCCGTGGTGCCGGGACGTCTCGGCCCCGGAGATCGGCTGAGTTTTGAATACGATCGTTATTGCACCGCATCAATATTTGCGGCATCGCACGAGGGCACATGCCGGCGCCGTGACAGTACTCCGAAAATGAGTGTGGGCGCTCCTGAAAAACTCTTCGGTCCACGATCAGAAAAATTGCGCGCGTCGCGGGGCCGTCGGCCGCCTGTGCTCCGCCGCACGCGATTTCCATGGTCCGCGTGCGCCGCCTCACCGCGGCGTCCCGGGATCCGGTGTCTCTCGGTCTGGACACGACAGGAGGCGATCATGAACCGAGATCCGAGAGCCCGGAGCAGGCAGGCCGACGGCAAGGCCCGGACGGCGGAGTCCGACCGCGAGAATGATGCCCGCGCACGCGCGGCGGTGGTGGATGCCTGGCGCCGGGCACTGCTCCGGATGCGCGAGCGGCGCGCGACCGAGGACCGCGCCGATCCGGGCCATTGAGGCCCGGGGAGAGCCGAGCGGACCGGTCCGGCGCCCGGCGGCGACGCGGGGCCGGCGGTCCGGATCGGGCCCCGACGTCGCCCGAATGGGGACGGGGACCGACCCTTTTTCTCTACTTGGCGCGACGCGGCGGGAGCGGCACAGCGTGAGCAACGAACGGGGAGTATGTGAGCCGATGGACGACGACGTCGCAGACGGCATGGACGGCGGCGACGCGAGTTCCGCGGCGGCTCAGGAGGCGAACGGGATCGCCTTCCTGCTGGCGAGCGCCGCCTACCTGACGCTCGCAGACGCGCATCTGCGGCGGGAAGGTCCGGAGGGGCTCGCCCTGATGGACGAGATCGAGGACCGGATCACGGAGGCCCTGCGGAGCTTCGTCGAGGAGACGTCCTACGAGGATGCGCGGCCGGACATCCTCCAGCACGCGACCCGCAAGGTCCGCGCCCTCCTCGAAGCGGGACGCTCGCTGGCGCCGGAGATGCGGCGATTCCAGTGAGCACCGGCCCCGGCCGGACCGCGTGGCGGCGCGCTCGGGCCGGCGGGGCTCAGGCGCCCGGCGGTGAGGGCTTCGCGAAGCCGATATCGGCCGCGACACCGGCGAGCCGGTCGGGATCGCGCTCCTTGCGCTCGCTGTAGCGGTCCACGAGGTAATCGGCGCATCCGCGGGTCAGCAGCGTGAACTTCATGAGTTCCTCGCACACGTCGACGACCCGGTCGTAGAGCGGCCCGGGCCTCATACGGCCCGCCTCGTCGAACTCCCGGTAGGCCATCGGCACCGAGGACTGGTTGGGGATTGTGATCATCCGCATCCAGCGGCCGAGGACGCGCAGGGCGTTCACGGCGTTGAAGCTCTGGGACCCGCCCGAGACCTGCATCACCGCGAGGGTCCGGCCCTGCGTCGGGCGCAGACTCCCCTCGGACAGGGGCAGCCAGTCGATCTGGCTCTTCATCACGCCGGTGAGCGCGCCATGCCGCTCGGGCGAGACCCAGACCTGCCCCTCGGACCAGGCCGAGAGGGCGCGGATCTCCCGCACCTTCGGATGGTCGGCGGTCGCGTCGTCGGGCAGCGGCAGGCCGTCGGCGTGGTAGATGCGGACCTCGCCGCCCATCGCCTCCAGGAGCCGCGCGGCCTCATAGGCCAGGAACCGGCTGAAGGAGCGCTCGCGGAGCGACCCGTACAGGATCAGGAAGCGCGGCGCGTGCGCGAGCGGGATCCCCCGACCGGCCCCGTCGGTCGGCGTTGCGAAATGCGCCGCGCTGAGATTCGGCAGGCCGTCACGGACCGAAGGGGCAGGGGCCGGGCTCTTGCTCACCGGGACGCTTTCTCATACGTTCAAACAACCGTTTGAAGATTGGCGGGAAAATGGACGACGCGCAAGCCCTGGCGGCCTTCGCGGCCCTGGCGCAGGAGCACAGGCTGCGGCTGGTGCGGGCGCTGGTGAGAGCCGGTCCGGAGGGCCTCGCCTCCGGCACGCTGGCCGAGGCGGTCGGCGTGTCGGCCGCCACGGTGTCGCATCACCTGAAGGAACTGAGCCGCGCCGGGCTGGTCGGTTCGCGGCGCGACGGTCGCTCCATCCGCTACAGTGCCGCCTACCCGGTGCTGGCCGATCTGATCGCGTTCCTGATGCGCGATTGCTGCCAGGGCCGCGCGGAGATCTGCACGCCGGCGGCGGAGACCCTGGCCGCCTGCCTCAGCCCCTCGGGAGACGCAGCACATGTCTGAGCCGTTCGACGTCGTGATCTACCACAATCCGGCCTGCGGCACGTCGCGCAATACCCTCGCGATGATCCGTAACGCCGGGATCGAGCCCCACGTGATCGAGTATCTCAAGACGCCGCCGGCCCGCGCGCTGCTGCTGCAGCTCCTCGACCGCGCCGGGCTGTCGGTGCGCGACGTGCTCCGGGAGAAGGGCACGCCCTACGCCGAGCTCGACCTCGGCAACCCGGACCTGACCGACGGGCAGTTGCTCGACGCCGTCGCGGCGCATCCGATCCTGCTCAATCGGCCGCTCGTGGTCACGCCGAAGGGCGTACGCCTGTGCCGTCCCTCGGAGGCGGTGCTGGATCTCCTGTCGCCGCAGCGGGGCGGCTTTGTGAAGGAGGACGGCGAGCCGGTGGTCGACGAGCAGGGCCGCCGTGTCGCCACGGCCTGAGCGCCCGCGGGCCGTGGCGGCGGCGGTCCGGACATGAGCGAAGCCAGCCGCTGGCCGGTGATCGCCGCACTCGGCGTCGTGGAGATCCTCGCCTGGGGCTCGTCGTTCTACCTGCCGGCGGTGATGGCGGCCCCCATCGCCGAGAGCACCGGCTGGCCCCTCGCCTGGGTGGTCGGCGGACTGGCCTTCGGCCTCCTCGTCGCGGCCCTCGCCTCGCCGCATGTCGGGGCGGCGATCCACCGGCACGGCGGGCGGCCGGTCCTCGCCCTCGCGGCGCTGCTCCTCGCCGCCGGGCTGACCGTCGTGGCCGTGGCGCCGAACCTGCCGATCTATCTCGCCGGCTGGCTGATCCTCGGCGCCGGCATGGGCTGCGGCCTGTACGACCCCGCCTTCGCGACCCTCGGGCGGCTCTACGGCGCGGCCGCGCGGCCGGCCATCACCACGCTGACCCTCTGGGGCGGGTTCGCCAGCACCGTGTGCTGGCCGCTCTCGGCCTTCCTGGTGGCCCATATCGGCTGGCGGGGCGCCTGCCTCACCTATGCCGGCCTGCACCTCGCGGTGACGCTGCCGCTCATCCTCGCGATGATCCCGCACGCGCCGGCACTCCCGGTCTCCGACGGGCCACAGGGAACGGGGTCCGCGCCGCTATCGACCCAAGAGCGCCGCGCGTTCCTGCTGTTCGCGGGGGTGCTGGTCCTCGGCGGCGCGATCATGTCCCAGGTGTCGGTCCACCTGCTCACCCTGCTGCAGGCGCGCGGCGTGTCGCTCGCCGCCGCCGTCTCGTACGGGGCGCTGATCGGGCCCGCGCAGGTGAGCGCCCGCGTCGCCGAGATCTCCCTCAAGGGCCGCCACCACCCGCTCTGGACACTGACGGCCGCCTTCGGCCTGATCGCCCTCGGGCTGTGGCTCCTCGCGGCCGGGCTGCCGGGCGTGGCACTCTGGCTGGTGCTCTACGCGGGCGGCAACGGGATCTACTCGATCGCCCGCGGCACGGTCCCGCTCGCCCTGTTCGGCCCCGTGCGCTACCCGCTGGTGGTCGGCCGCCTCGCCCGGCCGGCCCTGGCCGCCCAGGCCCTGGCGCCGCCGGCTGGGGCCGTCGTGCTCACCCATGTCGGGCCGGGCGCCCTGTGGTGGATGCTCCTCGCGCTGGCGCTC
The DNA here is from genome assembly GCF_001424445.1 of Methylobacterium sp. Leaf361. Classification (NCBI taxonomy): domain Bacteria; kingdom Pseudomonadati; phylum Pseudomonadota; class Alphaproteobacteria; order Hyphomicrobiales; family Methylobacteriaceae; genus Methylobacterium; species Methylobacterium sp. Leaf361. Next base: position 131,233 of record NZ_LMPY01000001.1, on the reverse strand, counting down.
ACCGCCCTGGGCCTGATCGGGGCGCTGTGGCGCGCGCGGTGATGGCGGGCCGGTAGGATCAGCGGATGCCGCCGTCGCGCAGGCGGTACCACGCGATGATCGCCGAGACGTACAGCCGGTTCAGCCCGTGGAGCGGCAGCGGCTCGATCGGCGTCAGCGGCAGGGGCAGGTTGCCGGCATCTCCGGTCGCGATGTAGGCGGCCATCGCCCGGCCCATCGCCGACTGGAGGCCGACGCCCCGGCCCTGGCAGCCGATATCGATGAGGAGCCCGGGCGCCGGCTCGTGGAGATGAGGCAGGTAGTCCCGGGTGATCGCGACGCGGCCGCACCAGCGATGGTCGAAGGCGATCCCGTCGAGCTGGGGGAAGAGCTTGCCGACGATCCGCTCGAGATGGGCCCAGTCGGCGGGGTCGCGCGGCTCCCGGAACGGACCGCGGCCGCCCATCAGCAGGCGTCCGGTATGGTCGAGGCGGAAGTAGAGCAGGAGCTTGCGCGTGTCCGAGGAGACGTGGCCTTCGGGCAGGATCGAGCGCCGCAGGTTATCGGTCAGCGGCACCGTGGCGACCTGGAACGAGTTCGCCGCGATCACCGTCCGCGCGAGGTTCGGCCACAGACCGCCCGTGTAGCCGTTGGTGCACAGCACGACCCGGCCGGTCGTCACCCGCTCGCCCTGGGCCGTGGTGACGGTCCAGCCCGATCCGGTCCGTTCGAGGCCGGTGACCGGGGATCCGCCGTGGATCGTGGCGCCGGCCTTCTGGGCGGCCCGGGCGAGGCCGCGGGCGTAGCTCAGGGGCTGGATCGCCCCGCCGCGGCCGTCGAGCCAGCCGCCGAGATAGCGGTCGGTCCCCAGCAGCTGCTCGGTCTCGGCCCTGTCGAGGACGCGGGTGGGCGCACCGAGATCCGCCCACTGGGCCGCCCGCTTGGCGACCTCGGCGAGCCCGGCCTCGGTGTGGGCGCCCTGGATCCAGCCGGCGCGGGAATGCGGCACGTCCATCCCGTGCCGGGCGATGAGGTCGAACACGACGTCGGCGGTCCCGCCGGCGAAGCGCGCGAGCCGCTCGCCGCGCTCCCGACCGAACCGCGCCACGAGGTCGGCGGGATCGTATTTCAGGCCCGGGATGACCTGGCCGCCGTTGCGACCGGACCCGCCGTAGCCGACCTCCTGCGCCTCGAGCACGACGGGTCGGATGCCGCGCTCGGCGAGATGTAGGGCGGTGGACAGGCCGCAGAACCCGCCGCCGACGATCACCACCTCGGCCAGGCCGGATCGGGCCAGCGGCGGCGTGTCCGGCGCGGGCGCCGCCGTCGTGGGCCAGAGCGAGGGTGCGAGCGGGAACGGTTCGGCCACGGCGTGTCCTAGAGCGGGTGCAGCACGCGCTGCAGGAAGTCCCGGGTACGCGGATTCTGCGGCCGGTTGAGGACCTCGGCGGCCGGCCCCTGCTCGACGAGTCGGCCGCCGTCGAGGAAGAGGACCCGGTCGGCGACCTCGCGGGCGAAGCCGATCTCGTGGGTGACCACGAGCATCGTCATACCCTCGTCGGCGAGGGCGCGCATGACCTTCAGCACGTCGCCGACGAGTTCGGGATCGAGGGCCGAGGTCGGCTCGTCGAACAGGATCGCCTCCGGCCGCATGGCGAGCGCCCGGGCGATCGCGACGCGCTGCTGCTGCCCGCCGGAGAGCTCGTTCGGCCGGGCGTGCTCCTTGCCCGAGAGCCCGACCCGGGCGAGCAGGGCGCGCGCCCGTTCCTCGGCCTCGCCCCGGGGCTCGCCCTTCACGTGGATCGGCCCCTCGACGACGTTCTCGAGCGCGGTTCGGTTGGCGAACAGGTTGAAGCGCTGGAAGACCATGGAGACCCGCGTGCGGATCGCCTTGATGCCGCGCTTGTCCCGGTCGACCCGCTGCCCGTCGACGCGGATCTCGCCGCCGTCGTAGGCCTCGAGCCCGTTGATGCAGCGCAGGAGGGTCGACTTGCCGGATCCCGAGGGCCCGATGATGCAGACGACCTCGCCCTTGGTGACCTCGGCCGAGACGCCCTTGATCACCTCCAGCGCGCCGTAATGCTTGCGGACGTCCTCCAGCACGATCATCGATGCCGCCCCTTCGCCTCGAAGTGGCGGACCAGCAGGATCAGCGGCAGGCTCAGCGCGAGGTACATCAGCGCCACCAGCGTGTAGACGCTGGTGTTCTTGAAGGTCGACGAGGCGATCAGCTTTCCCTGGAGCGCCAATTCGGCGACCGTGATGGTCGAGGCCTGCGACGAGTCCTTGAGCATCATGATCATGATGTTGCCGTAGGGCGGCAGCGCGATCCGGATCGCCTGCGGCAGGATCACCCGCCGCATGGTCATGCCCCAGCCCATGCCGATCGACAGTGCCGCCTCGACCTGCCCGCGATCCACCGCCTCGATGCCGGCGCGGAAGTTCTCGGCCTGATAGGCCGAGTAGGCGATGCCGAGCCCGATGATCGCCGCCTGGACCGCGGTGAGCGACAGGCCGAAATCGGGCATCACGAAGTAGATGTAGAACAGCTGCACGATGATCGGGATGCCGCGCAGGATGTTGATCATCACCGCGCTGAAGCCCGACAGCATCGCGATGCCGGAGACCCGCATCACCGCCCAGACCAGCCCGAGCAGCGTCGAGACCACCAGGGACGCGATCGTGATCAGGATCGTGAGCTGCACGCCCTGCAGCAGGATCGGCAGGTAGTCCTGGGCGTCGGCGAGGAACTCGCGCATGAAGGTCAGGACCGGTCGGCCGACGGCGGCAGACCCCACTTGGTCAAGATCGCCTGAAGCGTCCCGTCGGCCTTCAGCTTGGCGAGCGCCTTGTCGATCTTGGCGAGGAGCTCGGTGTCGGTCTTGCGGACGCTGAGGCCGACCGAGGCGACGACGGTCGGCTTGAAGGTCTCGACGAGGCGGACGCCGGGAAACAGGCCCTGCTTGACGTAGTAGGCGAGGATCGGCGCGTCGGCGAAGCCGGCCTTCAGCCGCCCGGAATTGACGTCCCGGATGATGTCGGGGATCGCGTCGTAGATCTTCACCTCGTTGAAGAGGCCTGACTTCTTCAGCGGCTCGACGAAGGCGGTGCCGACCTGGGCGCCCACCGTCTCGCCTTTCAGGTCGGCGAAGGACGTGTAGTCCTTCGTGTCGGTCTTCGGGACGATCAGCCCCTCGCCGTAGCTGTAGACGGGCGCCGAAAACGACACGACCTCCTTGCGCTGCGGCGTGATGAACATCGCCGCCGCGATGATATCGATCTTCGAGGCGGTGAGCGCCGGGATCAGCGTCGAGAATTGCAGCGGCTCGACCGCGACCGTGAAACCCGCCTCCTTGCTGACCGCGTTGACGAGGTCGACCATCACGCCTTGAATGCTGTTCGTCTTGGTATCGAGGAAGGTGAAGGGCAGGCCGGTGGGCGTCGATCCCACCTTCAGGGCCTGCGCGCCGACGGGGGCGCCGAGGACGCCGAGGAGCAGCGCCGACGACAGACACAGCTTGGCCAACCGTCTTCCCATGGTGCCGCTCCCGTGCAGTGCCCGGGTCACGCGGCGGAAGCCGGGCCCGATTTCATTCTCGTGAAGAATACCGCACGTTTTCGGTATCGACGCAAGCGACTTTCACGTGCATGAAGAAGCACACGAGAGGCAGGCTGGCGTGACGGTGAGCATCCCCCGAGGCGAGGCAACGGGTCCGGAACCGGTCGACCGGGCTGTGGGTCAGCGCCTGCGCGGCCTGCGTCGCGCGCGCGGGCTCTCGCTGGAGGCGGTGGCGTCAAGCACGGGCCTGTCGATCGGCTTCATCAGCCAGGTCGAGCGGGGCCTGTCATCGCCGTCCCTGCGGGTCCTGGCGCTGCTCGCCGACACGCTGCAGATCGGGATCGGCGGCCTGTTCGAAGCGGGGCCGGACGCGCCCGACCCGGATCCCATCGTCGTGTTCCGGAAGGACCGGCCGGAACTTCAGCTCTGGCGGGCCGGCATCACCAAGCAGCTCCTGACCCCGCCAGGGGGCACGCAGGGGATGAGCCTGTTCCACATGGTGCTGAAGCCCGGCGCGAGCACCGGCGACGAGCCGTTCAGCCACGACGGCGAGGAAGCCGGCCTCGTCCTCGCGGGGCGCCTCACCCTGATCGTCGAGGCGCGGACGCTCCAGCTCGCGGAGGGCGACAGCTTCCGCTTCGAGAGCCGGCGGCCGCACCGCTTCAGCAATCCCGACCCGCGCAGCCAGACCACCGTCCTGTGGGTCAACGTCCTCGGATCACCGGCGACGACGTGAGCGGGGCGCGGCGCGTCAGTTGCTCAGGCGCACGCTCGCGAGCGTGGTGCTGAAAAGCTTCAGCATGGCGGCGGTGATGTCGCCGTTCGTGGTCACCGGAAAATACATGCCGTCGGACGCGCAGGCCTGCAGGGCCGGCCCGATCTTCGACTCGTACGGCCTGACGTAGCTGTTGTAGAAATCGTTATCGTAGATCGGCAGGTACTGCGTGTAGATGATCCCGATCTTGACGTTCTTGTTCTTGAGATTCGTGCAGGTCGAGGGACTCAGCGGCCCGATGAAGCGGTTGCTCTGGATCTGGAAACCCGCGCTCTGGTTGGTGACGCTGCCGCCGGTGTCCTCGACGCCGTCGGTGACCATGAACAGGAACCGGATCGGCTTGTCCGGCGTCAGCCCGTCGCCGCTGGCCGGGATCGTCGCGTTCATCTTCGCGATGGCCCGCTCGAAATCGGTCTGATTGTCGGACTGATTGTAGTAGGCGTAGGCGATATCGATATTCGGGGTCGCGGTCTTGATATTGTTCAAGGTCGGCGTCATCGCCTGCAGCCGCGTCTGCGTCACCGAATCGTTGAAGGTCCACATCTCCATCTGGAACTGTTGCGGCAGCAACATGCTGACATTCGCCTGATCGACGAGCGCCGAGACCGCGTCTCTCAGAACCTGGATGCGGAGCTTGATGTTGTTCCGCGACGCCACATGGTAGAAGTCGTTCTGATCGTCGCCGATGATGTTGCCCTTGTTGTCGAAGGTGTGCTGGTGGCAGGCGAACGCGCACCCGTTGGTCGCGCGCTTCATGTTGCTCACGTCGGCATCGGTCGCCGCGAGGCCCATCGACGGCGAGTTGTCGAGCAGCAGGTAGTAGTTGATGTACTGCGAGGTGTTGCGGGTCGCCGAGGACGTGCCACTGATGGGCATGGCCGGGATCTGCATCATCGATGCCAGGCTGGTCTTGACCGTCGCCGTGTAGGTGGCGGTGAGGCTCAGCGTCTTCGCGCTGTTCACCGGCGCGCCGGGGGCGAACGAGGTCACCGTGACGCCCGGAACCTTGGCGGCCTCGGCGCGGAACTGCGTCTCCATGTTCTGCAAGGTCGTCGTCGGGATCGTGTTGGTCTTCTGCGACATCACCGCGAGCACGGCGCCGTCGAGGGCGGTGTCGAGCTGGGTCTTCGCGGCATTGCGGCGCCCGTAATCGATTGCCGCCGCCGTGGCGAACATGACCGGCAGCGTGACGAGCGCGAACGTCAGCGCGACCTGACCGGAGCGCGCCCGCGGAAACGCCGCGACGGCCAGCCTGAGAGCGCGGTTCAACCGGATGCGGAACACCGACACGGGCCTTCCCTCAAACACTAGTTGTAGACCGGGCAGGCGGTGCCGCCCGGCATGACGATCTCGCTGGGGGTGCGCTCGGACCACGGGATCTGCCGCGTGAAGGTCAATCCGCGGCCGCCGAAGATCCAGCGGTACAGGGCACTCCCGATGATCGGGGTGTAGGGCATCGTGACTTCCGCCAGGATGTAGCGGGCCCCGTCGAACTGATAGGCGGCCGGCGTCGCGGGGAGTCCGTTGCTCCCGTTGGCCTGGTTGGCCGGGCGCTTCGTGGCGTTCTGCGGCCAGCTGGAGCAGACGAAGCCCTTGAGCGACCCGTTGACCGTTTCCACGCCCATCGCGTTGACCACGATCTGCAGGCCGGACGCGTCCAGCGGGCGCAGGATCGCGGTCGCCGCACTGGTGATCTTCGTCATCCCGTCCTGCGTCGCCAGAGCCATCCCGTTCTGGGTCGCCAGAGCGTTGTCCACCCGTCCGGACAGATCGCCCAGCGTGCGCGCGAACAGGGTCAGTTTCCGGGTCGCGTCCACGACGCGCGTCAGCTCGGCGGTCCCGAAATACAGGACGATCAGCAGGGGCAGGACGAGCGCGAACTCGACGGCGGCGATCCCGCGCTCATCGCGGCGGAAGCGGCTCAGGCCGATCGGCAGGCCGCCCATCACGAGCACCCCGACGGTGCGGAGTAGGGCTCCACCTTGAACACCGTCGCGGCCTGCAGCACCCGCCGCTTGTTCGGCAGGTTGGGCACGGCGGCACCGAGCAGCGGGAAGAAGACCGGGATGTCGACCGCGGCCTGCACGATCACGATGGCCGAGTTCCCGGCGCAGGCGTAGCTGGCGAAGTTCGGGTTCCAGTCGCTCGTACCGCTGGCGTTGGTCGCGACCGGCGAGACCGGGGTGGCGGACCCGTAATCGGCCACCTTCATCACGCTGACCCGGACGTTGGCGCAGGTGAAGATCGTGATCCGGGGCGTGCCGTTCGGCTGCGTGCAGATCGCCGTCCGGAAGCGGCTCATCAGCGTCGCGGGGTCGGTTGTGCCGGCGTTCGTCGTCTGGAACGTGCCCGTGTAGATCTGCCGGCTGGCGTCGGACACCGCCTGCTGGAGGATCTCCTGCTCCCAGAACACGATCCCGTTCTCGAGGCAGGCCCCGACCAGCGCGAAGAACGGCAGGGCCACCAGGGCGAACTCCACGGCCGTCGCGCCCCCGCGTGCCCGCGCGAAGCGCGCGGCCCGTTCCCGGAGGTCGAGCAAGCGCGACGCCGCTCGGATTGCCCTGCTCACATCCCAACTCGAAATCGGAACCACCGAGCTCGAGAGAGCATAAAAAGCTTACTTTTCTCCGCGCATCACTGCTCAAAGTCGAGCCGATCACGCACATGTGCTACCGAGCGGGCGCCGGAATAGTTCGTTAGCATCAACCAACAGTTGAGAGCGCGGCTGTTCCAGCCCTCATCGGTAACGCGGCGAGATCGCACTCTCCGGCCAGGCGGAGATCGTCGCGTCGACGTCGCGCGAAGCGGTCGACAAGACGAGGCGCGGGTTCGGCGCACGTTCGGCGTGCTTTGACGTATGGATGACGTGGAAATAGGACATTGCACAGTCACGATCGGCCGGAGCGGCACAGAATCGCGTCGAGATAAGTGCCATTAAGCGCGGCTTAAGAGGTCGCCGATAGTTTCACCGGCCAATATAAACCGCATGGCGATCCCCGATCATGGCCCGCGCTCTGCCGGACGTTGCCTCCATCGAAGAGGGTGTTGGGCTCCTCCGGACCCAGCTCCTGTCGATCTCCGACGCGATCGCGCGCACGCGCCAGGAGATCGCCGACCTCCGGCAGGAACAGGAGACGAGCCGCGCGCGGGACGAGCTCCTCGCCGTGGTGCAGGGCACCGAGGACGCCACTAACGCGATCCTGACGGCTTCGGAGAAGGTGGATACGCTCGCGCGCGGCATCGTGAGACGGTCGGGCGAGGACGCCAACCGGGCCGACGCCCAGGCCATCCAGATCGAGATGCAGACGATCTTCGAATCCTGCAATTTCCAGGACCTTACCGGCCAGCGGATCTCGAAGGTCGTGCGCACGATCGTCCTCGTCGAGGAGCGGATCGGCGAGATGCTGCGCGTCTGGTCCGGTCCCGGCGATCCGCCGTCGCGGCCGAATTCGACGGCCGACACGCGCAGCGAGGAGGCGGCCCTGCTCAACGGCCCCGTCCTGCCCGGCGACGCCTCGGTATCGCAGGACACGGTCGACGCGATGTTCCCGTAAGGCGCGATCCGGAAGGCGTGCCGATGGGCCGGATACTCCTCATCACGGACGATCCCGCACGCAGCCAGGGCCTGGCCCAGGACCTGTCCGATGGCCTGTCCTGTGAGCTCCACGATCTGCGCGCCGCGGAATTGCCCCTCGGCGGCGCGACCGCGATCGTCACCGACGTGCACGATCTGGGCGCGAGCTCCGTCGAACGTCTCCGCCGCCGTCTCGCGGAGGTCCGGCACGGCGCTCCGCTGACCGTCCTGCTCCACACCGACAGCCCGCGAACCCGGCTGCTCGGCGTCGCCCTCGGCGCGACCCACACGCTGTGCGCGCCCTTCGACACGGATCGCCTGCGGGAGACGCTGGGGGCGCCGCGCGCGGCCGCGCGCCTCGCGACCTTCGCGGACGAGCCCCCGCCGGCCTGCGCCGTGCGGACGGCCGCGGCGGTGCGCGGATTCTATGCCTCGGTGTTCGTGCCCGACCAGCCGATCACGCCCGGCGTCATCGACAACGGAACCCAGGCCATCGACCTCGCGATCCGGGACACAGGGATCCGCGACTGGGTCCGGGCGGTCCGCCAGTTCGACGACGCCACGCACCAGCACTGCCTGCTGGTCGCCGGTCTGGCGGCGGCCTTCGCGGCGAGCCTCGGCCTCGGCGAGCAGGAGCGCCACCGCCTGACCAAGGCGGCCCTGCTGCACGACGTCGGCAAGATCCACATCCCGGCCGCCATCCTCAACAAGCCGGGCCGGCTCGACGACGCCGAGTTGGCCGTCATGCGGCTGCATCCGGAGAAGGGCTACAGCATGCTCGTCGATCAGGGCTTCGAGCAGCAGATGCTGCACGTCGTCCGGTCGCACCACGAGATGCTCGACGGGTCGGGCTATCCGGACCGGCTCAAGGGGGAGGAGATCCCCGACCTCGTCCGCCTCGTCACCGTCTGCGACATCCACGCGGCCCTGATCGAGCAGCGGCCCTACAAGCGGCCCATGGCGAGCGAGGCGGCCTACGCGATCCTGGAGGGCATGGCGGGGCGGCTCGACCCGGCGATCGTCGGCGCGTTCCGGCCGGTCGTCGCCGCCTTCGCGCCCCACACGCTCGACGCGGCCTGACAGCGTTCGGCGGCGTCGGGCCGCGGCTCCGTCGCGTTCCTTCGGCCGCGTTCCTTCGGCCGCGTTCCTTCGGCATGCGAGAGCCGCGCCGCGGAGGGATCCGCGGCGCGGCGTGCGTTTTCCACCGTCACGGCGTCGCGCGCTGCGCCGTGCGCGGCCCGCGACGCCGCGGGCTCACTCGGCCGGCTGGAGAGCCGGCGCGGGGGGAAGCGGCGTTATGGTCTGGCCGGACAGGGCCGCGGCGAGCTTGGCCTCGTCGACCTCGTTCTCCCAGCGCGCCACCACGATGCAGGCCACCGCGTTGCCGATGAAGTTGGTCAGCGCGCGGCACTCCGACATGAAGCGGTCGACGCCGAGGATCAGCGCCATGCCGACCACCGGCACGGAGGGCACCACGGCGAGCGTCGCCGCCAGGGTGATGAAGCCCGAGCCGGTGACGCCGGCGGCACCCTTGGACGACAGCATGGCGACGAGCAGCAGCAGCGCCTGCTCACCGTAGCTCAGCGGCGTGTCGGTCGCCTGCGCGATGAACAGCGCCGCCATGGTCATGTAGATGTTGGTGCCGTCGAGGTTGAACGAATAGCCCGTGGGCACCACGAGGCCGACGACCGGCTTCGAGCAGCCGGCCCGCTCCATCTTCTCCAGTAGCGAGGGCAGTGCCGACTCGGAGGACGACGTGCCGAGCACGAGGAGCAGCTCTTCCTTGATGTAACGGATGAGCTTGATGATCGAGAAGCCGTTGTAGCGGGCGACCGCCCCGAGCACGACCAGTACGAAGATCGCCGACGTCAGGTAGAAGGCGCCGACGAGGTAGGCGAGGTTGGCCAGCGAGCTGATCCCGTACTTGCCGATCGTGAACGCCATCGCGCCGAAGGCGCCGATCGGGGCGACCTTCATGATGATGTTGACGACGCCGAAGATCGCCTCGGATAGGACCTTGATGATGTCGAGCACCGGCTTGCCGCGGTCGCCCAGGAAGGCGAGGCCGAAGCCGAACAGCACCGAGAAGAACAGCACCTGCAGGATCTCACCGCCCGCGAAGGCGCCGACCGCCGTCGTGGGAATGATGTTCATCAGGAAGTCGACGATGCTCTGCTCCTTCGCCTTGCCGGCGTAGGTGGCGACCGCCTTCGGATCGAGCGACTTCGGATCGATGTGCAGGCCGTTGCCCGGCTGGAGCACGTTGGCGACTATGAGGCCGACGATCAGCGCCAGCGTCGAGAACGTCAGGAAGTAGATCAGCGCCTTGCCGCCGACCCGACCGACCTTCTCGAGGTTGGTCATCCCGGCGATGCCGGAGACGACGGTCAGGAAGATCACCGGCGCGATGATCATCTTGACGAGCTTGATGAAGGCGTCGCCCAGCGGCTTCAACTCGGCGCCGAGCTGCGGGTAGAAATGGCCGAGCAGGATGCCGATCGCGACGGCGACCAGGACCTGGAAGTACAGGGTCCGGTACAGCGGCTTCGATTTGGCGGGCGGATGCGGGGCGGTGAGTGGTGAGGGTACGGCAGCCATCGGGCGTTCTCCCTGTCTCGGGTTTCGGGCGGGGCGGCTCGCGTCGGGGTGTCCCGGCGGTGTCCGCGCTTGCTGTTGGCCTTCCGGCGCGCAGCCGTTCTCTGACGACATGGCTGCGTTTCGTGACGAGAATGGCAACCGGCATGCCAATTGACCGACGGCCGCTACATTTCTTTAACCACTTGCTGGAGATAGCTTTTTTCAAGCAGGCTCCCGGCAGGGCCGCGGGTGGTCTTGCGGATTCCCGCACGTCGCCGGTCGGAACGGTCCGGATCTCCGCACTGGCCCGCCGTCGGTGAGCGGGCACCCGCCCTCCGGGCATCGCCCGCCTTCGCGCCGGGGTGTCGCCGTCGTGGTCGGGCTCTGCGCGATCCTCGTGACGGCGTGGCTCGCCGGGCGCGCCGCGGAGCGCTGGGCCCTCTCGGACCTGCGGCGCGGCGCCCGTTCGGCGATCGGCCTTCAGGTCGGCGTCCTGCTCGCGGAGATGCAGAAGCAGGCGTCCCTGCCGCTGGCGCTCGCGGCCGACCCCGAGGTCGCCGCCGCGGTCGGTCCCGATCCCGGGCGCGACCTCCTGGACCGTGTCGACCGGCGGCTCGCCCAGGTCGCCGCCGCCACGGGTTCGGCGGTCATCTACATCATCCGCGCCGACGGACTCACGGTCGCGGCGAGCAACGCGGGCGAGGATCGCAGCTTCGTCGGCCGGGACTACGGGTTCCGCCCGTATTTCAAGCAGGCCCTGGCCGGCGGCGCCGGCTCCCAGTTCGCCCTCGGCACGGTCAGCGGACGGCCGGGCCTGTACCTCGCGCGTCGGATCGGGGCCGGGAGCGGGGTCGTCGTGGTGAAGGTCGAGTTCGACGCCGTCGAGTCGGCGTGGCGGGCCGCCCGCGAGGTCACCTTCGTCACCGACGCCCGTGGCATCGTCCTCGTCACCAGCGAGCCGGGCTGGCGCTTCGACACGCTCAACGCCGTCGACGCGGCCGAACGCGCCCGGATCGAGGCGGGACAGGAATTCGGCAACGCCCGCCTGGAGCGCCTGCCGCTCCATCCGGTCGCGGGCGAGCCGGACGTGGTGCGGGTCGGGCGCGGGTCGCTGCCGGCCTGGAGCGCGATCCTGTCGCAGGCGCCCGTACCGGGCACGGACTGGCAGCTGCGGACGCTGACGCCGCTCGGCACCGCCGTCGAGCGGGAACGCCTGCAGGCCTGGATCATCGCGGCCCTCGTCACGGCATTCGCCGGGTACGGGATCTTCGCGCTCACCGATCGCGGCCGCCGGACCCGGGCGCGGCTCGCCGAGGCCGCGGCGCGCCGGGCGGAGCTGGAATCGAGCGTCGAGGCGCGGACGCGGGCGCTGCGGGAGACCAATGCCCAGCTGCGCGCCGAGATCGCGGAGCGGCAGCGCGCCGAGGCCGAGCGCGAGCGCCTCGGCCGCGAACTGGCGCAGGCCGGCCGGCTCGCGGCGCTGGGCCAGTTCGCGGCCAGCATGGCCCACGAGATCAACCAGCCGCTGGCGGCGATCCGCTCCTACGCGGACAATGCCGCGATCCTGATCCGCCGCGGCCGGGGCGAGGACGCGGCCGAGAATGCCGCCGCCATCGGGCGGCTCACCGACCGCATCGCCGGACTCACCCGGCAACTCAAGGGCTTCGCCCGCCGCGCCTCGCCGCGGCGGGAACCGGTTTCCCTGCGTGAGGTGGTGGCGAACGCGCTGGAGCTCGTGGCGGCGCGCGCCGCCACGCTGCACGTCCCGCTGCAGGCGGACCGGCCCGCCCCGGATCTGCGCGTCCTCGGGGATGGCCCGCGGCTGGAGCAGGTCCTGGTCAACCTGCTGCAGAACGCCGTCGACGCCGTGGCGGGTCGCGAAGAGGCCCGCGTCAGCCTGCACCTCGTCGAGGGGGACGAGCGCGTCGCGATCGAGGTGGCCGATACCGGGCCCGGGATCCCCGCGGAGGTGCGCGGCCAGATCTTCGACGCCTTCTTCACGACCAAGGCGGACGGCCTCGGCCTGGGCCTCGCCATATCCCGCGGGATCGTGGAGGATTGCGGCGGGAACCTGATCCTGGCCGGCGGCGACGGCGCCGGGACGGTCTTCCGGATGGAGATGATCCGGGCGGCGGACGCGGTCCCGAACGTGGGCAAGCCCGTGGGAGCGACACCGTGAGCGGACCGGCGGACGCGCAGGCGGGGACCGAGCGCGTCGTCTTCATCGACGACGAGGCCGACGTGCGCCGGGCCAACGGCCAGAGCCTGGAGCTCGAGGGTTTCGCCGTCGAGGCCTTCGCGGCCGCCGAGCCGGCGCTCGCGGCGATCCTGGCCGCGCCGCCCGGCGTGGTGGTCACCGACGTGCGGCTGCCGGGGCTCGACGGCGTCGCCCTCCTGACGCGGCTGCGCCGGGTCGACCCCGACCTGCCGGTCATCCTGATCACCGGCCACGGGGACATCCGCATGGCGGTGGCCGCCATGCAGGACGGGGCCTACGACTTCCTGGCCAAGCCCTATCCCGCCGAGGCGCTCGTCGTGTCCGTGCGCCGGGCGCTGGAGCGGCGGCGGCTCGTGATCGAGAACCGGGCGCTGCGGGCCCGGCTGGACGCGGCGATCGAGGAGGATCCGGCTTTCCTCGGGACCTCCCCGGAGATCGTGGGCCTGCGCGCCCTGGTGCGCGAGGTGGCGCAGGCCGACGTCGACGTGCTGGTTTTCGGCGAGACCGGGTCCGGCAAGGAGGTCGTGGCCGGCGCCCTGCACCGGTGGAGCCGCCGCGCGGAGCGAAACCTCGTGGCCATGAATTGCGGGGCGCTGCCCGACAGCGTCGTCGAGAGCGAGCTGTTCGGGCACGAGGCCGGCGCCTTCACCGGGGCCCTCAAGCGCCGGGTCGGCCGCATCGAGCACGCGCAGGGCGGCACGCTCTTCCTCGACGAGATCGAGAGCATGCCGCTGCCGCTGCAGGTAAAGCTCCTCCGCGTGCTCCAGGAGCGCACCGTGGAGCCGCTCGGCACCAACGAGGTGCGCCCGGTCGACATGCGCGTGGTCGCCGCCACGAAGGTCGATCTCGGGCAGGCGGCCGCGCAGGGCACCTTCCGCGACGACCTCTATCACCGGCTCAACGTCATCACGATCGCGATCCCGCCCCTGCGCGACCGCGGGGAGGACGTGCTGCTGCTGTTCCAGCACTTCCTGCGCCGGGCCGCGGAGAAATTCGGGCGCCCGGTGCCGCCCGTCACGCCGGCGATCCGCGAGCACCTGCGCCGCCACGCCTGGCCCGGCAACGTCCGCGAGCTCGGCCATTTCGCCGAGCGCTGCGCGCTGGGCCTCGCGGCGGCGGCGCAGCCCGCGGCCGAGAGGGCCGCCGCCAGCCTCACCGATCAGGTCGATCGCTTCGAGCGGCAGCTGATCCGCGACGAGCTGATCATGGCCGGCGGCGATGTCCGCGCCGCCGCGGAAGCCCTCGGCCTGCCGCGCAAGACCCTCTACGACAAGATGGCCCGGCACGGTCTGACCCCGGGCGACTACCGCTAGGGCCGTCGCCCGGCCCGTCCCGAGCCATCGACGGTGCCGGCGCGATCACGGGAGCGCCGCGACGGCGACCTGCCGAAAAGGGGTACGCGGGCCGGTGCGGAAACTGCTTAGCGTAGCGGACGGATCCCCCCGCCGAGCCGCCCATGCCCCGCTTCTTCATCGACCTGCACGACGGAACCGAGCTCGTCCGCGACAAGGACGGCTACGACCTGCCCGGTCTCGAAGCCGCCCGGTCGCAGGCCGTGAAGATCATGACGCGGATCGCGCAGGGGCTCTCCGACCGGCCCGGGCGCCAAGATTACATCGCGGCGGTCCGCGACGACACGGGCGTGGTGCGGATGCGCTTCCGCGTGTCGCTCGATGCCGGCCCCGTCGGCTGACGTGCCGAGACGCCGAGCGGCCCCGGCGCGCGCGCGGCCGGGACAGGTCCACCTGACGTTCGCGTCGATTTGGCGTAGGCTGGCGTTCCCTAGCCGAGGAGGGACGACATGGGTCTGATCGCCTTCATCCTGATTGGTGGCCCCTGGGTGGCGGCAACGGCGTGGCTCTGGCACCAAGCCGGCGGCGCGGAGGCATGGCGCAACGCCGTCCACGGCACCGTGCCTGGCAGGCAGTGACGCGGCCCGCGCCCACCGTTCGCCTCCGACGCTCCTGACGGGCGCGGCTCTCCGGATCCGGTCCGCGGTATCACCGCCGACACGGCCGGGGGCGGCCACGCTGTCGACCGCGCTGCGCGGCGGCTCAGAGCCGGCTCGGCGCTCGGGTGCCCGCGCCCGACACCCCGCTCACGCCCGCGCTGCTCGAACGGGCCGCCGTGCCACCGTCCAGCCCCCGGACGAGCAAGCTCAGCGCCAGGAGGGCGAGAAGAAGGCCCGCGGCCGTGTTCATCCGATTCAGGACCTGGCTGGTCACGCAGCGCCGGAACAGGGACACCGCGGTGTTGAGCACCACCCACCAGCCGAACGAGCCGACGAAGACACCGGCCGCCAGGACCGGGAACGGTGCGGTCCCGCGCTCGAGGAAGGCCGGCATCGCGGCCAGGAACAGCACGGGGGTGACCGGATTCGTCAGGGCCAGCACGACCGCGCTGCCGTAGCTCACCGCCAGGGTGTCGCGGCACGCGCGGCCCTCCTGCAGCACCGAGACGCTGCGAAGCACCCGGACCGCGAGGGCGAGAAGCACAGCCCCCGAGATCAGGGAGAGAACGGCGCCGTTCGACCACACCGCGGCGAGCTCCGCGCCCCAGCGCATGACGAGACCCCCGTATGTCAGGTGCACGGTGGCGACACCGAGCCCGGTGGCGAGGCCGGTCGACAGGCCGCCTGACAGCGTTCGCTGAACGCACAGCAAGCTCGTCGGCCCGATCGGCGCGGCGATGGACAGACCGAGACTCGCGCCGGTGAGCAGTGCCGTGGCGACGACGCTCATGGCACCGGGAATCCGGTCAGTCGTCTTCCGCGCGGTCGAGGGGCGAGGCGGCCGCCCGGGACCCCGCGGCCGCCCTGTCGGTGCCCGGGCACCCGATGTGATCGCGCTCCACGGCGGACGACGCTTGGGCACACGCGATGTCCGGCATGTCGTTCAGCTCGTCGGCGCGGGCGCCGGCGCAGAACAAGACGACCACGACGGTGGCGACGACTGTTTTCATGGCTGTTCCTCCCTCGCGTCGACACACTAGGGAGGGCGGGAACCCTGGCATCCTCTGTTCGGCGGATGGCGCTGCCAGCGCCGCGCCGCGCTCGCCGCCGGCGTCCCGGTCGGGCGACAAAGCACCGTGGCGCCAGGCACTTACACCGCCGCACCAGCTGTCCGGGCGGCCGTGTCGACGCCGCGTGTCCGGGGCCGGGGGGCGGTGAGTCCGTCGAAACGGCCCTCGGCGCACCGTCCCTGCCGGACGGCATCCTCTGTTTGAAGGATGCAAATGTCGGTTTTGGACTGATATTGGTATTACCGCGGTCAGAAGAATCGTCGCGGGACGTGCCAATGCGGGAAGCGCTTATCGACCGGATCTACGAGGCTGCGGGCACGCCGGAACTCTGGCCCGACGTCCTCCAGTCCATCGGCGATATGGCGAACTCGGACGGCGCTGCGCTCACGGTGCTCCCGCCCGTCGGGACCTCCCGCTGGATCGCCTCACCGGCCCTGGAGCAGCGCCTCGGTCACCAGACCGGCGCGGGGCGCAGCAGCGGTCGGATGGCGCCGTGGCGCACCGACGCCCAGGCGGGCTTCACGCGCGACGTCGACCTCGTGCCGGCCTCCTACGAAGGCTGGCCCCGCGAAGGCGACAGGCCGTTCTGGCAGGTGGGCACAACGATTCCCCTTTCGACAGGCGACATCGCGATCGTCACCGCCGAACGGCGGGCTCAAACCGGCCCCCATGAGGCCTCCGTCCTGCCCGGACTTGACGCCTTGCGACCACACCTCGTGCGCGCCTGCGAGCTCAGCGCCCAGTTCAGCTGCGAGCGCGGCCGCGTCACGACCGCGACGCTCAGCCAGATCGGACTCCCCGCCGCCGTTCTGTCGGCCTCGGGTCGGGTGCTGACCATGAATGCCCGGCTGCAGGAGCGGGAGGAGGTCCTGCCCCCCGGCCAGCACGGCGGCCAGCTCTTCAAGAGCCTGATCAACAGCAAGCTGCTGCAGGACGCGATCGGCAACGTCGTTGGCGGCCGGCGCCCGGCGCAGACCATGCCGGTGCGCAGCTACTCTGATCACCGTCCTCAGATCGCTCATGTCATGCGCCTGAAGCAGCGCCCCGGCGACGTCTTCGGTGCCTCGGCGGTGCTCCTCGTTCTCGTGCATGTCGGCGCGCGGGCGGTTCCGGACGACGGCCTGCTGAACATGCTGTTCGACCTGACCCCGGCGGAGGCGCGGTTGCTCCAGGCGCTCGCCGGAGGCTTGCGTCTGCAGAGCTACGCCGAGAGCGTCGGCGTCCAGACAAGCACCGTCCGCACCCAGCTCAACTCGATCTTCAACAAGACCGGAACGAAGCGGCAGGCCGATTTGCTGAGCATCGTCACGTCGCTCGCGCTCTTCAGCGGGCAGACGACGAAGCGCCTGGGCGCGGCGTGAATCACATATCGGCGTCGCGGAGGAAGGCGGCCAGCACCTGCGCGGTCGGAAAGGCCTCGAAAGCCCCGAACTGGCAGGTCGTGAGCGCACCGCAGGCCGCGGCCTGCCGCAGGATCGCGTCGAGGGGCTCTCCCGCGAGCAGGCCCGCGATCAGCCCGGCCGTGAACGCGTCCCCCGCGCCGACCGTATCGACCGCCGCGACCGCGAAGGCCGGCTGGCGGAGGGGGGGCAGTCCGGGGCGGAACGCCACCGCGCCGCGCTCTCCCAGGGTCACGATCAGCAGTCCGAGGCCTCCGGAGAGCAGGGCGGCGATCCCCGGCGTCGCTTCCGTGGCGTCCGCGATGGCGTCGGGAGTCCCGAGGCCGAGGTCGGCGGCCTCGACCGCGTTGACGACGAGGATCGCGGTATCGGCCAGGATCGCCGGGTCGATGGGGCGCATCGGAGAGGGATTCAGCAGCGTGGGGATGCCCGCCTGCCGAGCGAGCGCGAACGCCGCTCGGATCGAGGCGTCCGGCGATTCGAACGTCGCCGCCACGAGGTCCGCTCGCTCGAGGCGGGCGGCGACGGCTCGGACGTCCTCCGCACCGAGGGCGAGGTTGGCCCCGAGGCAGACCGCGAGACAGTTCTCGCCGGCCGCGTCGACGAACGCGACGCCGGCGCCCGTCGAGCCGGCATGCGGCACCAGCATGTCCTCGGCGAATCCGACCCGCGCGAAGGTGGCGCGGACCATAGGGGAGAACACGTCCGTGCCGACGGCGAAGAGTCCGTCCACCCCGACGCCGAGCTGGTGCGCGGCGAGCGCGAGGTTGAAGCCCTTGCCGCCAGGCTCGGCGAGGAAGGCCAAGCCATCGAGGGACTCGCCCGCCTGCGGCAGCCGCGCGACCTTGACCGAGCAGGCGATCACGAAGCTTCCGACGACGAACAGGCGCATGGAGCGCTCCGAACCTGTACACTGCGAATAGCTGTACCGGAGGCCGATCGGACGTGCGCCCCAAAAATCGGACGATCAAGGGTGATGTCGAGGCGGACCTCGCGGAGGGCGAGCGTCCCTCCGTGCTCTCTCTCCTCCGCCTGCGCGCCGACACGGCGATGCCGCTGTACCGGCAGATCGAGGGTCAGCTTCGCGAACTGATCCTGTCGGGCTCGCTGCCGCCGGGCGTCACCTTGCCGGCCGAGCGCCAGCTCGCCGACAGCCTCGGGGTCAGCCGCGTGACGGTCCAACGCGCCTATGCCGAACTCAGCGACAACGAGCTGCTCGTCCCGCGCGGGCGCTGCGGCTTCCTCGTGCGCCGTCCCCCCGAGCCCGTGCGCCCGGGTATGGACCGGCTCAAGGGCTTCACGGAGGAGATGCGGGAGCTGGGGAAGATCCCATCCTCGCGCATCCTCGATCGGGCGGTCACCGAGGACCGCTCGATCGCATCGATCTTCGGCCTGCCCTCGACGGCCCCGTTCCTGCGTCTGACGCGCGTTCGCTCCGGCGACGGCGTGCCGATGTCGCGCGAGGTCGCCTGGTACAACATCCGCGCCGTGCCCGCCCTCGAGACCGGCGACCTCTCCGGTTCCGTCTACGCCTTCCTGAGCGCGCACCCGGGCGGCCGCCTCGTGCGCTGCGAGCAGACGGTGGAGGCGACCATGCCGACGGCTGACGAGTGCGAGATCTTCGCCTTCGAACAGCCCCTCCCGTGCCTGCTGATCAAGCGCCACAGCTACAATCAGGACTCGGTGATGATCGAGTACGTGGAAGGCCTGTTCCGAGGCGATGCCTATCGCTATCGGCTGAATCTGCGCGCGTAGTGTGCCCGGCTGACCGAACCGGACTCGCTTCCGTACGGTGCGCACGACGGGCTGGGCGATGCCCCGCTCGAACCGCTTCCAGCCCGCGCCGGGGACCCGCCTCCTTCAGGAAAGAGCTCTCCACTCTCGCCGGGCAAGGCGATTCCGCCGAGGCCGCCATCCGTCGCCCACCGCCGCCACGGCACGGGAGCGACGGCCGAGCTTCGCCCTTTTAACGGACGGGAACGCCCCGATGCCTCGCGTGGAACAGCGAGAAGCGCCGTGGTACACCTGATGTCTCGCGAGCGATCAGCCGGCGCAGCCAGCCATCCCGCTTCGGTCCGGAGCACACGATGAGCGAGTCCTCGACGGCGCCGACCCTGGCGACCCTGGCGACAGCCCGGGCCGGCCGGACGCAGCGTCGGCTCGCGGTCGCCGTCAGCCTCCTGTTCGGGGCCGTCACCCTCGCGCTGCTGCCGTTCGCCAACCGCCCGATGCCGCCGATGCCGGGCTTCGTGCCCGTCTACCAATCGGCGCTGATCGTGGTCTACGGCCTGACCACGTACCTGTTCCTCACGCAGTACCGCCGCATCGGCTCGGCGCCGCTGCTCGTGCTCGGGGCCGGCAGCCTCTACGTGACGCTCGTCGTCCTCCTGCAGATGCTGTCGTTCCCGAACGTCCTCGCGCAGGGTCGGCTCCTCGGCGACGGGCCGGACACCACGACGTGGCTCTGGACCTTCTGGCATCTCGGGCCGCCGCTCTTCGCGCTGCCCTACGCGCTCCTGGAGGGCGACGAGCGTCCGCCGCAGGCCCCGCGCGGAAAGGCCGGACGGATCGGCTGGGCCACCGTCGCCGGGACCGTCGCGGCCGCCGCGCTCACCGGCGTGGTGGCCGTCCGCTACGTCCACCTCCTGCCGAAATGCGTCGAGGGCGACGATTACTGGTTGCTCACCACCTCGGGCATCGGGCCGGGCGTGGTCGCCCTGACCGTCGTCGCGCTGGCCGTGCTGTGGTGGAAGACCCGCCTGCGGACCGTGCTGCAGCTCTGGCTGGCCGTGTCGCTTCTGCTGCTCGTCTTCGACAACATGGTCACGCTTCCGGGCGCCGCCCGCGGCACGGTCGGCTGGTTCGCGGGCCGGATGGAAGCCCTGGTGGCCGGCTTCATCCTGCTCGGCGTCTACCTGCGCGAGGTCGACTTCCTGTACGCCCAGGCCGCGGCCGCCGCCGAGGACCGGGAGGCCCGGCGGGCGGAGCTGCAGCGTGCCCGCGACAACCTCGCCCTGGCGCTGGAAGCGGCCGAGATGGGCGACTGGGAGCTCGACCTCCGTGGCAACACGGCGCGCCGGTCGCCGAGGCACGACGCGATCTTCGGCCACAGCGCTCCGGTCGCGGCATGGGACGTCGGGACCTTCGTCGAGCACGTCGTCCCCGAGGACCGAGACGCCGTGCGGGCGGCGTTCGATGCCGCCATCGGGACGGGCCGCCTCGACATCGACTGCCACATCCGGCGGGCCGAGGACGGGGCCGCCCGCTCGGTCACGATGCGGGGCAAGGTCTACCGCGACGGGAGCGGCCAGCCCCGGTCCATGGCGGGCGTCGTGATGGACACGACGCGCCAGCGCGAGGCCGAGGAACGCCTGAACCAGGCTCAGAAGATGGAGGCCATCGGCCAGTTGACCGGCGGCGTGGCGCACGACTTCAACAACCTGCTGACCATCATCGTCGGCAACCTCGACATGATCGTGCGCAAGCCCGACAACCCGCAGCGCGTCGAGAGGCTGGCCACGTCGGCGATGACGGCGGCGCGGCGCGGGGCCGAGGTCACCGAGAAGCTGCTGTCGTTCTCGCGGCGCCAGGTGCTCCGGCCCGAGACCGTCAACCCCAACCGGCTGCTCAAGGACTTCCAGGCCCTGCTGAAGCGGGCCGTCGGCGAGACCGTCGAGATCCGGTTCGACCTCGACGCGGTCCTCGATCCGGTCCGGCTCGATCCGGGACAGTTCGAGAGTGCGGTGCTGAACCTCGCGGTCAACGCCCGGGACGCGATGCCGGACGGCGGCGTCCTGACGGTCAAGACCTGCAACGGGCACCTCGATGCCGCGGAGATTCCCGACCGGCCCGACCTGCGGCCGGGCGCCTACGTGCTCGTCTCGGTCACCGACACGGGCCAGGGCATGGACGCCGCCACGCGCAGCCGCGCCTTCGAGCCGTTCTTCACGACCAAGGATGTCGGCAAGGGAACGGGCCTCGGCCTCAGCCAAGTCTACGGGTTCGTGCGGCAGGCCGGAGGGCACGCGCAGATCAAGAGCGAGCCCGGCGCCGGCACCTCCGTCGAGCTCTACCTGCCGCGCTCGGCCGAGAGGGCCGTCGAGGCCCGGCCGGACAACACCCTCCCGCTGCGGCGGGCGGCCTCCGGTGAGGTGGTGCTCGTGGTCGAGGACGAGCCGGCGGTGCTGGAGATGGCGGTCGAGAGCCTGGGCGAGCTCGGTTACCGGACCCTGACCGCGACCCGGGCGTCGGAGGCCCTGGAGCGGCTGGGCGGCCCCGAGCGCATCGATATCCTGTTCTCGGACGTCGTCATGCCCGGTGGCATGAACGGCGTGCAGCTCTCGGTCGAGGCCCGGCGCCTGCGTCCCGGCCTGCGGGTGCTCCTGACGTCCGGGTACACGGGCACGGCGCTCGACGAGCACGCGGTGCCGGCCGACCTGCCTCTCCTGAGCAAGCCCTATCAACGGGACGAACTCGCCAACAAGCTCCGGGTCGTCCTGGGCTGAACCCCCGGACCCACGGCATTCCGCCCCGCGATCGCGCGGCGTCGCGGACGGGTTGTCCGTCAACAGGCCTGAAGGCTTAACCCGGCCTTAACCGACCGGTTCAGCCCGCAGCAGCGGCATGTCGGCATGCTCCGTCCGTCATCAACGGCGCCGACACGCGCAAGGAGCTGTCCCATGCCCATCATGCCCTGGATCCACGATGCCCTCTATGTCGGCAGCTTCGCCGCCCTCGTCCTCGTCGCGCGGCAGGCGCTCGTGCGGCGCGATCTCGGGCTGTCCGGCCTGCCGGGCCTCGAACGCCTGCGCCGGTCGCTCGGGCCCGGCACCGGGTTCCGTGAGCGGCGCCGGTTCACGCCGCCCCGGACCAGCGGCAACACCGCCTTCGACGCCTGGCGCGACGGCGAGATCGGCCGCATCGAGGGGGAGCGCCGCGCGCTCGAAACGCGTCTCCGGGACTTCGAGGGTTTCGTCGACGCGCTGAAGCGCGCCAAGGATCGCGCGACCTTCGAGCGCTTCGTGGCGGAACATCCCGCGGGATCGGGGGCAGCGGTCGACATTGCCGGCACCGCCGATCAGGCCGAACATCGAAAAGGCTAGGTCGCCTGAGGGTTGCACCGGAGCGTCGGGGCCACGCCGTCGAGGATCAGGATCCTCGTCTCCTCTACGCCGCCCCGCGCGACGCTTCGAAGACCGCGGCGAAACCTCCGAAGATCATCCGCGCCCCGTCGAACGGCATGGTCAGATCGCGGAAGCGCGGATCGGTCCGCATCGCGGCCTCGCACCGGTCTGCCGTTTCCCGGTCGGGCCAGAGGATCCACCCGAGGACGACGCTCTCGCCGTCGCGAAGGGCGACGGACCGCCGGAAATCGGTCCGCTCGCCCTCCGGAACGTTGTCGCCCCAGGCCTCCATCTGGTGGAGCGCGCCGTGCTCCCGGAACAGCGCCCAGGCCGCCCTGGCCGACGCGACATAGGCCTCCCGGTTCGCGTCGGGAACCGGCGTGACGAACCCGCTCACGTAAGTCATGGGTTGCCTCCTCGAGTCGGGGTGCGCGCGGAAAGGCTTCAGGCCGGAGCCTGCCCTCGCGTCATGGCCTCGGGGTCCATCCACATCAGCTCGATGACGTGGCCATCCGGATCCTCGATGTTCTGGCCGTACATGAACGTGCCCATCTCCTGCGGCGGCCGCAGGTCGGCGCGACCGCCGGCGGCGACGGCGCGCTCCACGCTCGCATCGACCGCGGCCCGGCTCTCCGCCGACAGGCAGACCAGCACCTCGTTGGCGGCGCGGGCATCGGCGATGGCGCGCGGCGCGAAGTTCGCGAATTGGGCGTGGCTGAGGAGCATGACCACGATGGTGTCCGAGAAGACCATCGCGGCGACCGTCCCGGCCTGCGAGAACCGCGGGTCGCGCTGGGCGCCCAGGGCGACATAGAAGCCGGCCGCGTGCTCCACGTCGGCGACGGGCAGGTTCACGAAGATCATCTTGGGCATGGCGACCTCCTCAACGGCTTGCCGAGCTTGACCGTATCAGTTACCTAAGTCAACCATGAAGTTACAAAAAGATACTAAAATTGCGGCTGCGAGACCGCGCTGGTACGACGACGCTTGCGGCGCCGCCCACGGCCTGGAGCTTCTCGGCGAGCGCTGGGCGCTCCTGATCGTCCGCGAGTTGTTGTTCGGACCGCGCCGGTTCGGGGCGATCCGAGGGGCGCTCAGCGGCATCAGCGCGAAGGTGCTGACCGAGCGGCTGCAGGGTCTGAAGCAGGCGGGCATCGTCGCACAGCGGACTCTGCCACCGCCGGCCTCGACGCCGGTCTACGAGTTGACCCCATGGGGCTACGAGGCCGAGCCGATCTTCTCGGTCCTCGGGCGCTGGGCGGCCCGTTCGCCCTCCCACGACCCCGCTCTGCCGCTCTCGGCGGCCTCGCTCATGCTGTCGTTTCGCACGATGTTCGACCCCGCACAGGCCTCCGGCTTCGAGGCGACGATCGGCTTCCGGTTCGACGAGGACGCCTTCCGCGTCACGGTGAGCGAGGGCGAACTTCACGCCGCCCGCGCCGACGCGCTCGGGGCGGACGCCGTCGTCGGCGCCGCACCGCCGGTCGTTGCGGCCATCGTCTACGGCGGCCTGCCGCTCGCCGACGCGGAGGCGTCGGGGCAGGTGTCGCTGGAGGGGGACCGGGACGTCGTGCAGCGGTTCGCCAGACTGTTTCGCCTGCCGGGGAAGGCGTTCTGATCGCTTTGGAGGGTGCAGACCGGATCACGACCGACCGTCACTCGACCAAGCCGAACTCGCTCTCGAAGCCGAGTCTTCCCCTCTCGGTCACGCGGATGGCGCGCCCGTCGCGCTGACGCTCGATCCACCCGAGATCCTCGCAGCGGCGGCACAGGGCGGCTCCGAGACGGCCGGCGAGGTGCGGTCTCCGCTCGCTCCAGTCCAGGCAGGGGCGGCAGAGCAGGCGGCGGGTTCGTCCGGCCGGTTCGACTTCGACACCGAACGCGGCCAGCCACGCACTGCCGGATGCGGTCACTTCACCCGCCTCCTCGCCCAGGACGATCAGTCCCCGTGCGACCAGCGCATCGGCGATCCCGACGCCGAGCCGTCCGGCGAGGTGATCGTAGCAGGTGCGGGCCTCGCGCAAGGCTGGATCGATCCGCGGCGTCGCTCGGCGCGACGCTTCCTCCGGCTCGCCCCGGTTCGCGATCACCATCATGGCCTCGAGCATGCGGGCGACCTCGACGGAGGCGAGGCGGAAGTATCGGTGCCGACCTTGGCGCGACACCGTGAGCAGGCCGCCGGCCACGAGCTTCGTCAGGTGCTCGCTCGCGGTGGCTGGCGCGACGCCGGCCGTCCAGGCCAGTTCGGTCGCGGTCAGCGCTCGCCCGTCGATCAAGGTCGACAGGATATTGGCGCGGCTGGGATCTCCGACGAGCGCGCCGATCTCGGAGAGTGCAGGACCCTGCGTCATGAGCTGAACCTACACGCGCTCAACGCCCGCCGCATCCGACGACGCTTCGGTTTGGACCGAAGCGTTTACGGCTGACTCGGCCGGGATCTCCGGATCAGAGTGGGAGCGAGAAGCTGGAGAACCGCGCCACGTCTGTGCCCAGGGTTCGCCAGCCACGGTAGGAGGTAACGCCCATGACGCCCGATAAGATGGACGACACGCAGGAGCATCATCGGATCGAAGATCCGCGATCCGGGCCCACACTGTTCCTTCGCCGGCTGTCTCCCCAGTTCCGGGGTGAGCGAGACGGTCTGACGACCGACGCCGCGTGGCTGCTCGATGCCTTCTCCGGCACCCCGGACCGGCGTGACATCAAGCTCGGGCGCGGCACGCATCTGATGCATCTCGAGGCCGGGCGTAGGGCCCTCTGACGAGCCTCCGCCGCATGTCTGAGTGAGCCGGTCCCGGCTTGAATTGTATCGACACCCAGGGAGGAGCCCATGTTCTCCGTCATCTTCGAAGTCCGACCCGGCGACGGTCGCAAGGACGCCTATCTGGAACACGCGCGCGTGCTGAAGCCTGAGCTCGAGGGCATCGACGGCTTCATCGACAACGAGCGCTTCACGAGCCGGACGCGGCCGGGCTGGGTCCTTTCGCACTCGACGTGGCGGGACGAGAAGTCGGTGATCCGCTGGCGCACCCATGCCGGTCATCACCTGATCCAGGGGAAAGGCCGGTCCGAGGTGTTCGCGGACTACCATCTCCGCGTCGGCGAGGTGACGGCTGACACCCACCCGCCGGCGGGACATCGGGTCCGCGAGCAACGCCTCGATGAGACGGAAGTCGGCCAAGCCAAGGCCTGTACACTGTCGGAGGCGATGTCGGCGGACCGGCCCACGCCCTTCGATGTCGACCTCATGGCCATGCTCGGTCTCGACCAGCGGACCGAGGGGCTGGTGAGTTGGGACGCGTTCGATTCCTTCACCAATCCGGGAAAGGTGCTGGTGCTGCTGTCGTGGAGTGATGCCGGCGCGGCGAACGCCGTCTCATCAGTCGCCGGCACGCGCCTCCGAGCTGTTCGGATCATTCGCGATTACGGGATGTTCGACAGGCGTGAGAGCCCGCAATATCACCCGGCCGTGCAAGCCCCGGGATAGGGCCCGACGACGAGAACCGGGCATCAACACCTTCGGCGTCGCTCCGTCATCGGTCTCGCGAATGCGGACCCGGTGGCACGACGCGGTCGTCCCGCGGCCTGCCCTGCGATCATGTGCGCGACCGGCCCGGGGAACCGGATCACGGACGAGGCGACCGATCCACGAGGCGGTCACCTCGCTGGCGGCACCCCAGGGCTCGCCCGCTCCCGTTGCACGAGCAGTCGGCTGCCCTCTGGGGGCGCGGCCCTTTCGGACGAGGGGGTTCAAGTCTCGGCGATGAGGTCCTTGATGCGGGAGGCGAGGGTCTCCAGCACGAACGGCTTGGTCAAGACCTGCATCCCGGGCCGAAGGTAGCCGTTCCCGAGCACGGCGTTCTCCGCGTACCCGGTGATGAACAGCACCTTCAGGTCCGGTCGCCGCTCGCGGCCGGCGTCCGCCATCTGTCGCCCGTTCATGCCCCCCGGCAGGCCGACATCCGTCACCAGCAGATCGATGCGCACGTCCGACTGCAGCACCTTCAGGCCGGCGACGCTGTCGGCGGCCTCGATGGCGGTGTAGCCGAGGTCCTCCAGCACCTCGGTGACCAGCATGCGCACCGAGGGCTCGTCGTCGACGATCAGCACCGTCTCGCCCTGGCCCGCTTGCTCGACCTCGGAAAGCCTGCGCGCGACCGCGTCCTCGTCGGCCTCGCCGTAGTGCCGCGGCAGGTAGAGGCAGACGGTCGTCCCCGCGCCGACCTCGGAGTAGATCCGCACCTGCCCGCCGGACTGCTTGGCGAAGCCGTAAACCATAGACAGGCCGAGGCCCGTGCCCTCGCCGGTGGGCTTTGTGGTGAAGAACGGCTCGAACACCTTTCCGATCAGGTCCGGCGCCATGCCGGTGCCGGTGTCGGTCACGCAGACGCCGAGATACTGGCCGGGCGCGAGGTCGTGCTGGCGGCCGCCGACCTCGTCGATCCACCTGTTGGCGGTCTCGATGGTGATGCGACCGCCGTCCGGCATCGCGTCGCGGGCGTTGATGCACAGGTTGAGCAGCGCGTTCTCCAGCTGGCCCGGATCGATCAGCGCCGGCCACAGCCCCGCGAGACCGACGACCTCCAAGTGGACGGCCGGACCGACGGTGCGCCGGACCAGCTCCTCCATGTCGTGGACGAGGCGGTTCACGTTGGTGGGTTTGGGGTCGAGGGTCTGGCGGCGGGAGAAGGCCAGCAGGCGATGCGTCAGGGCGGCGGCCCGCTTGGCCGCGCCCTGGGCGACGCTCATGTAGCGGTCGAGGTCACCCATCCGCCCCTGGCTCATCCGCGTCTGCATCAGTTCCAGGGAACCGGAGATGCCCGCGAGCAGGTTGTTGAAATCGTGCGCGAGGCCGCCGGTCAGTTGGCCGACCGCCTCCATCTTCTGCGACTGCCGCAGAGCCTCTTCCGTCTTGGCCAGGGCCTCGGCCTGCTGCTTGATCTCGGTCACGTCGCGCACGGACGAGTAGATCAGCCCGTCGCGGGGAACCGCGTTCCAGGACAGCCAGACATAGCTGCCGTCCTTGCGGCGGTAGCGGTTCTCGAACGTGAGCTGGGCTTCCCCGCGCGACAGTCCCCCCGCCGCCGCCACGGTCGACGCGACGTCGTCGGGGTGGACGAAATCGAGGAACGGCCGCGCCTTCATCTCGGCGTCGGTCCACCCGAGGGTTCGCGACCAGGCCGGGTTGAGGCCGACGAAGTAGCCGTCGAGGTTGGCCACGCAGAGCAGGTCGGACGAGGCCTGCCAGATCTGGTCGCGCTCGGCGGTCCGGGCAGCGACCTGGCGGGCGAGGTCGGCCTCCGTCTGCACCCGGACGGTCACGTCCTGCACGAAGACGTGGAAACCGTCGACGCGGCCGCCGGAGGTCCGTCGCGGCAGGTAGCGGATCTCGGCTACGCGGTGGCGCCCGTCGCGGTGCGGCCAGTCCGTCTCGAAGGTGACGGGCTCACCCCCGAGCGCCCGATCGATGAAGGGTCGCCGCACGGCGTAGGCGGCCGGGCCGAGCAGCTCGCGGACATCGCGTCCGACGACCTCGCCGGGCGGGGCGGAGAACCAGTCCTTGTAGGCCTCGTTGGCGAAGCGGTAGACGTGGCCGGCGTCGATGAACGCGATCAGCACCGGCAGCGCGTCGGTGATGAGCCGGAGCTCGCGCGCGCTGGCCTCCGCCAGCAACTCGGCGCTCCTGCGCGCGGTGATGTCGCTGAAGAAGACCGCGACGCGGTGGTCGCGCGGGTCCCCGACCCGGTGCGCACGCACGTCGAACCAGCGCCCGAACACGGCGGCGTAGTTCTCGAAATGGGCGGGTTCCCCGGTCAGGGCGACGCGGCCGTAGCTGTCGAACCAGTGCCGTTCGAGGTCGGGCGCGAACGTGCTGACCCAGCGGCCGGCGACGTCGGCGCCCGTCTGCCGGGCGAAGGCCGGATTGGCCTCCTCGATCAGGTAATCGACCGCCCGTCCGTCCGCGTCGAACCGCATCATGAGGATGCAGAACCCGACCTCGACCGTCTCGAAGAGCGTCCGGTAACGGGCCTCGCTCTCCTGCAGCGCCGCCTCGGCCAGGCGGCGGTCGTGGATGTCCTCGACCACCCCGTACCAGGCCACGATGGCGCCGGCTCCGTCGCGGCGGGGACGCGCGCGCGCCCGCATCCAGCGGTACGTGCCGGTCGCCGCGATGTTGATGCGATAGTCCACGTCGACCGGCTCGCCCGAGGCGAGACAGGCCGAGAACACCGCGACCGTGTGGGGGACGTCCTCCGGATGCAGGGCCTTCATCCAGCCCGCGCCATCGGGTTCGCCGGGTGCCTGGCCCGTCAGTTCCAGCCAGCGGTTCGAGTACGAGGTGATGTTGCCCGCCGGGTCGCAGGTCCACGGCACCTGGGGATTCAGTTCGACGGTATGCCGGAGGTGGGCCTCGCGCTCCCTCAGCGACCTTGCGGCCTCGTGCTCGGCCGTGCGGTCGCGGACAATCATGGTGAACCCGCGATGCGCACCGGCCTCGTCGAGCAGCGGCATCATCTCGCCCGACGTCCAGACGCGACTGCCGTCCTTGCGGAGGTGCCAGCGGTCGACGGAGGCGCGCGCCTCGCTCGTCGCGAGCCGCATCTCGGCCTCAGGGCGCCCCTCCGCACGGTCCTCGGGCGTGAAGATCCGGTCGGCGGGCTGCCCACGCATCTCCTCCGCCGTCCAACCGAAGATCCGCTCGGCGCCGGGGTTCCAGTCGATGACCGAGCCGTCGCGGTCGGTGACGACGATGGCGAAGTCCCTGACGTTGTCGAAGACGACCCGGTGGCGCCATTCGCTCGCTGGCGCGTCCTGCCCGGCGGTCCGATGCACCGGGCGCACCTCCCGGCCGACGGTCTCGCCCCCTGCCTCCGGCAGCCTCGAGCGCAGGCGCAGCACCTCCGCCTCAATTTGCGCGCGCGACATCGCGCCGACGTCCGGGCCGATCGATTTCACCGTCTCCCGAATGGCCGGCGTCTCTTCGAAGTCGTGCATCAGGAGGCCAAGCCATCCAGTCCCGGCCGGTTCCGTTTGGAGAGATCACGGTCGCCCGCCGGTCCGGACCGGCAGCCGCGGTCCGCCCGGCAATCGTGGTCGCCGCGTCATGCGATGGACGGACACCGTCCTGAACTTTCAAGACGGGACGGTGTTCGCCGGCATCAACCTTCGCCTGCCTTAAAGGGTCGCGACCCGATCAGCTGTCGGGCCGGCCGAGATCGAAAGGTCGGTAGCGCTCGACGCGCCGATCTCCGTCCTCGAAAGCAAGCCGTACAAGATCCTGAAGCAAGTCCAGACGTCCATTGCTTCGCGGCAAGCGAGACGGGATTGAAAAGTGAGTGGCTTCGCGTGCGACCGAAGCGCTCGAGCGAAGAACTGATCGTCCTGGAGACCGGCCGCTCGCGGAAGGATTTGCGATCCTCAGGATCAGCGTTCCGGCTGCGGCCCAGATCCGACACAGAGGCCGGCACGCTCAGAGGAGACTTGAATTTATAGACGAAGATTACTGAAACTGTTGGTAGCGAGGGAGGGATTTGAACCCCCGACACAAGGATTATGATTCCTCTGCTCTAACCAGCTGAGCTACCCCGCCACGAGCCGCGACCGTCCATCGAGACGATGCGTGCAGTGGCGGCGGTATAGGAAGAGCGGGCGCTCCGTGTCAACGTCTTCCCGTGAGCAAATCGCGCCTCCGGAGGTCGGGCAGGCCGCGTGCCGTCGCGCGCGGGAGGGAAACGCTTGGCTGTCACCGAGAATCGCTCGGCGACAGCCCGTCCGCCATGTCCGACCCTTCCCGGCCCGCTAGGTTTGGCACGGGCCGCTCGACGGCCCTTCAGATCGCGGAGCGTTCGATGACAGCGCGCAAGAGCCATCGCTGGACCACCAGCCTCGCCGCCCTTCTCGTCCTCGGGGTGCCGCTCGCCACGGGTCCGGCATTCGCCGCGGGCAAGGACGTCACCTACCGCGCGGCGCTCACCGGCGGCAGCGAGGTGCCGGCAACCGCGTCCTCCGGCAAGGGCGAGATCACCGCGACCTTCGATCCGGCCACCAAGCGCCTGAGCTGGTCGGGCCAGTACAGCGGCCTCACCGGGCCGGTCACGGCCGCCCATTTCCACGGGCCGGCCAAGGCGGGCGAGAATGCCGGCGTGCTCGTGCCGGTGACGGCGGCGAGCAGCCCCTTCACCGGCGAGGCGACCCTCGACGACGCCAAGGCCGCCGATCTCGAGGCGGGGAAGGTCTACTTCAACCTCCACACCGCCGCGAACCCGAAGGGCGAGATCCGTGGCCAGATGGAGCGCGCACCCTGATCCGGAACGCCGGGAGCCTCGACGTTCCCGGCCGCGCCCGGTAGGCGGATCCCCGTCCACCTGCCGGAGCCTTCGATGAAGCACACCGACGCCATCATCGCCTGGACGCCCGTCCGCTGGGCGGAACTGAAGCCGGAAACCGCCGGGCAGGTCGTCGTCCTGCCCGCGCCAGACGCGGCCGGAGAGGCCAAGCGCTACATGATGCGCGCCGGCGCGAGCTCGTCCGCCCTGGCCACCCTGACGGAGGAGGCCCGCGTCGCGCGCCTGTTCATCGACTTCCAGACCCTGGTCGTCCGCGACGGGATCGACCCGCAGGTCGCCCACCGGGCGTTCCTGGCGATCGACGAGTACCGGTTCCGGATCGCCCCCGATACGGAGGGCGCGGAATTCGAGGACCCGCCCGAGGAAGATTAGACCGAGCCTCGAAGGTGCAGCGCGCATCCCTCGCGGAAGCCTGAGAATTAAGAATACACAGAGCGCGGACGCGCCCTATCTCCCGGCGGGTCCTGAATCCGTCGGAGGCCGGCCATGCCCGTATCCCGTCGCGCCGTCATCGCCGCAGCCGCTATCGCCCCGCTCGCCGGCCGCCTCGCCGCGGCGGCCG
This sequence comes from Methylobacterium sp. Leaf361, assembly GCF_001424445.1. NCBI lineage: Bacteria > Pseudomonadati > Pseudomonadota > Alphaproteobacteria > Hyphomicrobiales > Methylobacteriaceae > Methylobacterium > Methylobacterium sp. Leaf361. The sequence goes on along the minus strand of NZ_LMPY01000001.1, from coordinate 100,097 downwards.
AGCCGCTGATCCGCCGCCCGATACCCTCCACCGGCGAGACGCTCCCGGCCATCGGGATCGGCACGTCCCGGCGCTACGAAGTCGAGCCGACGCCCGAGGCGGTGGCGCCCCTGAAGGAGGCGGTGAAGACCTTCGTTGCACTCGGCGGATCGGTGATCGACACGGCCCCGAGCTACGGCACCGCCGAGGACGTCCTCGGCCTGATCCTGGCGGAGCCCGGCCTGCGCCAGAAGTTCTTCCTCGCCAGCAAGGTCGACACGACCGGCCGCGACGCGACGCTCGCGGAGTTCGACCGATCGCTGAAGCGCATGAAGGTCGATACCCTCGACCTGGTCGCGGTCCACAACCTGATCGACGTGACCGGGAATCTGGCGGTCCTGCGCGATCTGAAGGCGCAGAAGCGCGTCCGGTACGTCGGCGTCACGGTCTGGCGCGACAACCAGCTCGACGCCCTGGAGGCAGTCATGAAGCGCGAGAGCCTCGACTTCATCCAGGTGAACTACGCCATCGACAACCGTGCCGCCGCGGAGCGCGTGCTCCCGCTGGCCGCGGATCGCGGCGTGGCGGTGATGACCAACGTGCCGTTCGGCCGCGATCGCCTGTTCAAGGCGGTCCAGGGCAAGGAGTTGCCGGCGGTCGCCAAGGATCTCGGCTGCGCGAGCTGGCCGCAGTTCTTCCTGAAATACGTGCTCGGCAACCCGGCCGTGACCTGCCCGATCCCCGGCATGGCGAAGGCCGCCTATGTCGAGGACAACCTCGGGGCCGCGCGGGGCAAGCTGCCCGACGCGGCGCAGCGCAAGCAGATGGAGATGTTCATCGATGCGGTCTGATCTCACCTCGCGCCGCGCGGCGCTCGCCCTCGCGGCCGGCCTCGCCGCGGCCGCCGCTCTTCCCGCTTCCGTGCCCGCCGCGGCCCAGGACGGCGCGAAGAAGATCCGGATCGGCGTGATCGGCGCCGGGAACATCGGCGGCACGATCGGGTCGCTCTGGGTCAAGGACGGCCACGAGGTCATGTTCGCCTCCCGCCACCCGGAGCAGCTCGCCGCGATGGTCTCGGAGCTCGGTCCCAAGGCCAGGGCCGGCACGCCCGAGGAGGCGATCAAGTTCGGCGACGCCGTGTTCATCGCCGTCCCCTACAAGGCCTATCCGGACCTCGCGAAGGAGATCGGCCCGTCCCTCAAGGGGAAGGTCGTCCTCGATGCCGGCAACGCCACGCAGAAGCGCGACGGCGCGCTCTACGACGAGGTCCAGGCCAGCGGGATCGGCGCGACCTCGGCCAAGTACTTCCCCGGCGCCAAGATCGTGCGCGCCTTCAACGCGGCCAATTACAAGATCTTCGCCAAGGAGGGCGCGGACGGCGGCAAGGGTCGTGCGGGCGGGCGGATGGCGATCCCGATCGCCGGGGACGACCCGGAGGCGCTGAAGGTCGCCGAGGGCCTCGTCCGCGATGCCGGGTTCGACCCGGTGGTGGTCGGCCCGCTCAAGGATGCCGACAAGTTCGCCATGGGCAGCCCGGGCTTCGGTCACGACGTCACCGCGCCGGAGATGCGCGAGAAACTCGGACTGGCGAAGTAGGCGCGTCGCCCGGCCCCTTGCCGGGCCCCGCAACGGCGAGGGGTCCGACCGAGCCTTCCCCGAGGGAGGCCCGTCCGGGGAAGAAGCCCATTCCGGTGAGATCGGCCCATGCCTGAACCCGCCCGCGGCACGCTCGCGCGCCTGATCGACGTTCAGCCCGGCGAGGGCCGGGCGCTGGCCTGGTCGTGGGCCTACATCTTCTCGATCTTGGCCGCCTACTACGTCCTGCGCCCGATCCGGGACCAGATGGGCGTCGCCGGCGGCATCGAGAACCTGCCCTGGCTGTTCACCGCCACCCTCGTGGGGATGCTCGCGCTCAACCTGCCCTTCGCCTACCTGGTGAAACGGATGCCGCGGGCGCGGTTCGTGCCGATCACCTATCGGTTCTTCGCGGCCAACATCCTGGCGTTCGCGCTGACGCTCTACCTCGCGCCCGCCGAGTGGGGCGTGTGGATCGGCCGGGTGTTCTTCGTCTGGCTGTCGATCTTCAACCTGTTCGTGGTCTCGATCTTCTGGGCGACGATCGTCGACGTGTTCTCGAACGCCCAGGGCAAGCGATTGTTCGGCTTCATCGCGGCCGGCGCGACGCTCGGCGCCATCGCGGGCTCGGCGACCACGGCGATCCTGGCCAAGAACGTCCCGACCTGGGGCCTGATGCTGTGCGCGGTGGCGCTCCTCGAGGTCGCGGTGTTCTGCATGCGCGGGCTCGCCGCGCTGTCGACGCAGCTGCACGAGGTGCCGGGCCGCGACGGGGGCGCCGAGGACGGGCAGGACCGGACGATCGGCGGAAGCGTGCTCGCCGGCGTCACCCGGACCCTCGCATCGCCCTACCTGCTCAACATCTCGCTGTTCCTGCTGCTGTTCTCGGTGACCTCGACGTTCCTGTACTTCGAGCAGGCGGGCATCGCGAAGCGGAGCTTCCCGGACCGCGGCGCGCAGACGGCGTTCTTCGCCAGCGTCGACCTCGCGGTGAACGTCCTCACGCTGGGCATCCAGCTGTTCCTCACGGGCCGGATCGTGAACCGAATCGGCGTCGCCCTGACGCTGGCGATCCTCCCGGCCTTCAGCATCCTCGGCTTCGCGGCGCTCGCGCTCTGGCCGACGATCGGCGTCATCGTGGCGTTCCAGGTGCTCCGCCGGGCCGGGAACTTCGCGATCGCCCGGCCGGTGCGCGAGGTGCTGTTCACCGTCGTCCCCCGGGAGGACCGCTACAAGGCGAAGAGCTTCATCGACACGGTGGTCTACCGGTTGGGCGATCAGGTCGGCGCGTGGTCGTTCACCGGCATCCAGGGCATGGGGCTCGGCAGCGCCAGCGTGGCCGGCGCCGCGATCCCGCTGTCGATGGCGTGGCTCGTGAACAGCGTCTGGCTCGGGCGCGCGCAGGAGCGGCGGCGGGCCGAGCAGGCGGCGGAGCCGGGCATCGAGCCTCAACGGACCGCGCCGGTCGGCCGCGCGGCCGCTTCGCCCGGCGGGTGAGCGCCGTTTCGCCCCGCCTATCGATGCCGCATGAAGTCCCAGACCAGATAGGCCGGGAACGGCAGCATGATCGCGAAGAAGATCCAGTCGAACATCTGAGGCATCAAGCCGTCTCCCGCTCGGTCCCCCCTGGTTCTACCGGCTTCCCGAGGTGAAGTTCCGCGCGGCCGCGGCGGCCGTTAAGAGGCGGTTTACCCTGACGGGTGAGGTATCGCGCTAGTTCCGGGCGGGAGAGTGACATGGCGGGACCTGCATGGTCGGCGCCGCGGCGCCGGTGGCGTGCCGCCGATCCCGCGATGGCGCTGCTCGGGCTCCTCGCCCTGACACCGGCACCCGTCGCCGCGCAGGAGCCGCTCTTCATCCGCATCCGCCCGCTGCCGAACGCCGAGGCGGCGCGCCTCGCCCGGGAGATGCTCTGGGCCCGTCGGCATGCCCATGCCCGCGCGGTGATCGAATCGGTCTGCACCGGCTGCCTGGGCGCCTGGAAGCCCGAACCAGTCCCGCCACCGACGCCCGGACCCGCGCAGGACAGGATTGCGAACCTCACCGTTCCGATAGGGGTTGAACTCGACCCCGGCTCCGGGGCATCCGAGCCCGGTCCCGATCCATCGACCTCCGAGAGGCATCCATGACGCAAGCGCATCCGACCAGCGGCGCCGAGCCCGAAGTCGATTGCCCGGTGACCCTCGAGGTTCTGGGCTCCGTGTACCGGGCCGACGACTTCGACCTGCCGCTGATCCTGGAGCAGATCCTGCCGCTGAAGCGCGCGCAGCTCGCCGCCTACCTCTACGGCAAGAGCCACATGCACAAGCTCGGGCTGAAGGTCGCTCGTTCCTGCGAGCGCGACGACCTGATCCGCGTGGCGGGGGAGATCGGCTCGGTGATCCACGGCCAGGCGCACTTGAAGCCGTCGCGACCGACTCCCGAGCCCGCCCCGCAGCTGCGCGCCAAGACCCCGCCCGGCCAGAAGAAGGTGAGCCTCGCCGGCGCCGCCGCGAAGCCCGCGATCAGCCTCGGTGGCTCGGCCAAGGTCCGCAACTTCGACTGAGAGCTGGCGCGCGTCGGGCCAGCCGAGACCGCCGCGCGCGGCTGGCCGCGCCGGCACCGACGGGGCGACGGCGACGCGCGGGACCTGACGGCCGGGTCCGGCATTCCGTCGGTGACGGCACGTCGGAAGGCCGGACAATCCGGACTTGTGCGTTGCACGCGCCGCGGGCTTCGGATAATCGCCCGCGATGAACACCGACCACGACAAGATCCTGATCGTCGATTTCGGCTCTCAGGTGACGCAGCTCATCGCCCGCCGCGTGCGGGAGGAGGGCGTCTACTGCGAGATCGTGCCCTTCACGAAGGCCGAGGCCGCGTTCCGCGAGCAGAAGCCCAAGGGCGTGATCCTCTCCGGCGGCCCCGAATCGGTTACCGTCGAGGCCTCGCCCCGCGCGCCCCAACTGGTGTTCGATTCGGGCGTCCCGGTCTTCGGCATCTGCTACGGCCAGCAGACCATGGCGGCCCAGCTCGGCGGCGCCGTCGAGGGCGGCCACCACGCGGAGTTCGGCCGCGCCGAGGTCGAGATCCTGGCCGACTGCCCGCTGTTCAAGGGCGTCTGGCACAAGGGCGAGAAGTACCCGGTCTGGATGAGCCACGGTGATCGCGTCACCAAGCTGCCGGACGGCTTCACCACCGTGGCGATCTCCAGGAACGCGCCCTTCGCGGCGGTTGCCGACCAGGCCCGCAACTACTACGCGGTCCAGTTCCACCCGGAGGTGGCGCACACGCCCCACGGCGCCCTGCTGATCCGCAACTTCGTACGCGACGTCGCGGGCTGCTCGGGCGACTGGACCATGGGCGCCTACCGCGAAGAGGCCATCGCCAAGATCCGCGAGCAGGTCGGCTCCGAGAAGGTGATCTGCGGCCTTTCGGGCGGCGTCGATTCGGCCGTGGCGGCGGTGCTGATCCACGAGGCGATCGGCGATCAGCTGACCTGCGTGTTCGTCGACCACGGTCTCCTGCGCCTCGGCGAGGCCGAGCAGGTCGTGGCACTGTTCCGCGACCACTACAACATCCCGCTGGTCCACGTGGAGGCGTCGGGGATGTTCCTCGCGGCTCTGGAGGGCGTCAGCGACCCGGAAATCAAGCGCAAGACGATCGGCCGCCTGTTCATCGACGTTTTCGAGGCCGAATCGAAGAAGATCGGCGGGGCGAAGTTCCTCGCTCAGGGCACGCTCTACCCCGACGTGATCGAGAGCGTGTCGTTCACCGGCGGCCCGTCCGTGACCATCAAGAGCCACCACAACGTCGGCGGCCTGCCCGAGCGCATGAACATGAAGCTCGTGGAGCCGCTGCGCGAGCTTTTCAAGGACGAGGTCCGGGTGCTCGGCAAGGAGCTCGGCCTGCCCGAGGGCTTCGTCGGCCGCCACCCGTTCCCGGGCCCGGGCTTGGCGATCCGCTGCCCCGGCACGATCACCGGCGAGAAGCTGGAGGCCCTGCGCAAGGCCGACGCGATCTACCTCGACGAGATCCGGCAGGCCGGCCTCTACGACACGATCTGGCAGGCCTTCGCGGTGATCCTGCCGGTGAAGACCGTCGGCGTGATGGGCGACGGGCGCACCTACGACCACGTCTGCGCGCTGCGCGCCGTCACCTCGGTCGACGGCATGACCGCCGACTTCTACCCGTTCGACATGGCCTTCCTGGGCCGCGTCGCGACCCGGATCATCAACGAGGTGAAGGGCATCAACCGGGTGACCTACGACATCACCTCGAAGCCGCCCGGCACGATCGAGTGGGAGTGAGCCGGCGTACGGCCCGATTCCCGCGCCGTCATCGCGAGCGGAGCTAAGCGACTCAGGGCAGCGTGACGCTTCGATCCGTGTCGCGCTCCTGGATTGCTTCGCTCCGCTCGCGATGACGCGGCGCCGGTCCTCACGGGGTGCAGAGCGCCGGCTCGACCGCCTTCAGCGCCGGCCGGAACGCCGCGAGGTGCAGCCCGTCGCGCAGGGCGCCGGGCTTGGCGTAACCCGTATCGCCGTCGCGCAGGGCGGCGAACGGATCCGTGAAGACGCAGCCGAGCCGCCCGCAGAGGTTCTGCAACCGGCGCGAGTAATCCGCGACCGCGCCGGCATCGACCAGCTTGCCGATCTCGCGACCCACCGGGGGGAGGGCGGTCACCACGACGCGCGAGCTGAGGGTCTGCAGCCGCTTGACGATCGTCTCGGCGGCGGCCTCGAACTGCTCCGTCGGCTTGTGCAGCTGCGGGTTGTTCTTCACCAGGATGTCGTTGGTCCCGATGGTCAGGACCGCGAGCCGCGGCTGCACCTTGAAGGTCAGGCGCGCGAGATAGTCCGCGTAGCTGCCCGCGGTCGCGCCGCTGATCCCGCCGTTGAGGAAATCGAGCCCGCAGGGGCGCTGGCTACCGGGCTGCAGCTCCACCTGGGAATCGCCGGCCCAGAACACGTAGTCCGGCGGCGCCTCGTCGAGGCTGACCTGCACGGCGATCAGGCGCATCTCGGCGTAGGCCCGCGCGTCGGCCCCCGGCCGGTGCAGGCGCCACCCGGCGAAGCCGCCGATCGCCAGGAGGGCGAGCCCGCCGAGAACGAGGGAAACGACGCGCTTCACGGCTCGGCCCCGGCCCGGTCGACCCGGGCGTCGGGCCGCGCGTCCGTCGAGGCGTAGTAGGGCTTGATGTCGAGGAGCGGCGTGCCGTCGAGGCAATCAAGCCCGCGCACGCGGAGCGTGTCACCGTCGCGGCCGAGCAGTTCCACGACCGACAGGGCGATCGGGTTGGGACGGGCGGGCGAGCGCAGGGAGAACGTGCCCCTGGGGCCGTCGGCGTGGCGCGGCCGCTGGATCACGAGGCCGCGGGTCGCCCGGTCCATCCAGTAGAGGAGGATCAGGTGCGTGCAGCCCGTGACGTTGCGCAGGCCGGGGGCGTAGGCCGGATCGACCTCGACGGTGCAGATTGCGTCGGCCTGCAGGCCGTTCTTCGGACAGTCGGACCGCGCCTGCCAGGGCGTGCGCAGCCGGCCGATGAAGTGGAGGCCCGCGTCGAAGGTCGCGGGCAGGGCGGCCCTCTCTTCACCGGGACGGGTCCCGAACTCATCCGCGTCCAGCCCCGTGTCCATGCTCGCGTCCTCGCCTTCGCGCTCCGCGCCGGTCGGCTTGTCGGCCATGTGTCCGCGGCTCGCAACCCCGCATCTCGCCCCCGGATGGCGCGGGGTGTAGATCCGGCAGCAGGAACGGAGGCGACATGATCGAGCGGGAATTGCGGCCGATGCAGGCGGTGGCGGATGCCGCGACCGCCATCGACCGGCTGGTCGAGCTCTACGACGACGCGGCCGGCGCCCTGCGGACCGCGCTGGAGCGCTACCTTGCCGGCGGGCCGCCGCCGGACGCCACGGAGCGTCTCGCCTTCCGCTACCCGGAGCTGCGGATCAGCTACCGCCCGGACGGGCCGCTGCCCCGGGTCCGGCGCGCCACCGCCAAGCTCCAGGCCGCCGGCACCTATGCCACCACAATCACGCATCCAAGATTCTTCCGGACGTATTTGACCCGCCAGCTGGAGCCGCTGATCGCCGACTACGGCATCGCCCTCGAGGTCGGTCTCAGCGCGCAGGAGATTCCCTATCCCTACGTGCTGGAGGCCGGGCTGGACGCGCGCGGGCGGAGCGTCGACGGCGCGGACCTCGCCACCTACTTCCCGGTGCCGCTCCTGTCGCTCGTGGGCGACGAGATCGCGGACGGGCTGTTCGACCAGATCCCTGGCGAGCCGCTGCCCCTGGCGCTGTTCGACGCGGTTCGGGTCGATTACTCGCTCCGGCGCCTCGTCCATTACACCGGCTGCGACTGGCGCGACGTCCAGCCCTGGATCCTGCTCACCAACTATCACCGCTACGTCGACCAGTTCGTCCGCCACGGCTTGGAGCGGCTCGCCTCGGGCGCGGAGGGGTTCGAGCGGCTGGTCCTGCCGGGTGGCGTGTCCGTGACCCGTGCCGAGGCGGCCGATGCAGACCCGGCCGCTGTGATCGCCGCCTCGCCCTGGCATCGCCATCAGATGCCGGCCTACCACTTGGTGGCGCGCGATTCCGACGGGACCCAGCAGGGCACGACGCTGGTCAATATCGGCGTCGGGCCCTCGAACGCGAAGACGATCACCGACCACTTGGCGGTCCTGCGCCCGGATTGCTGGCTGATGGTCGGCCATTGCGGCGGCCTTCGTCAGTCGCAGACGATCGGCGACTACGTGCTGGCGCACGCCTATCTCCGCCGCGACCGTATCCTCGACGAGCTCGTGCCGCCGGACGTGCCGGTGCCGGCCCTCGCCGAGGTGCAGGTCGCCCTTCAGGACGCCGCCGCCGCGGTGACGGGCGAGCAGGCTGACGCGCTCAAGCGGCGCCTGCGCACCGGCACGGTGGTGACCTACGACGATCGCAACTGGGAACTGCGCTTCAGCCAGGAGCGGCGTCGGATCAACCAGTCCCGCGCCGTGGCGGTGGACATGGAGAGCGGCACGGTCGCCGCCCAGGGCTTCCGCCTGCGCGTTCCCTACGGCGCGCTGCTCTGCGTCTCAGACAAGCCGCTCCACGGCGAGATCAAGCTGCCGGGTGCTGCCAACGCCTTCTACGATCGGGCCGTCTCGGAGCACCTCCGGGTCGGGCTGGCGGCCCTCGACGTTCTTCGGGCCGATCGGCAAGGTCTCCACTCGCGCAAGCTGCGCAGTTTCGATGAACCGCCCTTCCGGTGAGACTTCGTGAAGTCCAGGGTGACGTTCGAGCCCGACGTACATATCGCCAACTCAGCGACCGACTGCCACGCCATCGGTCATACTCAAGCTTGGATACAGCCGCCTTAGAGCCGGGTTGAGTGGTTAGAGCACCACACATCAGGCTGAGCTTTCCCATGACTCGTATCGCACTCGTCTCCACCGCCCTCCTGGCGGCCGTCGCGTTCGCGCCGACCGTCGCCGATGCCCGCGGCTTCGGCGGCGGTGGCTTCCACGGCGGCGGATTTGGCGGGGGCGGTTTCCACGGTGGCGGTTTCGGCGGCGGCTCCCGCGGCGGCAGTGTCGGCGGCGGAGCGTTCCGGAACGGCGGCTTCGGCGGCGGCGCCTTCCAGAACGGCGTCGGCGGGGCGCGGGTCGGCGGACTGGGCGGCGGCTTCCGCGGGGCCGGGCTCGGCGTGGCCGGCGTCGGCGGCGTCCGGACCGGCGGCCTGCGGGCCGGCGGTTATAACCAGGCCGGCCGGTTCGGCGGGGTCGGGAACCGCGGGATCGCCGGTCGCGGCTTCGTCAACCGCGGCTATTACGGCCACCGCTACGGACGCGGCGTCGGCTACGGACTCGCCGGCCTCGGGCTCGGCCTCGGCGTCGGTTACGGCCTGGGCGGTCTCGACTACGGCTACGACAATTGCGCCTACACTTACGGCTACGGCGCCTACGACCCGGCTGCCTGCAACGGCTACTACAGCTACGGCTACTGAGTCAGGCGACGCGGGTCTCGTCCCCACGGCGCATCCTCGAAACCGCGCGACGCCCGGCCGGCCTTCGGTCGGGCAATGTCGTGAGGACCCCTGGGCCAGATCGGCCCACCGGATCCACAGCCTTCGCCGCAGGCGAAGGCTCGCTCAACAAGTCCCGAATTGCGAACCGTTCCAATCCGATGAGGATGCCGCTTCCGGCGTAGCGTGGTGCGGGGACGATCGCGGTGAGCGGCGAGGGACTGGTTGCGGCGACGGCGGGGCTGCTTGTGCTGTGCATGGGCCTGTGGGCGACCGCGCTGCTGCCCGAGATCATCACGGCACTCGCCTTCTTCGGACTGGCGATGCTGCTGCGTCTCGGCTCGGCCGCGACGGTGTTCTCGGGCTTCTCGTCCTCCGCGTTCTGGCTGGTCCTGTCCGGCATGGTAGTGGGGCAGGGCATGACCCGGACCGGCCTGGGCGCCCGGATGGCGCGCACCCTCGCCCTGCGGCTCTCCGGCTCCTACGGCCGCTTCATCGCTGGGCTGGTGACGCTGAGCTTCCTCATCGCCTTCGTCATGCCGTCGAATCTGGGCCGCATTGCCCTGATGATCCCCGTCACCCTCGCACTCTGCGACGCCTTCGGCCTCGCGGCCGGGCGCCCGGGGCGGACGGGTGCGGTCCTGGCCGTCGGCCTCGCCACCCCGATCCTCTCTGCGGCGATCCTGCCCGCCAACGTCCCGAACCTCGTGATGGCCGGCTCGGCCGAGCACCTGCTCGGCCTGCACCTGCCGTACCTCTCTTACTTCCTTCTGCATGCCCCGGTCCTGGCGCTGGTGAAGGGCGTGCTGCTCGTCGGCCTCATCGTCCGGCTGTTCCCGGACAACCTCGGCTCCGCCGCTCCGGCCCTGCCGGACCTTCCCCCGCTATCCGCGCCCGAGCGGCGCCTCGCGGTGATCCTCGCCTGCACGCTGATCCTCTGGATGACCGACAGCCTCCACGGACTTGCCCCCGCCTGGGTCGGCCTCGCCGCCGCGGTCGTCTGCCTGCTGCCGCGGATCGGGGTCCTGCCGCCGGAGGCGTTCCAACAGGTGAACCTGCGGACCTGCTTCTACATCGCGGCGCTGCTCGGCCTCGTCGCCCTCGTCAACGAGACCGGGCTCGGCGAGCGCCTCGGCCATCTGCTGCTGACCGTCGCCCCCCTGGCGCACGACGCGCCGACGCAGAACTTCGCGGTGCTCACCGGCATCGCCACGGTGCTGACCCTCCTCGTCACCGCCAACGGCGCCCCGGCCCTGTACACGGCGCTCGCGGGCGAGATGTCGGAGGCGAGCGGCCTGTCACCCTTCGCGGTCGTCTCGCTGCAGGTGATCGGCTACTCGACCCTGTTCTTCCCCTATCAGGCGCCCCCGATCGTGTTCGCCAGCGAGCTCGGGCGGGTCCGTCTCCGGGACGCGACCCGGCTCACCCTGAGCTTCGGTTTCCTGTCGCTCCTCGTGGCGGCGCCGCTCGACTACGCGTGGTGGCGCCTCCTGGGACAGCTGAAGTGACAGAATCGGCAAAGTGTCGCCCCAGAGGGCACATTGCGCCGCACCATGACGGATTGCGGGTTGCCCGCTCAGGCTCTAGCGCTACCAGATTAGAGACGGTCCAGTTCGCAGCTGCGAGGCTTCAACACGATGGCACCCACCGCCCGCCCGACAGTGGCTCAGCCCATGTCGCCGCATCTCCAGATCTATCGCTGGACCTGGACGATGGCGATGTCGGTGTTCCACCGCATCACCGGCACCGCGCTCTACGGCGGGACTGCTCTCGTCGCGATCTGGCTCGTGGCTCTGGCCTCGGGACCGGCCGGCTACTCTTACGTGGCCGGGTTCTTCGGCTCGATCTTCGGGCGCCTGATCCTGTTCGTCTACACGTGGATCCTGATGCACCACATGCTCGGCGGCATCCGGCACCTGATCTGGGACACCGGCGTCGGCTTCGACCGGGAGAAGCGCCTCTCGATGGCCCGGCTGACGCTGATCGGCTCGGTGGCCCTCACCCTCGTCATCTGGGCGGTCGCCCTTCTGGTCCGCTGAGGAGGACGACATGGCTAAGGAAGAGGTCCGGCAGGACACGCGCGTCTCGATCCGCACGCCGCGCGCCCGCGTACGCGGCCTCGGCGTCTCCCATCACGGCGCCGGGCACTGGTGGCTGCAGCGGCTGACCGCCGTCGCCAACGTCGTGCTGATGCTGAGCTTCGTGGTGATCATCGCCAAGATGGCGGGCCGCGGCTACCCGGAGGCGCGGCTCCTCGTCGCGACCCCTCTGGTGTCGATCCTCCTGATCCTGGCGCTACTGTCGGTCACGGTCCACATGCGCCTCGGCATGCAGGTGATCATCGAGGACTACGTGCACGCGCCGGCGACGAAGATCGCGGCGGTGTTCGCCAACAATGCCTACGCGGTCGTCGTGGCCGTCGCCTGCCTCTACGCGGTCCTGCGCATCGGCTTCGGACAGCCGGCCTGACACCGCCAACATCGATCTCGAGGAGCCGAACATGGCCGCCAACGGCACCAACGGCAGCGGGCCTGCCTACACCATCCACGATCACGCCTTCGACGTCGTGATCGTCGGCGCGGGCGGCGCGGGACTGCGCGCCACGGTGGGCTGCTCGGAAGCGGGCCTGCGCACCGCCTGCATCACCAAGGTGTTCCCGACGCGCTCACACACGGTGGCGGCGCAGGGCGGCATCTCGGCCTCGCTGGGCAACATGGGCCCGGACGACTGGCGCTGGCACATGTACGACACCGTGAAGGGATCGGACTGGCTCGGCGACCAGGACGCCATCGAGTACCTCGTGCGCAACGCGCCCGCCGCCGTCTACGAGCTGGAGCACTGGGGCGTACCGTTCTCCCGCACGGAGGAGGGCAAGATCTACCAGCGCCCGTTCGGCGGCATGACGACCGATTACGGCAAGGGCACCGCCCAGCGCACCTGCGCGGCGGCCGACCGGACCGGCCACGCGATGCTGCACACCCTCTACGGGCAGGCGGTGAAGAACCAGACCGATTTCTTCATCGAGTACTTCGCCCTCGACCTGATCATGGACGACGAGGGCCGCTGCCGCGGCGTCATCGCCCTCGATCAGGCCACTGGCGAGATCCACCGCTTCCGCGCCCAGATGACCATCCTGGCGACCGGCGGCTACGGCCGCGCCTACTTCTCGGCGACCTCCGCCCATACCTGCACGGGCGACGGCAACGCCATGGTGCTGCGCGCCGGCCTGCCGCTGCAGGACATGGAGTTCGTGCAGTTTCACCCGACCGGCATCTACGGCGCGGGCTGCCTGATCACCGAAGGCTCCCGCGGCGAGGGCGGCTACCTCACCAATTCCGAGGGCGAGCGCTTCATGGAGCGCTACGCGCCGTCGGCGAAGGACCTCGCCTCGCGCGACGTGGTCTCGCGCTCCATGACCATGGAGATCCGCGACGGCCGCGGCGTCGGCAAGAACAAGGATCACATCTACCTGCACCTCGACCACCTGGACCCGAAGATCCTGCACGAGCGCCTGCCGGGCATCTCGGAATCCGCGCGGATCTTCGCGGGCGTCGACGTGACCAAGGAGCCGATCCCGGTCATCCCGACCGTCCACTACAACATGGGCGGCATCCCCACGAACTATCACGGCGAGGTGCTGACGCTGCGCGACGGCAACCCCGACACGGTGGTCCCGGGGCTGATGGCGATCGGCGAGGCGGCCTGCGTCTCCGTCCACGGCGCCAATCGCCTCGGCTCGAACTCGCTGATCGATCTCGTGGTCTTCGGCCGCGCCGCCGGCAAGCGCTGCGCCGAGATCGTCGAGCCGAACGGCCGGGCCATGGAGTTGCCCAAGGGCGCGACCGACAAGGCCCTCGAGCGCCTCGACCGGTTCCGCTACGCCAACGGCTCGACGCCGACCGCCGAACTCCGTGCCGAGATGCAGAAGACGATGCAGAACAACTGCGCCGTGTTCCGCACCGGCGAGGTGCTGGAGGAGGGCAAGGGCCTGATCCACAAGGTCTGGAACGCCGCCGCCGACGTGAAGATCACCGACCGGTCGCTGGTCTGGAACACCGACCTCCTGGAGACCCTGGAGTTCGACAACCTGATCGGCCAGGCGGTGGTGACGATGGAATCGGCCGCCAACCGCACGGAATCCCGCGGTGCCCACGCGCGCGAGGACTTCCCGGACCGCGACGACAAGGACTGGATGAAGCACACGCTGTCGTGGCTCGACGAGGGCCAGCACCAAGTGGTCATCGATTACCGCCCGGTCCACACCTACACGATGTCCAACGAGATCCAGTACATCGAGCCCAAGGCGCGCGTGTACTGATCTGCAACTCTGCACAACGACTGCGGCGGCGGGGCCTCACCCCTCCGGCCGCCGCGTCCTGCTCCAGCGGAAGCCGTCGAGAACCATGGCTCAGTTCAACCTTCCGAAGAATTCCCAGATCACCCAGGGCAAGTCCTGGCCGGCCCCGCCCGGCGCCAGGAACCTGCAGACCTTCAAGATCTACCGCTGGAACCCGGATGACGGGGCCAACCCGCGGATCGATACCTATCAGGTCGACCGCGAGGATTGCGGCCCGATGGTCCTCGACGCGCTGCTGTGGATCAAGAACAAGGTCGACTCGACGCTGGTCTTCCGCCGCTCCTGCCGCGAGGGCATCTGCGGCTCCTGCGCGATGAACATCGAGGGGCAGAACGCGCTCGCCTGCACGATGGGCATCGACGAGTGCAAGAGCCCCGACAACGCCCTGCCGGTGATGACCCGCAAGGACAAGGACGGTGCGATTCGGATCTACCCGCTGCCGCACATGCCGGTCCTCAAGGATCTCGTGCCGGACCTGACGAATTTCTACGCCCAGCACGCCGCCATCGAGCCCTGGCTCCAGACCGAGACGCCCGCGCCCGAGAAGGAGTGGCGCCAGACGCCGGAGGACCGCTCCCGCCTCGACGGCCTCTACGAGTGCATCCTGTGCGCGTGCTGCACCACGTCCTGCCCGAGCTACTGGTGGAACGGCGACAAGTTCCTCGGCCCGGCGGCCCTGCTGCAGGCCTATCGCTGGCTGATCGACTCGCGCGACGAGAACACGGGCCACCGCCTCGACGGGCTGCACGACCCGTTCCGGCTGTACCGCTGCCACACGATCATGAACTGCGCCAACACGTGCCCGAAGAGCCTGAACCCGGCGAAGGCCATCGCCGAGATCAAGAAGATGATGGTCGAGCGCACGCTCTGATCGCGCAGTCGAATCGGGTGTTGAGGCCTGAAGGCCACACCCGGCCGAAAAGGCCGGCTCTCCGCAGCAGAGTTGGTCCGGGCTGAGAGGGCTGCCTTGCGGACAGCGCAATTGCCACGGAGTCAGGATCGAAGCGCCTCCGCGCCGTGAATCCTGACCCGAAGTGGACCGATGCTGCGCCCGAGCCTGTCGACGTTCGCCGTTCTCTGTCTGGCCGCCAGCCTCGGCGCCTGCGCCTCCAGCCGCCTCGACGGGCCGCGCACCCGGGGGCCGTCGCCCCAGGCATCCCTGGACACGGTGCCGGCCATGCCGTCGGGCACGGTGACGGCGGCCCCGCTGGCGCCGCCGCCCGGCGTCGCGGCGAGCCCCGACGCGCCGCCCCCGCCCGGTGCCCAGGCGGCCGCGCCGCCCGCCGGCGGCCCCACCGTGATCGCCGAGCCGGTCGCCCCGCCGGCGCCGCCGCCGCCGGTCGCCACGGGCGGCCGCTCGTCGGTGGTCGGAAGCTGGGATGCGCGGGACGCGACCGGTGCGAACTGCAAGGTCACGCTCTCGAGCACCCCGGCCCTCGACCTCTACCGGGCGACGGCCTCGGGCTGCGCCAACAAGGATCTCGCGCGGGTCTCGGCCTGGGACTTCCGCGACGGCGAGGTCTACCTCTACCAGCCGGGCGGCTCGGTGGCGGCGCGGCTGCGCCAGGGCGGCGGCGGCCTGGAAGGCGCCCTCACCAAGTCCGGCGCGGCCCTCGCCCTGAACCGCTGAGGCCGGGCAGCGCGACCACGCCGCGCGGTTGGCACGGGGCGGGAGGCGATTACATGAGGGGCTCCCGCCGCGTCACGCCCCCATCAACATGTTCCTCGATTGGCTTGAACGCCGCGTCGACCCCTTCGCGCCCTTCGACGAGGCGCGGATGCCGCCGCGGTCGGTGCTCGGCTTCGCCTGGTTCTACCTGCGCCCGATCCGCGCCGCCCTGGCGGCGCTGTTCGTCATCGCGGTGATCGCCGGCACGGTCGAGGCCTCCCTCTACCTCGTGATGCGCTGGTTCATCGACCTGCTCGGCTCGGCCGACCGGGCGACGGTGCTGTCGGACCACGCGGTCGAGCTCGGGCTGGTGGTCCTGCTGATCGCCGTGGTGCGACCGCTGTCGATCTGGGCCCACGAGGTGCTGTCCAACCAGCTCGTCGTGCCGCAATCGACCAGTCAGATCCGCTGGCGGGCGCATCTCTACACCCTCGGGCACGCGCTCTCGTATTTCCAGGGCGACTTCTCGGGACGGCTCGCCAACCGCGTCGTCCAGGTGGGCCCGGCGGTGCGGGAACTCGCCGTCGTCTTCATCGACACCCTCCTGTATGTGGCGATCTACGCGATCACCGCGGTCGGGCTGTTCAGCGCGATCTCGCCGTGGCTCACCGTCCCGGTGCTGCTCTGGATCGCCGCCTACGCGGCCCTGACCGCGTGGTTCGTGCCCCGAGCCCGCGCGCGCTCGCACAAGACCGCCGACACCCGCTCGACGCTGATCGGCCGCATCGTCGACAGCTACACCAACATTCTGACGGTGAAGCTCTTCGCCCGCGACCGCGAGGAGCGGGCCGCGGTGCAGGACGCCGTGGAAGTCCACACCGCCGCCTATCTCCATCAGTTCCGGCTGGTCACCCTGACGACGAGCCTCCTCGGCCTGCTCAACAGCGGGCTCCTGATCGCCACCGGCGCGGCCTGCCTCGTGCTGTGGCGCGACGGCGGCATGACGACCGGCGAGGCGTCGGCGGGGCTCGCCCTGGTCCTGAGGCTGATCGCCATGTCGGGCTGGGTCATGCAGACCGTGCGCGGCGTCTTCGAGAATGTCGGCGTGGTCCAGGAGAGCATGCAGACGATGGCCCGGCCGCACGCCCTCGTCGACGCGCCGGACGCGCGGACGCTCGCCGTCACCGGCGGCGAGATCCGGTTCGAGGAGGTCGGCTTCCACTACGGGCGCGGCGACGCCACCGTCATCGAGGATTTCTCCCTGACGATCCGTCCGGGCGAGAAGGTCGGGCTGGTCGGCGTCAGCGGCGCCGGCAAGTCGACCCTGGCGGGCCTGCTCCTGCGGCTCTACGACGTGGAGAGCGGGCGGATCCTGGTGGACGGCCAGGACATTGCGACGGTGACCCAGCAATCCCTGCGCGAGGCCATCGCGATGGTCAGCCAGGACACCTCCCTGCTGCACCGCTCCATCCGCGACAACATCGCCTACGGCCGCCCCGGCGCCACCCAGGCGGAGATCGAGCGGGCCGCGCGGCTCGCCCACGCGGACACGTTCATCGCCGATCTCGTCGACCACAAGGGCCGGCGCGGCTACGACGCCCAGGTCGGCGAGCGCGGCGTCAAGCTGTCCGGCGGCCAGCGCCAGCGCATCGCCATCGCCCGCGTCATGTTGAAGGACGCGCCGATCCTGATTCTCGACGAGGCGACCTCGGCGCTCGACAGCCAGGTCGAGGCGGCGATCCAGGAATCCCTCGACACGCTGATGGCCGGCAAGACCGTGTTGGCCATCGCGCACCGCCTGTCGACGATCGCGGCCCTCGACCGGCTGGTCGTGATCGACCGAGGCCGGATCATCGAGGAGGGGACTCACGCCGAGCTGGTCGCCGCCGGCGGCGTGTATGCTGGCCTCTGGACTCGACAGTCGGGCGGTTTTCTCGACGACGGGACGGCCCGATACGACAGCGCCGTCGCCTGAGCGTCGGAGGAGCGAGATTGCCGGCAACATACCGCTACGATCGAGGGGCGACCTTATCGCCGCGCCGCACACTGCGGCTTGACTCGGGGGCGGCAGACGGTCTCATTGCTCAGATTAGAACCATAATGCTTTGTTCCCGGGACGAGCCGGGACGAGGGCACCTGCGGCCCTGACGCCGACGCATGGAGTTCCGAACCTTGGCGAACACATCAGCCGCCGCTGCCGCGGTCTCTGGTCATGAGGGCAGCCGCCGTGACTTCCTGTTCCTGGCGACCGGCGCCGGCTTGGCGGTCGGGGCGGGGGCCGTCGTCTGGCCGCTCATCTCCTCCATGGCACCCGACGCCGACACGATCGCCGCCGGCGCGCCGATCGAGGTCGACCTGACACCGATCCAGGACGGTCAGATCATCAACGTCTTCTGGCGCGGCAAGCTGATCTTCGTGCGCAAGCTGACCGCCAAGGAAGTGACCGACATGAAGGCGGTCCCGCTCTCGGCGATGATCGACCCGGCCGCCTTCCCGACGCGGGTCAAGAGCGGCCACGACCAGTGGCTCGTGGTCTACGGCAACTGCACGCATCTCGGCTGCGTGCCGATCGGCCACCAGGGCAATTTCGAGGGCTGGGCCTGCCCGTGCCACGGCTCGCAATTCGACGCGGTGGGTCGCGTGCGCCACGGACCGGCGCCCATCAACCTGCCGATCCCGCCCTACGCCTTCCAGACCGATGCCAAGATTCGGATCGGCGAAGGCGGCAAGGAAGCGGCCTGAGGAGGACGGAAGCATGAGCGGAACGGCTAGCACCTACGTCCCCAAGAGCCGCGTGGCCAAATGGTTCGAGGCGCGCCTGCCCATCGCCGGGCTGGTGCACTCGTCCTTCATCGCCTACCCGGTTCCGCGGAACCTCAACTATTTCTGGACCTTCGGGGCGATCCTCGCCGCCTTCCTGGGAATCCAGATCGTCACCGGCATATGGCTGGCGATGCACTACGAGCCCTCGGCGACAGGTGCCTTCACCTCCGTCGAGAAGATCATGCGCGACGTGAACTACGGATGGCTGCTGCGCTACGCGCACGCCAACGGCGCCTCGATGTTCTTCGTCGCCGTCTACGTCCACATGTTCCGCGCCCTCTATTACGGGTCGTACAAGGCGCCGCGCGAGGTGCTCTACATCCTCGGCGTCGTCATCTACCTCCTGATGATGGCGACCGCCTTCCTCGGCTACACGCTGCCGTGGGGCCAGATGAGCTTCTGGGGCGCGACCGTCATCACCAACATCCTGGCGGCCATCCCGGTGGTCGGCGACACGATTCAGACCCTGCTGTGGGGCGGCTACTCGGTGGGCAACCCGACCGTGAACCGCTTCTTCTCGCTGCACTACCTGCTGCCGTGGATGATTGCCGGCGTTGTCGTGCTGCACGTCTGGGCCCTGCATGTCACCGGGCAGAACAACCCGGCCGGCATCCCAATCAAGTCGGGCAAGGACGCGGTGCCGTTCACGCCCTACGCGACGGTCAAGGACGTGTTCGCGACCTGCGTGTTCATGATCCTGTTCGCGTGGTTCCTGTTCTACCAGCCGAACTATCTCGGCCACGCCGACAACTACATCCAGGCGAACCCGGCGGTGACGCCCGCGCACATCGTGCCGGAATGGTACTTCCTGCCGTTCTACGCGATCCTGCGCGCGGTCCCAAGCAAGCTCGGCGGCGTCATCCTGATGTTCTCGGCGGTGATCATCCTGGCCTTCGCGCCGTGGCTCGACACGTCGCGGATCCGCTCGTGCAACTACCGGCCGATCTACCGCCAGTTCTTCTGGGTGTTCATCGGCGCGACCCTCCTCCTCGGCTGGCTCGGCTCGCAGCCCCCGGAGGGCGGCTACGTGCTCGCCGCCCAGGTCTGCACCGCCTACTACTTCGCGCACTTCCTGATCGTCATGCCGCTCTGCGGCCTGTTCGAGACGCCGAAGAAGTTGCCGGGCTCGATCCTCGAGAGCGTGACCGGACCGGGCAAGCAGGTGACCGGATCCGGCATGCCGGCGGGCGCCGCCGCCGCTCCGACCACCAAAGGCTGACGGGCTGACGACAGGACCATGATGATGACCCGCGTCCTCTCGACGACCGCCGCGGCCGCCCTGGCGGCCCTGCTGATCGGCGCCGTGCCGGTCTCCGCCCAGGAAGGGCATGGCGGGCCGATCCCGGCCCGCGTGAACTGGAGCTTCGCCGGCGTGTTCGGCCGCTTCGACACCGCGCAGCTGCAGCGCGGCTTCCAGGTCTACAAGGAGGTCTGCTCCGCCTGCCACTCGATGAAGCTGGTCTCCTTCCGCAACCTCGCGCAGGAGGGCGGGCCGCACTTCTCCGCCGGGCAGGTCAAGGCGCTGGCCGCGACCTACCAGGTGAAGGACGGGCCGAACGACGCCGGCGACATGTTCGAGCGGCCGGGCCGCCCGGCCGACACCTTCCCGCCGCCCTTCCCGAACGATCAGGCTGCGGCCGCGGCCAACGGCGGCAAGGCCCCGCCGGACTTCTCGGTCATCGCCAAGGCGCGGACCTTCTCCCGCGGCTCGCTCTACTTCCTGACCGACTGGCTGCCGCTCGTCGGCTACTCGGAGCAGGGGCCGGACTACATCCACGCCCTGATCAACGGCTACCAGGATCCGCCGAAGGACTTCGCGCTGCCGGAGGGCGGCCACTACAACAAGTACTATCCGGGCCACATCATCGCGATGCCGCCGCCGATCACCGACGGGCAGGTCTCCTACCCCAAGAACGATCAGGGCCAGCCGGTCGTGCCCGAGACGCTGGACCAGTACGGCAAGGATGTCTCGGCCTTCCTGATGTGGGCGGCCGAGCCGCACATGATGGACCGCAAGGCCCTGGGCTTCCGGGTGATCCTGTTCCTGATCGTGCTGTCGGGTCTGCTCTACTACGTGAAGAAGAAGATCTGGGCGGATGTCGGTGGCGAGGTGCACGGCCTCCAACCGGAGCTGCACAAGACCTACTGAGGCGGGCCGGATCGGTTCGCAGTTCGGATGGGCCTCCCTCGCGGAGGCCCATCTTTTTTTCGGCCGGCGCTCCATGCTACCGCTCGCCCGCCGCGACGGTCCGCCTCCCGAGACTGGCCGCCCCCTGCACCACCTCATCCTGAGGTGACCGCGTCAGCGGGCCTCGCAGGAGGGCTTCAGGGATCAGCGCGGCGTCCGGAGGTCTCCGTCGAGGCCTGCGCATGGCTCCGGCACCCGAGGACGAGGTGCCGGGTGGGATAGGCCGCGCTGCCGAGGCGTCGCGCGTTGAGGGAGTCCGGCATGAGCGCAGCGGTACTGGGTGTCATGGGTGGGTCCGGCGTCTACGACCTGCCGGGTCTCGAGGACGTCCGCGAGGAGCGCGTGGCGTCGCCCTGGGGCGAGCCCTCGGACGCCCTGCGGATCGGGCACATCGGCGACACCAAGGTCGTGTTCCTGGCGCGCCACGGGCGGGGGCACCGGCTCTCGCCGTCGGGCATCAACTACCGCGCCAATATCGACGCCCTGAAACGGGCTGGGGTCACTGACCTCGTCGCCCTCTCGGCCTGCGGCTCCTTCCGCGAGGACCTGCCCCCGGGCCTCTTCGTGCTCGTCGACCAGTTTGTCGACCGCACCCACGGCCGGGCCTCGTCGTTCTTCGGCGACGGCTGCGTCGCCCACGTCTCCCTCGCGCACCCGGTAGGCCCCGGCCTGCAGGCGCGGATCGCCCAGGCCGCGAAGGCCGAGGACATCGCGGTCCATCGCGGCGGCACCTACGTCTGCATGGAGGGGCCGCAATTCTCGTCGCTGGCCGAATCCCGCGCCTACAAAGCCCAGGGCTTCGACGTGATCGGCATGACCAACATGCCCGAGGCCAAGCTCGCCCGCGAGGCGGAGATCACCTACGCGACCATCGCGATGGTGACCGACTACGATTGCTGGCACCCGGGCCACGATGCCGTCGACGTCGCCGCGGTGATCGCCGTCGCCCGGGCCAACGCCGACAAGGCGGCGCGGCTCGTCGCCCGTCTCGCCCGCGATTTCCCGGGCGAGCGGGAGCCGTGCCCGGCGGGCTCGCACCGGGCCCTGGACGGCGCGATCATGACGGCGCCCGCCGTCCGGGATCCGGCGCTCCTCGCCAAGCTCGACGCCGTGGCGGGGCGTGTTCTCAACGGCTAGCCGGCCGGCCTTTCCATTCGGCGACGAGTCCCTCTAGAAGGCGCGGGCGGCCCGGGCCGCCCCCGACGCGAAGTCCAGACCGAAATGCGCAGCGCCTCCATCAGCCGGAAGACCGCGGAGACCGATATCGCGGTCACCGTCAATCTCGACGGGACCGGGCGGTCGAAGATCGCCACCGGCATTGGCTTCCTCGACCACATGCTGGATCTGCTGGCGCGGCACGCCCTGTTCGACCTGGACGTGAAGGTCGACGGCGACCTGCACATCGACCAGCACCACTCGGCCGAGGATTGCGGCATCGCCCTGGGGCAGGCCTTCGCCAAGGCGCTCGGCGACAAGCGCGGGGTCACGCGCTACGCCGACATCCACCTACCGATGGACGAGGCGCTGACCCGGGTCTGCGTCGACATCTCCGGCCGGCCCTTCCTGGTGTTCCGCACGACGTTCCGCGTGGAGAAGATCGGACAGTTCGACACCGAGTTGGTGCGCGAGTGGTTCCAGGCCTTCGCGATGAATGCCGGCCTGACGCTCCACGTGGAGACCCTCTACGGCGACAACGCCCACCACATCGCGGAGAGCTGCTACAAGGGGCTGGCCCGCGCCTTGCGGAAGGCCGTGGCGATCGATCCGCGGGAGGAGGGGCGCGTTCCCTCAACCAAGGGCTCTCTGTAGACCCGTTGTCGTCGGGCGCCCGGATCGGCCACACGGCCGTCGCGGCGCGCGCTGTCGGAGTTTCGCGATGCGGATGCGCAGCTACACGCTCCACCTGCCGGCCGATGCGCGGCCCGGCGAGACGGTCGGGCTCGACCGGGCTCTCCTGGTACGCGACGGCTTCTCCTGGCCGGCCTTCGCCTTCACGGTGCTGTGGTTCCTGTTCCACCGCCTCTGGCTCGCCGCCCTTCTCGTCCTCGTCGGCCTCGTGGCGCTGGCCGCTGCCGGCATCGCCCTCGGGCTCCCGGCCGGTGCCGGCCTGATCGTCACCCTGCTGGCCGCCTGGCTGATCGGCCTCGAGGCCTCCAGCCTGCGCCGCTGGACCCTGGCGCGGCGCGGCTGGCCGGCGCGCGACGCGGTGGTCGCCGCGACGCCCGAGGAGGCCGAGGCCCGGGCGCTGAACCGCTGGATCGAGGCGATCCCGGGCGCCCCCCGGGCCCCGTTCCCGAGCGGCCCCAGCCGGCGGGCCGAGCCGGTGATCGGGTTGTTCCCCGCCCAGGAAGGCGCCCGGTGAGTTCCCGGGCGAGACGCGCATGACCACCGAGACCGTCGCGATCATCGATTACGGGTCGGGCAACCTCCACTCCGCCGCCAAGGCCTTCGAGCGCGCCGCCCGCGAGAGCGGGCGCGACGCGCGGATCTGCCTGACCTCGGACCCGGAGGTGGTGGCCGCGGCCGACCGCGTCGTGCTGCCCGGCGTCGGCGCCTTCGCGGATTGCCGCCGCGGGCTCGATGCCGTCCCCGGCATGGTCGAGGCGATGACGCGGGTCGCCCACGGGGCGGGCCGCCCGTTCCTCGGCATCTGCGTAGGGATGCAGCTCCTGGCGAGCCGCGGGCTCGAGTACACGACCACGCCTGGGCTCGGCTGGATTCCCGGCGACGTCGGTCCGATCCGGCCGTCGGATCCGGCCCTCAAGGTCCCCCACATGGGCTGGAACACCCTGCGGACCGAGCGCGACCACCCGCTGCTCGGCGGCATTCCCACCGGCGAGGACGGGCTGCACGCCTACTTCGTGCACAGCTACGCGCTGCAGGCGGAGCGCCCGGACGACGTCGTCGCGCGCGCCGAGTACGGCGGCCCGGTCACCGCCCTCGTCGCCCGCGGCAACGTCGCCGGCACGCAGTTCCACCCCGAGAAGAGCCAGCGGCTGGGCCTCGCGCTCATCGCCAACTTCCTGAACTGGCGCCCGTGAGCGCCGTTCGGCCCAGGCAAGAAGGACGGAAGCGCCCGTGATCCTGTACCCGGCGATCGACCTGAAAGAGGGGCGTTGCGTTCGCCTCATCCAGGGGGACATGGCGCAGGCCAAGGTCTTCGGCGACGATCCGGCCGCGCAGGCCGCGATCTTCGAGGCGCAGGGCTTCTCCTGGCTCCACGTCGTCGATCTCGACGGCGCCTTCGCGGGCGCCCCGCGGAACGCGCAGGCCGTCGACGCGATCCTCGCGCGGGTCACGATCCCGGTCCAGCTCGGCGGCGGGATCCGCGAGATGAAGACCCTGGAGGGGTGGCTGAGCAAGGGCGTTGCCCGCGCGATCATCGGCACCGCGGCGGTGCGCGATCCCGGCTTCGTCCGGGAGGCGGCCCGCAAGTATCCCGGGAAGATCGCGGTCGGGATCGACGCCAAGGACGGCCGCGTC
This sequence comes from Methylobacterium sp. Leaf361, assembly GCF_001424445.1. Lineage (NCBI taxonomy): Bacteria > Pseudomonadati > Pseudomonadota > Alphaproteobacteria > Hyphomicrobiales > Methylobacteriaceae > Methylobacterium > Methylobacterium sp. Leaf361. The sequence continues at coordinate 76,094 of NZ_LMPY01000001.1, read as the reverse complement.
GCCGTCGAGGGCTGGGCCCAGACCTCCAGCATGACCGCGGAGGAGCTGGGGCGCCGGTTCGAGGACGCGGGCGTCGCGGCGATCATCTATACCGACATCGCCCGCGACGGGATCCTGAAGGGCCTCAACGTCGAGATGACCCTGGCGCTCGCCCAGGCCGTGCGCATCCCGGTCATCGCCTCGGGCGGCCTCGCGTCGATCGACGACGTCCACCGGCTGCTGCAGCCCGACTGCGCCCTGATCGCGGGCGCGATCACCGGCCGGGCGCTCTATGACGGCCGCATCGATCCGGAGGCGGCCCTGGCGGCGATCGCTGCGGCGCGCGGCCCGGCGGCGTGATATCCAGAGGCTCGCGACATGAGACGCCGCCCGTGCTGAAGACCCGCATCATTCCCTGCCTCGACGTGAAGGACGGGCGCGTCGTGAAGGGCGTGCGCTTCGAGGGCCTGCGCGACGCCGGCGACCCCGTCGAGGCCGCCAAGGTCTACGACGCGGCCGGCGCAGACGAGCTGTGCTTCCTCGACATCACCGCGAGCCGCGAGGCCCGCGGCACCCTGCTCGACATCGTCAGCCGGACCGCCGAGGCCTGCTTCATGCCGCTGACCGTCGGCGGCGGCGTGCGCACTGTTGAGGACGTGCGCGCGCTGCTGCTCGCCGGCGCCGACAAGGTCGCGATCAACACCGCCGCTGTGAAGGATCCCGACCTCGTGGCCCGGGCCGCCGAGAAGTTCGGCGCGCAGTGCATCGTGGTGGCGATCGACGCCAAGCGCGTCTCGCCCCCCGGCACGCCGGCCGCCTGGGAGATCTTCACCCATGGCGGCCGCGACCCGACCGGGATCGACGCCGTGGCCTTCGCGCGGCTGGTGGCCGAGAAGGGCGCCGGCGAGCTGCTCGTCACCTCCATGGACAAGGACGGGACGCGCTCCGGCTACGATCTCGCCCTGACGCGCGCGATCAGCGACGCCGTCACCGTGCCGGTGATCGCCTCGGGCGGCGTCGGCGGCCTCGACGACCTCGTGGCCGGCGTGGCCGAGGGCGGCGCCAGCGCCGTCCTGGCGGCCTCCATCTTCCATTTCGGGCAGGCGAGCGTCGCCGAGGCGAAGGCGCACATGGCGGCGGCCGGCCTCGCCATGCGCCTCGACGGCCCGGCCTCTTCCGCGAGGGCGCCCCTGTGAGCAGCTACCTTCTGGCGAACGCCGACCTCCTCGATCCCGAGACCGGTCGCCAGACCGCCGGCGCGGTGCTGGTGAGGGACGGCCGCATCGCCGACATCGCCGCCGGCGCGGCGCCGGGCGCTCCGGCCGACGCGAAGCGCGTCGACTGCGCCGGTCGCGTGCTGACCCCCGGGCTGATCGACATGCGCGCCTTCGTGGGCGAGCCGGGGGCCGAGCACCGCGAGACCCTGGCCTCGGCGAGTGCCGCGGCGGCCGCGGGCGGCGTCACGACGCTCGTCTGCATGCCCGACACCAATCCGGTGATCGACGAGCCGGCCATCGTCGACTTCGTGCTCCGCCGCGCCCGCGACACGGCGAGCGTCAACGTCCTGCCGGCGGCCGCCATCACCAAGGGCTTGGCCGGCCGGGAGATGACCGAGTTCGGCCTGCTCAAGGAGGCCGGCGCGGTCGCGTTCACCGACGGGCTCAGGGCCGTGGCGAATGCCCAGGTTCTGCGCCGCGCCCTGACCTACGCCCGGGATTTCGACGCGCTGATCGTGCAGCACGTGGAGGAATCCGCCCTCGTCGCCGAGGGCGTCATGAACGAGGGCGAGCTCGCCTCGCGCCTCGGGCTCATGGGCATCCCCCGCGAGGCCGAGACCGTGATGCTGGAGCGCGACATCCGCCTCGTGCGGCTGACCGGCGCCCGCTACCACGCGGCGATGATCTCCTGCGCCGATTCGGTGGAGATCGTCCGCCGCGCCAAGCAGGACGGCCTGCCGGTGACCTGCGGCGTCTCGGTGAACAACCTCGTCCTCAATGAGAACGACATCGGCCATTACCGCACCTTCTGCCGGCTCTCGCCGCCCCTGCGCCACGAGACCGACCGTCAGGCGGTGGTGCGCGCCCTCGACGAGGGCGTGATCGACGTGATCGTGTCCGACCACAACCCGCAGGACGTGGAGACCAAGCGCCTGCCCTTCGCCGAGGCGGCGGACGGGGCGCTGGGCATCGAGACGCTGCTCGGCGCCGCCATGCGCCTCGTCCACACCGGCGACCTCGCGCTGCCCAAGCTCGTCGCCGCGCTCACCGTGAATCCGGCGCGCATCCTCGGCCGCGAGGCCGGCCGGCTGGCGGTCGGCGCCCCCGCCGACCTCGTGCTGATCGATCCCGATCTCCCCTACGTCCTCGACAAGCGCCGGCTGAAGTCGCGCTCCAAGAACTCCCCCTTCGACGAGGCGCGCCTCCAGGGCGCGGCGGTGCTGACGCTGGTCGGTGGCCGGATCGTCCACGCGGTCGACGACCTCGCGGCCGCCGCATGATACCCCCCGATCTCGCGACCCCGGCCGCCCTCGGCGGCCTCGCCCTCGGCTACGCCCTGGGCTCGATCCCGTTCGGGCTGATCCTCACGAAGTTCGCCGGCCTCGGCGACGTGCGGGCGATCGGCTCCGGCAATATCGGCGCCACCAACGTGCTCCGCACCGGCCGCAAGGGCCTCGCCGCGGCGACGCTCCTGGGCGACGCCCTCAAGGGCACGGCGGCCGTCCTCATCGCCCGGCAGTTGGGCGAGGGCCCGGCGCTCGCGGCCGGGCTCGGCGCCTTCCTCGGCCACCTCTTCCCGGTCTGGCTGGGCTTCAAGGGCGGCAAGGGCGTCGCGACCTTCATCGGGGTGCTCCTCGCCTTCAGCCCGCCCGCCCTCGCGGCGTTCGCAGCGATCTGGCTCGGTCTCGCCTTCGCGCTCAAGTACTCGTCGCTGGCGGCGCTCGCCGCCTCGGCGGCCACACCCCTCGTCCTCTGGGCGCTGGGTGCCCCGACGCAGGCGTTGCTATTCCTGCTCCTCGGCCTGCTGCTATGGTGGAAGCACGCGCCCAACATCCGCCGACTCGCGTCCGGCACCGAGGGGCGCATCGGCCAGAAGGGCTGAGTGCCGGCGCGCCGCGCCGACCTTCGGGCAGGTGTGGGGGTGGTGGATGCAGCTCACCGAGGCCCAGCGGCTCGACTGGCTGCGGCTGATCCGGACCGAGGGCGTCGGCCCCCGCACCTTCCGGAGGCTCGTGAACCGTTTCGGCGGCGCGGCCGCCGCCCTCGACGCCCTGCCGGAGCTCACCGGCCGCCAGGGGCGGCGGATCGTGCCACCAACCCGCGCTGAGGCCGAGGCCGAGCTGGCGGCCCTGACCCGCCTCGGCGGCCGGCTGATCGCCACCGGCGAGGCGGAATACCCGCGGCTCCTCACACAGGTCGACGCGGCGCCACCGCTTCTGGCCCTGCGCGGCGCACCGATCCTCAATCGGCCCGCCGCCGCCCTCGTCGGCTCGCGGAACGCATCGTCGGCGGGGCTCGCCTTCACGGAGCGGCTCGCCCGCGGGCTCGGCGAGGCAGGCCTCACGGTGGTCTCGGGCCTCGCCCGCGGCATCGACGCGCGCGCCCACAGGGCGAGCCTCCGGACCGGCACGATCGCCGTCATGGCCGGCGGCCAGGACCGGATCTACCCGGCGAGCCACGCGACCCTGGTCGAGGCCATCCTGGCGGAGGGCGGCGCGGTCCTCGCGGAGATGCCGATGGGCTGGGAGCCCCGGGGGCGGGACTTCCCGAGGCGCAACCGGATCATCTCCGGGCTGTCCTACGGGACGGTGGTGGTGGAGGCCGCGCGCCGCTCCGGCTCGCTGATCACGGCGCGCTACGCCCTGGAGCAGAACCGGGAGGTCTTTGCGGTTCCCGGCTCGCCGCTCGACCCGCGCGCCGAGGGCACCAACGACCTGATCCGCCAGGGCGCCACCCTGGTCTCCGAGGTGGACCACGTGCTGGAGGTGCTGGGACCGATCATCGAGCGCGGCCCGGACGCCGAGGCGGCCCCGGCGCGCGGGCGGCCGGACCTGGCCGAGCAGCCGGATTTCTGGGACGAGATCGCGCTCGACGCGGCTCTCGACCCGGGACCGGAGCGAGCTGACGGCGCGTCCGCCGACAATCCCGCGCGCGACGAGCCGCCCGAGGCCGAGGACGACCGGGCGCGGATCGTGGCCCTGCTCGGCCCGAGCCCGGTCGGCACCGATGAGCTGGCGCGGAGCGCCGGGGTCGGTGCCCGGACCGTGCAGAGCGTGCTGCTGGAACTGGAGCTCGACGGACGGATCGAGCGCAACGGCAGCGGCACCGTCTCGCTGGTCAGCCGCTGAGGGAGTCCTCTTCGGGATCGTCGTCCGCATCGGCGTCCGCGAGGTTGCGCATGACGTCGAGGCAGCCCTGGAGGATGTAGGCGGCGGCGAGCTTGTCCACGAGTTCGCCGCGCCGCGCCCGCGAGGCGTCGGCCTCGATCAGCGCGCGGGTGACCACGGCGGTCGAGAGGCGTTCGTCGAAGAAGACGTGGGGCAGGGGGAGGATCGGCGCGAGGTTGCGCATGAAGGCGCGGGTCGACTGCACCCGCGGCCCCTCGCTCCCGTCCATGTTGAGCGGCAGCCCGACGACGAGGCCGCCGACCGCGTGCTGCCGGCACAGGGCGGCGAGCCGCTGCGCGTCGGGGGTGAACTTCACCCGGCGGATCGTCTCCAGCGGCGTCGCGATCTGGCGGCCGAGATCCGACAGGGCGAGGCCGATCGTCTTGGTGCCGAGATCGATGCCGATCAGGCGGGCGCCGCCGCGAGACTCGGCCGCGAAGGCGCGGATCGCGTCGAAATTCATGGTTCCGCCCGCGCGGCGCGCGCCAGAATGGCCTCGGTGACGCCCTCGAACCGTGCGGGGAGGGGCTCCGAGCCCGGTCCCAGAACCAGGGCCGCGGACGGCGCCGTGACCCGGGTGAAGAAGTCGTCGAGGCTCTCGCCGCCGAACCGCACCGTCTCCAGGTCAGGCGCCAGCAGCCAGACGTCGTACTCGCCGTCGGTCCCGGTGACGTCCCAGAACAGGAAGCTGCCGTCCTCGCCCGCGCCGAAGAAGCAGGCGCGCTCGACGACGCCGGCGTCGCCGCCCTCGACGTCGAAGCGGTGCGGCTCCGCCCCGTCCTCCAGCATGGCGACCGCGGCGCCGACGCTGTGGGCGATGAGGGCCGCCTGGCTCACCAGATCGCAGGCCTCGAACGGTGCCGGCACGGCGACGCGGAACTGCCCGCCCGCGAGGCCGACACCGCAGGTCCAGCAAAAGTCGCGGTAGGAGGCCGGCAGGGCGAAGCCCAGCGCCTCCGCCGCACGGTCGAGGGCCGCCTCGTCCGGCACGAAGCCCGGCGCGAGCTCCTCGAAGACCGTCTCCCACATCGCTCCCGCTCCACCGTCCACAGACTTCGGTTCCTCCGCAGATCGCCCCCGGTGCGCGCGGAGCCGTTCGCGTCTAGGTAGGTTAATGTTCCGTTAAACCACGCTGTAGGGGTCCGCCTTGTCGACGAACGGCCAGCTCTCCTCTTCCGCTCCGTCCGGCCGCCGGCGGGCGATGCCGCGCAAGCACCGCTGGATGCTGCTCCTCGCCTTCGAGGTGCTGGTCGCGGGCTTCACCCAAGCCATGATCCAGCCGGTCCGGCAACCGGGAATCACCATCGAGATGTCGGTGACACCCCACCACGTCGTGACCTGATCCGCCCGTCGCCCGCCCGCGCCGAGCGCGCGGTCAGCGGGGTCCCGCGCGGCCGGCCGCCCTGCGGGCGGCGCGGCATAGCCCACCCGCGTTGCGGTGCGTCGAGCGCCGATGCTATAGCGCGACCGACTTCGGGAGAGCGCTCCCGGGCAGGGACGAACGGGACGGCATGTCGGTCGACGAGAAGACGGTTCGGCGCATCGCGCATCTGGCGCGGATCGCGGTCACCGACGACGAAGTCGGGCCCCTGCAGGGCGAGCTGAACGCCATCCTGTCCTTCGTCGAGCAGCTCGGCACGGTCGACGTCGCGGGCGTCGAGCCGATGACCTCGGTGACGCCGATGGCGATGAAGAAGCGCGAGGACGTCGTCACGGAGGGCGGCCGCGCCGCCGACGTCGTCGCCAACGCACCCGAGACCGAGGACAATTACTTCCTGGTCCCGAAGGTGGTCGAGTAGGCCGAGGACGGCCCAAACCTTGCGGACCGGATTTCTGGCGGGCAGGCGCGCGGCGGCGCGCGCGGGGACGTGAACAGCGTGGATCCGAACGAACTTACCCTGGCCGAAGCGCGCGACGCCCTGAAGGCGAAGCGGATCTCGGCCCGCGAGCTGACCCAGGCCCATCTGGATGCCATGGCCAAGGCCCGCGTCCTGAACGCGTATATCCGGGAGACCCCGGACCGCGCCCTGGCGATGGCCGAGGCCTCGGACCAGAAGATCGCGTCCGGCGAGGCGCGGCCGCTCGAGGGCATCCCCCTCGGCATCAAGGACCTGTTCTGCACGCACGGCGTGACGACTACGGCGGGCTCCAAGATCCTCGAGACCTTCGAGCCGCACTACGAATCGGCCGTGTCGGCCAATCTGTGGCGCGACGGCGCCGTGATGCTCGGCAAGCTGAACCTCGACGAGTTCGCCATGGGCTCGTCGAACGAGACCAGCGCCTACGGCAACGTGGTCTCGCCCTGGCGGCGCGCCGGATCGGACGCGCCGATCGTGCCCGGTGGCTCGTCGGGCGGCTCCGCCGCGGCGGTCGCAGCGCGCCTCTGCCTCGGCGCCACCGCGACCGATACCGGCGGCTCCATCCGGCAGCCCGCCGCCTTCACCGGCACGGTCGGGATCAAGCCGACCTACGGGCGCTGCTCGCGCTGGGGGACGGTGGCCTTCGCCTCCTCCCTCGACCAGGCTGGCCCGATCGCCCGGACGGTGCGCGATTGCGCCATCCTGCTCGGCTCCATGGCGGGCGCCGACGCCCGGGACACGACCTGCGCCGACCTCGCGGTGCCCGATTTCGAGGCCGCCGTGTCGCGCGGCGTGAAGGGCCTGACCATCGGCATCCCGAAGGAGTACCGGGTCGACGGGATGCCCGCGGAGATCCAGAAGCTCTGGGACGAGGGCGCGGCGTGGCTCAAGGCCGCCGGCGCGACGATCCGGGAGATCTCGCTGCCGCACACCGCCTACGCGCTGCCGGCCTACTACATCGTGGCCCCGGCCGAGGCCTCCTCGAACCTCGCCCGCTACGACGGCGTCCGCTACGGCCTGCGCGTGCCCGGCAAGGACATCGCCGGGATGTACGAGAACACCCGCGCCGCCGGCTTCGGCCGCGAGGTGAAGCGCCGGATCATGATCGGCACCTACGTGCTCTCGGCCGGATACTACGACGCCTACTACGTCCGCGCGCAGAAGATCCGCACGCTGATCAAGCGCGACTTCGAGGCCGCCTACGCGGCCGGGGTCGACGCGATCCTGACGCCGGCGACGCCGTCGGCCGCCTTCGGCATCGGCGAGAAGGCCTCGGCCGACCCGGTGGAGATGTACCTCAACGACGTGTTCACCGTGACGGTGAACATGGCCGGGCTGCCGGGCATCGCGGTGCCGGCGGGGCTCGACGGCCAGGGCCTCCCGCTGGGCCTCCAGCTCATCGGCCGGCCCTTCGACGAGGAGACGCTGTTCGCGGTCGCGCAGGTGATCGAGGACGCGGCCGGTCGCACCGTCCTACCCGAGCCGTGGTGGTCATGACCGTCCCGTACTATCCCTGGACGGTCTGGATCTGGGCCGCGTTCGATCCGGCGCTGATCGTGGTGGCGGTCTATCTCGGCTGGACCGCCAGCCAGTTCGGCAAGGTCTTCATCGCGGCGATCGCGGCGCTCGGCTTCTCGGTGCTGTTCTCCTACGCGGTCAGCGCGGCCGGCATCCCGTGGCCGGCGCCGATCACCCGCGACGGCCCGACCTTCTTCCCGGTCCGCGCCGTCGCGGCCCTGCTCTGGGCCGTCGTGGGCTACGGTGCCCGGCAGGCGGTCGGACGCCGCGCTTGACCCTGCGGGCAGGGGCCTCCTAGAAAATCTCTCGCTCGACGCATGCGGCGCCTCCGCCGTCTCTGCGAGCGCAGCGAAGCGATCCGGCGGTGCAACGCCTGGAAGCCTCGCGCTTCCCTGGATCGCTTCGCTGCGCTCGCAGAGACGGCGACGCCTCGAACGCCAGCCGCCTTTCGGACCGACCATGAACGCACCCGTCGACCCCAAGAAGCTGATCAAGGGCGGCCTCCACGATTGGGAGGTGATCGTCGGCATGGAGATCCACGCCCAGGTGTCCAGCCGGGCGAAGCTGTTTTCCGGCGCCTCGACGGAGTTCGGGGCCGAGCCGAACGACCACGTCTCGCTGGTCGACGCCGCGATGCCCGGGATGCTGCCGGTGATCAACGCCGAGTGCGTCGCCCAGGCGGTGCGCACCGGCCTCGGCCTGAAGGCCAAGATCAACCTGCGCTCCGTGTTTGACCGGAAGAACTACTTCTATCCGGACCTGCCGCAGGGCTACCAGATCTCGCAGTACAAGGACCCGATCGTCGGCGAGGGCGAGGTCCTGGTGGATCTGGCCGACGGCGCCTCGATCACCGTGGGCATCGAGCGCCTGCACCTCGAGCAGGATGCGGGCAAGTCGCTGCACGACCAGGATCCGACCCGGAGCTTCGTCGACCTCAACCGGTCGGGCGTGGCGCTGATGGAGATCGTCTCCCGACCAGACCTGCGCTCCTCCGAGGAGGCGAAAGCTTACGTGACCAAGCTGCGCACGATCCTGCGCTACCTCGGCACCTGCGACGGCGACATGGAGAAGGGCTCGCTCCGCGCCGACGTGAACGTCTCGGTGCGCCGCCCCGGCGAGCCGCTGGGCACGCGCTGCGAGATCAAGAACGTCAACTCGATCCGCTTCATCGGGCAGGCGATCGAGACGGAGGCGCGGCGCCAGATCGCCATCCTCGAGGACGGCGGCAAGATCGACCAAGAGACGCGCCTGTTCGACCCGACCAAGGGCGAGACGCGCTCGATGCGCTCGAAGGAAGAGGCGCACGACTACCGCTACTTCCCCGATCCGGACCTGCTACCGCTGGAATTCGACCAGGCTTACGTCGACGCCCTGACAGAGGGGCTGCCCGAGCTGCCGGACGCCAAGAAGGCGCGGTTCGTCTCGGCGTTCGGCCTCTCGCCCTACGATGCCGGCGTGCTGGTCGCCGAGCGCGCCTCCGCCGATTACTACGAGGCGGTGGCCAAGGGCCGGGACGGCAAGGCCGCGGCCAACTGGGTGATCAACGAGCTGTTCGGGCGCCTCAACAAGGAGGGTCTGTCCATCGACGCGACCCCGGTCTCGGCGGACCAGCTCGGCGCGATCATCGACCTGATCGGCGAGGGCGTCATCTCCGGCAAGATCGCCAAGGACCTGTTCGAGATCGTCTGGACCGAGGGCGGCGACCCGCGCGCCCTCGTCGAGAGCCGCGGCATGAAGCAGGTGACCGACACGGGCGCCATCGAGGCGGCGGTGGACCAGATCATCGCGGCGAATCCCGACAAGGTCGCCCAGGCCAAAGAGAAGCCGACCCTGCTCGGCTGGTTCGTCGGCCAGACCATGAAGGCCACCGGCGGCAAGGCGAACCCCGCGGCGGTGAACGCGCTGCTCAAGGCGAAGCTCGGGATCGAGTGAGCCTTCCGCGGCGAGCGGCCAGTCCGCGCCCGGCCTCAGGATGAGTGCCGGGATCGGATGGCTGTCGCTTCGACGTCGCCGGCTAGTCCCATGCTCGCCAAAGCCACGACGAGATCCCGCCGCGGCGATGCCGGGCAGGTGGGCCACGAACAGATCCTCGAAGAGAAACCGCGGCGGAACGGCTCGAAGTGGGGCCTTTCGCGCATTCGAAGGCGTGCCATGCGTGGCCGCTTCTGCGCCCCTGGAGCCGCGTCCGTCCGGCTGTTCGTGTTGTGCCGCTAGGTCTCGGGCCGAACCTGTCCCTGAACCGTCTAAGCGGCATTCCGCTGCGGTGGAGTCATCCCTGTCTCCTCCAGCTTCCGACGACCGACACCGCTGCGAAACCTGATCGCGTCAAGATTTCGTGCCGGTCCGTGCCCGCTCTCGCTAAGCACAGATGGAGACTGCGCCCGTCCTCCAAGTCGGTCAATAGCTATTTTCTCGGCAATAGGCTTTTTCGATCCACTTGCCCCCGCCGCCGCACCGCAGCGCGTGCGAGCTCAATCACTTGGACCGATCCCGCGGCGCTGCGAAATATTGATTGGCCCGCAAGCTACTTGCCGGCGCCCATATTGTTCTCGACCAGAAAGCGGATGCCGCGGTCGAAGGACTCATCCGTGTCGCCGCGCAGGTCCACGCTGTAGGCCTTCTCGGGCGCGTCGCCGGTGAGGGACCTCACGTAGACGTTGAGGTTGAGGATCAGGTTCGAGACCTTCTGCACCTCGCCGGTGATCGCGACATCCGCGCCGAGCTTGCGGGCGAGGTCATCCGCGCAGCCATTGCAGCGGCGCAGGTCGGCACTTCTGGTGACCTCGTCCCGCACCGGCTCGGTCGAGACCACGACGAACAGGCCCTTCTTCTGGAGGAGGTCGCGCAGTTCGGCGCTGACCCGCTTCAGCCGCGCGGTGTCGGCGGCGTCACCCGGCACCGGCGATAGGTTCGAGAACTGGAAATCGAATACCGCGGCCCGCGGGGGCGCGGCCGCGGCCGGTCCCGCGGCCAGCAGGACGGTGGCGAGTGCGAGCAGTCGGTTCATCGTGATCTCCGGCGCGGATGCGTGTCCGGGAAACCGCGCCCCCGCCAACCGGGTCGCGTCCGCGCGGCGATTCAGCGCCGGTCGGCCTCCCGGGTGGGGCTGGCCGCCGGCTTTGCCAGGCCGGAGACGCGGTCGCGCAGGTCCATGAACCAGCTCGGTGCCGGGCCGCGGCCGCCGTTGACGAACACCGTCGCGGTCATGCCGGCGATGAGCGGGACGCCCGCCGGGACGTGGTCGATGCGGATGCGGACCGGCACCCGCTGGGCGAGGCGCACCCAGGTGTAGACGGGGTTGACGTCCGGCAGCCCCTGCGTGCTGGCGGCGGCGTTCGCCGTGGAGATGCCGAGCGTGATGCTGTGGACCGTGCCGGTCAGGTGCGGATCGAAGCCCATCAGCTTCACGTCGGCGGGGTCGCCGACGCGGATGTTGGACATCTTGGTCTCCTCGAAATAGCCGTCGATCCAGAAGGAGTCTGTGTCGACCACGTTGATGTTCGAGGTGCCGGTCCGGGCGTAGTCGCCGACCCGCATCAGCAGGTTGGTCACCCGTCCGTTGACGGTCGACCTCACCTGGGTGCGCTCCAGATTCACCTTGGCCTGCCGCAGCTGCGCCTGCGCGCTCTCCAGCGACGCCTCGGCGATCTTCGCGGCGCCTGCGAATCGCTGCTTCTCCTCGATCGAGGTCGACACGGTCGAGAGCGCTTGGCGCCGGGCCGACTCGGCGTTCTTCACCTGCAGATCGGCCTCGCGATTCTTGACCTCGGCATCCGCCGAGGTGACGGCGACCTCGAAATCGACCGGGTCGATGACGTAGAGGACGTCGCCCTTGCGGACGTTCTGGTTGTCCTGGACCCGGACCTCGACGATCTGACCGGCGACCTGCGGGGCGATGTTGGCGACCTGGACCCGGACCGTGCCGTCGCGCGTCCAGGGCGCCGCCACGTAGAATTCCCACACGAAGGCTCCCGCCAGGATCGCCGCGAGCAGGATCACGCCGGTGGCCGCGAGGCGGAACACTTTGGCGGCCCGGCCCCGGCGCGGCACTGCGGGCAGGGGGTCGCTCCGCCCGGGCGCGCCGTCGCGGGCGGCGGACTTCGGATCGTCCTCGTCGGCGGTCGTGTCGGGCATCAGATGAACGCGATCAGGAGGGCGAGGACACAGACGTAGAGGCCGGCTTCGGCGAGCGGGGCGTTGGCGACGTAGCGGCTGAAGCGGATGCGGGCGAAGACGAGGCGAAGGACGACCAGGATCACGAACGCGGCGAGCGCGTAAGCGACGAAGGCCGTGACCAGCACCCCGCCGACATGGATGTCCTCGTGCATGGTTACCCCGGAAGAAGCGGCAATCAGAATAGCGCGATGTCGAGGCGTTGGAGGAATCGCCTGTGGCGGGCGATGGTCCGCGACGCGGTGACGAGGTCGCTGGCGGCACGGGCCGTCGTGAGCCGCACCGCCCGGTCCTGGCTGGAGGCGGCGCGGATCAGGTCGCGCGCCGCCATCTCGAGCCCGCGATCGTCGCCTGCCGCGAGGGCGTCCCGCGCCCGCGGGATCGCGCCGCGCAGGGCTTTGACCGACCAGAGGCGGCGCAGTTCCGCGTGGGCCCGGGCGGCGGCGGCCTCCAGGCGGGCGAGGGCGAAGGCGTGGTGCAGGTTCGCTTGCCGCACCGCCGCGCTCCCCGAGCTGTAGGCGGCGAACTGGAACAGCCGGTCGGCATTCAGGCTCGTGCGGGTGGTGGCGTCGCCGCCCTGGCCGACGAGGGCGTCGGCGAGCGCCCGCCGCGCCGAACCGAGGGCGAAGACCCGCTGCTGGGCCGGCGAGATCGGCAGGATGAGGCGGACGATGATCGACAGGATCACGGCCGCCACGACGACGAGGAACGCGTTCAGCAGAAAGCTCAGGGCGTCGTAGGTCTGCGGGTTCGAGGGCCCCAGCAGGACGGGGAAGAACACGATCAGGATGAAGCCGACTCCGAAGGTCTTCGGGTTCAGCGAGAGGAAGCAGCCCAGGAAGATCACCGGCGCCATCACGAGCGCCAGCATCGGGAAGCCCTGGACACCGTTGAGGAGCGCGAACCGGGCGATGCCCGCCAGGGCGGCGGCCAGCGTCATGCCGACGACGACGCCGTTCGCGAACTTCTTCGGGTCCGGCGTCATCGACGACAGGGCCGCGGTGGCGGCCACCTGGACCAGTGCGAACGAGGCCTGGGGCAGGCCGAGCGCCGCGAAGGTGGCGGCGGTGACCGCGAAACTCAGGGCCACCCGCAGGGCGCCGCGGAGGGCGACGGGGAAGTCGCGGTGAGTCGGCAGTTCGGCGTCGCGCAGGGGCCTGTGGCCGTCGGCCACGGCGCGGATGCCGTCCTGCGCGAAGGTCGCGGCGCAGACGAAGTCGAGGGCGCGCTGGAGCACAACGACCTCGTCGAGGGGACGGGTCGCGTCGCGGATGGCCGCGTCGACCAAGTCGCGCAGGCGCTCGTCGTCGCGGTCCAGGGCGTCGGGATCGGGCGCGTCGGCCACCCGCCGGCAGATCGCCATCGCCTCCGCGACGGCCGGGCTCGGATCGCGCAGGGACGCGGCCGCGGCCCCGAGGCCGCGGATCGACGCCGCCATCACGTAGAGCGCGGCGATGCAGCTGCGCGCGCCGGCCGCGCGGTACCGGCCGTCGTCCAGCTCGCCCGCGATGGCGCTGGCATCGGCCCGCATCGGCGCGATGGTGCGGATCAGCGCGGCGGTGCGCGGGGCGCCGAGATCCCCCGACGCCAGAGTCTCGCGGGCGTAGCCGCGCGTCTGGTCCCAGGCCGCGCGCAGCTGCGGCAGCAGCGCCCGCCACGTGCTCGGCGAGGCGAGGGCGTCGTTGATGAAGGTGATCACGACGATGCCGAGCACGATCGCGGCGACGCGGGACACGGCGGCGTCGAAGGTCCCCTGCGGATCGTCGATCTGGCCGAGCGCGATGATCGCCACAGTATAGCCGGACAGCATCGCGCCGTAGGCCCGCGTGTCCTGCAGAAACTGGGCGACGAAGACGCAGAGGCCGAGCCAGACGGTGAAGCTGAGGAGCAGCAGCACCCGGTCCTGGCCGAAGAGCGCCATGAAGACGAGCGCCACCGCCGCGCCGACGAGCGTGCCGAGCAGGCGGTAGACCGCCTTCGAGATCGCCTGCCCCCGCTTGGGCTGGGCGAGGATCGCCACGCAGGTGGCGGCGGACGAGGCGCTGTCGAGCTGGAGCCAGAATGCGGCGGCCAGCGCCAGCATCATGGCGATCCAGATCCGCAGCGCGAAGGCCCAGGCGGCCGGCTTCGGCACCCAGGCATCGAGGAACGCCAGGACGCGGTCGCCGAGCGGTTCGGGGCGGCGATCTGCGACGGAGCCGGCGGGGGCCTCAGCCATGCCGGACCCCGCGCGGCGCGCTGTCCACCGCCCGACCGGACGGAGAAGGGTCCGTCATCGCCTCGTGCCTCCTGCCAACCCGCCGCGGATGTTCGAACGAACGGAACGCCCCGCGGTTCTAGCCGATCAGGCCTTGTCGCCACCTTTCAGGCGCTTGTTGCACTTGCTCCAGTACTGCGGCCATTTCGGTCCCTGCGCCGCCTTCTGCGCGTCGGTCAGGGCGCGCCACTCGGTGCCGCAGGTCTTCTGGCGATCGCGGGCGGCGGACTGGCCCGCGCTCGGCGCCCTGGCGGCCGGCGCCTCGGCGGCGGGCGGCGCCTTCGTGGGTGCTTCCTTAGCGGGTGATTCCTTGGCAGGTGGCTCCTTGGCGAGAGCCGGGCAGGCGGCGAGCAGCGGCGCGGACAGGACCGCGATCCTGACGAGACGATCGATCATCGGATGTTCCCCCTCGGGCGCCGTTCCGGCGCCCGAGCCGCAATCTCGCCGCTCTCCCGCGGCGCCGGCAAGCCCGGCCGCGCCGCCGCCGCCAGCCCCGGCGCAGCTTCGCCGTGCGACCGCGTCTACGGGCGCGGTGCCCTTGAGCGCGGCCGGGAAATCGTCTTCACTGCCGGGGCAATTCGGAAACGGCGGAGGACCACCGCGCCGCCGACGATCGGGTCCAGGAGCAGGCAAAGCATGGCAGCGGTGTCCGGGCGGCCGATCGACGTCCACACATGGAGTACGCCGAACGGCTGGAAGATCCCGATTATGCTGGAGGAGTGCGGGCTCCCCTATCGCATCGTTCCCGTGGACATCGCGAAGAACGAGCAGTTCGCGCCCGACTTCCTGGCGATTTCGCCCAACAACAAGATCCCGGCCATCGTCGATCCGGACGGTCCGGGCGGACAGCCGATCTCGGTCTTCGAATCAGGCGCGATCCTGCAGTATCTCGGCCGGAAGACCGGGCAGTTCTACCCGACCGACGAGCGCGCCCGCGTGGCGGTCGACGAGTGGCTGTTCTGGCAGGTGGCGGGCTTCGGGCCGATGCTCGGGCAGACACACCACTTCAAGATCTACGCGCCCGAGAAGCTGCCTTACGCGATCGACCGGTTCACCGCCGAGGCCAAGCGCCTCTACGGCGTGCTGGAGCGGCGCCTCGAGGGGCGCGCCTTCCTGGCCGAGGACTACTCCGTCGCCGACATCGCGACGTTCACTTGGGCGAAGCTCAACTTCAAGCAGGGTGTCGACATCGACACCCTCCCGAACGTCGCCCGGTGGCTCGAGAGCATCCTGGCGAGGCCGGCAGTGCAGCGCGGCCTCGCGGCGATCTGACGAAGCTCAGTTCTTGTTGGCGGCCTGCTGGTTCACGTCCGGCACGCGGGTCCAGGTCTGCGACCCGCACAGGATCTTGAGCATGCAGCCCGACACGTTGAGCTCGGCCTCGCTCTCCCGCTCGAGGCTGACCGTGTAGATCTTGCCTTCCTCGATATTGTAGAGTTCGCCGGTGAACTTCGCGTCGTCCGGCTTCAGACCTTCGATCAGCTGGAGACCGATTACCGGACGGGCGCGCTTCTTTGGGTCGGGATTCTTGAGGTCGGTGCGCGGGGCGCCGTTGTCGAAGGTCGGCGTCTTGAGCCAGACGACCTTGCCGCAGACCAGCTTCTGGCCGGGGCCGCAGCGGTCGATCCGGATCTTGGCGCGGCCGTCGCCGGTGAGCCAGGTGCCGGACGGGTCCTTGCCCGTGTCGGCGGAGGCGGCGGTGAGGCCGGCGAGAAGCAGGCTGGCGCTGAGAGCGAGTCGCATGGTTCGTCTCCGGGATTGGGGCGCCGCGGGCGCCCGAGGGGTGGACGAAGTCGGTTGGTGCGCGACTGAGCCGCCGCAATCGGGCGATTTTTCGGCGGTGTTGCGGCAGAGCCACGGCCGCGCTTGCCCCGCCAGGGCGCGCCGGGCCGCTTGAGGCACCGGGGGGCGCCCGCTATAAGCCCGGCGCCGAAGCGAAATTCTCGCTGCCGCGGCGTGTCCGGATCGCCGGCGCGCCGCAGATCTTTTCCACAGACAGACCGGACGCACCATGGCCACCGAGCGCACCTTCTCGATCCTGAAGCCCGACGCGACGCGGCGGAACCTGACCGGCGCGGTCAACGCCGTCATCGAGGAGGCCGGCCTGCGCATCGTCGGCCAGCGCCGCATCCGCATGACCAAGGAGCAGGCCGAGAAGTTCTACGAGGTGCACAAGGAGCGCCCGTTCTTCGGCGAGCTCGTGACCTTCATGACCTCCGGCCCGGTGGTGGTTCAGGTCCTCGAGGGCGAGAACGCCGTCGCCAAGTACCGTGAGGTGATGGGTGCCACGAACCCGGCCCAGGCCGCCGAGGGCACGATCCGCAAGAAGTTCGCCGAGTCCGTCGGCGAGAACACCGTCCACGGCTCCGACAGCGCCGAGAACGCCAAGCTCGAGATCGCGCAGTTCTTCAAGGATTCCGACATCGCTGCCTGAGGCGAGGCGGCGCACGGTGGCGGGTTGGGCACACCGACCCGCCATTCGCGCGCCCCGTACCCGGCGGCGCCGGGAATGCCGCCCTGTGTGACCGGGTCGTCCTTGACGGGACGGAGCCCGGGAGCGTCCAACGGCCGAGCTTAGCCAATCTCAGCCCCCGGACGACCCCGACCATGACAATGCGCAGCCTGCCCCTGCTGATCGCGACCGGCCTGTTCGCCCTCGGCGCGACCGCCGCCCTCGCGGGCGGATCCTCGGCCCCGTTCCAGCAGTACGAGCCGGACCCCGCTCTCAAGACCGCCAGCAAGACCAACCTCGAGGGCCGCGTGCGCCACGCCTGCACGGTCGTCCAGGCCCGCATGACCAGCGCCAGCGAGGCCTCCCTGGAGCGCCCCTGCGGCTGCTACGCGCGGCAGACGCTGCGCAGCCTCGACGCCTCCGAGATCGAGGCCTACCGGACCACCGGCTACTTCAACGACACCGCCCGCGCTAAGGCGCTCTCGGCCCTGGACAGCTGCAAGCTCCAGCGCCCGGTCTGAGCGCCAAGAGCTTCGAAGGCCTCCGGGTCCGCGCATCGTCTTCGTCGGCGGAGCAGCCCCGGGGGCGGAACATGGCGAGCGTGGCGCGGCCGGATCGCGGCGCCCCGCTCGCGCGGACGGAAACGCCCGTGCTACCGCCGCCTAGAGGCTGAACAGAGCGCCGTCTGGCGCCCTCTCGTCGATCACGACGCGATCGCCGTCCAGACGGGCGCGGCCGCCCGCCACCAGGGCGAGCACCGCGGGGTAGAGCCGCCGCTCCTGCACGATCACGCGGTCGGCGAGGCTGTCGGGATCGTCGTCCTGGCGGACCGGGACCGCAACCTGGGCGACGATCGGTCCGGCGTCGAGTTCCGGCACGACGAAGTGGACCGTGCAGCCGTGCAGGCGCACGCCCGCGTCCAGCGCCTGCCGGTGCGTGTGGGTGCCCTTGAACAGGGGCAGAAGCGAAGGGTGGATGTTAAGCATCCGGCCGGCCCAGGACGCCACGAAGTCGGTCGTCAGGATCCGCATGAAGCCCGCGAGGCAGACGAGGTCGACCTCGGCCGCCCGCAGCGCCGCGTCGAGGGCGGCGTCGAAACCGGCCCGGTCGGCGAAGGCCCGGTGATCGATGGCCTGCGTCGGGATGCCCGCCTCGGCCGCCCGGGCGAGGCCGGCGGCCTCCGGGCGGTTCGACAGGACCAGCACGATCTCGGCCGGGAAGGCGGGATCCTTCGCGGCCTCCAGCAGCGCCAGCATGTTCGAGCCGCGCCCCGAGATGAGGATCGCGACGCGGGTCTTGCGGGCGGACGCCATCACAGGGCGAGGCGGCCGCTGAAGGTTACCGGCTCGGGGCCGCGCGCCGTGATCCGTCCGAGGCGGACCGGGGTCTCGCCGGCCCGGGTCAGGGCCTCGTCGACGTCGTCGACCGCGTCGGCGGCGGCGATCACCACCATGCCGATCCCGCAGTTGAAGGTCCGCAGCATCTCGGCCTCGGCGACGCCGCCCTCGCGGGCGAGCCAGCCGAAGACCGGCGGCGGGGTCACGGCATCGAGGTCGACGGCGATGCCGACTTCGTCCGGCAGGACCCGGGGGAGGTTGTCGGGGAAGCCGCCGCCCGTGATGTGGGCGAGCGCCCGGATCCCGTCGGTGGCGCCCAGCGCCGCGAGCAGCGGCTTCACGTAGATCCGGGTCGGCTCCAGCAGCGCCTCGCCGAGGCTGCGGCCCGGGGCGAACGGGGCCGGCGCGTCCCAGCCGAGACCCGTCTTCGCGACGATCCGGCGGACCAGCGAGAAGCCGTTGGAATGGACGCCGGAGGAGGGCAGGCCGAGCACGACGTCTCCGGGCCGGATGCCGGGCCGCGGCAGCAGCGCGCCGCGCTCGGCGGCGCCGACCGAGAAGCCCGCGAGGTCGTAGTCGGACCCGTCGTAGAGGCCCGGCATCTCGGCGGTCTCGCCGCCGATCAGCGCGCAGCCGGCCTGCCGGCAGCCCTCGGCGATGCCGCGCACGATGTCGGCGCCGACGCCGGGGATCAGCTTACCGGTCGCGTAGTAGTCGAGGAAGAACAGCGGCTCGGCGCCCTGGACGATGATGTCGTTCACGCACATCGCCACGAGGTCGATGCCGATCGTGTCGTGGCGGCCGGTCTCGATGGCGATCTTGACCTTCGTGCCGACGCCGTCGTTGGCGGCGACCAAGATCGGGTCGCGGAAGCCCGCGGCCTTCAGGTCGAACAGGCCGCCGAACCCGCCGATCTCGGCGTCGGCGCCCGGGCGCCGGGTAGAGCGCACCAGCGGCTTGATCGTCTCGACCATGGCGTTGCCGGCATCGATATCGACGCCCGCCGCCGCGTAGGTCAGCCCCGTCTTCGGCTCGTTGCCGTCCTTGGCCGTCATGCCCGCGCCACCTCGCTGAGTACTGGCCCCGCTCTAGCGGCTTCCCGCGCGCCGCGCGAGTCGTGCCGGCGGCGCCTTGATCGGCGCGCTCCGCATACCCACTCTGCCCGCTGGCGTGGTGTGCTGCTGGGGGGAGCGTCATCGTGCGCGCACGGGCTGTGATCGGGCTGGCCGCTGTCGTGGCCCTGGGATTGATCGTCTACCTCCTGCGGGAGGTGATGCTGCCGTTCGTGGCCGGCATCACGCTGGCCTACCTCCTCGACCCCCTGGCAGATCGGCTGGAGCGGCTCGGCCTCGGGCGTCTGGCGGCCAGCCTGCTGATCCTGGCGCTGTTCGTCGTCGTCCTCGTCGTGACGCTGCTGATCCTGATCCCGCTCACGGCCAACCAGGTCGTAGCGCTCGTCAATGCGCTGCCCGGGATGGTGTCGCGGCTCCAGGCGATCATCGCCGAGCGGTCCGGGACCCTGCTCGAGCGCGTCGGCGGCGCGAACGTCCTCAACGAGCTGCAATCCTCCGTGGGGACGCTCGCCACCCAGGCCGGCACGTGGCTCCTGGCCTTCCTGAAATCGCTCTGGTCGGGCAGCCAGGCGCTGATCTCGATCGCCTCCCTGCTGGTCGTGACGCCGGTCGTCGCCTTCTACATCCTCGTCGACTGGGACCGGATGGTCGCCGCCATCGACGGCTGGGTGCCGCCCCGGCACCGGGCGACGGTGCGCGAGCTGGCGCGCCAGATCGACGGAGCGGTCACCGGCTACGTCCGCGGCCAGACCCTGGTCTGCCTCATCCTAGGCAGCTTCTACGCCGTCGGCCTGTGGCTGGTCGGCCTGAACTTCGGCGTGCTGATCGGCCTGATCGCCGGGTTCCTGACCTTCATCCCCTACGTCGGCACGCTCACCGGCTTCATGCTCTCCGTGGGCGTCGCGCTCGTCCAGTTCTGGCCCTCCGGAGACTGGCTGCATCTCGGCCTGACCGTCGCCGTCTTCCTCGTCGGCCAGTTCCTAGAGGGCAACGTCATCTCGCCGAAGCTCGTCGGCGATTCCACTGGGCTGCACCCGGTCTGGCTGATGTTCGCCCTGCTCGCCTTCGGGACGCTGTTCGGCTTCGTCGGGCTGCTGCTCGCCGTCCCGATCGCGGCCTCGATCGGCGTGCTGGTCCGCTTCGCCCTGGCCCGCTACCTGGAGAGCCGCCTCTACCACGCCGGGCAGCCGATCCTGATTGAGCACGAGGGCAAGGACGCTTCGGCCTTGACCTCCGCGGGCGCGGGATGATCCTGAGCGGCCTATGCGCGAGAACGCCCCACCCCGGCAGCTGGCCTTCGACCTGCCGCTCGACCCCCGCTACGGGCGCGAGGATTTCCTCGTCGGACCGGCCAACGAGGCCGCCTACGCGCTGATCGAGGCGTGGCCGGACTGGCCCGACAGCGTCTTGGTCCTCACCGGCCCCTCCGGCAGCGGCAAGAGCCACCTCGCGGCGATCTGGGCCGAGCGGGCCCACGCCTGGACCCTCCCGGCCGCCGAGCTGGGTGCCGACGCGGTCCAGCACCTCGTCTCCAACGGGGCGCTGGTCGTGGAGGACATCGACCGGGCGGAGCGGCGCGACGAGGCGGCGCTGTTCCACCTGCTCAACCGCGCCCGCGAGCGAGGCTGCCCGGTTCTGCTGACCAGCGCCACGGGTATCGACGCCCTCGGCCTCACGACGCCGGATCTGCGCTCGCGGCTTCGCCTCGCGCCGCGCATCGCCATCGAGGCGCCGGACGACGCGCTCCTGCGTGCCGTCCTGGTCAAGCTGTTCGTGGACCGGCAGCTGGTGGTCGATCTCGGCGTCATCGAGGCGCTGGCCCTGCGGATCGACCGGTCGCTGGGCCGCGCCCGCGACGTCGTCGCCGAGCTCGACCGCGACGCCCTCGGGCGCGGCCGCCGCATCAGCCGGCCGCTCGCGCTGGCCGTCCTGCGCCGCATGGGGCTGGAGGACGAGCCGGACCCGAACGCCTGAAGGAGGAATGCAGTGGCCGTCACGAAACTGTCGTGAAGGCCGCCGGTCTAGGGTGATACACGCTCCGCCGCCGCGAGGAGCAGAGACAGGGATCCGGGATGGAATCGACGCAGAAGCCCGTGGACCGCGACGCCGCCGATGAGGCGCCCGAGCCCCGTCGGCGCGCGACGGCCAATCCGGCGACGCGGCGGGCGGTCGCGCCCAAGCGCCTGCAGGCCGATCCGGTCGCGGGGGCGGCGGCTCCGGCGGAAGCCATTCCGGACGCCAACGACGAGTGGCCGGCCGCGGCGGCCGCGACTCCCGCGGAGCCGCCGGTCGGCGCGGCCCGCGAGCCGGTGGTGGAAGCCGGGCGAACCCTGCGCCACTCACCGGAGCGGTTCGTGAACCGCGAGCTGTCCTGGCTGCAGTTCAACCGGCGGGTGCTGGAAGAGGCGTCGAACCCCAACCACCCGCTCTTGGAGCGCCTCCGCTTCCTGTCGATCTCGGCCAACAACCTCGACGAATTCTTCATGGTCCGGGTCGCCGGCCTCATCGATCAGGTGCGGGCGGGGATCACGGTCCCGTCGCAGGACGGCCTGTCGCCGTCCGAGCAACTCGTCCGGATCGGCGCCGAGGTGTCGCGCCTCGCCGCCGACCAGCAGGCCCGCTGGCGGGAACTGCGCACGGAGCTGCACACGAGCGACATCGACATCGTCGAGCCCGCGGCCCTCACGGCCGAGCAGGCGGCGTGGCTGGAGGAGTACTTCCTCAACCACGTCTTCCCGGTCCTGACGCCGCTGGCGATCGATCCGGCCCACCCGTTCCCGTTCATCCCGAATCTCGGTACCACCATCGCGCTGATGCTGGTGCGGCCGAAGGACGGCCGGCTGCTGCGCGCCCTGATCCGGCTGCCGGGCGTCATCGACCGCTTCGTGCGCCTGCCGGTGAGCGACAGCGAGACTTCCGCCCGTCTGATCACCATCGAGCAGGTGATCGGGATGTTCACCGGGCGGCTCTTCCCGGGCTACCTCGTCAAGGGCAGCGGCGCGTTCCGCGTGGTCCGCGATTCCGACCTGGAGATCGAGGAGGAGGCGGAGGACCTCGTCCTGCATTTCGAGACAGCGCTGAAGCAGCGGCGGCGCGGCGTCGTGATCCGTCTCGAGGTCGAGGCGGGCATGTCGGAGGATCTGCGCAGCTTCGTCGCGGACGAACTGGAGATCGCCGCGGACGCGATCTTCCTCGTGGAGGGCATGCTGGCCCTGAACGAGCTGTCCCAGGTCGTCGGCATCGACAGGCCCGACTTGAAGTTCAAGCCCTACAATCCCCGCTTCCCGGAGCGCATCCGCGAGAGCGGCGGCGACGTGTTCGCGGCGATCCGGCAGAAGGACTTCATCGTCCACCACCCCTACGAATCCTTCGATTCGGTGGTGCAGTTCCTCGCGCAGGCCGCCCGTGACCCGAACGTGGTCGCGATCAAGCAGACTCTCTACCGAACCTCGTCCAACTCGCCGATCGTGGCGGCCCTCGCCGAGGCCGCGGAACTCGGCAAGTCCGTCACCGCCCTGGTGGAGCTGAAGGCGCGCTTCGACGAGGAGGCCAATATCCGCTGGGCGCGCAACCTCGAGAAGGCGGGCGCGCAGGTCGTGTTCGGCTTCGTCGAGTTGAAGACCCACGCCAAGCTGTCGCTGGTGGTCCGGCGGGAAGGCGACAAGCTCGTCACCTACTGCCACGTCGGCACCGGCAACTACCACCCGATCACCGCGCGCATCTATACGGACCTGTCGTTCTTCACGGCCGATCCCGCGATCGCGCGGGACGTGTCGCGGATCTTCAACTTTATCACCGGCTACGCCGAGCCCGCCGAGCTGGAGCGCATGGCGGTCTCGCCGCTGACCGCCAAGAACAAGCTCCTCGAGCACATCGAGGCGGAGGTCGCCCACGCGAAGGCCGGGCGTCCGGCCGCGATCTGGATCAAGTGCAACTCCCTGGTCGACAGCCAGATCATCGACGCGCTCTACGACGCCTCGGCGGCCGGGGTTCAGATCGACTGCGTGGTCCGCGGCATCTGCTGCCTGCGCCCGGGCATCCCCGGGCTGTCGGAGACGATCCGGGTGAAGTCGATCGTCGGGCGCTTCCTGGAGCACGGGCGAATCTACGCCTTCGGCAACGGCGTCGGGCTGCCGCACCCCAAGGCGACGGTCTACATCTCCTCCGCCGACCTGATGAGCCGGAACCTCGACCGCCGCGTCGAGGCGCTGCTGCCGATCACCAACCCGACGGTGCATCAGCAGGTGCTCGACCAGATCATGCTGGCCAACCTGCTCGACAACCGCCAAAGCTGGCGGCTCCTCGCCTCGGGCGGCTGCGAGCGGATCCAGCCCGCCGAGGGCGAGGAGCCGTTCAACGCCCACAAGTATTTCATGACCAATCCCAGCCTCTCTGGGCGCGGCAAGGCCTCGAAGAAGTCGAGCCCGCGGGCGCTGAGCCGCCGCGCCCAACGCAGCTGAGTTTCGCTGCGCGGCGTCGCTGGGCTAAACCTCCCGCACGGCGCGCCGGCGGCGCGCCGGGCTGATGAAGGACTCGGACGTTTGGGCAGCCCTCTTGCCAACCTCACTCTCGCGCACGACGCGGAGGCGATCGACAGCACCGCGCGCCATCCTGTGGCGATCATCGACATCGGCTCCAACTCGGTCCGCCTCGTCGCGTACGACGGACTGACCCGGGCGCCGACGCCGCTCTACAATGAGAAGGTGCTCTGCGGCCTCGGCCGCAACGTCCTGACGACCGGCCGCCTGAACGAGGAGGCGGTGACGCGCGCACTCGCCGCCCTGGCGCGGTTCCGGGTGCTGTGCCAGACGATGCGCGTCAGGCAGGTCTACGTCCTCGCCACGGCGGCGGCGCGGGACGCCGAGAACGGGCCCGACTTTCTCCGCGCCGCCGAGGCGGCCTGTGGCCAGGAGATCCAGCTCCTCTCCGGGCGGCGCGAGGCCGAGCTGTCGGCCCTCGGCGTGGTCTCGGGATTCCACGCGCCGAACGGCGTCGTGGGCGACATGGGCGGCGGCTCGCTCGAACTCGTGGACGTCCGCGGGGCGGTCGTCGGACAAGGGGTGACCATGCCCCTCGGCGGCCTCGCCCTGCAGGACCTGTCCGGCGGCTCGGTCAAGAAGGCCGCCAAGATCGTCCGCGAGTACATGCGCAAGGCCGCCCCGCAGCTCGAGACCCTGCGCGGGCGGACCTTCTACGCGGTCGGCGGCACGTGGCGGGCCATCGCGCGGCTCCATCAGGCGGCCCGCGGCTACCCCGTCCACGTGATGCACGGCTACACGGTGGAGCCCACCGACGAACTCAGCTTCCTGCAGGTCGTCGAGCAGACCGACGTGGCGCTGCTGCAGGACGTCGACGCGATCTCCGAGGCGCGGCGCCCGCTCCTCGCCTACGGCGCCGTCGTCCTCGAGGAGATCATCCGGGTCGGGCGCCCCCGCGAGGTGGCGATCTCGGCATCGGGCGTGCGCGAGGGCCTGCTGTTCGAGCAGCTCGACCGCGACACCCGTCTGATCGATCCGCTGCTGGCCTCGGCGTCGGAATTCAACGTTCTGCGCGCGCGCTCGCCCCGCCACGGCGAGGAGTTGATCACCTGGACGGACCAGTTCGTCGCGACCCTGGACGGCCACGAGACCACCGACGAGCGCCGTCTGCGGCACGCCGGCTGCCTGCTGTCCGACGTCGGCTGGCGGGCGCATCCGGATTACCGCGGTGAGCAGAGCATCGCGGTGATCCAGAATGCCGCGTTCGTCGGCGTGGATCATCCGGGCCGGGCCTATCTCGCCCTGGCGGTGTCCCTGAGGCACACCGGCCTGGCCCCCGAGAAGGCGAACCCGATGCTCCGGAGCGTGGCCGGCCCGCGCCTGTTCGAGCGCGCCCGCCTCCTGGGCGCCCTGCTCCGGATCGCCTTCCCGATCTCGGCCGGCATGGACGGCGCCCTCGGACGGGCGCCGCTCACCGTCGAGGAGGGCCGGGTGGTGCTGCGCTTGCCGCGGGACTGGGAGGCCCTGAACGGGGACCGCCTGCTGAACCGCGTCCGCGGCCTCGGGCGCATCATCGGCCTGGACGGGCGGGTCGAGCTCGCGGACGACGCGCCCTGATCCGCGCGGCGCGGGCGCCGAACCCGGCCAGGTCCTCGCTCGTCGCCGCGGTCCGGTCTCGCACGATGGCCCGGGCCCGTCGCGCGGGAGAGCTCACGCGGGCCGAGGCCGAGGGCGGCCTCGTGACCGTCGCACCGGCGCTCACCGCACGCCGCCGGAACGGTGAGCGTGCGCCTGCCGACCGAGATCGCCGCGGTAACGTCGGCTTAATTCACGAAGCCAACTTTTTTATTGGTTGATGTCGATTCTTCTCTGAATCCGGAATAAAGCGCGCCGCCCGCAAAATATGTCGGCGCGATAGACTGTCGAACACTGCCGAGCGGCAGCGTGAACGCGCGCGCCGTTCGCCCTATGATGCGAGCAACACGCAGATCCCACTCGCACATCGGAATGTTCACGCGATGAGATGGCTTGGCTACGTCTCGATTCGAGTCGTCATGTGCACGACGATACTCGCCATGGCGATGATGTTACTGGCTTACGCGGGGAATGCTCTGTTCGACGCGCGTCTTCAGGCGCGACAGGCCCGGGACGCGGTCACGCTGACCCGCGCGAGTCGCCAGCTGCTCGGGACGATCCTGCCGACACGCCTCGAGCGGGGGGCAGCGCTCGCCCTGGGCGGGGATGCGTCCGCCGACCCGGAGAGCCTGAAGGCCTACGCGACGAACCGGGACGCGATGGTCGCGGGCTTCGCGAGCGTTCAGGACCTGCTGCGGGACCGGGATCTGCCCTCCGTGACGGCGACGATGGCGAGGCTCAACGCGGCGCAGGACGCCGTGAACCTGCTCCGCCCCCGGATCGATGAAGCCCTGCGCGTACCGAAGCCGAAGCGGGACCCGGCGCTGCTGCCCGCCGTGCTGACGGTCTTTCAGGAACTTCTCGACGCGCTGACGGCGACCACGGACGCCGTGGATTCGGCTATTCCGCGCTCCGACGCCGTCCTGCAGCACTACCTCGTCCTCAAGCGGTCCGCCTGGGCGACCCGTGTCGCGATCGGGAACGTCGCCCTGCGCGTGCAGACCTCGCTGGCGGCGGGAACGTCGTGGTCGCTGCCCGAGACCGTGGCGGCGGCAGAGGAGCGGGCGCGGGTCCAGTCGGCGTGGTCGAGCACCAGCGAGGCCGCCGCCCAGAGCTCGGACGCCGTGCGGTCCGCGTTCGAGAAGGCCAAGCGCAGCAATTTCGAAGGCGAGGCGGCGGAGGCGGCGCGCGCGATCTTCGACGCCCTGAGCCAGCATCGCGCGTCCCCCATCACGTTCCAGGACCTCCGTAAGCGAAACAGCGTCGAGCAGATGACGATCGTCGATCTCGCCAATGCCGCCCTCGCCGAGATGGTGGCGCGGGCCGAGAGCCTCGCCGCGGAGGCGGACCGCGTTCTCCTGCACAGTGCCGCGGCGCTGCTGGCCGTCCTGCTGCTCGTCGGGCTGGGCCTCATGGCTCTGTTCGGGGGCGTGCTGCGCCCCCTCCGGATCATCGCCACCGCGATGCGCGCGCTGACGGGGGGCGACACCGCCGTCGCCGTCCCGGTGCGAGCGTACCGGAACGAGTTCGCGCCGATCATGGTGGCCGTGCAGGCCTTCCGGGACAATCTGATCCGCACGCGCGACCTCGAGGCCGGGGCCGAGCGGGCGCGGCTGGACGCCGACGACCAGCGCCGGGACAGCCTGCGCCAGATGGCACAACGGTTCGAGGAGGCCGTCGGAGGCATGATCGGCTCGGTCGCGTCCTCGGCCAACGCCCTGCAGGTCACGGCGCAGACGATGACCGCGACGGCCACCCAGACGGCCGGGCAGTCGACGGCGGTCGCGGCCGCCGCCGAGCGGGCCTCGAGCAACGTCAACACCGTGGCGGCGGCCGCGGAGGAGCTCGGCACCTCCGTCCAGGAGATCGGGCGGCAGGCCGACGGGTCGGCGGATCTCGCGCAGAGGGCCGCGGCCGAGGCCGACCGGACCGCCGCGCGCGTCCAGGACCTGAGCAGCGCCGTGGACCAGATCGGTGCCGTCGTGGGGCTGATCTCGTCGATCGCCGAGCAGACCAACTTGCTGGCGCTCAACGCCACCATCGAGGCGGCCCGCGCGGGCGCAGCCGGCCGCGGCTTCGCGGTGGTGGCTTCCGAGGTGAAGGCCCTCGCCGCGCAGACCGCCAAGGCCACCGACGAGATCTCCGGTCAGATCGCGCAGGTGCAGGCGTCCACCGGGCAGGCGGTGGAGGCCATCGCGGCGATCACCGCACGGATCCGCGAGATCAACGGGGCGGCGACCACGATCGCGGCGGCCGTCGAGGAACAGGGTGCGGCGACCCAGGAGATCGTCCGCAACGTCGGGCAGGCGGCCACCGGCACAGGCGAGGTCACCACGACCATGACCGGCGTCGCGCAGGCGGCGGAGGGCACCGGCCTGGCCGCGAGCCAGGTTCTCGCGGCGGCCTCCGCCCTGTCGGACCAGTCGGACCGTCTGACCGCCGAGGTCGAACGGTTCCTGGCGAGCGTTCGCGTGTCCTACGCGGTCTCCGCCGCCCAGGTCGCGATCGTGCAGCGCAGCTTCGCGACGGTGCAGGCGCTCGGCGACACCGCGGCAGAGCAGTTCTACGGGCGCCTGTTCGACATCGCGCCGCAGGTCCGGTCGCTCTTCCCGGACGACATGACCGCGCAGAAGCGCAAACTCGTCGCGATGCTGGCACTGGCGGTGGCCAACCTCGACAAGCCGGAGGCCCTGGTCGCCGCCGTGCGCGATCTCGGGGACCGGCACGTCGGCTACGGCGCGCTGCGCGCGCATTTCGAGGCGGTCGGGGCGGCACTGCTCTGGACCCTGGAGCAGGGGCTCGGCCCGGACTTCACGCCGGAGGCGCGGGAAGCTTGGACCGAGACCTACCGGGTCATCGCCGGCCTCATGACGATGACCGGAGCCGCGAAGGCCGCGTGACCGGGTCAGGCGTCAGGCGTCAGGCGTCAGGCGTCAGGCGTCAGGCGACGCGATCGGAGAAGATCGCCTTCTTGACAACGGCGTGGACGCCCCAGTTGCCGTCCACGACCT
The DNA here is from genome assembly GCF_001424445.1 of Methylobacterium sp. Leaf361. Taxonomy (NCBI): domain Bacteria; kingdom Pseudomonadati; phylum Pseudomonadota; class Alphaproteobacteria; order Hyphomicrobiales; family Methylobacteriaceae; genus Methylobacterium; species Methylobacterium sp. Leaf361. Next base: position 47,938 of record NZ_LMPY01000001.1, on the reverse strand, counting down.
GCGTGATCCCGAAATCGACCGCCACCGACATCAGCGAGATCGCCTCGTCCTCCGTGAGGCCCTTCGCGTGCATCAGGAACTGGCGCATCTTCCGGAAGGCGTCGCGCATGGCGAGGTCGATCGAGGATTTCTGGAAGATCGCGCTCTGCGCGTCCGGACCGAGATCCCGCAGGTAGTTCGGGTAGCTGAAGCCGGACAGAACCCAGTCGTCCCGGGTCTCGATCATCGGGAAGTCGAGCGCCTCCAGCGGCGTGCCGGGCAGGTCCGCCTTCTTGTGCAGGATGAACTGGAAGGTGCCGGTGAGCGAGCACTCGATCGCGGTGCCGCACAGTTCGGAATCGCCCTGGCTGGCGTGGGGATCGCCCACGGAGAACAGGGCGCCCGGCACCGCCACCGGGTAGTAGAGGGTCGCGCCCTTGCCGATCCGCCAGTTGTCGATGTTGCCGCCGGTGTAGCTCGGCGGGATCGTGTTCACCCGGTCGGCCTCGGCGGGCGCCACGCCCATCGTGCCGAAATGCGGCCGGATCGGCACGCGGATACCCTTCAGGACCTCGAAGGTCTTCTGGGTCTTCGTGTGGTCCACCGGCAGGCCGGGATAGTCGATGGTCGGGTGGGAGACGCCGAACGGGTCGGTCACGCCCGGCCAGCGGAAGCTGTAGACCGCCCGGGCCCAGTCGCGCTCGCCGGTGGCGTCGACCTCGTAGATGGTCACGACCTCCCGGGGTTTATCGCCGGTGATCAGGTCGTTGTAGTGGTAGCCCCACCACGCCGCCGCGTTGCTGCCGAAGGCCAGTCCCTTGTACCTGGGATTGGCGCAGGGGCGGGGGGCGACGTCGAGGATGCGCACCTCCAGGACGTCGCCGGGCTCGGCGCCGCGGATCGCCACCGGGCCGGTGCAGATGTGCACGCCGAGGCCACCGCCGGGGCCGACCTTGGCGTCCATGGCGCCGGCTCCGCGGGGCGAGACGCCCATCTTGTCCTTGGTCCAGAGATAGACGCTCTCGGCGCCCGGATCGCCCTGGATCATGCGCTCGGCATCGTCGCTCGCCTGGTGGGTGAGCGTCTCGATCGTGACGAAGTCGCCCGAGCCGATCTCGACCTTGGGCTTGAGGCTGCGGCTGAAGAAGCCCCAGTGGACCGTCTCGGCATTCGCCGGCAGGTGGTAATGCGCCGTGGCGGCGATCTTGGCGCCGCTCGCCTGGGCCAGGGCCGGGCTCACGAGCGACGGACCGCCGGCCGCGAGGGCCGCGGCCGCGGCGCCGGTCGCCGCGAAGCCGCTCTTCAGGAAGGCGCGCCGCTCAGGCTCGAGATCCCGCCGGAACCGGCGGCGGTGCTCCTCGAAGGCGTGGCAGGTTGGATCGTCGCCCGCGCACATCGCGTCGTCTCCCGGTGGTTTCGTGGTCCCGGGGCGGGCAAGCAAATCGACGGCCACGCTGGCGGCCGCCGACGGGCGCCCCTCACTCCGAGAGCATGCCGACGCCGCCCTCCTCGGCGCGCGCGACGGCCTCGTCCGCCTGGGCCTCGACCACGGCGGCGGCCGTGACGTTGACGATGCCGCGCGCCGTCACCGACGGCGTCAGGATGTGGGCGGGCTTGGCCGGGCCGATCAGGAGCGGGCCGACCGGCAGCGCGTCCGCCAGCACCTTCGCGAACTGGAAGGCGATGTTGGCGGCGTCGAGGTTCGGGAAGATCAGGACGTTGGCCGCGCCCTTGAGGCGCGAGCCCGGCAGGACGCGCTCGCGCACCATCTCGTTGAGGGCGGAATCGGCTTGCATCTCGCCGTCGACCTGCAGCTCGGGATTCCGCGTGTGCAGGAGCGCGAGGGCGTCGCGCATCTTCATCGCGGAGGGCGAATCCGACTGGCCGAAATCCGAGTGGCTGAGGAGCGCGATCTTCGGCGTCATCCCGAACCGGCTGACGTGGCTGGCGCAGGCCTGCGCCACGTCGGCGATCTCCTCAGCGGTGGGGTTCTGGCGGACATGGGTGTCGGCCAGGAAGTAGGCGCCGTTATGCGTCACCACGAGGCTCATCGCGGCGCACTGCTCCACGCCCGGCGCGAGCCCGATCACGTCGCGGATGATGCGCAGGCGCGTCTCGAACCGGCCCTCCAGGCCGCAGATCAGCGCGTCGGCCTCGCCGCGGCGGACCGCGATGGCGCCGATCACCGTGTTGTTGGTGCGGACCAGCGTCCGGGCCGCGTCCGGCGTGATGCCGCGGCGACCGGCGACTTCCAGGTAGGTCTGGACGTAGGCGCGGTAGCGGGGATCGTCCTCGGGATCGATCAGCTCGAAGTCGCGGCCGTGCACCATCGACAGGCCGAAGCGCTTCAGGCGGGTCTCGACCACCCGCGGCCGGCCGACCAGGATCGGCAGGGCGACCTTGTCCTCGACGATCGCCTGGACGGCGCGGAGCACGCGCTCGTCCTCGCCCTCGGCGTAGATCACGCGCTTGGGCTCGGCCTTCGCCTTCGAGAACAGCGGCTTCATGATCAGGCCGGACCGGTGCACGAACCGGTCGAGGCTCTCGACATAGGCGTCGAGGTCCGGGAGCGGCCGGCCGGCGACGCCGGAATCCATCGCGGCCTTGGCCACCGCCGGGGCGATGCGCAGGATCAGGCGCGGGTCGAACGGGCTCGGGATCAGGGATTTCGGTCCGAACGGCCGGGCCTCGCCGCCGTAGGCGCGGGCGACCACGTCCGAGGTGGTCTCGTGGGCCAGGCCCGCGATCGCCTTGACGGCGGCCTTCTTCATCTCCTCGTTGATCTTGTGGGCGCCGACATCAAGCGCCCCGCGGAAGATGTAGGGGAAGCACAGGACGTTGTTGACCTGGTTCGGGAAGTCCGACCGGCCGGTGCAGATCATGGCGTCCGGCCGCTCCTTCTCGGCCAGATCCGGCATGATCTCCGGGTAGGGGTTGGCGAGCGCCATGATCAGCGGCTTCTCGGCCATCTCCTTCAGGTACTCGGGCTTGAGCACGCCGCCGGCCGACAGGCCGATGAACACGTCCGCCCCCGGGATCACCTCGGCGAGCGTCCGCTTGTCGGTCTCCTGGGCGTAGACGTCCTTCCACCGGTCCATCAGCTCGGCGCGGCCCTTGTAGACGACGCCCTTGATGTCGGTGACCGTGATGTTCTCGCGGGTCGCTCCGAGCGACACGAGGAGGTTGAGGCAGGCCAGAGCCGCCGCGCCGGCGCCGGACGTGACGATCCGGACGTCGGACAGGTTCTTGCCGGCGAGTTCCAGGCCGTTGAGGACGGCGGCGGCCACGATGATCGCGGTGCCGTGCTGGTCGTCGTGGAAGACCGGGATGTTCATCCGGGCCCGGCACTGCTCCTCGACCTCGAAGCACTCGGGCGCCTTGATGTCCTCGAGGTTGATGCCGCCGAAGGTCGGCTCGAGGGCGCAGACGACGTCGACGAGCTTCGACACGTCCTTCTGGTCGACCTCGATGTCGAAGACGTCGATGCCGGCGAACTTCTTGAACAGGACGGCCTTGCCCTCCATCACGGGCTTCGAGGCGAGCGGGCCGATATCGCCGAGGCCGAGCACGGCCGTACCGTTGGACAGCACCGCCACGAGATTCTGGCGCACCGTGAGTTCGGCGGCCTGCTGCGGGTCGTCGTGGATCGCCATGCAGGCCGCGGCGACGCCGGGCGAGTAGGCCAGGGCGAGGTCGCGCTGGTTGCCGAGCGGCTTGGTCGCCTGGATCTCCAGCTTCCCGGGCTTGGGCAGGCGGTGGTAGACGAGCGCCCCGGCCTTGAGGTCCTCGGACATGTTATCGGCCATCGCCCACGCTCCCGCTCACCTTTTTCACCGAGGACGACGCGGTCGCGCATCGCGCGGGCTCGCGTCATGACCGGTCTGTTGCACCGGCTGCGCAGGGGGCGCAACCCGCACAACGAGACCCGGATCCACCTCGCCGAGCTGGCGAGGACCCACGGGTTCTCCATAGGCGCTTATTCGTACGGGCGTCCAAAAGTCCGCTTCCCGGAGAGCGGGCGGCGGCTGACGATCGGCCGCTATTGTTCCATCGCTGACAAGGTCGAGATCCTGCTCGGCGGCGATCACCGCCTCGACTGGGCGTCGACTTATCCGTTCGCGGCGATGCGCGGGCTGTTCCCGGACGCCGCGGCGCCGGAGGATTTCCACGCCTCCCGGGGCGACGTGGTGATCGGGCACGATGTCTGGCTCGGATCGGGCTGCATGATCCTCTCGGGGGTGACCGTCGGGCACGGGGCCGTGGTGGCGGCCCGCGCCGTGGTGACCCGCGACGTGCCGGCCTACGCCGTGGTGGCGGGCAACCCGGCCAAGGTCGTGCGCCACCGCTTCGACGCGGCGACCGTGGAGGCGCTCGTGGAGGCGGCGTGGTGGGACCTCCCGCACGACGCGGTGACGCGGCTGGTGCCGCTGCTCCAGAGCGGGCGGATCGCCGACCTGCTCGCGGCGTTGCGCGCGGGCGCGGATTCCCGTACCGGCGGAGCCCTCCACGAAGACCATCCGAGATCCGGACGATGACCGACACGCCCCCCGACCGCCTCGCTTCCAACCCGAACAGCCCGTTCTATGACGAGAAGGTGCTGGAGCGCGGGGTCGGTGTCCGGTTCAAGGGCGTCGAGAAGACGAACGTCGAGGAGTACTGCGTGAGCGAGGGCTGGGTCCGCCTCTCGGCCGGCAAGGCCCTCGACCGGGCCGGCAACCCGATGACCGTGAAGCTGAAGGGTACCGTGGAGCCCTACTTCCGCGACCCCGCCGCGGACGCCTGATCCGCCACCCGCGCCAGGGCGGCCTCGAAGTTCCGGACGGCCTCGCGGACGAGGTTCCCGATCTGATCCGAGGAGCGCGGCCCGTCGATGACGAGGCTCGCGAGGATATCGGAGCGCCGGGCGCGCTGCTTGGCGGTGCGCCGGTGGTTCGAGACGCGCAGGTGCCAAGCGCAGTCCGGTCGCCGCAGGTAGAGGCTGTCGCCGCGCTCGTTCCGGGCGACGATCGCGAAGCCGTCCGCCTCCAGCATCCGAGCCGCGCAAGCGAGCGTCTTCAGCGGCGGGAGAGGCCCGTCGGCGGTCACGGCCCGGCCGGCTCGATCGTGCCGAGGCGGCGCCGCCCGAGCGCGCGCGCCTTCAGCGACAGGGCCGGCCGCTCGACCCCGTACCAGGACAGCGCCGCGACCGGCAGCGTGAGGGCGAGGGCCGGCACCAGCAGCGCGGGCCCGGAGGCGGCCGGCCACAGGGCGTGCAGGGTCTGCTGGACCGGCCAGCCGTAGAGATAGATCCCGTAGGAGAGGTCGGCCGCAGGGTCGAACAGGCCGCGCGCGAGGGGGCCGAGGGCGAGCCAGACCACGCCGTAGGCCTCGGCGAGGAACAGCAGGGCCGGGTAGGCCGGCGTCCGCGCGAGGACGAAGGCGCCGAAGACCAGGCAGGCGAGGGCCGCCGCCGAGACACGCAGGCGGTCGCGCCACAGGTAAAGACACGCCCCGGCCGCGAAGATCAGCGGCAGGCGCAGCGCCGTCTCGGTGCCCTTGGGCAGGTCCGGACCGCGGAGACCGCAGGCGATCGTCAGGGCGAGCGCCAGGCCGGCCACGATCAGGGGCGCCGACCACCGGCGCCGGAGCAGGCCGCACAGGGCGGCGACGAGGACGCCGAGGTAGCACAGCACCTCGTACTTGAGCGTCCAGACCGTGCCGAGGGGCGCCCGGTAGGGATTCGCTTCGAAGACGCCGGGGAGGGCGGCGTTGCTCTTGAAGGTCGTCAGCGTCCCGCGGATGAACGACCACAGGGCGGGATCGCGCCAGTACTCGGTGACGGGCAGGCGGGTCAGGGCCGCGCCGAGCCCGAGCGCGACGACGAGCGTCGCCGCCACGAGTCCCGGGAAGATCCGCAGGGTCCGGGCGAGGGCGTAGTCCCGGAGGCCGCGGCGGTCGCAGCTCATGGTGACCAGGAAGCCCGACACCGCGAAGAAGCCGTTCACCGCGTGTTCGCCCAGCGTGTAGCCGGTCAGCCGGGCGAGGGGCTCGTCGCCCGCCGCGCCGGTCGCGACGCTGAACGCGTGGGACACCACGACGGCCAGAGCCAGCATCAGCCGCAGGCCGGTGAAGCCGTTGCGCCCGCGCGCCAGCGCGGTCGCGATCGTCGGCGCGCTCATCCGGTCAGACCCTCGCGGGCCAGCGCGGTCCGGCCGCGCAGGAAGGCGAGGGCGCCCGCGGCCGAGCCGCCGTAACGCTCGAGCCCGGCCCGCCGGAGGACCAGACCCGACAGCAGCACCTTCGGCAGGTTGGCGCCCAGGACGGCGAGGCTCGGGTCCGGGAGGCCGTACTTCCGGCTGACATAGGCGCGCGACCACGCCTGATGCCAGCGCGCGCGGAACACGCGTCCCGGCTCCGGCGCCGACGATCGGCCGCGACCGTGCAGCGCCTCGGCGCGGTGGACGTGGATCAGGGCGCGGCCGCTGTCGGCCACGCGCCGGCACAGGTCATCGTCCTCGTAGAACAGGAAGATGTTCTCGTCGAAGCCGCCGAGATCGAGGAACAGGGCGCGCGGCATCATCAGGCAGGCCCCGGAGAGGAACGGCGCGCAGGCATCGCCCTGCGGCAGCGCGAGCCGGCCCGCGGGATTGGTCAGGTAGGGCGCGAGCAGGGACCGCGCCTGGAAGAAGAAGCGCCCGTCGGGTTCGACGAGGCGCGGGGCGATAAGCCCGGCATCCGGCCAGGTGCGGGCCGCGTCCAGCAGGGCGTCCACGGTGCCCGGCCGCAGCACGACGTCCGGGTTGACGACGAGGACGTGCTCCGCCGTCTCGGCCGCGCGGACGCCCCGGTTGTTGGCGCGGCCGTAGCCCTCGTTGCGGGCGTTGCGGATCACCTGCGCGCCGGCCGCCTCCGCGACCGACGCGGAGGCGTCCCGGCTGGCATTGTCCACGACGATCGCCGGCACATGCTCGCCGGCGAGCGCCGCGAGACAGGCCGGCAGCACGTCGGCGCTGTCGTGGGCGACGACGATCGCGACGAGGCTCGCCACCGCGGGGGACTATGGGCGCCTCAGGCCTTCTTCTCGGGCAGGTTGAGGCGAATGTGCAGCTCGCGCAGCTGCTTGGGGGTCGCCTCGGAGGGCGCGCCCATCATCAGGTCCTCGGCGCGCTGGTTCATCGGGAACAGCACGACCTCGCGGATGTTCGGCTCGTTGCACAGGAGCATGACGATGCGGTCCACGCCCGGCGCGATGCCGCCGTGCGGCGGGGCGCCCATGCGCAGGGCGTTGAGCATGCCGCCGAACTTCTGCTCCAGCACCTCGTGCCCGTAGCCCGCGATGGCGAAGGCCTTCTCCATCACGTCCGGACGGTGGTTGCGGATCGCGCCCGAGGACAGCTCCACGCCGTTGCAGACGATGTCGTACTGGAACGCCTTGATCCCGAGGATCCGCTTGGTGTTCGCGCCGTTCTCGTCCTCGCTCACGAGGGCGTCCAGATCGAGCGCGAGGAATTCCTCGCGGTCGATGTTCGGCATCGAGAACGGGTTGTGGGAGAAGTCGATCCGCTTCTCCTCCTCGCTCCACTCGTACATCGGGAAGTCGGTGATCCAGCAGAACGCGTACTGGTCCTTGTCGCAGAGGCCCAGCTCGTCGCCGATCCGGACGCGCGCCTTGCCGGCGAGCCCGGCCGCCTTGGCCTCCGGACCGGCGGAGAAGAACACGGCGTCGCCCGCCTTCGCGCCGGAGCGCTCGGCGATCAGGGCCTGAACCTCGGAAGGGATGAACTTGGCGATCGGCCCCTTGCCGGTGAGCGCGCCGTTCTCCTCCTCGAACACGACGTAGCCGAGGCCGGGCGCGCCCTCGGAGCGGGCCCAGTCGTTGAGCTTGTCGAAGAACGAGCGCGGCTGGCTCGCCGCGCCGGTCGCCGGGATCGCCCGGACGACGCCGCCCGAGGCGACCACACCCTTGAACGCCTTGAACGCCACGTCCTCGCGGGCGAACAGGTCGGAGACGTCGGCGATGATCAGCGGGTTGCGCAGGTCCGGCTTGTCGACGCCGTATTTCAGCATCGAGTCCGCGTAGGTGATCCGCGGGAATTCCTTGGTGACGCGCTTGCCCTCGGCGAACTCCTCGAACACGCCGCGCAGCACCGGCTCCACCGCCTGGAACACGTCCTCCTGGGTGACGAAGCTCATCTCGATGTCGAGCTGGTAGAACTCGCCCGGCGAGCGGTCGGCGCGGGCGTCCTCGTCGCGGAAGCACGGCGCGATCTGGAAGTAGCGGTCGAAGCCCGCGATCATCGTCAGCTGCTTGAACTGCTGCGGCGCCTGCGGGAGCGCGTAGAACTTGCCGGGATGGACCCGCGACGGCACGAGGTAGTCGCGGGCGCCCTCGGGCGACGAGGCTGTCAGGATCGGGGTCTGGAACTCGAAGAAGCCGCCGTCCCGCATCCGGCGGCGGAGCGAGTCGATGATCGCGCCGCGCTTCATGATGTTGGCGTGGAGCTTCTCCCGGCGCAGGTCGAGGAAGCGGTACCGGAGCCGCGTCTCCTCCGGGTACTCAAGGTCGCCGAAAACCGGCAGCGGCAGCTCGCCCGCCGGCCCCAGCACCTCGAGGTCGTCGATGTAGACCTCGACCGCGCCGGTCGGCAGCTCGGCATTCTCGGTGCCGGCCGGGCGCGTGCGCACGCGCCCGTCGATCCGCACGACCCATTCCGAGCGCACGGCCTCGGCGGCCTTGAAGGCCGGGGAGTCGGAATCGATCACGCACTGGGTCAGGCCGTAATGGTCCCGCAGATCGACGAACAGCACGCCCCCGTGGTCGCGGATGCGGTGGCACCAGCCGGAGAGGCGAACACTCTGCCCGACATCGGACGGGCGGAGCGCCCCGCAGGTGTGGGAACGGTAACGGTGCATGACGGGCTTCTTCTGTGGGAAGGCCGGCACCATTCACGCGAGGCCCCCCAAGTCAAGCGCGAGGCGCGCAGAACGGCGCCGAAAGCCGGGCGCGACTTGCCCGCCGGCCTACCGCAGAAGACCCCGAATCCCCATATCATCTCCATGAACGACAACCTCTTTTTCGATCTGGAGCGCCCCGCGAAGGCGGCGCCCGAACGCGCCGCGGCCGGGTGGCGGACGCTGCCCCTCGAGGGCCGTTTCGACCTCGTCTACGAGGACGCGGCCGGGGCCTGGAGCAACCGCTCCCTCGACGCCCGCGAGCTCAGGCTCGGGCCGGGGCGGACGCTGCTCGGCGGCATCGATACCCGGCGCGGCGGCTATCGCGGGTTCCGGGTCGACCGGATCCGCCGCCTCGTCGACGGGGCCACCGGCGAGCGGATCGAGACCGGCATCCTCGACCGCCTGCTCGCGCGCGCCGAGGCGCAGCGTCGGGCCGACGCGCTGCGGATTCGCCGGCAGGCGCGGGCGCGCCGGAAGGCGGCGGTCGCGGCCGTGGCGTGATCGCGGTCGCCGGGCCGCGCGTGAACGCGTGAAAGATGGGGACCTGCGAAGCCGCGTCTCCCCATGTCCGCCGCGGTTGCGTATAGCCGGTTCATGGACCTGATCACCACCACTGACGCGCTGCGCCAGATCTGCACACGTCTCGCCGAGCAGCCCTTCGTGACCGTCGACACGGAGTTCATGCGCGAGACGACGTATTATCCGAAACTGTGCCTGATCCAGATGGCGGCACCGGACGGGACCGGCGTCCTGGTGGATCCGCTGGCGCCGGGGATCGACCTCGGGCCGTTCATCGCCCTCATGGCCGACGAGGGCACCGTCAAGGTGTTCCACTCCGCCCGCCAGGACCTGGAGATCATCTGGCTGATCGGCGGGATCCTGCCGCACCCGTTCTTCGACACGCAGGTCGCCGCCATGGTCTGCGGCTACGGCGATTCCGTCTCGTACGAGCAGCTCGTCAACGACGTCGCGAAGGCCAAGATCGACAAGTCCTCCCGCTTCACCGACTGGTCGCGGCGCCCGCTCTCGGAGGCGCAGCTGACCTACGCGCTATCCGACGTCACCCACTTGGTGAAGATCTACGAAGTCCTCGTCGCCGAGCTGCTGCGGACCGACCGCGGCGCGTGGCTCGACGAGGAGATGGCGGTGCTGACGTCTCCCGAGACCTACCGCGCCGATCCCGCGCAGGCGTGGCGCCGCCTCTCCGGCCGCATGCGCAAGCCGCGGGAGATCGCCGTGCTGATGGAGGTCGCGGCCTGGCGCGAGAGCGAGGCGCAGACGCGCAACGTGCCGCGCGGGCGCGTCCTGAAGGACGAGGCGGTCATCGATATCGCCTCGGCGGCGCCGCGGAGCGCGGAGGCGCTCGGGCGGCTGCGGACGATCCCCGCGGGCTTCGAGCGCTCCCGGACCGGGGCCGACATCGTCGCCGCCGTGGAGCGCGGTCTCGCCCGCGACACGAGCGCCGTCCGGATGCCCGAGCGCGTGCGGCGGAGCGGCGGCAACGGCGCGATCGTCGAGCTCCTGAAGGTCCTGCTGAAGGCGGTCTGCGAGGCCGAGGGCGTGGCGCCGAAGATCATCGCCACGGTCGACGATCTGGAAGCGGTCGCCGACGACGACGACGCCGAGGTCCCGGCGCTGCAGGGCTGGCGCCGGACGCTGTTCGGCGAGAAGGCGCTGGCGCTGAAGCAGGGACGGCTGGCCCTCTCGGTCGAGTCCGGTCGCATCGTGGTCCGTCCCCTGGAAGCCGAACCTGTCGGCGGCGGCGCCGACCCGGACCGATGACGCCGCGGCGGCACTGACCGCACAATCCGCACTGGCGGGCGTGACTCGCCGCGGGTCCGGGATTAAATGGCAATTAGGTTGCCGCTTAATCCCGCCCCTGCGTCCCGCGTATGTTCGAGCCGAACGAGATCCTCAAGACGCTGACCGGGCGCGGTCTCGTGTCGGCCGAAGGGTGTGAGGCCGTCCGCGTCCGCTACCGGGTCGTGGTCGAGAGGCGCGAAGGCGGTGTCGTCGCCTACGGCAATCTGTACGGCAGCTATGCGGGCCTGCGACCGGTCTGGCTCGAGCCCGACGCCCAGCTCCGCCTGTCCAACGGCCGTCGCCTCAACATCTCCGTGACCGACCTGATCGGCGACACGGCCGAGTTCGAGAGCACCGGGCCGGTCGGCGCGGTCTGACGCCGGCCAGAGCCGTCCCGCAGATTCCGCGACCGACCCAGTGGTCCGCGTGCGCGACCCAAACCGATTCTCAAAAACGGGATGATTCGGCAATTTGTCGCGCGCGAACCCCACCGATCAGGCGGGGATCCGCGGAAAAACGGGATGCGGCGACTGGGCGCACAGCGGGCATTCGGGAAAATTCGGCAACCCATAGCCACCGAAGCGTCTTGCAGTGCAGTCCGCGGACCTGCAACGGCCGCGCGCCCGGGCGCGCCTAAATCCCGCCCACCGCGCGGGGGACGCATGCTTAAGCGCAGCAAAGCTCGCCTGTTTGCAAGGTCTGCATGGGACACGGACACAACCCCGTGAGACCGAGGCCAGAGCAGGCAGCATCTCTTGTGCGTCGCAACATTTCTTTTCGCAAACGCATAACATCCATCGTGCCTGTGTCACCCGAAAAGAAGCTTTCACCGTGTGCCCACAGGCGTCGAACAGCGAGTTGACGGCGCTCAAAAATCTCTTAAGGTCCGGGCAAGCCTCGGTTTCGAGGGAGACGCCTCAGGGATGGCGGCTCCTGGCTAGGGGATCAGTAGATCTCCTCGAAGTCCACTATGCCCGCTACCGAGGCGTCCATCCCTGTCGCAAACAGTCAGGTCGGAGTCCGAGCGACGCCACTCTCTTCGCGCGCCGTGAGAACTCTCAAGACTTGTCGGAGGAACCCATGAGAGCGGTACATCTCCTTGCGCTCGGCGCAGGTGTCGCGGCCGTCGCCGCGCCGGCGCTGGCCAATGAAAGCGTCATGAAGGGCATCGCCAACCCGGCGGAACAGGTTCTTCAGACGGTAGACTACGCGAATACGCGCTACTCGAAGCTCGACCAGATCAACGCCAAGAACGTCAAGGACCTGCAGGTCGCCTGGACGTTCTCGACCGGCGTGCTGCGCGGCCACGAGGGCTCGCCGCTCGTCGTCGGCAACATGATGTACGTGCACACGCCGTTCCCGAACATCGTGTACGCCCTCGACCTCGACCACGACGCGAAGATCGTCTGGAAGTACGAGCCGAAGCAGGATCCGTCCGTGATCCCGGTCATGTGCTGTGACACGGTCAACCGTGGTCTGGCCTACGCCGACGGCGCCATCCTCCTGCACCAGGCCGACACCACCCTCGTGTCGCTCGACGCCAAGACCGGCAAGGTCAACTGGTCGGTCGTGAACGGCGACCCGAAGAAGGGCGAGACCAACACCGCGACGGTTCTGCCGGTCAAGGACAAGGTCATCGTCGGCATCTCGGGCGGCGAGTTCGGCGTGCAGTGCCACGTCACCGCCTACGACCTGAAGACCGGCAAGAAGGTGTGGCGCGGCTACTCCGAGGGCCCGGACGATCAGCTGATCGTCGACCCGGAGAAGACCACCTCGCTCGGCAAGCCGATCGGCAAGGACTCCTCGCTGAAGACCTGGGAAGGCGATCAGTGGAAGACCGGCGGCGGCTGCACCTGGGGCTGGTTCTCGTACGACCCCAAGCTCGACCTGATGTACTACGGCTCGGGCAACCCCTCGACCTGGAACCCCAAGCAGCGTCCGGGCGACAACAAGTGGTCCATGACCATCTGGGCGCGTAACCCGGACACCGGCATGGCCAAGTGGGTCTACCAGATGACCCCCCACGACGAGTGGGACTACGACGGCATCAACGAAATGATCCTCACGGATCAGAAGATCGACGGCAAGGAGCAGCCGCTCCTGACCCACTTCGACCGTAACGGCTTCGGCTACACGCTGAACCGCGCGGACGGCACCCTCCTCGTCGCCGAGAAGTTCGACCCGGCCGTCAACTGGGCGACCAAGGTCGACATGGACAAGGGCTCGAAGAACTACGGCCGGCCGCTGGTCGTGTCGAAGTACTCGACCGAGCAGAACGGTGAGGACACCAACTCCAAGGGCATCTGCCCGGCGGCGCTGGGCACCAAGGATCAGCAGCCTGCGGCCTTCTCGCCGAAGACCAACCTGTTCTACGTGCCCACCAACCACGTCTGCATGGACTACGAGCCGTTCCGGGTGACCTACACCCCGGGCCAGCCCTACGTCGGTGCGACCCTCTCGATGTACCCGGCCCCGAACTCGCACGGCGGCATGGGCAACTTCATCGCGTGGGACGGCGTCAACGGCAAGATCAAGTGGACGAACCCCGAGCAGTTCTCGGTGTGGTCCGGTGCTCTGGCCACCGCTGGCGACGTCGTGTTCTACGGCACGCTTGAGGGCTACCTGAAGGCGGTCGACGACAAGACCGGCAAGGAGCTGTTCAAGTTCAAGACCCCGTCGGGCATCATCGGCAACGTGATGACCTACCAGCACAAGGGCAAGCAGTACGTGGGCGTCCTCTCGGGCGTCGGCGGCTGGGCCGGCATCGGCCTCGCGGCCGGCCTGACCGACCCGAACGCCGGCCTCGGCGCGGTGGGTGGCTACGCGGCTCTGTCGCAGTACACCAACCTCGGCGGTCAGCTGACGGTCTTCGCCCTGCCGAACTAATCGGCCGCAGGGTTTGAAGTGAAAAATGGTGCCGGCGCGGGTTCCCGCGCCGGCATCCTTGTGATTAGACTTTCTCGCAAGAGGCTGCGTCTCGGAGGGAGACCAAGAGCCTCGATCAAGGGAGACACATGCGTTGCTCAACCTCAGCAAGATCGTAACGCGGCCGGTTATCGCCGCCCTCGCCCTAGCGACCGTCTCGACGGTTGCCGTACATGCTGAGGATGCCAAGCCCGCCGACCCCAAGCTGGCGAATTCGCTGAACGCGAACGACAAGACCGCCGAGCAGGATGACAAGCTCCTGAAGAAGGACGCGGCCGTGAAGGTCGACGACGGCAAGTACTTCGACGCCGAGGGCCACCCGACGTTCCACGTGACCCAGGACGGCAAGATGCTCGACTGGTACACCTACTCGGGCTACCGCCGCTATCACGCCGAGTGCCACGTCTGCCACGGCCCGGACGGCATGGGCTCGACCTACGCGCCGGCCCTCAAGGACTCGCTGAAGCACCTCTCCTACGAGGAGTTCATCGGCATCCTGGCGGGCGGCAAGCAGGAAGTGAACGCCGCCGAGCAGAAGGTCATGCCGGCCTTCGGCGACAACAAGAACGTCATGTGCTACTCGGACGACCTCTACGTCTACCTCAAGGCGCGCGCCTCCGGCGCGATCGGGCGTATCCGTCCCTCCGAGCACGAGGGCAAGCCCGAGACCGCCAAGAAGGCGGAGAAGGAATGCATGGGCGGCTGATGTCGTCTCCTGCCCGGATCGCCGTTCTCTGCGCCCTGACCGTCTTCGGGGCGCAGGGCGCGCTCGCCCAGCATCTGCCGGATACCGTCACCACCGACGTGCTGCGCGTCTGCGGTGATCCGGGCAACATGCCGTTCTCCGAACGCAAGGAGGACGGCTTCGAGAACAAGATCGCGGCGATCATCGCCGACGAGTTGAAGATCAAGGTCCGCTACTACTGGCTGACGCAGGGTCCGGGCTTCGTGCGCAACACGCTCGGAACCGGCCTCTGCGACGTCATCATGGGCCAGGCCTTCGGAAGCGACCTCGTCCAGACCACCAATCCCTATTATCGATCGGCCTACACGCTGGTCACCCGCGCGGGCGAACTCGACGGTGTGACGGCCCTCGACGACCCGCGGCTGAAGGGCAAGAGCATCGGCGTGATCGCCGGGACGCCGCCGGTCAACCGGATGGGCGAACTGGGCCTCGTCTCGGCCATGAAGGCCTACGCGCCCTACCAGCTCGACCCGTCCCGCAAGCACCAGACGGTCGCTGCCGAGATCGTCGCGGCCCTGGCCGCGAAGGAGATCGACGCGGCCGTCCTCTGGGGCCCGGCGGCGGGCTGGCTCGCCAAGCAGTCCGGCACGCCCATGAGCGTCGTGCCACTGCTGAAGGAGCCGGAGCGTCCGCCGATGGCGTACCGGATCGCCATGGGTGTCCGGATCGGCGAGAACGACTGGAAGCGCTCGCTGAACACCATCCTGCGCAAGCGCAAGGCCGACATCGACAAGGTCCTGCGCGACTACGACGTGCCGCTCCTCGACGAGGAAGAGAACAAGCTCGTCGTCCCCGGCGAGCGCTGACGCGCAGCGCCGCGGCGCGCGCCGCCATCAGGCGCGCGCGATACCGGTCGAGTCGAGCTTCGCCAGGGCGTCCACCACGCGCTCGCCGCCGATGACGAGGTCGGGCGCGATCTCGGCCAGCGGGACGAGCACGAAGGCCCGCTCGCGCACGTAGCGGTGCGGCAAGACGAGGCGCGCGTCGTCGATGTTGGCGCCCTCGTAGGCCAGGACGTCGATGTCGATCACACGGGGCCCCCAGCGCTCCTCGCGGATCCGGCCGAGGTCGTGCTCCACCCGCAGGCAGGCGTCGAGCAGCCCGTGCGGATCGAGGTCGGTCTCGACGGCCACGGCCCCATTCAGGAACCACGGCTGATCGGTCTTGCCCCAGGGCGGGGTCCGGTAGTCGGCCGAGCGCGCCACGACGTCGATGCCCGGGATCGCGGCGAGACCGGTGACCGCGCGGTCGAGCATCGCGGCCATGTCGCCGACATTGCTGCCGATGCCGAGATACGCCCTCATCGACCGGCTCCGCGGCGGCGCGTGATCGCGACGCCGACGCTGTCCAGGATGGCGGGGACGGGCGCGCTCGGCTTGTCGACCTGCACGGTGATGGCGTCGACCTGCGCGAAGCGCGCGAGGATCTCCGCGGCGACCGTCTCGGCCAGGGCCTCGATCAGGTTGAACCGGCGCTCGGTGGCGATCGCGACCGCCACCGCCGTGAGATCCGCGTAGCTCACCGTGCCGGCCACGTCGTCGGAGCGGCCCGCCGGGCCGAGATCGAGTTCCGCTTCCAGGGAGATGTAGAAGCGCTGACCGAGCACCGCCTCCTCGGCCAGCACGCCGTGCCGGCCGAACACGGCGATCCGGGTGACGCGGATCAGGTCGCCCGCCATGCTCAGCGCGCCTCCGGCCGCATCACGGCGTCGACGACGCGCATCGCGTCGATATGCGCGGCCACGTCGTGCACGCGCACGATATCGGCCCCGAGGGTCGCCGCGACGGCGTGGGCGGCGAGGGACCCGTGCAGGCGGTCCGCCGGACGGGTCTCGCGGTCGTGCAGGCGTCCGAGGAGCGACTTGCGCGAGACGCCGACGAGGACCGGAAAGCCGAGGGTGCGGATCTCGGGCAGCCGCCGCAGCGCCTCGAGATGCTGGTTCCAGGTCTTGCCGAACCCGACACCCGGGTCGAGCACGATCTCGGAATCCGCGAGGCCCGCCCGGTGGGCGATCGCGAGGGACCGCTCGAAGAAGGCCAGCATGTCGGCGACGATGTCGAGCTCCGGCTCGATCGTCTCGCGGTTGTGCATGATGATGACCGGCGCGCCGTGGGCGGCCGCGACGTTTGCGATGTCGGGCTCGCGCTGGAGGCCCCAGACGTCGTTCACGATCCGCGCGCCGGCCTCGAGCGCGGCGCGCGCCGTCGAGGCCTTGTAGGTGTCGATCGAGATCGGCACCGGCAGCCGCGGCGCCACGGCCCGGATGACCGGCACGACGCGCGCCTGCTCCTCCTCGGCGGGGACCGGAACGTGGCCGGGCCGCGTCGATTCCCCGCCGACGTCGAGGATCGCCGCCCCCTCGGCGACCAGCCGCTCGGCCTGGGCCACGGCCTCGGCCTCCCCGGCGAACAGCCCGCCGTCGGAGAAGGAATCGGGCGTGACGTTGAGGATGCCCATGACCAGCGTGCGGCCGCCGAGCGCCGGCAGCAGGTCGGACAGGCGGGAAGAGGGGGTCACAGGCGGGTCCCGTTCACGAGCGCGGTTCGGGAGCCGGTGTGCGCGAATCGGGAGGCCGGCGCAACGCCGGCCTCACCGTGCGGCCCAGACCTGCGCGTCAGCCGTGGTAGCAGCGGATCTCGGCCTCGGCCTGGGCGCGGCGCAGCTCCGCGACCTTGTCGTCGAAGATCTTGGTCGACTTGAACTCGTTCGCCCGGTTGCCGATGCCCTGCCGCATCGAGAGCACCGTGCTCGCCTGAACGTACTTGTCGTAGGGGAGGATCGCGGCGAGCTGGTCCAGCGAGCACGAGCATTTCTGCAGGCTCTCGCGGGTCTGGCCGTTGGCGGCCATGCAGCCGAACACGTAGTCGACCCGCGCGTCGGTCGGGTAGTCGTTCTCCTCGGCGGCCCAGCCGGCCAGGCCCGACAGCGTCAGGGCGAGGGCGGCCAGCGCGCTCCGTTCAGCCAGCCTTCTGATCATAGCTCAGCTTCTCCTCAAGCAGTTCGCCGCCGTCGGGGCTCTTCGACGACGCCTCGATCGAGACGATCTCGCCCGGGACCGAGGGCGCGGTCACGAAAGTATAGGTCATGTCGTCCATGCCGCGCATGCGCTGCGCCATCGAGTCGCCCGCGAACGGCTTCGTGACCACGCGCCAGCCGTCGACCTCGCGGCCGCCGATGTCCACCTTGGTCGGCGTCACCGTCGCCTTCTCGCGCAGGCCCTTGCGGATCGCGAGCTTGAGGTAGCGCGGGTTCGCCTCCAGCACCTTCGCGACGGCCCGGAGATGGTTCTCGAGGAAGAGCGAGACGACCGGGTTGCCTGCCATGTCCTCGAACGGGCCGGCCGGCATCCGGTTCAGCCCGGAGAACATCACGACGCTGATGTCGCGGCCCTCGGCGGTCTTCCCGGGCGTCACCTTCAGCTGGATCGTGTCCTCGAGCGGCGCCCCGAACGGCCCCTTCGAGATCCCCGAGCGGCGCAGGTAATCGTAGGTCAGCGTCGAGCCCGCGGCCGTGTTCTTCATGTGCGGCTGGTCGAACAGCAGATCCGCCGCGGAGGGCGGGGCGGCGGCGTTCGCCGGGGTGACGGTGGCGGGCTTCGGCGCGTCCTCGGCGAGGGCCGGCAGCGCGGCCAGAGCCAGCGCGACCGACGTCGCGGCGAGACCCCTCACGACAAGACTTCTCACGAGTTCACTTCCTCCTTGAGCGGCGACCGGACGTTGCTGCCGATCGTCCGGTAGACGTAGTCGGGCGGGTTCTCGGCCGCCTCCTCGGTGGCGAGCGCCCGCACCTTGGCGTGGAGCGGCGAGAGCGAGCAGGCCGGGTCCGTGGCGGCCGCGTCGCCGGCGAGCGCGAGCGCCTGGCAGCGGCAGCCGCCCCAGTCCTTCTCGCGCCGGTCGCAGGAGCGGCAGGGCTCCTTCATCCAGTCGGTGCCGCGATAGGCCGTGAAGGCCGGCGAGTCGCGCCAGATCTCGCCGAGCGAGCGGTCGTTGACGTTCCAGAACTCCAGACCCGGGATCGTCTCGGCCGCGTGGCAGGGCAGGACCTTGCCCTGGGGCGTGACGTTCATCAGCTTGCGGCCCCAGCCGCCCGCGCAGGCCTTCGGGTACTTCGCGTAATAGTCGGGCACGACGAGGTCGATGACGAGCTGGCCCTTCAGGCGCTCCCGGGCCGCCTCGACGATCCGGATCGACTCGTCCACCTGCGCCTTGTCGGGCATCAGCGCCGCCCGGTTGACGTAGGCCCAGCCGTAATACTGCGTGTGCGCCACCTCGAGCCGCTTGGCGCCCATCTTCACCGCGAGATCGATGAAGCCCGCCACCTCGTGGATGTTGCCGCGGTGGATCACCGAGTTCAGCGTAAGGGGCAGGCCGAGCTCCACCACCTTGGCGGCGAACTCGAACTTCTGCGGCTGCGCGTTCTTCAGGCCGCCGATCTTCTCGGCGTTCTGCGCGTCGACGCCCTGCACCGACAGCTGCACGTGGTCGAGCCCGACGTCGTAGAGCGCCTGCAGCTTGCCCAGCGCCCCGCCGACGCCGGAGGTGATCAGGTTCGAGTACAGGCCCAGATCGGCACAGGTCTTGGTGATCTCGACGATGTCGTTGCGCGCCGTCGGCTCGCCGCCGGACAGGTGCACGTGCAGGACGCCGAGCGCCGCGGCCTCCCCGAGCACGCGCTGCCACGTCTGCGTGTCGAGCTCGCCCGACCGCCGGTCGAGCTCGAGCGGGTTCGAGCAGTACGGGCAGCGCAGCGGGCAGCGGTGGGTCAGCTCGGCGAGCAGACCGACCGGGGCCGGCGCATCGGGGCGGTTCGGCGTCAGCGCGTTCATCGCTCGAGAACCCGTTTCTCCGCGAGGCCGTCGAGCATCACCAGGATGTCGGCCTCGATGGCGCGGGGATCGGCCGCGTAGGTCTTGCCCAGCTCGTCCGCGATGTCGGCGACGCTCCGCGCGCCGTCCACGAGCTTCAGGACCGCCACGGCGTTGTCGTCGAGGTCGAAGGTGCGCTCGGGGGCGAGCAGGACCCACTTGCCGCGGGTCTCGTCGTTGCGCAGCCGGACGCCGCGCGGCAGCCGCGGACGGTCGCCGGCCGCCATCTTCCCGCCGGCCGCTCCAGGCTTGGCCTGAGACGCCTCGGCCACCAGACCCTCGCCGGGCTGCCACGCGTCCGGCGGGACCATGCCGGGGGCCACGTAGGCGAAGTACAGGGCGTCGAGCTGCGTCCACAGCACGGTGCACTTGAACGTCAGCGCCGCCATCGCCTGCCGCTGCAGCTCCGGCGTCGTGGCGTGCTGCTTCACGTAGTCCAGGGCGAAGTCCGCGTCCCGCGGCGCCTGGGTCAGGCGCTTGTCGAAATAGGCCAGCGTGTCCTTGGTGATGAAGTCGTAGTTCTTCAGCATCCCGGCCACGCGCTCGGAGATGATCGTCGGCGAGAACATCTCGGTCAGCGACGAGGCGATCGCCTCCAGGAGCGTCCGCTCGGAGACGAAGTGGACGTAGGCCTCAACCGAGAACTTCGTGGCCGACAGGATGCCGCGGGTCGACAGCACGTAGTCGCGGTCGAAGCCGACGCCCTCGGCCAGCTTGAGCCAGCGCTCGATGCCGCCGTCACCCTCGTGGTCGCCGTCGTGGTCGACGATCCGCTGGCGCCAGATCCGCCTCAGCGACGCGTCGGTCATCCGCGCCAGCACGGCGGCGTCCTTCACCGGGATCATCGCCTGGTAGTAGTAGCGATTCAGCGCCCAGGCCCGGACCTGGTCCTTCGACAGCTTGCCGTCGTGCAGCAGCCGATGGAACGGGTGCAGGTTGTGGTAGCGGCGCGCGCCGATGTCGCGCAGGGCCGCCTCCAGTTCCTCGGGACTCAGGAGACGCTGGCTGTCGGCGGCATCGGGGGTCGGGAAAATGGCGTTCATGGCGTGTCCGGCGTCCGTCCTCAGGTCGCGTTTCCTGTGTTCCGATCCCGCCCTCGTGCGCGGGGCGACTGTCCGGGCTCAGCCACGATATAGTGCCGTCCCCCCGAGCGCCCAACGGTCGACGGCGACCGTCGGCCGCGCATTCGGCCGCGGCGCCGCAATACGGCAGGCCGTCGGCGCCCCGCCCTAGAGCGTCAGACCCAGCCCGTCATGCGCCACGGTCCAGCCGGCCGCCTCGACATCGGCCCGCTCCGGCGAGCCCTCGACCAGGACCGGGTTCGTGTTGTTGATGTGCACGAAGACGCGGCGCCCGATCTCGACCGAAGCCAGGGCGTCGATCGAGCCGTTCTCGCCGCGCATCGGCACGTGACCCATGCGCCAGCCGGTCTTGGTGCCGACGCCGGCCCGGATCATGTCGTCGTCGTGCAGGACGGTTCCGTCGAACAGCAGCGCGTCCACGCCGGCGATGCGCGCGCGCAGACCGTCCGTCACCCGGGCACATCCGGGAATGTAGGCGAGGCGCCGGCCACCGGCCTCGATCAGGGCGCCGACCGTGGTCTCGGTCTCGGCGCCGATCTGCATGGTCTCGTCCTCCAGCCAGAGCGGCACCTTGCCGGGAACCGAGAAGAGGGTGACCGCCAGGCCGGGGAGGGGCTCGAAGCGTTGGTCCATGCCGATCGGCTGACGGGCGACGACGCCCTCGGCCATCACGTCGAAGACGCGGTTGGCATTGACCGAATCGAGGATCCCGCGCGTGCCGTAGAGCGTGTAGGGCTGACCTTCGCGCAGGGTCAGGAGACCCGCGACATGGTCGACGTCGCCGTTGGTCAGGAGCACGGCGCGGATCGGCGAGTGGCGCAGACCCTCGCGCGGATGCATCTGTGCATTATCGAAGAGCTGTTGCCGGATATCCGGCGAGGCGTTGATCAGCAGCCAGTCCGACCCGTCCGCGGAGACCGCGATGCTCGACTGGGTCCGGGGCCGCACCCGGTCCGGCTCGGACCGCGCCAGCGTGCAGATGGGGCAGCGGCAATTCCACTGGGGAAGGCCGCCGCCGGCCGCGGAACCGAGGATCACGACGCGCATGGTGCGGCTCCCGAGATCCCCGGCCCGTGAAACTCAGTTGAAGGTGTCGATCTCGGCCGACTCGTAGCTCGTCACTTCCATGCCGACGCAGATCTCGGACACGATCGGGGCAGCCCACTTCATGGTGTTTCTCCTCAGGCAACATCTACACCGAGTGCCGCGCGGTTCCTAAGAGGACCCTAAGACACTGATGGCGCTCTCATTTCCGGCGCCGGAGAGGTATCGACGATTCACGCGCGGGCTTCAAGCACTAAGTTGCCGGATCCTCCCAAATTTTTCGTGAGAGACTTCCTAAGCGTCCGGAAACCATCACGAAATGGGCGGGCCTGCGACTAAAGTACAGGGGCCTACTGCCGGAAGTCGGGACCGCGCAGTTCCAGCATGAATCCTTTACCCCGCACGGTGACGAGGCCGGGCCCGCCGTAGCGCACGAAATCGGCCATCTTGGAGCGCAGGTAGCCGATATAGACGTCGACCACGTTGAGGGAGAGCCCGCCCTGGCTCGCCCACAGCCGGTCGAAGATGTCGGCGCGCGAGACCGGCTTGCCGATATTCTCCATCAGCATGGCCAGCAGGTCGGCCTCGCGGGGCGTGAGGCGGGCGCTCGCCTCGCCGCAGCTCGCCTGCCGGGTCTCGAGGTCGAGCATCAGCTTGCCGGCGGTGATGCGCGAGCGCGGCGCCTCCGCCTGCTCCCGGCGCATCAGGTGGGTCCGCAGGCGCGCGACCAGCTCGTCGAACTCGAAGGGCTTGATGATGTAGTCGTCGGCGCCGAGCGCCAGGCCCTCGGCCCGGTCGCGGATTTCGTCGCGGGCCGAGAGGAACAGGATCGCGCCCGGGAAGCCGCCCTCGCGCAGGGACCGGCAGACGTCGTGGCCCGAACCGTCCGGGAGGTTGATGTCGAGCAGCACCGCGCCGGGAGCCGGGTCGTGGGCCGCCTTCAGGGCCTCGTCGACGCAGGCCGCCGTCCCGACCTCGAATCCCTCGGCCTCGAGCCCTCGGGCGAGGAGGCCGCGGATGTCGATATCGTCCTCGACGATCAGGATCCGCGTCATGCGGCCGACTCCTTCACCTGCGCGCCCAGTTGGGCGCCCACTTGGGCGCCAACGGCAGCGCCGTCGACCGGGCCCGTCTCCCATGCCGGATCGCAGGCCGGGATGTCCAGGGTGACCCGGGCCCCGCGCCCGTCCGGCCCGGGGCCGAGCCGGATCGTGCCACCGTGCTGCTCCACGATCCACCGCGCGAGCGCGAGCCCGATGCCGAACCCGGTCTCGTCCGGTCCGGCGCCCGAGCCGCGCTTGAAGCGCTCGAACAGCGCGTCCTCCGACGCGCCGAAGCCCGGTCCGTCATCCGTGATGGTGATCCGTCCGACCGGTCCGGGCCCTGCCGATAGGGCGACCTCGACCCGGGTGAGGCCGGCGGCGTGGCGGAGCGCGTTGTCGACGAGGCTCTCGACGGTCTGGCGCATCCACTCGCGGTCGGCGAGGCTCTCGACGTCGCGGGAGCCGGGATCGAGGGTGAGGCCCACCCGGCGCCGCGCCGCCTCGGAACTCATGTTGTCCACCGCCTCCGCCAGGACCTGGGCCAGCCCCAGGCGGCGCTTGTCGAACGCGATCTCGCCGGATTCTGAGCGCGCGACGCGCAGCAGGTCCTCGACGCGCAGCTTGAGGCGCTGCGCCCGCTTCTTGATCGTCGCGAAGACCGGTCCCGGATCGGTGCCCCGGGACGCGCCGCGCAGGGCGAGGTCGCACTCGCCCAGAATCACCGTCAGTGGCGTGCGCAGCTCGTGGCTGACATCGGCGAAGAAGCGGCGGCGGGACTGATCGACGGCCTCGAGCCGAGCGTTGGCGGCGCGCAGATCGGCGGTGCGGGCCGCCACGGTGTCCTCCAGCGCCGCCCTGTCGGCCGCCACCCGCGATTCCCGGCGAGCGAGGCGGGCGGCCATGCGGTTGACGTTGGTCATGAGCAGGCCGAGCTCGTCCCGCGTGGCGACGGAGAGGCGCGTGTCCAGGGCGCCGTGGCCGATGGCGCTCGCGGCGCGGCGGACCTCCTCGATGCGGGCCAGGGTCGGCCGGGTGACGCCGCGGTAGAGGATCGCCAGCAGCACGAGGGCCGCGGCCACCGCGGCGGCGGCGGCCACCCGCAGGCGCTCCGAGAGCGCCCGGGCCTCCTCGGAGCCGAGCGCCATGCTGCGCCGCTCGGCCTCGATCAGGAACGAGAGCGGCTGACCGGTCATGGCACCGAAACCGTTGAGCGCGCCCTTGATCGCGTCCTGACGCCGCTCCGGCTCGGTCTGGCGGCTGATCAGCGACACCTGCCGGTCCAGCACGGCGCGCGCCGCGCGCAGCTGCGCCATGGGGCGGGTGCGGGCGGCGTACTGCATCCGGTCGGCCGGGTCGTCGCTCGGCGGGAAGCTCTTGGCGAGCGCCTCGTCCACGGTGGTCAGGGCGCGGTCGGCGTTGTCGCGGGCGATCGCCATCGCCTCGGGCTGGCCGTCGGGATTGCCAACGGTCTCCACCGCCGCGAGACCGAACTGCGTGAGGCGGCCGGACAGCTCGGCCAGCAGCTCCAGGCGCCGCTGGGCCTCGAGGGTCCGGTCGACGGTGCGCTCCGCCGCCCCGATGGCCGCCAAGGCGGCCGCGGCGGCCAGCATCACCACGATGGCGGTGCCGCCGAGCAGGAGCGCGAAGCGGACCTTCAGCGAGCGCATCGTCCCCGTCCCGCCCTCAATCCCGCCGTGCAGGCGGGCCCGAGCATGGCACCGCCGGGGCGCCGAACCAAGGTCCCGTCACAGGTCCTTCGGCAGGCTGCCCTTCGCGGCGCAGCGCCACCGCTCCACGTGCCATTCCGGATGCGCCGCCTGCCACGTCGCGAGCGCGCTCTGCGAGTTGCGCAGGCACACGAAGGGGCTCGATTTCTCGAAGGACATCTCGATCCGGTCCTCGCGGCAGGTCGAGGGCTGGGCGACGAGACAGATCGACAGCAGAAGCAGCATGGGCGCCTCCCCGGGCTGCCGGCCTCGTGCGGGCCGGCTTGGCGGGGAGCATAGGACGCGTCCACGCCCCTTGCCCAGGCGGCGTCAGGCCGCGACCCAGATCTCGCCCTTGGCGATCGTCGCGAGGTCGCCGGAATAGCGGCGCAGCGGCTTGCCGAGGAGGTCGGCGTGCTCGGCGCTCAGGCCGCGCAGGGCCTTGGCCAGCAGCCGCAGGAACACGAGGTCGTGCGTCCCGGTCTCCACGAAGGTCGGCGACATCCGGCCGTGGCTGCCGACGAGGAGCGTCCCGCGGCGCATGCCGAAGCCGGGATGATCGCCCACCGCGAGCGCCGCCAGGGTGCCGGCGATCATGCGCGAGCCCGCGAAGGCGCCCGCGCGCCCGGCCACGATCGTCCCGCGCCGCATCCGATCGCCGAGATGGGCGCCGGCGCTACCGCGGATGATCAGCGTCGCGCCGTCGAGGCCGGCCTTCGCGGCGTAGACCGCGCCACCGGCATAGTCCCCGGCATCGCCCTCGACGGTGATCGTGCCGCCGGTTGCACCGGAGGCCGCGTAGGGTCCGGCATGGCCGGTGACGGTCAGGCTGCCGCCCGCCATGCCGGCGCCGAGGCGCTGGCCGACATCGCCGGTCACCCGGATCGTACCTTCGGACAGCGACGCCCCGACCCGGTCGAGGCGCTCGTGGCCGCCCTCGATGGTCAGGGTGTCGGAGCCGTCCAGCGCGACCGCGAAGCAGTCGCCGAGGCGCACGCCGGTCCGGGTCGTCCCGATCTCGAGGCGCTCGGCCTCGCCCTGGGACAGGCGGCTGAGCGCCCGAGGGTTGACGTTCAGGAGGTCCAGGCGCTCGGGCGGGGCCGCGCGCAGGGTGAGGGTGCTCACGGCTCAGCCCTCCGGCTTGGCGCTGTCGCGCGCGATCAGGTCGCGCAGGTGGTAGTGGTGGCGGCCGAGATTGCCGCCGTAATTGCCGGCCGTGACGGCGATCAGCCCGTGCTTGCCGCCGATCTCGGTGGCGGCGTGCAGGCCGGCGCGCATCGAGTCGGACACGCCCTGCGAGGTGAGGGCGTCGATCACGATCTCCAGCACCACGCCGCACTCGGCCGGGAGCGCCGAGCCGGCACGGCCCTTCAGGGTCGGGCAGTAGGCGTCGTTCGTCGAGGCCATCATGCCCTTGGTCCGGCCGCCGACCTTGGAGCCGGAGCGGACGATGCCGCCCGGGAACGGCAGGATCGCGCCCGGGACCGCCTTGGCGGCCTCGACGGCGATCTCGGCGACCTTCAGCGTCTCGGCGTGATTGCGCCCGAGGAACAGCAGGTTGCCGCCGCCGACCGCGCCGTCGACGGCCCGGACCGAGTCCTCGCAGAGGAACTCGCCGTCCATCACCGGGATGCGCCAGTAGCGCCGGGCCTTGCCGGTGGCGTCGGGCAGGCGCTTGGCCACCGCGAAGCCGTCGCCGAAGTACCGGATCGCGCCGCCGAGCTTGATCTTGGTCGGCCCGTCGACGCCCGCGTAGCAGGCGGTGCCCGGGCAGGTGAGGATGCACTGCCCGACGCGCTTGATCAGCTGGTCCTTGAGGCCGTTCGGCTCGAAGCCGAACAGCAGGATGCGCACGCCCGGCCGCCCGTCCGGCGTCTCCTCGGGCGACAGCTCGGCGTCGATGCCGGCCTCGGCGCCGCAGCCGATCACCGAGGTGGCGAAGCCGGTCATCGTGGTCGCGGCGATCATCGCCCACTTGGCGGTGTCATTCGTGACGATGATGGCCGTGCCGGCCACGTCGAACGCCTCCGCGAAGGTGTCGACGACCGGGATGCCGTTGAGGGTGAGGTCAGACATCGTACTTCCCGCGGCTCGCCCCGCTGATCACGCCCGGCATGGCACCGCCTCGAAGTTCTCCCGGCCCTCGCCGAAGGCCGCGTCGGGCACGGCGAAGCTGTCGAGGCCCTCGCCGAACCGCTCCGTGAGGTAGGTGTCGGCGCGCTTCGCCATGGCCTTGTCGGACTCGACGGTCAGCGACAGCGTGCGGCCGGCGCGCCACTCAACGACCTCGCCGTCCTCGACGATCGGCACGCCGTCCTTGAGGACGAGCTTGGCGGCGGTGAACATCGCGGTGCGGTTCGCGTCGTCGCGGTAGACCGCGACGTCGGCCCGGGCGCCGGCCCGCAGGTGGCCCCGGTCGGCGAGGCCGAGGAGCTTCGCCGGTCCGGACCGGGTCAGCTGCGCGATCTCCGAGAGCGTGTACTCGCGCTCCAGCCCGGGGAGGCTCGACCGCTCACCGACCACGCTCGGCAGCGTCGCGATCTCGCGGTCGCGCTCCGACTTGTCCATCAGCAGGTGGATGATGCGCGGGTACTGGGTGAACGGGCCGCCGTTCGGGTGGTCGGTGGTCAGGATCGTCCGCTCCGGGTCGGTGGAGAGCAGCATGATCTCCAGGCCGATCGCCCATTGCAGCGAGCTGGTCGGGCCCCGGGGCCGGTACAGGAACGGCACCACGCCGCCGCCCTCGGCGTCGCCCGCGTTCAGGACCCACTTCTTCGGCTTGGCGCCCTTCCGGCCGGCGAACTGGCGGAGGATGTCGAGGGACACCGTCACGGTCTGGCCGAACACGACCTGCCCGATATCGAGGGTGGCGTTCGGGTTGTCGGCGATCGCCTGCGCGATCCGCTCGGCGGCCGAGCGGAAGCCGCCGGTGCCGGGATTGGCCGGGTCGACCGCCCCGTAGGCGTAGAACTGCGCGTGAGCGAAGTGGATGCGCCGTCCCTCCGCCGCGTCGAGCGTCGCCATGAAGCTGTCGTCGGCCCCCGGCAGGCCGAGGTTGTTGCAGTGGACGTGCAGCGGGTGCGGGACGCCGATCTCCTCGACCGCGTCGAGGAGCGAGCCCATGATCTGCCGGGTCGAGAGCCCGTAGCAGGGGATCTCGTCGTCGAGCGACAGGCGCAGGGCCCCGTCCTTGAAGGCCGAGGCACCGCCCGCGTTGATGCACTTGACCCCGAGGCCGCGCGACTGGGCGACCGACAGGGCGACGAGGTCGCGTACGGCGTTGCCGCCCTGGCGCTCGCGCAGGAGCTGCAGGAGCTGGTCGTCGTTGCCCATCACGGTCAGGGCGCCGCGGTCGAGCAGCGGGATGTCGGCGAGCTCGAGCTGCGTGCCCAGCGCGTGGGTCGGCGGCATCGCCGGCTCGACGGCCGTGGTGTAGCCCATCCGCGCGTAGGTCGAGCCGATCCAGGCCGCCGCCCCGCCCGCGTGGGCGAAGGGATGGCCGTCGGGCGCCGCCTCGCTGACGTAGAGGTCGGGCAGGAGCAGCCGCGAGGTGATCACGTTGCCGCCGGCGATGTGCGAGTGCACCTCGACGCCGCCCGCCATCACCACGCAGCCCGCGGCGTCGATCACGGCGTCGGGCTCGCGGCCCGGCGGATCGATCACGCGGCCGTCCTCGATCCAGACGTCGCCCACGGAATCGCGGGACGCGGTCGGATCGACGACGCGCCCGCCCCGGATCACGCTCAGCATGCGGGTTCACTCCTCGACGCGGCCGGGCCCGTGACCAGGCGCTCCTTCAGGGCGCCCAGCACCGACGCGGCCGACGGCAGATCCGACGGCGCCGAGGCCGGCCAGAAGGTCAGCGCGGCGCGCTGTTCGTTCCACAACACGCCGCCGTGGTCGCGGCCGGGCTGGCCAACCGCGATCACCACCTCGGCGGCTCCGGCCTCACCGTCCGCGACCAGCGCGACGGAGGGGACGTTCGACAGCCAGTCCGGGCGCGACACCGGGACGGCGCCGAGCCAGAGAACGGCGTCGACCTCGCCGGCGGCGACCTGCCGGGCGGCGTCGAAGCGCCAGGGATCGTGCTCGGGCACGCGGCACCCGAAGCCGCTGCGCGGCGCCTGCCCGGTGAGCCAGGCCGAGACCGGCACCACCGCCCGGTCCTGACCGGTGCCGCCGACCGCGAGGGTGAAGCAGCGCGTCGTCTCGCTGAGCTCCATGGCGAGGCCCTGGAGCATCTCGATGCCGACCTCGCCGAGTTCGGCGGCGTCGTAGAGGAGGATTCCGTACTGCGCGGCGGCGAGCTGCGCGGCGATCTGGCCGGGGAGATCATCGCCGGCGAGGTGGCCGCGGGCGTGGGCGCGCAGCACGCCGACCGCCTCGGTCAGCCCGCCCTCGGCCGGCCAGGACAGGGACGCGGTGGCGTTTGCACCGACGGCCAGCAGGGTGCGGTCCGACCCGGCGGCGCGACCGCGGCCGGGCTTGCCGTCGACGAGGCGCTTCAGGAGCGGCGCCTGCCAGGGCGCGGCGCCGACCACCAGCACCACGTCGGCGCGCCCGACGGCCTCGGCGGGTGTCGAGGTCAGCGCCCCGACCCGGCTCAGCGCCCCGAGGTCCGCGTAGGTGCCGGCCGCGCCGGCGGTGTCGACGGAGGCGCCGATGCGCCCCGCGAGATCGTAGGCCGCGCGGATCGCGGCCACGTCGGCGCTGAGGCCGGCGATCACCGGCGCGCGCGCTTTGGCGAGGAGGGATGCGGCCGCCTCGATGGCGGTGCCCGCGTCCGTCGCGCCACCCTTCACCCAGGCTGCCATGCTCCCTCTCGCAACGTTCTTGCTTGGTTTCGGAGCGGGCGACGGCCGTAAGACCGGACGAAGCGGGTGCCCCTCGAGCCCGAGGGTTCCCCACCGAATCGGAATGGCTCATCCGCCCGGCATGTCCGGGCAGGCGGCAAACTCGGCGCGCCGTCGCGGGCCTAGGTTTGCCTTCATCCGCGCACCGCGGCAAGGGGGTCCGGCGGCGATGCGCGTCGGGAAGTGAATCGCGGGTATCGGTTCACCGCCGCGCGCGCTCTCCGCGATCGATCAGTCCTGCGCCGTCGGCGGGCACGATCCGCGCGCGTCCACGTTGCCCGGTTCCGGGCCGCGTGTGACAAGCGCGCCGCGCAGGGGCCGGGCCTGCGGGATTCGAGACGGGATTCGAGGGAAGAGCGTTGGGCGAGGTCCCCGAACGGAACGAGGCGACGGCGGACGGTACCGTGCGGGTCGAGGCGCCGGCGCGGCTGCATTTCGGCTTCCTGGACCTGCATGGCGGGCTCGGCCGGCGCTTCGGCAGCATCGGGCTGGCCATCGACGCGCCGTCCCTGGCCCTGACCGCCCGGCGGGCCGCCCGGCCCACCGTCACGGGCCCGGAATCCGACCGGGTGCGCGGCTACGTCGAGGCCGCCGCCGCCCATCTCGGGCGCGGCGGGGACGTCGCCATCGATGTCGAGCGGGTGATCCCGGCCCATGCCGGGTTCGGCTCCGGCACGCAGCTCGCCCTCGCGGTGGCGGCCGCGATGGCGCGCCTCAACGGCGAGCCCTTCGCGGCGGAGGCCTTCGCGGCGACCCTGGACCGGGGCAACCGGTCCGGCGTCGGCCTGTGCGCCTTCACGGAGGGCGGCCTCATCGTCGACGGCGGCCGCGGCGCGGATGGCGGGCCGCCGCCGGTCATCGCGCGCCTGCCCTATCCCGAGGCCTGGCGGATCGTCCTGATCCTCGATCCGAGCATGGCCGGCGTGCACGGGACGCGCGAGGTCGAGGCTTTCCGCGACCTGCCGCGCTTCCCCGAGGCCCAGGCCGCCGAGATCTGCCGGATCGCGCTGATGCAGGTGCTGCCCGCCGTCGCCCTGGCGGAGCCGCAGGGGTTCGGCGCCGGCATCACCCGGATCCAGACGCTGATCGGCGACCATTTCGCGCCCCATCAGGGCGGCCGCTACGCCAGCGCCGCGGTGGCGGAGGCGCTCGCCAGCGTCGCCGCGCGGGGCGTCGCGGGCTACGGCCAGTCCTCCTGGGGGCCGACCGGCTTCGCGCTGGTCCCGTCCGAGGCGGAGGCCCGCGCCCTGGTGGCCGGCCTCGATCGCGGCGGCCCCCTCCGGTTCGTCATCGCCCGGGGCCGCAACGGTGGCGCTTCGGTAACCGGTCCGGCGTGAGCTGGCCGCCCCGGGCTTGACCCGGGGCGCCGCTCCGGGTTTGGACGGAGGGAAGGCGCCTCTCTTCTCGCGCGCCGCACGAGGATTCCATGGCCCGCTCGATCCTCCACATGCTGACGCCGCTCCGGCACATGAGCCCGTTCGACGTGAACATGGCCGTGGATGCCGGCTTCGAGACGGTGGTGACCTACGCGGAGGTCAGCCTCGCCGACGTCGTCACCCTGACGCAGGATTCGATCTTCTCGCGGTCGCCGGCCGACGGGACGCGGACGGGCATCTTCATCGGCGGCAAGAACGCCGAGGACGCCCTCGACATGGTCGACCGCGCCAAGAAGGCCTTCGTGCCGCCCTTCGTGAACCACGTCTTCGCCGACCCGGCGGGCTCGTTCACCACCGGCGCCGCCATGGTGGCGCAGGTCTCCCGCGCCCTGCGGCAGAAGTTCAACACCGACCTCAAGGGCAAGCGCATCGTGATCTTCGGCGGCGCGGGCGTCGTCGCCTACGTGGCCGCGGTGATCGGCGCCCTGCAGGGCGCGACCACAGTCCTGGTCGGCCACGACGGCGAGGAGCGCGTCTCGAAGATCGCCTTCACGATGAAATGGCGCTTCGGCATCGAGGTCGGCGCCGTCGACGGCACGACGCCCGACGACCGGCGCGCGGCTATCCGCGACGCCGACGTCATCCTCTCGGCCGGCCCGGCGGGCATCCCGATCCTCACCGCGGAGGATCTGAAATCCGCGCCGAAGCTGCTCGTGGCGTCCGACGTCAACGCCGTGCCGCCCGCCGGCATCGCGGGGATCGACGTCAACGCGGTGGACGTCGCGCTGCCCACCGGCAAGGGGGTCGGTATCGGCGCGCTGGCCGTCGGCGACGTGAAGTACAAGACGCAGCGGCGCCTGTTCGACCGGATGCTCGCCTCCGACACGCCGCTGTGCCTCGACTTCCGCGACGCCTACGAGCTCGCCGTGGAGATCGCCGGCTAGGCCGCTCCCGGACCGGATGCCGATGGCGGACGCGGTCCTGATCGCCGCGCAGGCCGGGCGCGCCCTGGCCGAGGCGGCGCGGCGCGCGGGGCTTCGGCCCTACGTCGCCGACCTGTTCGGCGATTCCGATACCCGCGCGCTGGCCGAGGCCTACCGGCAACTGCCGGGCCGCTTCGGCACCGGCCCCGCCGCCGACGCCACCCTGGCGGCGCTCGACGACCTCGCGGCGCTGGCCGGGAACCCGGTCGGCCTGATCCTGGGCAGCGGCTTCGAGGACGCCCCCGACCTGATCGCGCGCCTCTCCGCGCGGCACCGGCTCATCGGCGCCTCGGCCGGGACCGTCGCCGCCCTGAAGGATCCCGTGGCCTTCGCGGCCCTGTGCGCGCGCCTCGGCGTGCCGCATCCGGCCGTGGCGGCCGCGCCGCCGGCGGACCCCGCGGGCTGGCTGGTCAAGCGGATCGGGGGTTCCGGCGGTAGCCACATCCGGCCGGCCACCCGGTCGCCCGCGCCGGCGGGCCACTATCTCCAGGCGCGCGTGCCGGGGCGGCCCCACGCTCTGAACGTCCTCGCCGACGGCCGAACGATCCGTGTCCTCGCGGTCACCGAGCAATGGTGCGCGCCGTCGCCGATCCGGCCGTTCCGTTACGCCGGGGCGCTCGCCCGCGGCGCCGGCGAATCCCCGGCGCTCCCCGCCCACGTCGTGCAGGCCGTCGCCGCCGGGACCGAGCGGATCGTCGCCGCGACGGGCCTGCGCGGCCTCGCCAGCGCCGACCTGCTGGTCGACGGGACCGAGTGGTGGCTCACGGAGATCAACCCGAGGCCCGGCGCGACCCTCGACGTCCTCGACCGGCGCGGGACGCCGCTGCTCGCGGCCCACATCGCCGCGTGCCTCGGCACGATGCCGGAGCCCGGCCCGCATCCGGCGGGTGCGGCGGCCGCGCAGATCTGTTACGCGGACCGTGAGCTTGCGCCTGTGCCGGACCTCGATTGGCCGGACTGCGTGCGCGACCGCCCGTGCCCCGGCTCGGCGGTCCGCCGCGACGCGCCGCTCTGCACGGTGCTGGCCGAAGGCGCGGACCGGGCGGAGGTGCTCGCCCTGTTGGAAACGCGGACGGCACACCTGCGGGCCGTCTGCGCGGCGAAGAAAACACACCCCGAGGAAGCCCCGTCATGAGTGCCAGCCCGTCCTATCCCAGCATCAACGCGCTCTCCGGCCCCCTGGTCGAGCGGCTCGTGGCCGACGCCGCGACGCTGCGGCTCTCCGTGTCGCAGGCCGCCGGCGGCGCCCGCATGGTCGATGCCGGCGCGCAGGCGCGGGGCTCGATCGAGGCCGGGCGGCGCATCGCCGAGATCTGCCTCGGCGGCCTCGGCACCGTCACGATCGCGCCGAGCGGGCCGATCGCGTCCTGGCCGTACTCGGTGACGGTCCATTCCGCCGACCCGGTGCTCGCCTGCCTCGGCAGCCAGTACGCGGGCTGGAGCCTCGCCGACGAGACCGGGGATTCGGGCTTCTTCGCCCTC
This sequence comes from Methylobacterium sp. Leaf361, assembly GCF_001424445.1. NCBI lineage: Bacteria > Pseudomonadati > Pseudomonadota > Alphaproteobacteria > Hyphomicrobiales > Methylobacteriaceae > Methylobacterium > Methylobacterium sp. Leaf361. The sequence continues at coordinate 15,119 of NZ_LMPY01000001.1, read as the reverse complement.
GGCTCGGGCCCGGGCCGCGCGGTGGCGGCCGTCGAGGAGCTGTACCAGGAACTCGGCTTCCGCGATTCCGCCACCAAGACCGCCCTCGTACTGGAGGCGGCCGGCGGCCCGCCCGAGAGCGTCGTCGCCAAGGTCGCGGAGGCCTCCGGCCTCAAGCCCGAGGACCTGACCTTCATCTTCGCGCCGACCCAGAGCCTCGCCGGCTCCACGCAGGTCGTGGCCCGCGTCCTGGAGGTCGCCCTCCACAAGGCCCACACGGTCGGCTTCGACCTGCACGCCATCGTGGACGGGATCGGCTCGGCGCCGCTGTCGCCGCCGCACCCGGACTTCATCAAGGCCATGGGCCGGACCAACGACGCGATCATCTACGGCGGCCGGGTCCAGCTCTTCGTGGACGCCGACGATGCCGACGCGAAGCAGCTCGCCGAGCAATTGCCCTCGACGACCTCGAGCGACCACGGCGCGCCCTTCGCCGACATCTTCGCGCGGGTGAACGGCGACTTCTACAAGATCGACGGCGCCCTGTTCTCGCCGGCCGAGGCGATCGTCACGTCGGTGCGCTCCGGCGCGACCTACCGCGGCGGCCGCCTGGAGCCGACGCTGGTCGACGCGTCCTTCGCCTGAGGGCACGCGGGGCGCCCCTCCCGCGCGGCGGGGCCCCCAGTCCGATCCACCGAGCGACAGAACCTCGGGCCGCCCCGGAGGCGGGCGGCCCCGTGACGATCAGGACCCCCATGCGCATCGGGCTCGCGGCCGATAACGGCACCTGGCACAAGAACCGCCTCCTCGCGGCCCTGCGCGCGAGCGGCGTCGAGCCGGTGCTGTTCTCCCTCGCCGACGTGGCTGTGGTCACGGGCGGCGGCGAGCCGCTGCGCGTGCCGGGCTTCGCCGACGCCCTGCCGGACGGCGTGCTGATGCGGACCATCGCGGGCGGCACCTTCGAGGCGACGACGATGCGGCTGGGCGTTCTGCACGCCCTGGTCGCCGCGGGGGTCACCGTCTGGAACGCGCCGACCGCGATCGAGCGCTCGGTCGACAAGGCGGCGACCTCGCTGCTGATCGACCGGGCCGGCCTGCCGACCCCGGCGACCTGGGTGTTCTCGAAGCGCGAGGCGGCCGCGGCCCTGGTCGCCGCCGAGGCGCGGCCGGGCGCGCCGCTGGTCCTGAAGCCGCTGTTCGGCTCGCAGGGGGAGGGGCTCGCCCTGATCGAGCGCCCGGAGGACCTGCCCGACGAGGAGGCGGTGGCCCGGGTCTACTACCTCCAGCGCTACGTGCCGCGCCGGGACGGCCTGTGGCGCGATTACCGGGTGTTCGTCTGCGACGGACGGGCGATCGCCGGCATGATCCGCGAGGGCGACGGCTGGATCACCAACGTCCACAGGGGCGGCCGGCCGCTGCCCTGGGCGATGCCGCGCGCCGCCGCCGAGCTGGCCGAGGCGGCGGCCGCCGCGGTCGGCGTCGACTATTCCGGCGTCGACCTCGTCGAGGACGGGGAGGGCGGGTTCTCGGTCCTCGAGGTCAATTCCATGCCGGCCTGGTCGGGGCTCCAGACCGTCTGCGAGGCCGACATCGCGGCCGCGGTGGTGCGGGGCTTCCTCGCCGCGGCCCGCGGCGCCAGCCGCCCCCGGCTCGTGGTGGCATGAGCGGGACCGGCCTCGACGCGGCGCTGATCGGCACGCTCTACCGGGCGGCCTGCCTCGCGGAGCTCGACGCCCTCAAGCCCGGCAACGTCCACGCCTACGCGCCCGGCCACCGCATGGTGCTGGCGGATTTCGTCACGAGCGCCGACGTCTCGGCCCCGCCCCTGGCCCGGGCGGGCGCGGGCGTCGGGGCGCGGGTCCGCGACGGCGTCGCCACCACCGTGGCGGCGGTGGGCCAGAACACCAATCTCGGCATCCTGCTGCTCTGCGCGCCGCTCGCGGTCGCGGCCGAGGGGGATCGGACCGTCGCTGCGGTGCTCGACACGCTGGACGGCGCGGATTCGGAGGCCGTCTTCGCGGGCATCCGCCGCGCGAATCCGGGCGGCCTCGGCGAGGCCGCCCGGCACGACGTCGCCGAGGCGGCGCCCGGCGCACTGCGCGACGCCATGGCGGAGGCCGCCGACCGGGACCGGATCGCCCGCGCCTACGTCACGGCTTTCGCGGACGTGCCGGCGATCGGGCTCGCGGCCCTGCGCGAGGCCCGCGCCGCCGGGCTCGACCCGACCTGGTGCACGACCGCGATCCACCTCGCCTTCCTGCGCGCCGTCCCGGACAGCCACGTCGCGCGCAAGCACGGCGCGGCCGCGGCCGAGGGCGTCCGCCGGGAAGTCGAGGCGGCACTCGCCGGGATCGACCTCGCCGCGCGGCCGGTCGACGCGCTGCTGGCCCTCGACGCGTCGCTGAAGGCGCGGTCGATCAATCCCGGCACGAGCGCGGATTTCACCGTCGCGACGCTGTTCTGGGACGCGCTCGCGGGCGCCGGCGCCCGGCTGGCCTGAGCCGCGTGCACGATCCGGTGTCCATAGCGCCGGGCGGATGGAAATTCCTTCGTGTCAGGGCCTTGCGCGGGTTGTGAGCCGCAGGGGCCCGCTGTAGGGTCCGCCGCGCTGTCCGGCCCAACCGGCTCGGCCCAACCGGCTCGGCCGGCATGGTCGGGCGCCGATAACAAGGATGGCTTCCCGGCCGCGGCACCGCCCGGCGCGCGGCTCTATTTCGGAATCCAGGGAGAGACACCGAATGGCGAAGATCACCAAGGTTCAGGTCGGCGAAGCGCTCGTCGGCGACGGCAACGAGGTCGCCCACATCGACCTCATCATCGGACCGCGCGGTTCGCCGGCCGAGACGGCTTTCTGCAACGGCCTCGTGAACAACAAGCACGGCTTCACCAGCCTGCTCGCGGTCATCGCGCCGAACCTGCCGTGCAAGCCGAACACCCTGATGTTCAACAAGGTCACCATCAACGACGCCCGTCAGGCCGTCCAGATGTTCGGCCCGGCCCAGCACGGCGTTGCCAAGGCCGTGCAGGACGCGGTGGCCGAGGGCATCATCCCGGCGGACGAGGCCGACGACCTGTACATCCTGGTCGGCGTGTTCATCCACTGGGAGGCGGCCGACGACGCCAAGATCCAGAAGTACAACTACGAGGCCACCAAGCTGTCGATCCAGCGCGCCGTGAACGGCGAGCCGAAGGCCTCGACGGTCACCGAGCAGCGCAACTCGGCGCAGCACCCCTTCGCCGCCAACGCTTAGATCGGGGACGGTCCTGGGCAGAGCGAGCCTCCGCCCGCACCGCGGGGCCTGCTCCAGCGACTGGCTTCGATCTTCCTTGGCCGATAATTAGGCCCCTGAACGGGACGGCGCGAGCCGTCCCGTTTTTTGTTGATCGCCCACCGCCCGGACCGCCGCGCCACATCGCGGCCGGGCGAGGCGCCGACGTACAGGTGACGCGGCGTCGAAGCTCCGCGGTCGCTGGTGGAGAACGGGATCGGCGCGCGCGAAAACTCTATCGTCCCGGCCGCACCGGGCAGAGCCGCGAGGTGAGGTCATGCCTGCATCGGACGAAGTGTCCGCAACCCTGCGCGATGACTGGATTCACGGCGGCCACTTGGTCCTCGCCGCGGATCCCGACACGTCCGACCACGCGGCGATCCATGCCTGGATCCTCGACTTCATGCAGACAAGCGCGGACGATCCCGATCAGGACAGCATCCGATCCCTGATCTACCACAGCCTGAACTTCGATATCCCGTTCCAGGCGACGGAGCGCGTCCGGCAATCCTTGATCGCCACCGTGCGGGCGCGTCTCGCGGCCGAAGCGTCGCGTCGCGGCCTCTGACCGGCCTGCGCCCCGCGGGCCACCGCGGCAGGCCGGCGCCAAGAGAAAAGGGGCCGCCTCGCGGCGACCCCCTTCCTTCGTCTCAGCGGATGGCTCGGACTTAGAAGTCCATGCCGCCCATGCCGCCGCCCGGCATGGCCGGAGCAGGGCTGTCCTTCTTCGGCGCGTCGGCGACCATCGCCTCGGTGGTCACCAGCAGGCCGGCGACCGAGGCCGCGTCCTGCAGGGCGGTGCGCACCACCTTGGCCGGGTCGACGATGCCGGCCTGAATCATGTCGACGTACTCTTCGGTCTGGGCGTTGAAGCCGAAGGTCTCCGAGGAGGTGTTGTCGGTGATCTTGCCGACCACGATCGAGCCTTCCACGCCCGCGTTCTGGGCGTGCAGCCGTCCTGGGAGGAGATGCGCGCGCCGCCGACCCCGTAGAAGGCGGCCGACGNATCATGTCGACGTACTCTTCGGTCTGGGCGTTGAAGCCGAAGGTCTCCGAGGAGGTGTTGTCGGTGATCTTGCCGACCACGATCGAGCCTTCCACGCCCGCGTTCTGGGCGATCTGGCGGAGCGGGGCCTCGAGCGCCTTCAGGACGATCTTGATGCCGGCCTGCACGTCCGGGATCTCGGACTTCAGCTCGGMGACCGCCTTCTTGGCGCGCAGCAGCGCGGTGCCGCCGCCCGGGACGATGCCTTCCTCGACCGCCGCGCGGGTGGCGTTGAGGGCGTCGTCGACGCGGTCCTTCTTCTCCTTCACCTCGACCTCGGTCGCGCCGCCCGACGCGGACGGGCGGGTGACGATCCCGGGCTTCTACGACGCCGTCGATGATCGTGGTGTTCTCCTTCTCGATGCGCACGCGCTTGGCGCGGCCGAGCATGGGGAGCGTCACGTTCTCGAGCTTGATGCCGAGGTCCTCGGCGATCATCTGRCCCTTGGTCAGGATCGCGATGTCCTCGAGCATCGCCTTCCGGCGGTCACCGAAGCCCGGCGCCTTGACGGCCGCGACCTTGAGGCCGCCGCGGAGCTTGTTGACGACGAGGGTGGCCAGAGCYTCGCCCTCGATGTCCTCGGCGATGATCAGGAGCGGCTTGCCGGTCTGAACGACGGCCTCGAGCACCGGCAGCATGGCCTGGAGCGASGAGAGCTTCTTCTCGTGGATSAGGATGTAGGGRTCCTCGAGCTCGGCGACCATCTTCTCCGCGTTCGTGATGAAGTACGGGGAGAGGTAGCCGCGGTCGAACTGCATGCCCTCGACGACGTCGAGTTCGGTCTCGGCGGTCTTGGCCTCCTCGACCGTGATCACGCCCTCGTTGCCCACCTTCTGCATGGCGTGGGCGATCATCTCGCCGATCTCCTTGTCGCCGTTGGCGGAGATCGTGGTCCTCGAGCTCGGCGACCATCTTCTCCGCGTTCGTGATGAAGTACGGGGAGAGGTAGCCGCGGTCGAACTGCATGCCCTCGACGACGTCGAGCTCGGTCTCGGCCGTCTTGGCCTCCTCGACCGTGATCACGCCCTCGTTGCCCACCTTCTGCATGGCGTGGGCGATCATCTCGCCGATCTCCTTGTCGCCGTTGGCGGAGATCNGTCTTGGCCTCCTCGACCGTGATCACGCCCTCGTTGCCCACCTTCTGCATGGCGTGGGCGATCATCTCGCCGATCTCCTTGTCGCCGTTGGCGGAGATCGTACCGACCTGGGCGATTTCCTCGGACGAGGCGACCTTCCGCGAGCGACCCGCGATATCCTTCACGACCGCGGCCACGGCCAGATCGATGCCGCGCTTCAGGTCCATCGGGTTCATGCCGGCGGCGACGTACTTGACGCCCTCTCGGACGATGGAGGCCGCGAGAACGGTCGCCGTGGTGGTGCCGTCGCCGGCGGTGTCGCTCGACTTCGAGGCCACTTCGCGCACCATCTGGGCGCCCATGTTCTCGAACTTGTCGGCGAGCTCGATCTCCTTCGCGACCGTCACACCGTCCTTGGTGATGCGCGGGGCGCCGAAGCTCTTCTCGATCACGACGTTGCGGCCCTTCGGGCCCAGCGTCACCTTCACTGCGCTGGCGAGCAGCTCGACACCGCGCAGCATCCCCTCGCGAGCATCAACCGAAAAGCGAACATCTTTGGCGGACATGGTGGTGCGCTCATCATCTGTCGTCTGGCCCCAAGGCACGCCACAGCGGGCGCCTCGACGGGAAGGTCGTCGTTCGAGGCCGCGAACGGCCTGATCGAGGCTAGGCGACGATGCCCAGGATGTCGGATTCCTTCATGATCAGGAGGTCCTGGCCGTCAATCTTGACCTCGGTGCCGGACCATTTGCCGAACAGCACACGGTCCCCCGCCTTGACATCGAGCGCGTTGATCTTGCCGGCCTCGTCGCGTGCACCGGGCCCCACAGCGACGACCTCGCCCTCCTGCGGCTTCTCCTTGACCGTATCGGGGATGATGATCCCGCCCTTGGTCTTCTCCTCGCCTTCGATGCGACGGAGCACCACGCGGTCGTGCAGCGGACGGAATTTCATTGTGAGATCCTGATCGTTCCCAAGCGAGATCCAACCGCGGTGATTGGCGCTGTCGCGGGACAGAGACCGGCGAGATTGTTTCGCCGCTTGATCGACCGACTGTTAGCACTCGCCGCATGGAAGTGCTAATCTTATGATGGGACAGCGGGCCCCGCTCATCCGGAAGCCGGGGCAAAACGCCTAAACGGCCCCTTCAGCGAGGGACAGCGGATTCGAACCGCCTGCGTCGATCGACCGATCTCCGCGCCGCGCGGATCAACCTGCGCGATCGTCCGCCCTGATCGGGCCGCTCAAGCAGGACTGTGTTGGAGGATGGCAAGACGATCAGTCAGGCCACCGCTCCGCCGACCAGCGACGATTTCACCGTGAAAAGCAGCTGTCTCGCCTGAAATCGCCAAGAGTTTTGACAATCGAAAATCTGGACGGTGGCAGACGGATATTTCGTCTCTTTCACACGTTACACTTGTCCGCGCGATGGTCAGTCCCGCCGCTGGCGGACAAGGATCATTGTCATGACAATTCTGATGACCGTCGCTCTGGCGATTGCGTTGCTCGGCATCGCGCTGACGTCGGCAGCCTACCGGTTTGCACCGGTGTCGAAGCACATAGCGAGCGGGGATATCGTCCTCGTCTGTGGGATCAGCACTGCGGCTTTGGGAAGCCTCGGAGTTCTCCTGCAGATCTTCACCGTCTGACCTGAGGGCTCGTCGAAGCCGCGTTGCCCGTGACCGGGTCGCGCGGCGGGATCCATGTCATGGACGGGAGGCTGCCACCATGCCGACACTGCCCGACGCCTACCTCCGGGACATCCTTACACAGGCGGAACAGGACCTCGCCGCGGCCGAGTTGCGCCGGGCCCAGCAGGCACGGATCGTCGCCGGCCCGCTCAATAGCCCGGAGACCCGAGCCGCCGCGGAACTGCTTCTGCGGGAGATCGACCGGACCATCACGTCCATCTGGGCGAACCGCCATTTAATCGAGGTCATCCTGGCCTGATCAAGCCGAGCCGGCAGATATGCCGATGCCGCGTTCATCCCCCCGCCCCTCGGCCAAGCGCGTCTCGTCCGTGCACAACGGCAGGTCGGCGGCTGGGGCCCCGACAATGGCACAGGACCAATCCTCACGATGCGTGTCACGTGCCGTTGCCTTGGGCGGTCATGCTGCCCGCGATCGGACCCTTATTCGAGCCCTCGGCAAAAACGTGGCCTGCACGGCACCGCCCGCCGACACTTCCCGTGGGGGCTGGCGACAAGCGTCAGCTCACGAGACTGCGCCACAGTCTGCCGAGGCGTTCGCCGACAGAGCCATCCGCGGCACGCATCTCCAAGCCACTTCGCTGTCGCTTTCCCAGATCATCGAGCGTCACGATCATCCACGAGACTTGGGCTTTGGGGGTCTGTGCGCTCGAAGCGGAGGGTCAATACCTGAGCTCGCTCCAGCGAAAGCAGACCATCAGCGACCAGGCCCGAAACCACTTCCCCGAATTCGTCCCTGGTAAGGCCACGACTCTTGAAGGACTTCACGATCGTGTCCGCATGCGCCATGTCCATCAGATCGCGCTTGATCTCCATCGTCGAGGGGATCGATATTTTGCGCCCAAAACGTTTCTGATTGAGCATGGCGGATCTCCTTGACGGCAGCAACGGAAGCTCGAGTACTGAAAACGCCGAGAACGTTATTTCGTTCAGATCGGCGCCTGTTTCATGTTTTCCCGGATAAAATTTCTAATATGCGATAAATCGCCAGATTTATATTTATTTGATCTGGTAAAATATTTTCGACACATCATCTTATGAGAGTCGCCGCATCCTGCGGGCGATCGCTGCGACGCGCGACTGTGTCGTCGGACGGACGCGGGTCCTGTCGCGTGCTGACGTCAGTCAGCAGGTGATGCGCTGAGTTCCCGGCATGGCGAATCTCGGGGACGACCCTCGACATGATGGAGCGGCTCTACGTCGCCAGTCGACCTGGCCACCTGAGCAAACGGTGACGTCATCGGCCGGCGCTTTGGCAGGACAGCGGACGTCGGCTGTCTGCATGCGCGTGAATTCAGCCCGTCCAGCAAGGAGTGCGTTATGGCTCAACCTAGACTTACAGGCTTGGAGTTCAGCTGGTTCACCAAGTGCCAGATGATGGCGTCAAATTATGCCCAGCACTGGGAGATGATTCTCGAGCCTGATCTTGGAAGTCTGATTCAGGCCGTCGCCACCGATGCGCGGACCAGCTTCACCGGGCCGCAATCGATGCGTCGCGTCGCCGAACGACTAACGCTCGTTGCGGACTCGCTTGTCGCGGCGAGCGACGATCGGGCTCGCGCTGCTGATGTGCGCCGCGAAGACGGTCGTTGCACGGAAGCGCTGCGATACTTGGCGTCGCAACTGGCGAGCACGGCAGCCAGCGTCGAGGCATGGAAGCATGCGTCCGCCTCCGCGACTGAAACAAGTCAGGCGCCGTCGGCGTGACTGCCAAAGGACTTATAATAGCGGTCCTGGAAGATTAATAAACGGTTCTTATGGGAGCATTGAACAGATCAGATGATCGTTTTCAGATCCAATCCCCACAAGTTACAGGTCATGCCATCGGCGAAGGAGCCCGGCCGGTTCGACTGGTCGATCACGCGGGACGATGTGATCGTGCGCCAGTCGGCCCGATCCTTCGATTCGGAGGGCGCTTCGGAGACGAATGGCGATTTAGCCCTTCGTCGGATGACGGTGCGTTGGCAGGGCGCGCGATAGGCGCCGCAACCGCTACGGTCGTGCCTCCAACTGGGTCATCGCTCCGCCGGGCATGTCAGAGCCTTCAACCTGTCCGAGTGAGACCGGCGGGAGCTGCGCCGAGACCGACGCGTCCCGCGTGCCGTATGGCGGCGCCGACTAAGTGCCCAGCCGGCGTCATCCTGCCGACACCGATCGCCTGCCGCGTCGGAAACGGCGGACCGGCGCCTCTTCCCGTGGTGGGAAGGGGACTCGCCGTCCCTCGGCAATCGGAAGGCACGCCCCATTCCAGTGAACAGGATCAATCCCATGACAGGCCGTTCAAGAACAGCGTGGCTGCTTCCGACCCTGCTCGGCTCCGCGACCGCGCTGGGAGCGTCCGCCCTCTATGCGGCCGCTCAGGCGAAGCAGGCCGAGCGACGGACGCCACCGATCGGCGCGTTCCTCACCGTGGATGGCGTGCGCCTGCACTACGTCGAGCGGGGGGACGGCGAGCCGCTGGTGCTGATTCACGGCAACGGCATGATGATCCAGGACTTTCTCGTCAGCGGCATCGTCGACGATCTGGCTGAGCGCCACCGCGTCATCATCTTCGACCGACCCGGTTACGGCTACAGCGACCGCCCGCGCGGGCTCTGGACGCCGCGCACTCACGCGACGCTGTTCCAGAAGGCGCTTCAGCAGCTCGGCGTTGCCCAAGCCGTCGTCCTCGGACACTCCTGGGGGGCTTTGGTCGCGGTCGCCCTCGCGCTACAGGCCCCGCAGCTCGTGCGCAGCCTCGTCTTGGCGTCCGGGTATTATTACCCGACGCTGCGCGCCGATGTGGTGCTCGCGTCCCCGGTGGCGCTCCCCGGCATCGGGGACCTGATGCGCCACTCGATCTCGCCCGTGATCGGTCGGATCCTGCAGCCCGCCCTGCTCAAGGCCATGTTCGCGCCGGCCGCCGTCACGGAGCGTTTCGACCGAGGGTTCCCGAAGGCCATGATGCTGCGGCCGATCCAGCTGCGGGCGTCAGCAGAGGACGCCGCGTTGATGACGCCGTCGGCGGCCGAGCTTCAGAAGCACTACCGCGACCTGAGGCTCCCGGTGGTGATCATCGTGGGCGGAGCCGATCAGATCGCCGATGTCGATCGGCAGTCGAAGCGCCTGCACGGCGAACTGCCCGACAGTCACCTCATCGTCGTGCCCGGCCTGGGCCACATGATCCAGCATCTGGCACCGGACGCGGTCATCGCAGCCATCGACCAGGCTTCGAAGCGGGTTCGCGTCGCCGCCTGAGGAGTGGCCGGTTCGGATCCCGGCGTCGCCGAAGTCGGACTGGCGGTGATGTCACAGAGCCCGCGCGAAGCCTGCTTCCAGAGCGAGTGCGTTGGCCGTCTGTTGCGAGAGGCGGACGCCCGTCGGCTCGACATCGGCATCCCCCTTCACCGCGCGGCGCACGATGGCCAGCGCCTCGTCCTCGGAGGTGGTGATGGCGACGTAGAACATCGCCAATTGCCCCGACAACTCGGCCTCGTCAGGTCGCGTCACCTTGAGGATGAAGGCCGTCTGGTTGGGTTCAATCATCGCCGCGTCGGCCGAATGCGCATTCGTGTTCGTCATCATGGCGTTCAACAAACTTGATTCCAGACTGCCCGCGGCATCTCCGCCGGTCCTGAGAGTCCCGACGGAGAGCCGTCACAGGACGCGCCCTCTGCACGCACTGATCCGACCGGCCGAAACCGATCAGGATGCGTGGGTGAGTTCGCCTTCCCGCACGGCACGCTCGCCGCTGGCGGACCTGATCCGGTAAGTCGGCTCGCCGGAACGGTCGTCCGGCGTGAGGCGAACAACCTCGAAGAGGCCGTCGACGATGCTCTTATTGCCTGCGTAGCTGAGCCCCAGCTGCCGGACATGCTGACCGATCTTGAACTTGTGCGACATGGGTCGTCCTCCTGGGTGACGGGTACTGCAGGCTGAGTCCGGCCTACCGACGGGCTCGCGCCTTGCGAGCCGCGAAGCGTGCGTCGCGCGCGGCCTTCTGCTCGGCGGCGAGGTCAGCCTGCCGCGCTGCCTTCTCGGCTATCTGACGGGCGATCTCCGCTTCGGCGCGCTCCTTTGCGGCCAACGCTGCAGCCTCACGGTCAGCCTCGGCGGCCAGCCGAGCGATCTCCCGCTCGCTCGCCCGCACGTCCCGGGCCTGGACGACCGTGTGCCGCGCCGCTTGGCGGGCGAGGACGACCGGATCATCGGCCGCAGGACGAGCCCGGAAGCGGGCCAGCGTAGCCTGCCGCGCTTTGGCCGTCGCTTCGAGACGATCGACGAGCTGGTCTGTTTTGAACTGACCCACGGAAATTCCTTTTTGTCCGCCCCGACTCAGCCAAGGCGGCGAGAAACAGATGAAGCCGCTCCCGAGGGAACGGCTTCGAAAATCGTCGGTCGTACCAGCGAGGCTCAGGCGGCCTGAAGGTTGCCGGCCGACTGCTTACCGGTGCGACGGTCGGACTCCATCTCGTAGGAGATCTTCTGACCTTCGGCCAAGTTGCGCATGCCGGCGCGCTCGACGGCGGAGATGTGGACGAACACGTCCTTGCCGCCATCATCCGGCTGGATGAAGCCGAAACCCTTGGTGTCGTTGAACCACTTAACGGTGCCGATGCTCATAGGTATTCCATATCTATACAGGCAAGAAATCGGGCCGAGCGCGCATCACGCGCGCCCGGTCTCTGGTCGTCGAAAATGGGAGAGATGCAGAGCGTTCGCCCTGTTCAGGCGAGACGGCTGGAATATCTGGCCAAAAGTCGATTTATCATCTCTACGCCATCGGAGAGATCATCACAACCATTAATGTGGCTCGGACAAAAATTAGCGCCCCGCGCCGCGATATCGTGCGCGCGCCAGAGAAGACTAAAACCGGCGACAGGATCATTGATCTGCAGCTGTCCGACCGCGGTAGAACTCGGGCTTCTGGCGCATCGCAGCGTCGCGCCGGAAGATCATCGGTCCCGCGGCGGTGGAGCCTTCCCATCCTGCCGCAGACACCGTCCACCCGCGAGACAAGGCAACCTTACACACCGTCCCGCGTTGGCAAATATCCATCCCACTGAGCATCTGAGGCGCGTTCTTCGACGAGAAGACGCGAAGCAAGAGCGCATGTCGTTCGTCAAAAAAACCTTACCCAGCCGAGCCGCCACGCACATCGATATCAATGATCGGGTCGTTCGAGCCGCGTGGGCCGAACGCTTCGCGATTACGGAGGGGCAACTGCGCAAGGCGGCGAGACTGGTGGGTTCCCGCATCACGACCCTCACGAGTCATCTTGGCGGGCCGTCCGGCTCATGACGGCCCTCACCACGCGCCAGAGGGCTCCGTTAGCCCCGCACCAGCTCGGCATCCTGATCGTCGACGACGATCCGGTGCAGCTGATGGACATGGCCGGGGCGCTGGCGCCGCTGGACTCATCGTGTTCGAGGCTTGCAACTCCGAGCAGGCGGTCGACCTTCTCTCGACCCGTACCGACGTGCGCGTCCTGATCAGCGACGTCGATATGCCCGGCAGCGAATTGAACGGGTATCAGTTGGCGAAGCTCGTCGCGGCGCGGTGGCCCGAGATCAGGCTGCTGGTGCTGTCCGATCGGAACAATCCCAAGGGCACCGATCTGCCGGACGGAGCACGTTTCGTATCCAAGCCGTGCGCGCTCCATGCGCTCACCGGCAACATCTTCGATCTCCTGTCCGAACAGGGCAGCGGCATCTAGGCCGGTGCGGCCGACACTGCTGCGCGGAGCGGCCGGTCTCAGGCCACCAACGCCAGGGCCGTCGCCGAGACCTCGTTCAGACTGAACGGCTTGGGAAAAAACCGCGCCTTGTCGGGCAGGGTTCTCGGCCGGAACGCGAGTGGGCCGGAGCAGACCATCACGGCGGTCTCCGGCCAACGCTCCGCGATCAGCTGCGCCAAGCGAATGCCATCGACCCGACCGGGCATGCGCACGTCGGTGAACACCAGCTGGATCGTCGGGAGTCTACCAAGCAGGTGCAGGGCCATGTCGCCAGTCCAGGCCTCGATCACGTCGAAGCCTGCATCGGCGAAGACATCCATGGTCTCCATCCGCGTGATGTTTTCATCCTCGACGATCAGCGCGGTTGGCTTCGAAATGATTTTGTTCATGGCTTAGAGCAAGCACGCGGATCGGTTTTCGTTCAATTTAAAATCTCCGTCTTTTCTTGAAACCCTGCGACGGGCGCCACGAGATCACACGTGACGCCGCTCGGCTGGTACACCAGCCTCACGGTCCCACCGATGGTCCCGGCGAGACCGCGCTCGATCAGACGGGTTCCGAAGCCCGTGCGCGACGGTGTCGAGACCGGCGGCCCGCCCGATTCAGTCCAGCACAGCCGCAGCTGCGGATCGTCGCCCGCCGCCTCGATCTGCCAGCGGATGCCGATGTGCCCGGCCTCGGTCGAGAGCGCCCCGTACTTGGCAGCGTTCGTCGCCAATTCGTGGATCATGAGCGCGAGAGCCAGCGCGGCCTTGGGGCCGATCTCGAGCGGCGGTCCCTCGATCCGGAACCGCCCCGCCTGCTGGTTGTCGTGCAGAGCCAGCGCCCCCCGGATGACGGCCTCCATCCCGGCCTGCTCGGTGTTGCTCGCCAGGAGAATGTCGTGGGCCTTACCGAGGGCGATCAGGCGCTGCAGCAGGGCGTCGCGCGCGCTGTCCAAGCTGGCGGCGTTGCGCAGGGTCTGCGCCGCGATGGCCTGGACGATGGCAAGGGTGTTCTTCAGCCGATGGCTGAGTTCATGGTTGAGCAGGCTCTGGTGCTGGTCCGCCGCCGCCCGCGCGCTGTTGTCCAGCATGACGCCTGTCATGCGCATGACGCGTCCGGCCTTGCTTCGGACCAGGAACGCCTGATTGAGCACGTCGGCATACGTGCCGTCCGCGCGCTGAAACCGGTACGCGTCGGCCCAACGCGGGCCCACCTCGGTAGCGCTGAGGACCTTCTGACGGACGCGCTCCCGATCCTCCGGATGAATGTGCTCAAACCACCATGCGGCCGTCGGTGTGACGGTCGAGGCCACGTAGCCGTAGACGCGGGTGAGGGCATCGTCCCAGTGAAAGGTATCGCCCTCGCGATCCCAATCCCACATCACATCCGTCGTGGCGCGCGAGGAAAGCCGGAAGCGCTCCTCGCTGATCTGCAGCGCGTCGCGCGCCTCGTCGGAGGTGGTGAGCGCGCGATCCCGTTCCCGGATGGCCCGCCGCAACTCGAGCTGGGTCATCACCTGACGGGCGAGCGCCTGCAGGCCGGACGCCTGTTGCGGGGTGAGGCCCTCCGGCCGGGGCTCGTTGTCGATCACGCACAGCGTGCCGATCGCGATTCCGTTGGTCGCCGTCAGCACGGCGCCCGCGTAGAAGCGGATGAACGGCTCTCCGGTCACCAGCGTGTTGTCACGGGTGCGGAGGTCCTGCGTCAGGTCCGGGATGATGAGGATATCCCGCTCGGCGAGGGCGTGGGCACAGATGGATTGGCTGAGCGGCGTCTCGCAGGGGGCAAACCCGATCCGGGCCTTGAACCACTGGCGGTCGCTGGCCACGAAGCTGATGAGGCCGACGGGCGTATCGCAGATCTGGGTGGCGAGGGCGACGAGATCGTCGAAGCCGGGCTCCGCGGGCGACTGGAGGATGTCGTAGCCGCTCAAAGCGGCTTTTCGCGCATGCCCGGCTGGGTCATTCATCGCATTGGTGTGTGTAGGGGTGATGAGTACCCGTAGCCAGAAATTGCGATCTACGCCACCCGGCAATCGTCACCCGCTCATCGTGGCGCCGGCTACGGCCCCCTCGGAACGGAATTGGCGCCTCGGGCATCCGAATGCCGCAGGCGGTTGGGGCCGTGATCCTGCGATCTGCGCCGATCCGGCGCGGCGGCTTTCCGAGGCCGGGCAAGGCGGGCATGATAGGCCCGCGCCGAGCTGCTATCCATCGACACTGACCTGCACGGGCATGTCTAGGGCGTCTCTGCAAACTCATGTGAGCCAGAGCATGGTCATGCCGAGGGTGACCATGGCGAGGTAGTTGGCAGCCCGCTTCTCGTAGCGGGTGGCGATG